>NZ_VDCQ01000036.1 GCF_006265175.1 Paenibacillus hemerocallicola | reverse complement strand
GCACTTCCTGCACTTCCTGCACTTCCTGCACTTCCTGCACTCCTTACCCTTCCGGCACTTCCCCACTTCCCGCTAAAGCTTTAGCTTCACCGCTTTAGTCGCCATAAACGTACTGATATACCGGTCCAGCAGGCTTTTCCCTCCATAACCGTCCTCGTAAAAGTCGGCGATGACGAAGCCGGCATCGGTCTGACCTTTCAACTGGTCTTGCAGCGAATGACCGAATTCAAGCGCTGCACCTTCCCGAATATGGGCGGCCAGCCGCTCCTCCGGCAAATCCGCGGCATCCGAGTACGGAATCGTATGCTTGACCTCCAATACTCCCCGTTCCTCCGCCTCAACATCAAAAATATACACGAGCGGGTTGACGAAGCCGGATAATAGAATGCCTCCGTCTCTCAGCACTCTGGCCGCTTCCTTCCATACCGGAATAATGGATTCGGCAAATACGTTGGAGGTCGGATGCACGATAAAATCGAACGATCCGTCCGCGAAGCATGCCAAGTTCGCCATGTCGCCCCGGACGGTATTGATCGTCAGACCATCCCGCTCGGCCACGTATCGGTCCTGCTCCAGCTGCTTCTCCGAGTAATCGAATACGGTCACATCGGCTCCGGCGGCTGCGAGCACCGGTCCTTGCTGACCGCCACCGGAAGCGAGACAGAGCACCCTCAAGCCGTTCAACGGCGGGAACCATGCTCGCGGAACCGGACGGGTCGGGGTGAGGAGCATCTCCCATTCTCCGTTCCTCGCCCTGTCGATGACCTCCTTGCTCACCGGCTTGGTCCATTCGATGCCGGTGTCCACGTTTTTGTTCCAGGCAATCCGGTTATGCTCCAAAATATCCAATCGTTCTCTCTCCTCTCTTTGCCCGTTTAGTCTCTTTCAGGCGCTTAACAACGCTTTGCCCGTATGTCGGCGATCCGGCGAATATGCGCATTCGCGTGGCCCGCCATCGATTTCATCAATCGGAGCGCCGTCTCCGTCCGCCCTCCACCGACGACAACGCTTCTGTGCAGCGCGCCCGGAATATGGCTGCAGACGATCAGGATATGCTCGCGCAGAAGCCGGAACAAAGCTACCTCGGTCGCGATGGGACGCCGGTCGTACCGCATGCCCTCCGCCCAGGCGTCCTGCCCGAACCGGCTCGACACGTAGGCGCGGCCCGGCTCCGGGTCTGCCACTATATATTTGAGCTTATGGGCGGCCGCCAGCTCCAAATCGACCAGATGCAGCACCTGCTGCCGGATCGTCCACTTGCCGGGCGCAATCGCCTCGTCCAGTCCGTCTTCGTCCAAGCCGGCAAGCGCCGCCTCGAGCCTGTCCGGCCCGGCGGCATACATGGCGACAATGTCTTCTTCCGACGCTTCGAACTCCTGCCAATATGCAATTTTATAGCCTTCCGGCGTTCGCAAGCTTAAGGTGCGCCAACAGTTCGGCTCGAGCTCGTCCCCATCGACGGCCCTGACGGCCTCGGCCCGCCTCTTCAGCGGGTCCAACGAACCGTACGCCTCCGTTATTCTTATGTAGAAACGGTCCCCGGGCTTAATTCGGGAGGCTTCCGCCTCCTGATCCGTACCGACTTCCCCTTTCCCCGCCTTGCCCGAATCGACCAGCAGCGCCAGCTCCCCGTCCGGCATACGCAGCCAAGCATGCCCTTTCCCGCCGCCGGTATGCTTCGCCGCTTCCCGCTCCCAGCCCAATACGCCGCAATAGAAGCTTTCGGCTATCTCCAGGCCGGCCGATTCCAGCACGATTTTCGCCTTGCGGTCCGCCGCTTCCGTTCCCTTGCCATTCATAGCGAGAGCTCAGCCTCCTCCTATAACCGCTTCATAAAAAAAGCCCGTCTTCCGCACGACAGACGGTAGCCCTCCTTATTGTAGTGCAAGCTTGAATGCCGTTTCCACTGGATAATCGGATATGGTTAAGCTTTCGCGTTGCCGAGAAAATCAAAAAGAGAATGGATTCATTAAACGAGGTTGGTGAATTCAAGCCTTTCATATTTTTCCAAAGCAACCTTTTCCCTCTTTAAAAACCGTTCCCCGAATAGTATAATGGCTTTGTAACCTCTTAGGAATGGAGGCAGCCTAACCGTGCTGAAAGTGTTGATTGCGGATGATAAGCCGTCCGTTTGCGGCAGCCTTAGAAGGCTGGTTCCTTGGGAGCGGCTGGATGCGAAAATTTTGGCCGAATGCTCCAACGGGAAAGAAGCTCTGGAAATAGCGCTGGAACAACAGCCCGACCTGATCATCGCCGACGTCCGGCTGCCCGTCGTGGACGGACCCGAGCTGGCCGAGCGGCTGCATAAGCTGCTCCCCGACGTATCGCTGATCATGCTGACCGACTTTCAAGATTTTGCATATGCCCGAACCGCCATTCGCTACGGATTTACCGACTATATATTGAAGCCCCTACATAAGACCAAGCTGGACCAGCTGGCCGGCCGGATCGGACGCCTCTCGCAGGAACGCAAGCTGCGCGACCGCTTCCATAAAACACTGGACGACGCCCATATGAGGGATAAATGGGTCGAGCAGCTGAAGCTAGGAGAACCGGATTCGTTTAACGCATTTTTCGAAAGCGCTTTCCAAAGCCTCCGCTCCGCTCGCGACCACGTCGTCCGAGACATCGGCTCCAAGCTTGTCGCCGTGCTGCTCGAAGCCGGCAAATCGTCGGGGCTGCATACGGACTATCAGGGGCTGCCCCCGGAGCAAATATGGGAGCGGTTCGCCCAAGCGAAGACGAAAGCCGAGCTGCACGATCTCGTGCATGATTTGATCGACGATGTGACGCAGTACGCCATCGAACGGAAACGATCGAGAGCCATGTTCGTCGTCGAATGCGTGAACAGCCTGATCTCTTGCAAATACGGCGATCCCGAATTTACCGTATACTCCGTTGCGGCCGAGCTATGCCTATCCCCGAGCTCCGTAAGCGCGGTATATCGGGAGTGGACGGGGGACAACATTAGCGCCGCGATTACCCGGCAGCGGATGGAGCAGGCCCGGCGGCTGCTAAGCGATACCGAGCTATCCGTTCAGGCGATTGCCGATCGGATCGGGTACCCCGACCCGAACTATTTCGCGAAAGTATTCAAGAAGAACGAAAACACGACTCCATTGCAGTACCGCAGCGTGACCCGGCATCCCGATGCCGCGTTCGCTTCCCCGCCGGCGCAATTATCGACATGACCGGCCGGTGCATGCGATGCTGGAAAATGCACGAACCCGCCGGATTGGCGGGCTGTGGGACCGGCAGCGAAAGAGCTGTTCCAAAAGTGATTTCCTGACTTTAAGCGCCCGCTATAAACCTCCATCCCCGCTTAATTTAGTGGATTTCATTCCCGCTTAATTTAGTGGATTTGGAGGTTTTGCCGTTTCTATTACTGCTTTGTCCCAATAGGCTCTACCCTCTGGTTCCAGCCGCTTTCCGGTACTCCTCTTCTCCGGCTCGAATCTATTATCCATTGCCGTTTATCCAGAGCTAATTCGAGCGAACCCGATTCGGAGAATAGCGGAATTTCAGTACGTTATTTACTTAAAAATAAGGACAGACCGCGAAATAAAGGAACCTGATTCCGTTATTTTGTTTCATGCGGGTCTATGCTTTCCGAAGTGTAACGATTTAACGGAACATCGTTCCGTTATTTCCGTGCGGCATCCTGTAGCTTTGACCTTAACGGAAAAGCGTTCCTCTATTTCTGGGTCGTGCTTTTTCTAGCACGCGTCCGGGTATAAGTTGAACGTGGACGTCATTGCGCAATTTGTTCCTTCAGCTCATGTATCCGCCGATTAAGCCGATGCCTCAGATTGAATACATGCTTACATGCACCAGAAGCAGCCGTCCGGCTACTTCGCTTTCAATACCCGGTCGTAAGCATCTTTGTACACCTTGATCACTTGCTCGGCTCCAAGCTTCTTCGCTTCGTTGACATAGGCATCCCATTGATCCATGCCTTTCTCGCCGATAATAAACTTGGTTATATTCTCCTCGCGGTGCTTCGAGACCGATTGCCCGACCGTAGTCAGCACCTCGTTCTCCTTCTCGGTCAAGGCCGGCTTCGGCTGCAGCTTGGAATCGTATTTGCCGACTACGGCATACGCTTCCTTAGTCTCCTTGCCGCTGAGCGTCAGCAAAGCGTTGTAGTCGATCCACGTATACGTGCCGTAATTGAGCAAGCCCGGCTTCTCGCGCAAATCGGACATCGTCTTGAACGAGTCGATATATTTTTTCGTTCCGTTCGACTCTTCGTAAGTGACGCCTTTAACGCCCCAGCTGGACAGCTCTCTTCCCGCCTCGCTATAGAAGAAATCCATATATTTCATCGTTTCTTTGATTTTCTTCGAGGTCGACGATACGGTCATGCCCGAATCTACCGTATTGATGTTGATATTTAGCCGTTTCGCTCCCGCGAAGCCCGCCGGGGGCGGCATGAACAGCATGTTGAACTGCGGGTTGTCTTTGCGCAGCGGCACGTTGTAATAATCCATGACGAGATAGTCGAGGAAGACGAACGCTTTGTTGTTGGCGATAAAATCGTCGAACTGCTTGCCCTTGACCGTCAGCCAGTCGGGCGGCATCAGGCCCTCCTTGTACAGCCTGTTCAGGAACTGGACCAGCTTCTTGTAATTTTCCTCGGTAGGACCGTACCGCCATTCCTTCTTGTCGAAATCGTAATAGACGTCGTTGTACGTCTCGAACTGCGGCGCCATCCGGGAAATCGTGCCGAACGCTCCGCGCGTGACGAACGGGTAGCTGTCCGGGTACAGCTGCTTCAGCTTCTTGAGCGTCTCGTACAGCTCGTCGTAGCTGTCCGGCAGTGCGAGGTTATGCTTCTTGAACACATCCTCCCGATACAGCCAGCCGATCCGCTCGCCTTGACCGAAGCCTTCGTTCGGGAACATGAACATTTTGCCTTCCGCGGACGTGTAGCGCTCCTTCAGCTCCGGATATTTGCCCAGCCAGCTTTTGAAGTTGGGCATCAGGTCGATATAGTCCATAATGTTCGCAAGCGCGCCCTGCTGTCCGTATTTATTCGCGGTGACGAAGCTGCCCATGAACATCAGATCCGGCATGTTGCCCGTCGCGATCGTCAGGTTGAGCGCTTCGTTGTAATTGTCCCCGGGAGGAACCTGGCCTTGAATGTCGACATTCGTCTTCTCCCGGATCGCCTTCCAGATCGGCTTGTCCTTGGAGTATGTCCAGTTCGACTGGCTCCCCACCAGCATCGATAAACTCGTGCTCGCGCCCGTGCCCGGATCGCCGTTCGCCGTCCCTTCCCCGCTCTTGCCGCCGTCTCCCCCGGCGCCTCCCCCTCCGCCGCAGCCGGCCGTTATTCCCGCCAGCATCAGTACCGTCAATGCCGCAATCGCTTTTTTCATTCCTTTCGGCGCCCTCCCGCTCCCGTACCGGAACGAAGAACGCCTTCCTCCCTTCGGAATCCATTCGGTTTATCGATTCGGTTTATCCTTTCAGAGATCCGACCGTTACGCCTTTGACGAAATACTTTTGCAGGAACGGATACGTAACCAGGATCGGCAGCGTCCCTACGAGTATCGTCGCATACTTCAGCGACTCCTCGACGATCACCTGATCCTTCCCCAGCGTAAACGAGCCGTCCATGTTCGTCTGGCCCGCCAGCACGAGGTTGCGCAAAATAACCTGCAAAGGCACCAAATCCGGATTGCGCAAATAAAGCAGCGGCGTATAGAAATTGTTCCATATGCCTACCGCATAGAACAGACCGATCGTGGCCAGCACCGCCCGGGACAGAGGCAGCGCGATGCGGATAAACAAGCCGATGTCGTTCAGGCCGTCCATTTTACCCGCTTCCTCCAGCTCCTGCGGCAGCCCGGCGAAAAACGTCCGCATCATGATCAAATACCAGGCGCTGATCGCTCCGGGCACGATCATAGCCCAAAACGTATCGACGAGTCCGAGACTCTTCACGACCAGAAACGTCGGAATCATCCCCCCGCTGAAAAACATCGTGATGACGATCAGGACGGTAAGCGGCTTATGGAACAGCATTTTGCGCTTGGACAGCGCATAGGCGGCCATCGACGTGAATACGAGCGAGACTGCCGTGCCCGTAACCGTGTACAGAATCGTATTGCGGTAGCCGTTCCATATGCGCGGATCGTTCAGCACGATCCGGTACATGTCCGTATTAAAACCTTTCGGCCAAACATACACATTTCCTTTCATGACCGACACGCTGTCGCTGAACGATACGGCGATCATATACACGAACGGATATACCGTAACGATCAGCAGCAACAGCATGAGCAAACCGTTGACGATATCGAACAAGCCGACTTTCCTTTTCATGCCCCGAACGCCCCCTCTACCATAAGCTGTTCTCCCCGAGCCTTCGGCTCACATAGTTGGCCCCGAGCAGAAACGCCAGGTTGACGATTCCGGTAAATAGATCGATCGCGGCCGCGTAGCTGTAATTGCCCTGCACCAAGCCGACCCGGTACACGTACGTGCTTATTATATCGGCAGTCTCGTAGGTCGCCGGATTGTACAGCAGGAACACTTTCTCGAACCCGACGCCGAGCACGTGCCCGATTTCCAGAATAAGCAGCACGACGACCGTCTGCATGATGCCGGGCAGCGAGACATAGGCCATTTTGCGGAAACGCCCGGCCCCGTCCATCTCCGCGGCCTCGTACAAGTGCGGATCGATCGCGGTCAGCGCCGCCAAGTAGATGATCGACGACCAGCCTATCCCTTGCCAAATGCCCGAGCCCACGTATATCGTGCGGAACCAGTCCGGGGACATGAGCCAATTGACGGACTCGAAGCCGACCATTTCGATGAGCCGGTTGACCAGGCCGCCGGAGGGCGACAGAAATACGATGATCATGCTGACTACGACGACGTTCGAGATGAAATGGGGCAAATAGCTGACCGACTGCACCAGTCTCCGGAATACGGCGCTCCTCAGCTCGTTCAGCAGCAGGGCGAGCAGGATCGGCGCGGGAAAGCCGAAAACGATCCGGTACAGCCCCAGCAGGAACGTGTTGCGCAGCAGCTTGAAAAAGTCCGGATTGCTGAAAAACATCTCATAGTAGTGAAATCCGACCCACTCGCTGTGCCAAATGCCTTTGAACAAATTGTACCTCTGGAACGAAATCGCGATGCCGAACATCGGAATGTAGTGAAACAAGATGAAATAAACGAAACACGGCAGTACGAGCAGCAGCAAAAAGCGGCTCTCGCGAAATCGTTTGACGAACGGAGAGCGTCCGCTCGCATTCATGCGCACGGTTTGATGCGGCAAGCTTTCCGTCATCCGGTTCGCGTCCAATGGTTCCCCTCCTCTTTTCCCATTTCTTTTGTTGCGAAACGTTCTCGCCTGTTGCTACAATGGGCTTACGTCGACAATACTCCGGCGGGGCGGGCTGCGGCTATCGCCAATACGTCACTTTGTAAGCGCTCTTACGGGATCGGACGAATTGCATAATTTCGGACACATTGCATATGGGAAAGGGGATACATCGATGAACGACAGAGTGATACACCGGGTCAAGCAAACGATTTCCGTACGCCGGAACTCCTTGTTCGTCAAACTGCTCGGCGGCTTTTTGCTCGTAATCGGGCTGCTGCTCTCCTTCAACGTGCTATCCTTCGCCTTCTTCCAGACGAATATCCAAAAAGAGATTATCGACCACAATACGCTCAATATGAAAAATACGGTGAACGGATACGAGCAGCAATTCCGCCACGTCGAAAGCGATCTGATGCGGTTTTATTTCAACGAGCGGTTCGCCACCCTCGTTGGAGCCAACGATCAGCCGAACTACAACTCGGTCGCCGCGGTCAAAACCGAGATGAACTCACTGCTGTCCAACAAGCTGCTCAAGCTGGAAAACGTGTTCATCCTGTTCCGGGACAATACGCTCGTCATCGAGAAGGAGAGCACGACCAACACGGTCAACATGTTTACGAAATTTTACGTGAGCGAGCCGTACGGACCCGTGTTCTGGCAAAGGCAGTTCGCGGAAAACTATACGTTCCGCGTCTATCCGGCGGCCGATTTCCGCGAATACAAATTCGACAAGACGGTCGCCGACAAAGGGGAGCTGCTGCCCGTCGTAATCAAAAACAAATTCAGCAGCCAGTATATCGTGGCCGCCCTGCTAGACGCCAGGAGCATGTTCCGGTCGCTGCATTACAACGGCGAGGACCATTTCTTCATTCTCGATCCGGCCGGCGAGCCGTTGTACCGTTCGAAGCCGGTCGAGCCGGCCGTCGGAAAATCCGCATGGAACGGGGCGTTGCCGAACGATCTTTCCTTCGATGGGAATGAAGGCTACAGCTTCCGGGATGACCGTTATTACTTCTATAAACGGGGGGCGGATTCGGAGCTGATCTACGTCAACGTCATTCCGAACGTCCGCATCGCTTCCCAAGTGCAGCGGCTCAATCTGATGCTGCTCGGGATCATGGCGGCCGCCGTCGTCGCCAGCCTGCTCATTTCCGTATGGCTCAGCATAAGGTTCAACAGCCCGATTCAGGGCATGATCCGGCTGCTGCAGAAATCGGGCCAGCCCGACAAGATGAAGACGAACATCCGCGAGTTCGATTGGCTCGGCCGCAGCATATCCGAGATGCTCCATGCGAATCACGGCTATCATCAAGACTTGCGCCGCAAAAACAAGCTGCTGCAAACGTACGGCTATATGAGCAAAATCAAAAGCATCCACCATTGGAACGACGTGCGCGATCTGATCGAGACGAGCAAGCCGTTTTACCTCGTTGCCTTCCAGCTCTCGTTTACGGAGAAATTCGGCCAGCTGGCGCAAGAGGATCAGGACAAAACGGCGTATTATATCCATGAATACGTCAATCTGCAAATGAGCGAGCGGTTCGCCGGTTCGGTTACGCTGCAGATGGAGAAGGAGCAAATATTGACTCTGCTGTTCGGAGCGGAGGATGCTTCGGCTGTTACCGACACGCTGCTCCGCTTGAAGCAAGTATTCGACCGCGACAAAGACTACGGCTTCGTGACGATGGCTTTTCATCCCGCCAAGAGGAACCCCAGCGAGCTGTCGCAAGCCTACGAGGAGTCGCAAGCGATGCTCGGCTCCCGCCTTCTGAACCGCGAGACGCAGATCATTACGGCTTTGCCTGCGGAGGAACTGGAGGTCCCGATGACATCGGCCCAAGAGCAGGAGCTCCTGTCCGGCTTGCTGGCCGGAAGCGGCGACAAGGCCGCCGAGCTGTTGGGCCAGCTGCTCGGGCAGATGGCGCAGCGCGGTGCCAACGCCCGCCGATTCGCCGAATTCGGCAAAGAAACGTCGGCCAAAGTGTTGAAGCTGCTGCTGGAGCATCAATACGACATCAGCCGGCTGCTGGACGGAGAGTCTCCGTTTATTATGCTGAAAAATTGCTGGAGCGTCGAGGAGTATGCCGGTTTTTTCCGCCGATTCACCGGCGAAGCCGCGGAGCTCGTACGCGAGCGGAAAGCCGAGCAGGACCCGATCCGGGACTTCGTGCTCGATTATGTGGCGAAGCATTACGGGGAAGATATTTCTCTCGAGCATGTGGCGGACAAATGCAACCTGTCCCGAGGCTATTTGTCCTCTTATTTTCACGAGAAAACCGGCCAGACGTTCAGCGAATACATGAACGGCCTGCGCATGCAGAAAGCGAAGGAAATGCTGAGCGAAACCGACAGCCGCATCCAGGATATCGCCACGGAAGTCGGCTATCGGAACGTCAATTCGTTCATCCGCATGTTCAAGCGGATGTGCGGCCTGACGCCGGGCGAGTTTCGGCGCATCGCCCTGCAGCAGGCGAGCGAGCCGTAACGAAACGATAAGACAACGATTGCCGGCGCGCGCAGAAAACCCGTCCCCTGACAGGCATGGGACGGGTCGAACATGACGAGTGCGGCTATTTGCTCAGCATTTTCTGAATTTCCTGATTCATTTTCTCGTCGGCTTCGCGCAATGCGGAATTGACGTCTTTGCCCTCGTAGAGCATCGAGTCGAACGCTTGGTTGACGATCGTCGCCGCCGGGAGGTTTTTGAACGTTTGCAGGATGGCCAGCTTCGGCTTAGTGAAAGCGATTACATTTTTCGACTGAAACTCGGCTACGTTTTTGCCGAACTCTCCCTGAACGCCCGCATCCTTCAATACGGACAACCGTGCGTTTCGCGACATGAGCTTCTGTACCTCGTCCGACAAAATGACGGAAATGACCTGGAAGGCGGCTTCCTTCTGCTTGCTCTGCGAGGTGATCGCCAGCACGAACGAATCGACCCGCTGACCGACTCCGGGCGCTTTCGGATTTTGCGGATAGGTGACGACGTCCCAATTCAGGTCTTTGACGGCCAGCATGTTTTTCAAGGTCGAAGTCGAGCCGCTCATCATCGCCAGCCGTCCTTCGTTGAACTCCTTCGTGTAGTTCGTGCCCTTCGGCGCGAAGCCCGGCACTTTGTACAGGTCGTACCACATATTGAACAGATCTTTCCAGCCCTCGGTCTGAAATACCGCTTTATTCGTTTTGAAGTCGGCCCATGCCAAGCTGGCTTGGTAGGCCCCCCGGTACACGCCGTCCGGCCACATGCCCCAATATTGGACGCCGCCCTCGCTTCGCGTCATTTTGACGGCCAAGTCTCTGGCCTGCTCCCACGTCATTCCGTCCTTCGGAAAAGGAACGGCCATCCGGCCGAACAAGTCTTTGTTGTAGAACAAAGCGAACGATTGGTTGAACATCGGCAATCCGGCCAAGTAATCGAGGCTGCTCCCGATCTTGATCGATTCCACGAATTCCGGCTGCAGGCGGTTCAGATCGAATTTGTACGTTTTGACCAATTCCTCCATGTTGTACGCCAGCTTCAGATCGACCAGCTCGTTCATATTGAGCGGGAAATTGGCGTATATGTCCGGAATTTCTTTGGCCGCGACCAAATCCGTCAACGTTTTTCCTTTCTCGGCCGTATCGATCATTTCCACCGTGATGTGGGGATGCTTCTTGGCCAGCGGGTCTGTTACATACATCTTGATCTCCTCCGCCGTCAGCGCCGCCTTGTTCGCCGCGATTTTGACGGTTACCGGGTCCGGCTGCTTGACCGGCGCCGCTGGCGCACCCGCTTCCGGCTTGGCGGCAGCGGACTCGGTTGACCGTTCCTTAGTGCCGCCGCCCGCACAGCCGACAGTGACGCTTGCCAGCAGCAGCGTGGCGACGCTCAACGTTATATATGGTTTTCGCAATTCGCTTCCCCCCCGCGCTCTTTTCTTATTCCTCCAGATTGCCCGGCGCGCAGCGATGCGCCAACGCCCGCTGCCAATAATCGTCGAGCGGCTCGAGACCGAATTCCCGGATCAGGTCGTGAACGGTAAATTCATCGGTTTCGCTTGCTATTATGACGGAGCCGAGCAATCCGGGATCATGGATGCTGATCTTATCCCCGTACTTGTTCTTCATCTTCCGGAAGTGGGCTCCGTTGTAATCGATATGGATGACCTCGCAGTCCAGATTGATCGTCCGGGTCACGTAATGGTAATAGTTCGTGCTGGTGGCGATTATCTCACCGACCGGCGATATGATCGAGCTGGGCGCGTGCGTATAGACCGATCCGGCGAAATGAGCCCGGCAGCTGTACGCCCAATATTGCTGCATTAGCCCGCCGTGGTAAGCGGACGAGAACAGGATCAGCTCCGGGCGCTGCCCGACGTATTTCAGCCTGAGCTCGTCGAAGTTCAAGTCGAAGCAGATCGCGCAGGCGACCCGGCCGAAGTCGGTTTCGAACACGGGCGCGTCTTTGCCGTACAGCATGTCTCCTTTTGTCCGCTCTCCTTCGACGAGGTGGTTTTTGTTGTAAATTCCGGCGACCTGCCCTTGTCTGTCGATGAGCTGAGTAGAATTGCGGAACGATCCGTCCGCCAGCTCGCGTACGGCCGAATAGGCGATGTAGCAACTATGCCGACGTGCGATTCCGGCGAAATAATCGCGGATCCGATCGCCGCGGTGCCGGTAATACTCCTTCATTCGGTCAAGCGGATATCCGGATTTCTCCGGCCGATCGCAGCATTCCGGCAATACGATAATGTCCGGATTGTCGGGCAGCACCTGCTCCAGCTGACGTTCCCAATAACGGATCATGAGCTCGACCGTTTCCTGCAGATCGGTCTTCGGGTCCACTCTCAATTGCGGGGCCGACAAGCAACTGATTTTCACATAACGTGCCATCCTTAACTCTCCTCCTTATACGGCTGCAGACAGCCGTCCGGCGCTATTTATTTCGTTCCCGCCCATTCGTTGACTTCCTTCGTCATCTCGTCTCCGCCCAGCCGCCTCCAATCGTCGACGAATTTGTCGAAGTCCTCCAACGGGGCTCCCATGATGATTTTCGTCAGCACTTCTTCCTCCAGCCTCGACAAGTTGGCCTGCTTCTGCACCATCCTTTTCGTAGGCGGCCCGTAATACCGGTCGGGGAGCATCTGGCCGTTCTTGACATATTCGAGGATGACGGTCCCGCCTCCGTCGAGGCCGTTGCGCGCGATTACCGACCAGTCGGCCGATTTGCCGGACGAATAGTCTTTGATTTGTACGTACTTCTCCCGTTCCTCGGGGGTCAGCAGCGCCTTTTCCCCGTCGCCAGGGTCTTTCCCGCTTCTCAGGTAAGGCTCGAGATGGGCGGATATTTCCGCGTTTTTGTACGATTTGTACAGCTTGACCGGCGACTGCATCCAGATCGAGGTTTTGCTCGCGATATCGAAGTTGTACCGCCTGTACACGTCATCCTTCGTATTGGCGTAAAACATGCGTACAAACTCGTCGGCCATCCGCAAAATCGCCTCCGGATTCGGCGTACCCTTCTTGACGACCCAAAAACCATTATTCAGATTCAAGCCGTGCTGCACCATCGTTTTGCGCGAATCCGCCGAAGGAGCCGCGTAGGCGAACCAACGGCTGTCGGGCGTCTGCTGATACAACGTCGCCGCCGATATCGAGCCGAACACCATCCCCAGCTTCCCGCTCCCTAACGTCTGGTACACCTTCGCGCTTTCCTTGATGCCGAAATCGGCGTCGATTTGTCCCGCCCGGTACATCTCCCGCAGCTTGCCGACCGCCTTCTTCATCTCCGGTTGAATGCTCCCGTACGCCAATTGACCGGCCGAGTCGCGTATCCAGATCCCTTTGTAAGCATGGTAGCCGTTGAAAAAGCCTACGGCCATGTTCAGCAATTTGTCCAGCCCGAGCCCGAACGTGTCGTTGCTGCCGTTGCCGTCCGGATCGCGGTTCGTGAACGCTTCCGCGATAAGCAGCAGATCGTCCATCGTTCTCGGCTGCGGCAAATCGAGCTTCCGGCGCCAATCCTCGCGAATCCACAGCACCGGCACCGATTCCTTGGCCACCCCGGTGAACGGGATGCCCATCAGCTTGCCGTCGATTTTCGCCGCCTCCAGCACCTCTGGGCCGGCCTGCTCGATGACCGTCTTCACGGCCACCGACGCATACTGCGGATAAACGTCGGACAACGGCTCGATCAGGTCCGCCCGCTGCAGCTGTACGAGCTGCGTAGGCGTAGCGACGAAGAAATCCGGAATATCCCCGGAGGCGATCATCAGATTCGTCTTCTGCTCCAGCTGGTCGTTGGGCGCCTCCCACCGTTTTTTGACGATAATGCCCAAGCTGTCGCGCAAATAACGCGACCACTCGTTATCGTTCATCTCGTCGCCTTGGGCGTAAACGGGCGCATTTGCGGTCGTCCCTACCGTCCACAGCTCGATCGGCGGATTATATTTTGCCGGCTCCTTTTGCGCCGAAAGCTCGGCCGACGGTATCGCCGGCGACGGTTCCGCATCATCCGTGCAGCCCGCGAGCACGGCGGTCATCGCCATAGCCGCCGCCAAGCCGAACACAGCCTTTCTGCTCCCTCCTCCCCCATTCATGTGCAATCTCCCCTTCGGATCATCCGAGCGGTACTCCCGGTAAGGCATTAGCCAAAGACTTGCATGCCGGAGCACTGCCTTAAACATACTCCCGATGCCTTTATGGCGCCAGCAGCCCGTTTTGCCATTGTTGCCCGTTATTGCTCCAGTGCGAAAAAGGATAACTAGTGCATCAAATGACAACTTCTCCGTTATTGACTCGGGGCGGCCCGGCGTAATACGATTGTTTGGATGGGCGGAACGAATCGGCTCGGACTTCACGGCTTCTTCCCCTCTCTCTAGAAAACGCTTCCACAACAAGCGGCAAGCAAGGAGTGACGGCATCTGAGAACGAACTCGCTTTTCATCAAGCTGCTGTCCGGGTTCATAGCGGTTATTGTTCTGCTGCTGTCCTTCAATGTGCTTTCCTATACGTTTTTTTACCGCAACCTTCATAAGGAAATTACGACCAACAGCACCCAAAATCTGGAGCATATCGTCGAGCGGTACGAGAAGCAATTCCAGACGATCCAATTGACGCTTGTCGGGCTGTACTTCCATAATCAGCTGACCTATTGGAGCGATATGGACCGGTCGTCGGCCAACGATGCGGTCAACCAGCTCGTGAAGCGGGTAAGGGAAATCCGCGAGAACGAGATGCTCTACCTCCATGATATCATCATTCAATACGAGCAGGATTCTTTTTTGATCCATCAGGGCGGCCCGGACCGGCTGGATACGCTGTATGCCCAAACGTACCACAGCGAACCGTACGACGCCGACTTTTGGAGGAAGCAGTTCGGCCTTCGCTACAAGCTGAAGGTATACCCGCAGGCGGATTTTTACAACTCCCAGAATAACCGGGCCGGCGGCTTTGTACCCCTTGTGCTGAAATCGACCACGAACGAAGATATTTACATCGCCGCTTTGCTCGACTCGGACAAAATGTTCAAGGCGTTCAGCAGCGTTTCCAACGCGCAGTTCCACATTATAGATGAGGACGGAACCTCCGTATTCCGCTCCAATCCGCGGCTTCCGTTGCATTTGCCGCTTCCGGACGAACTCGACGGCAGCCGGGATTTCATCAAATCCGACAATCAGTATTTATTTTTACGCAAAGGAGACGTTACCGGCCTCTCCTACGTTCTCGTCATTCCGAACGAGAAAATCGCGAGCCAAATGTCCCGGATCAATCTCGTCCTGCTCCTGCTTCTGGCGGTGGCGCTGGTCGTCAGCATCACGCTGTCGGTCGTCGTGAGCATCCGGTTCTATACGCCGATCCAGAACATTATCCGGACGATCCAGCGGGACAGCCCGCAGACGATGCAGCAGCACGCCATCGGCAAAATCGACGAGCTGCATTTTATCGAAGAGAACGTCAAGCAGTTTCTGAAAACGAGAAACGATATCGGCCGCGACATGCGCCGGCAGCAATCCCAGCTTGCGCATCTCGGCTATATCCGCAAGCTGAAGAGCATCTATACCCGCCCCAATGAGCTGTCGCTGGCCGAGCAGCCGTTCTACTTGATCTTGTTCCATCTGACGACGACGCGACGGTTCCGCGAGCTGCTGACCGCGGAGCAGGACAAGGCGGCGAACTATATAAAGGAATTCATCAGCATCTCGCTGGCCGAGACGTTTCCGGAATCGGTTACGCTGCAAGTGGAGAAGGATCAAATTTTGGCGCTCCTATTTACGGACAATGACGTGCAGGACGTATGGCGGGCAGTGGAACGTCTGCGGCAAGTGTTCGACCGGGACAAAGAGTACTGCTATCTGACGCTGGCGTTCGAGCCGCACGTGCACAGTCCGGGGTCATTTACACATGCTTACGAGGAAACGGTGGAAATGGTCAAGCGGCGCAAGCTGTCGCCCGATACCCAAATCATTACCTCGCTCGGGCCGGAGCCGCTATATGTCGGTTTCGCGCCGGCGCAGGAACAAGAGCTGTACGCCAACCTGCAGGCCGGACAGGCGGAGCGCGTCATCTTGCTGACGAACCGCGTTTTGCAGAGGATGGACAAGGAAGGAGCGACCGCCGAGCAGCACGTATCGTTCGCCAAGGAAACGATCGCCAAGACGGTCAAGATGATGGTGGCCGCAAATGTGGAGATCGGCGACGTTCTGGACCATAGGTCGCCTTACGAGGAGCTGAAGCAGTGCATCGATGCGGACGACTACCGGCAGCTGCTCGAACGGTTCCTCGGCGATGCGGCCCGAAGGATCGCGGACAAAAACGAGGAAAAGGATCCTGTCACAGAATTCGTTCTGGACACGATCCGAAATCGCTATAACGAAGACTTGTCGCTGGAAATGATCGCCGATAGTCTCGGGCTTACTCCCAGCTACGTGTCGCGTTACGTGAAAGAAAAAACCGGCAGCAACTTCTCCGATTGCCTGAACGAGGTGCGCATCAAAAAAGCGAAGCAGCTGCTGCGCACGTCGAACGTCCAGGTGCGCGATATCGCGACCCGGGTCGGCTACGTCAACGTCACCTCCTTCATTCGCATGTTCAAGAAAGTGACCGGCATGACGCCGAGCGACTACCGGAAAGCGGGGAACACCGAGGAGGCGGGAGAGTGAACGAATCCCGGTCGTGTCCCCCGTCTTCCTTCTCCGTCCTTAAGAGTCGCAAAAGACCGCTATTTGGTTGCTGAATGGCGAGCCCCCGGAAAAACAATGCCCGGCCGCGACGCTCGCAAGCATCGGACCGGGCAACGCCCCGCATGACAGCAGCAGTAGCAGCAGGCCGACAAGGCCGACTATACCCGCAATACTTTCTTAAGGTTCCTCATGGTTTTGCTGCCCCGGCGGGATGCGGTTGACTTGTAGCGTATAAGCAGTAGTTGTGCCGTCCGTCGCCGCTACGACGGTCGTGACCGTATTGCCGCCGATCTTCAATTTGATTTCCCCTGAAGCTTGCCCGCGCGCAACCGGCTCGCCGTTAACCGTTACCGCAGCCGCCTCGTCGGCAGTGACGGGAGTTATTTTGATTTTCGGGACGCCGGCGAACAGATCGACCGTATAAGTGGTTCGTTCCGGCGAGAAGGCCGGTGCGAGTCGGCCCTCGCTCAACGTCAGACCACTTAAGGAGGAATTGGCCGCACGTGTCACTGTCACGTAATACGTCTTCGACTGGCCGTTCTGAGCGGTAACGTTAACGGCGATCGGATTGTCTCCGACCTGCAGCGGAACGTCCGCAGACGGCCGGCCGCTTGGCACAGCGGCTCCGTTCACCGCAATTCGGACGTATTTGTCCGCTGCCGTAGGCGTGAGACGAACCGCATATACGCTGTTGGTTACGCCGGCCCTGTACTCGGCAACGTCTGCGGAGAACGCCGGGGAGAGCGAAGCGCCGCTGATCGCAAGTCCGCTCAGCTCGGCGCTGCGGGACGGATTGACGATCAAATAAGGCTGGAATTGCTCGTACGACCTGCCGCGAATGCTAACCAGCGTATTTTTCGTACTCGGGTCCATTATCCGGAACGTCGCGGTCCGGTCGCCTTCCATCCGGGAATTGATGAAGCCGGTAACATCGACGGCATACCAGCCGGCCGAGGTGACGGCGACCGTTCCGAGCGGGACGGACCCCCCCTTGGGTCTGTTGTTCCAGTCGATCGTCGCTTCGCTCCAGACCGCTTGTGCGTACCCGTCGACCGATAGCGTTACGGATTTGGGCACATTTTCATCCACGTAGAAATACAGCTTGGCCTCTTCCACACCGGTGTCCATGAAGCCCCCGAAATCGGCCTTCATGAATGCGATCCGGTCCCCGCCCCCCGAAGCGCCCGGAATATCGATCACTTCCAGCAGCGAAGCGCTGCCGAATCGATCGGTCGGACGCTTCTCATGGACATAGGAAGCTTCCGTTATTGGAAATACGTTCCCCGGATCGCCGGCCCGAAATACCGCGATCGCATACACCGCAGCGGTGCCGCTTCGTTCCGTCACTTCCACCTTGACCGTATTGCGCCCTAGAGAGAGCGGTATTATCGGCGAGGCGGAGCCGCTCGCGACCGGCGCGCCGTTCACGGTAACCGATGCATCCGGTGCCGCTGCCGCAGGCGTTACGGTAATTCCATAGACGGAGTTGTCCACGTTCACTTTGTACAGCGATACGTACGGAGAAAAGTTTTGGTCCAGTGTACCGCCGCTGACGGAAAGTCCGGTCAATCCCGCTCCTTCCTCGGGATAAAGCGAGGCTGCAGGCGGTTTATCGTACGATTTGGCCCAGTAATAGCCGGGGGCATCTATCGTTCTCGGCATGAAGCCGACCTGTCTTCCGGTTGGAATCGGCTCGGAATCCGCCGTCATGCTTCCGTCCGGGCCTGTTGCCGCCGTAACGTATTTCCCCCCCGAATAGGTGAACCTGCCTCCGACCGTCGCGGTTACCGGCGCTCCCGTAGCAAGCTCGCTTACCTTTAAAGTCACGTTCGCGCCGCTGCCGGTATAAGCGACCTTCATCCCGTTCACGATCATCGGCTTCAATGTCGTCGTTGCCGTCTTGGCCGACGCTTCCGCGGATATCGGGCCGATATTGCCCCTCGCGTCGACTGCGGCCACCTTGTAATAATACGTCGTATCGGGCAAAAGTCCGATGTCTTGGAACGTTAAATTTCTCGACGTGCCGGCCAGATTGGACGAGGCTGGCGCGAAGCCGCTGACCGTACTGCGGTAAATGTTGTATTTGTCCACTTCCGTATTGTCGTAAGCTATACCGTAACGAACGGTGATTTGGCGATAATCGACCGTTGCAGCCGTAGGGTTTGCGCTGACGGCCGCAGGTGGAGCCGTATCTTCCGGAGGGCTCCAGAACGTGCTGCCGGGACCCCAATAGGACGGCAGTGCCCTGTACGAGTCGTATTGGTGAACGGCGATTCCGCCGAAGGAAGCACGACTGCCGAAAGCGGAATATACTTTGTCCAGCTCCTGCTCCATCGCGAGACGCCCTTTCTGCCTGAAGGTGACATCGTACGGATCGGCGCTGTTCGCCACATCGATCGTCTCTACGCCGACAACGACCGAATTCGGCTTGCCGATCGACTCCGCATACGCGATCTCTCCCGACGCGCTGGCGATAATGCCGTTCGAGCCGTCAGCCGTGTCCCTGTAGTCCATGATCGAAATATAGTCGGCGATATCCTGAACATGCTCGGACAGCCATTTCACCGATCCGTTCCAATCGATATCCTTCGCATCGACGGAAGAGTCGTACCATCGCGGTATTGCCGGACCGATGGCGAGGCGCGTGCCTGACGTATTCCGCCGTTCGATCATTTTGCTCAAGCCGTCCAAATATTGCTTCTGCAAAAACCGGTCCGGACTCTTGAAATCGGGCGAGATGTACGGCTCGATATCGACGTTCACTCCGTCGAATCCGGCCTCCGGTACCGAAGCGAGATTGTAATTGATCACTCTCTCCAGCTGCCGCGTCGCCTTGTCATGATATTTGGCGTAAGCTCCCAAGTAGGCCGGCGTCGTGCCGCCCGCTATCAGGGCGTGCACTTGGAACCCGTTGCGATGCGCCCACGTAATGAAATCCCGTACTTTATCCGGATCGTCCTCCAAAATATTGACGCCGCCGTATGCCCCTACCGCCACATAGAAGGTCGACACCGGCTGGGAGCCGAATGTCGTGGTATCTTTGGAGAACGCGTTCAAGACGATTCTCGAGCCGGGATTCAAGAACAGGTTATAGGACGCCGGTTCCCATATCCACATCGCCCGGTCCTGATTGCGGACGGCGACGGGTTCGTTCGCGCCTGTCCCCGTCTTCGCATAAGTAGTCATGCTGAACCCGGTATTTCCTGCGGTATCGGTCGCTTTCGCTTCGATGGCGGTCGTCTTGTCGCCAAGCCCGATGGCGTTCCAGGACAGCTCGTAATACGCGCCGTTCTGCGACGCCATCTGCCACGGTCCGCTGTTGATCCGGACTTGCACGCTCATCAGCGGATTTTTCGCGTCTACCGCCACTTGGACAGTTACGACGCCGCCGACCGTGGCGCCGTCCGCCGGGCTTGCCACCGTTACGACCGGTTTATGGACCGGATCGTGATCTACCTGCAGCGTAACGGTGTTCGACCATACGGTTGCACGGGTCGACGCGTCCGTTCCTTTCGCCCTCATGGCGATCTCCCCGCCGTATTGGCTCGCGTTCAAATCATAGTACCAAGTACCCGACTGATCCCCGTCCGGATCGACCGATACGACATCCGCCTGCTTCGCCCCGTTAATGACGAGCTTGATGTCGTATACCCCGGCGAATGTTCCGGAGACTCTCGCCGTTCCGGCCGTCACGACCGCCCCGTCGGAAGGCGAGTCGATCGATACGGCGGAAGCAGCGCCGAAAGCGTCAGCCGGCATTTGGACGATACCGGCTACCGTCAGCAGAATGACAAGCAATCCGAAGGCCGCCGTGCGGGACGACCTGATCCGAATAGTCAACATGAGAGCTTCACCCCTTCTCCATCATGTTCTTGCCCGATACTTTTGCTTGCCGTCGTTCGTTTATTTGTTCAATTGCGCCTCGATGTCTTTGTTCGTCTTCTCCTCCTGCTCCCTGAGCGCCGTGTTGATATCTTTCTGCTTGAGCAGTACGGCATTGTAGGCGCTGTTCAAATTGTTGAACGCGATGCTCTGGTACTTGCTGACCGGAGCCGCCGGGGCGAATTGCTTCGGAAGAAACGACTGCGTATTTTTATTTTTCATGAACGGGATTCCCTGGCCGTACGCTTTCATCGCATCGCGGTTTTTCAATACCGGGAATATGCCGTTCATGGCCAAATGTCGCTGAAACTCGTCCGAAGTCAAATAGGAAATAACCGAAAAGGCATCGTCCTTATGCTTGCTCGCGTTGTTGATATAGAAGTACGTAGGGTACGACTGCGGCCCGACGTTCGGCTGATCTTTATATACCGGATAAGAGACGACGTCCCAGTTCAGCCCTTCCTTGAACCGGACCGACCCGAGCGTGCTGAGCGCGAGGAACATCGCCGTCGTCTGGTCTTTCTCGAAAAATTGCAGCTGCTTCGTATAGCCGACCGTATCTTTGTCGACACCGTTGTTCTGAATGTCATACAGCTTGGTCAGCATATCGAATACGTTTTTGAAGGCGTCGCTTGTAAACGTCGCTTTGTTCGTCTTCGGATCGACGTACGGGATCGATTTCTGATTGAGCAACGACGTGTGCGAGAACGATATTCCGAGCCCCCGGTATTGGAGCTGGCCGTCAGCGCGGGACATTTTCTTGGCGAGCTCGTACAAGTCGTCCCAAGTCATCCCGTCCTTCGGATACGCCACGCCGAATTTATCGAACAAATCTTTGTTGTAATACAGCGCGGTTGTCGTCGTGAACACCGGAAGCCCGTATAGGCCGCCCCCGGCGATTTGCCGGCCGATGTCGACCGTCACCGGCTCCAGACGGGACAGGTCGTAGCCGGTTTTTTTGACCAAGTCCGATACGTCGTACTCCATCTTGTAGTTGAGCAGCGTTTCCGAGGTTTGCCCGATCGAGTTGAACATAATATCGATCGGCTGTCCGACCGTAATCAGCTTATCGAGCGCGGTATCTTTCGTCAAAGCGATAAACTTGGGCGTCACGTGCGGGAACTTTTCTTTGATTTTGCCGCCGAACGTCTTATTGAATCCGTTTTCATCAAAATCCCCGGAAGTCGAATAAAAAACGAGCTCCACCGGATCGCGCTTCGCGTCTCCCCCTTGAACTCCCCCGGTTTTCCCGTCCGCCACCTGCTGCGTCTTGCCGGCACAGCCGGTCATTACGGCTCCGCTTGCCAGCATCGCGGCGATGAGCAGCAATCCCTTTTGTCTCATTACGTTCTCCTCCCTTTTTGTGCACCGTCGATTGTATCGGTAACAATCGTTATTGTAGCGAAAATCGATTATACTGAGTATGAACTATGTGCTATCAAGATGAACAATCTGATTGAATCGTCGGGAGTGATCGGATTTGACGCCGGAAGCGAATACGGGGCCGCTCGCGGAAGTGCTTCAAGCGGATTATGCCTACCATTTCAAACCGTATCAGACATCCAGAAGGAAGCTGAACTACTATTACTTTCGGCTGCAGGTGGAAGGGCAATGCCAGGCGATCGTTCACGGGGAAATGACTTCCATTCATCCGGGCGACCTGCTGCTGTACCGCCCCGGGGACATTGCGGCGATCCAATTCGTGAGGCCGCCGGAGCAGCCCTCGGGCAAGGCGCTTCTCAGCGGCAATTACTACATGTCGTGCAGAGGGGCATGGCTGGACGAATGGTGGGCCCTCTCGAACAAGCCGCAGAAGCTGAAAATTCCTCTCAGCGAAAGCGTTCTTACAATATTCAAAGAAATCGTCCAAGAGCAGCGGCGATGGAAGGACAAGAAGCCTGAAGTTTCGGACTACCTGCTCCGCGTCCTCTGCCTTATGATCGAGCGCAATATGCACGATCTGGACAAGCACGGGAAAAATCCGTCCCTGCTCGTTCAGCGCATGAAGCAATATATTATGGAGCATGCCACTTCTCCCCTCAGGCTCGAAGATGTGGCGAGAGATGCGGGGATCAGCGTGCCCCGGGCCGTGTCGTTGTTCAAATCGGCCTTTAACCAGACGATCATGCAATATGTATTGGAAGTACGGTTGTCGATCGCCCGCGACCGCATCAAGTTTACGATGACGAATCTGGAGCGGATCGCCGAATCGGCGGGCTTCGGAAGCTATACGTATTTCCACCGGGTATTCCGCTCCAAATACGGCATATCGCCGAAACAGTACCGCGATCAATACTGAGTGCCCGCCATGGAATCGAGTAGAAGGTGGCGACTAACCATGTCTCCGGGTAAAAGAGCCATCGAACCGGTGGCCCGAACCCCCACAGAACCCGGCGTGCGGATTTCCCGTACCGGGCTCTTCAGAAATGGCTTCACGGCACCCTTGTCTCTGGCTAACGGTAGACGCTCGCCAGCACCCGCTCGGGACTTACACCCTAAAGATGGCGCCATGCTTGGCGTACATAGAAAAAAACCCGGCAAAACCTGCCGGGTTTTTCAATTATGCTTTCTCCATCCATTTCGTTTCCTGCTCCCTACAGGTCGTTCCGAGGCTACACACCCATAAGCGCGCTCCTGTCCGTCAGTAGGATCGAATGAGGGCCATTCGCTCCTGTCCGTTAGCTCCGGCTACCTATGTCGGCTGCATTTTCCCTCCCGTGCTCTCGTTGCAGTCCATGCTCCGACAGCTTCAGGCCGTCGCTTCTTCGCCGGACAGTAGGGCGACTTGTCACGGACTCGACCCGGAAGCGGGAGCTTGCAGCGGCGCAATCGTCCCCCCGGAGATGCTCCTCACGCCGCCCGAGACGGTTGCGGCCTCCAAACGGTACGTGAAGCTTTGCGTGACGTCCGGCACCTCGACGATAAATTCGTAAGGATACACGTTTGTCGTCTCCGTCAGCTCGGGTCCGTTCCCGATCCGGTAAATGAGCGACACGCTTTGCGTCTGAGCCGGCTTATCCGTCATATAGACGTATGCGTAATAAGACTCGGGACTCATTTGCAGCACCATCGCCTTGCCGTAAGTGTGCTCGGATACGGTTTGCCCGAGCTGCGGCTGGCCGTTCAGCTCGTAGGCCATCTGCGAGAACGCCGGCGCCTGCACGCCCGGGATGCGCAGCACGGCCGCCTTCAAGCTTTTGGCGGGAATCGTGACGGAGAAGCTGCCGTTTATTACGTCCGTCTCCATCATGCTGCCGTCGGGAGCGTACAGCTCGGCTTTGCCGGTGAAGCTGCCGCCGCCGGGAACCTTGCTTCCAAGGTAAACGCTCGTCGTAACGCTCGCCGCGCTTTCGTTCATCAGGGCGAGGCCGAGCACCCCGTCTTTGCGCGCGGCCAACCAATCGATTTGCATGTTGTCCGTCTCGACGGTATCCTCGTCAAGCCACAGCCACATCCCCTGCTCGCCGAAAAAGCTGCCCGGGGCATGTCCGTATTGATTCGAATTGAAGTAAGCATATCCTTGCTGCCGCAGCGAAGGAAAATGGATGCGGTTATCGGACCAAAGCTGCGTCTGATTGATCAGGAAATCTTCGAGCATCGAAAGAAACGGCGGCAGATGATGCCAATAAATGCCCGTATAGTCGGGTCCTTGCAAAGGGTACTCCGGTTTTTGCTGGAATGTCGTAAACGCATTCTGGTAATAGCCCGAATAATTGGTAAAACGTCCGACGATCGCATTGCGCGCCGTATCCGCAAAATACGTATCGCCGGTGTATTCGGCCAGCTTCATCAAGTCTCCGACCCAGCTCGACATAATAATATTCGAGCTGCGCCCGAACGTAGAAGACTGTTCCAGCCCGAGCCCGACCCGGGACGGAATCCACCCCGGTACTTGCCCCTGCTGCTGTTCGATCAAGTAATTGCTCGCCAGATTCCCCGGATCGCCGGGCGGACGCCCGAGACGCTGCTGCTCGTCTCCGTGCCACCAGAAATGGCCGCTCGCTTCGTTGCCGTAATGGAAATTGCCGCGAATATGCGTCATGTCGTTCACCGTCACGGGCTGGTTCAGCTTGCCGCCGTCGATTCCCGGCACCCACAGCGTTGTAGTAAGCCAACGGGCCGCCTGCTCGGCCGCGGCCAAATCGGCCGGATCGCCCGTCACCTCGTACAGATCGATCAAGGAAGAAATATTCGGATAATACGAGATGTAGATAAAGCTCGACCAGTCGACCGGCACCGTCTGCGGCTTGTAGACGACATCCGTCACGTATTGCCGAGCCTGCTCCCGGGCTTTGTCCAAATACTGCGTCTCGCCCGTATATTTATACAAATACAGGTTGTTCGAGAAGGTAGGGATCGAGCCGTACGAATTGGTCACCGTCGCTTTGCCCTTCTCCAGACCGTATTTGTACAAGTAAGGGACGGCTCCGCGGGTCATTTCGTAAAGCCCGCCGACCACATTCAAGTTGTAGCCGCTGATCGGGGAACCGATCGATTTCGGCAAATCGGCTGACTGCCAATACTCAACTCCGCCCCACTCCGGCGTCCGGTTGAAGTGCAGTTCTTTGCGCGTCAGAAAATTGGCCAGCGTAGGGATCGCTCTGCGGGTCAATATGTCCTTGTCCTCGGTTAGCAAATATTCTTGCAGCGCCTGCATCGGATTGGCGGAGGAGGTCGCATTTTTCCCTTCCATATTATAGTGGGCCTTATCGTATACGTCCCAACCGCCGAGATCGTCGTCCATCATCAGTCTGCGGGCGTTGAAAATCGCATCGTTCAAATTGCCGTATACGTTCTGGCGGTAATCGTGAACGCCGAACAGGTCCTGAGCCACGAATTTGTATGAATCGTACCAATCCGACACCCGGCTGATGACCCGGTATTGCAGCGTATAGCTTTGGCCGGCGGCGATATTCGCTTCCGACGAGCCCAGCACGGGAGCGAACAAGGAGCCCCTCGGACTGTAGCCCGAACCGCGCATCGCGATGCCCAATTTACCGTTGCTGCCGTATACCCACCGCAGCGGGATCCACGATGGCTCCGCCACGACCCCTTTCGTTACGGCGTGTCCGGGCGCATACGCATTGTTCGGGTTCAAAGTAATCGTGCCCATCGGCGTAAACAAATATTGCTCGGTCATCAGCCCCGCCTCGGGCCCGATCCGCTTGCCCAGCACCCGGTAAGGCGCGAGCGCGAAGTCGTACTGCGCGTCGGTGAACTCGCGTCCTTCCCACGCCCCGATCGAGTAGCTGCCGGCCTGATGGAACGTTGCGCTCACGGTTACCTTCGGCGCCGGATTGTCGCCGTCCAGCGTCCACACCGAGCTGAAGTCGGCGAGCGGCTCGTTGAAGAGCAGTTCCACCCCGCCTCCCGCCGTAGTCGCGTAATCGGTCGGGATAAACCAGTGCATGCGGCCGGCTTTATACAAATCGGTGCCCGCATACACCTTCTGCTTGCCGCTTTCCGTCGTATATTTGCTCTTGTACGAATACAGATCCCGCGCAGTCGAAACCGTCGAGCCGGAATCGGCGGACAGTACGACATAGCCGAGCTCCTCCGACCGGGTTTTCGTCTTCACCCAATCGTTCTCGAAGCGGGCGTACACTTCGCTTTGGACGACCTGGCCGTTAGCGGTTGGCACCTTATAGAACACGACCCGGGTGCTGGCGTTTTCCAGGGCGATGCTGTCCGCCGGCTCGTTATCGGCCAACGCCCAGGCCGGGAAGCGCTCCGCTTCCGTTCCGAGCGGAGTGGCGATTTGCAGCAATTGCCCGTATTGATCCGACGGAACCGCTTGCAAATCGGCCGTGAGCAGCACCGCGTCGCAGCGGGCGTAGAAACCGGACGTATCGTACAGCTCCAGCGTGTGCTCCCCTGCCTGCAGCCCGACGACGCCGGCTTCCACCCATTTGTATCCGTCCTGCCCATGAGTGCCGAACGTTTGCGGCATCATCTGACCGTCGAGACCGATGTTGAAAAACCGCGCTCCTTGCTGATTCGTTGCGAAATCGCGCGACCTCACCCATATTTTATAAGTGCCGGCTTGCTCCGTGCGGAACGGGGCGACGGCCGGCAGCGCCGACGACGGATCGGCCATATCGGGCGTAGCTCCCGGCGCACTCGGAATGATCCCGCGCAGGACGGTGCCCTCGAACGCTCCGTCAATGTTCCCCTCCATCGTCCATGTGCCAAAATCTTCGAAGCTGTCAGGCCTGAACAAAAACGCATTCTGCGGAATCATCGCGACAATCACTACCGTTCTTCCCCCTTCGTCCCAATATGTTGTCGCTCCGTAGTATTGCTGCACAAACGATAGCGGCACGAGCAACACGCCTTCATGGCGCATGACCGTCTGCTGGAGCGCCACATTCTTGCCGTTTACATAAGCCATGTCATGGCCGTTCATCACCTGAAACTTGTTTCCGTTCTTGACGGCAGTCTCCTGATACGTTGCCGCATCGACCGTGACTGCCGCCCCCAGAGCGGCGAATAGTTCCCCGAACGGCACCATCGGCGTTGCATTGGCGAGTACGGGCTGCACGTTCAAATCGACATATTCGCCGTTCAGCCTCACCGCAATATCGACGGGAGGACGATTCGGGTCCGGCTGGCCGTTCACGATCGTGCCGGGTATATATCTCTGGGATGCAAGCGCTTGCAGCGTAGCCGAGTCGTCCTGAATCGTGTAATTCAAATCGTCCGTAATGACGATCATATCGAACCGGGCGAAATTGCCGCGGAAATCGATCGCCTCCAGATCGAACTCTCCCCGGATCATCGGCATCGGACCGCTCGATTCCCAGCGCCAGCCCTCCGTGCCGTGAGCGCCGTATTGGGCCGGCTCGCCCGCTGCGAGCTTCAGCTTGAACGGTCGGGTTCCGGGGCTGACCGAGAAATCGCGGGAATGCACCATCGTTTTGTAGAAGCCGTCGGACGGAATCCCGTATTTTGCGACGGCGGGCGTCGAGCTGCGATCCTTCCCGTCCGTGCCTCCCATCATAATGTCCGGAAGCGGACTGCCCCTCTTGTCGGCCGGCTTCGTCCAGTTGCCCATATGGGCAGCAAAGCTCGCCGCCGTCAGCACGATGTAATGCTTGTCCGGCTGCATGCCGGACAGTTGCCCGACGACGCCCTGCCCGCTCGAATTGCCTGTCTGCGCCTGCGCGGAAAGAACGCCGAAGCCGGGGCCGGTCAGCAGCATACATAGCGCGAGCAGCATAACCGTCATTTTTTTCATCATTATGTCCCTCCCTTGACTAAGCCCGGTCTTAACAGAAATCGGGCCGTTAGTTCCGCCTGCTTTCATCGATCCAAGCTTTGGTTAAACGCTTTCACAAAACCGTTTCGCTTAGGCCGCTTGCCTTTCCATCGCCCGATGCCTTTCGCCGCCGCAAGCGGAAGCTCCATAACCCTGCGTCATCCCTCCTTCATAGTCTCCCACGCGTCCGCATGCAGCGCAGCCTCAATCCAACAGGGGTCCGGACACGTCATTATTGTAATGGAAATCCATTTTTCTGAACATTCACTTTTTTTAGACGAATATATCCAATATTTCCCGTGCCGAATCGACAAAAAACGAGCTGACCAGACATCCAAAAATAAAAAAAAGCCCGGTTGCCGTCTGCCGAACCCCACTCACTAACGGTATAAAATTCCGCTATTTCGCATTATTCTGCTATGTCGTCCGAAGTAACGGAAATCCGTTCCGTTGTTTCGAAAAAAAGGACGAGAAATCGGTCGAAACGGACAAATAACGAATCGCCGTTCCGTTACTTTTTTTGCCGAAGCGCAATCGGGGGCAATAACGTACTCGAGTTCCGCTATCGCTCCCCGCCCCGCCCCCGCTGACACAGCTCGAGATTACCGAACCTCATAGCGCAAATCGCCGCCCCTACGTGCGATTTCTGCGAACCTGCTCGCGCCCGTTGTCCCGCCGGTTACTTCGTCGCCCCTTTCTCCGTCTCCACCATCTTGTTAATTTCTTCGTCGACCTGCTTCAAGGCCGTATTGACGTCGACTTCGCCGTTCACATATTGGCGGAACTTCGTCCCGACGAGCCCTTCCGCCTTCGATCTGTACATCGACGCTTTCGGATACGGCACCGGGTTGCTCTTGAATACGCTCGGCAGCTTCTTGTCTTTCAGCTGCGGGTTATCCGAGCCGAGAGCCTTCTTCACCTGCTCGCTCTTCAGCGGAGACAAGCGGCCCTTTTTCGACAGCGCCATCTGCACTTCCTCGGAGGAGATCAGATCCATCACCTGGGTCGCCTCGTTCAAATACTTGCCCGTTTTGCTCGCGATCATGACATAGACGCTGGCGTTGCCGTACGTATTCGGCTTCTCCGTATAGATCGGGTATTGGGCGATGTCCCAGTTCATCCCGCTGGCGTCGGCGCTCGTCAATTGGGTCAAAATGTTCAAATCGAGCAGCATGGCGAGCGTCTTCGTCTTCATGAACTGATCCTTCGCCGAAGTGGAAATCAAGCCGTTGCCGGGAATTTCATAAATCGACTTGCCCAGCTCGAAAACCCGCTTCCATTTGTCGGTAGACATCGTCGCCTTATCCGTAGCCGGATCGATCGCCGCGATCCCGAGCGGCTGAGACATCCAGATGACGCTGTTGCCCGGATCGAGGCCCCGATACTGGACCGCCCCCTCCGCGCGCGTCACCCGTCTGGCCAGCGCGATCAGCTCCTCCCAGGTCATGCCGTCCTTCGGGTACTCCACGCCGAACTTGTCGAAAATATCTTTGTTGTAGTAGAGCGCATGGTAGTTGACGTTGAACGGAAGCCCGTACAGCTCGCCCTTGCTGGACGCGTTTTTCACGTCATCGATATAGTTCGGCTCGAAGCGGCTCAAATCCACGTTATGCGTTTTGAATAAAGAGGTCATGTCGAATACGAGCCCTTTGTCGTTGTAGGAAGCCAAGTTGCCGTTGAAGGAGATGACGATGTCGGGAATCGTTCCGGTCGCCATCAAATTATCGAGCGAGGTCGCTCCGGTTTCCGGCATGAAATTGAGCGTGATGTGGGGATATTTTTTGGTTACGTGCTCTTGGACGAGCGTCTGGAATATCGTGTCGATCGTGGCGCTCGCGCCTTGGCTCGCAATTTGCAGCGTGACGGGCTCGGCTTTGGCCGGAGCGGGCTTTTTGCCGTCGCCCGACGGTTCGGCCGACTCGTTGCCGCAGCCTGCGGCGGTCAGTACGGTCACGGCGGCCAGTGACGCCATCCATATTTTTTTCATGGAAGTCCCCCCTGTCGTTTTCGATTAAACGCTTTCAAATGTAAGCCCTTTCGTGTTAAAATGCCAACCAACGAGCGTTTCGGAATTCGAAACGCCGAGCTAGCGTATTCCGCACTTACCGATGACGGGAGGCAATCCCCATGAGCACGGTTCCGTCAAGCGGCTTTGTGCCGCGCCTGATCTATTCGATGTACTGGCCGCATAAAGGCAAATTTTTGTACTATGAAGACGATCTACGGCTCGGCAGCGGAGCTTCCGGAGCTGAAGGAGCCGGACCCGGCGATGGTGAAAGCGGCCATGATGATTCAGAAGAAGGCGTATCGATCGTTCAGCCTGAAAGAAATCGCCGCTGCGCTCGGATTCAGCCCCGTCCGGTTTACGCAAAAATTCAATTCGGATTTCGGCGTCAATCCGCTCCAGTACTTGACCTCGCTCCGTCTGGAACAGGCCAGAAGCTTGCTGCTCGAGACGAATTTGACTTTGGATCAAATCGCCGAATGAATCGGCTGCCGGAACGGCTATTATTTTGAGCCGGATTTTCATGAAGCATCTCCAAATATCCCCGTCCATCTATTGGTAAACGCACAGGGTCTAAGGCCTGCAGCGAATTTCCACCACTCTCGCATGATCGAGTCCGTTCGTCTCGATCGCTTCCAGACGCAATCGCTTCACCGCGGTCAAGTCGACGACGAACTCCAGCTGCCGCTTGTAATTGTCCCGGACGTGAGCGACTTCGCTCGTCTGTCCGTCGACGTGCTCGGCAACAAGTCTGAGCTCCTTCAGCGTCTCGGGCTGCGCCCCCCATCGCATTTTGGCTCGCGCCGAGCTCTGGTGCGTCAGCGCCAGCGGACGATGAAGCCCGCTGTCCAGCACGACCGTAATGCTGCCGATGTCCACCGGCTCGGACCAGCTGAATGCCAGCCAAGGAGACGGATCGGTCGGCTCGGACATCCAACGGTGCGTACCCGGCGAGGTCAGGTCCGGACGTACGCCGAGAGGGCCCGATACGGTGCGCGTATGCCGGTCCACGACTTGAGCGGCCGCTCCTTCCGGCTGCTCCGAGGAAGCGCTTACTTTCGCCTCGGCGGCAAGATTTCGATCCTCCAGCAGCCTGCCGGGCAAATAAGCGCCTTGTCGCAGCAGCTGTTGTTGGGTTTCATGGATCATCGCCTTATCCATGCATGCTTCCGGCAAGCTTAATCGCTTCCTCAGCGCTGCCGCAGCGAATGTTCCCAGGCCTTCTCCCATCACCGCGCAGGTTGCCATGACCCGAGTGCTGGCGAAAGCGAGATGGGTAGCCGACATATTTCTGCCGGCAAACATCAAGTTTTCGATCTTGGCGCTGACGAGCGCCCTTAACGGTATGCCGTACATGTAGGGGGTAAGCGGTTGATCGCACGGCTTCACGTCCTTGGCATCGATGCCCCCGGGAGGATGCGTGTCGATGGACCATCCGCCGTACGCGATCGTATCTTCGAAATCTACAGCCAGCTCCAGATCGTTCCGATTCAGTATATGCTTGCCGATGAAACGGCGCGATTCCCTCTTGCCCGGCAGGAAACCGAACCAGTCCAGCGCCCAGTTCTCCGATTGCGGATGATCGCCGCTGTTTTTAATATGATCCCATACGCCGAGCATAATGGCCAGCAGCTCGTCGCGGATCGTTTCGTTATCCTTGATCGTATCCAGCATGCCTCCGAATTCTACCCACCAGTACCCGTATTCCCAGGAGTGATGGGGACGGAACTTCAGATCCTCCTCGGTAAACGAGCGTACCCAAGACGGCGGTATGAACGGCATCGGCTTGCCCATATCTTTGGCCGTAAACAGCAGCGTGGATCCTAGACTGTATTCGTCCCGAACGCTGCGGCCTTCCGATTCCGCGATATCTTCGGAAGCTTCCCGTCCGGTCATGTACGGCGCCCCGGCCTCTTTGCCGAGCCGTCCGTCTCCCGTGCTGTCGACGAACATGTCCGCGAATATGTCGAAGCCGTCCTCCGTGCTTTCCCGGTTCGCATACACGGATACGATCCGGTCGCCGTCCATGCTTGCCCCGACGACGGTAGTATTGAGCAGCAGCGTCAAATTCGGTTCGGCGCGGCATTTTTCGTACAAAATCAAATCCAGCATGGAAGCGCTGCTCTGCGGATTGCGAACCGCGCATTCGAGCATGATTTCCTCCAATATGCCGCTCTCCCTCGACTCCGTCTGCAGCTCCCTTCCCCTCGTCGACGAGCCCGACACGTGCATACGGACCTCGGAAGAAGCGTTTCCGCCCAATACGGGACGATCCTGGCACAAAATCACCTTGGCTCCGTTGCGCGCCGCGGCCAATGCCGCCGCCACGCCCGCCATTCCCCCGCCCGCGATAAAAAGCTGCGTGCTGAGCACCGTCCGGGTGCCGTTCGCTATATTCGGTTTCAAGCCGGTATCCTCCAATATCATGGTTGCGCATTGCGGGAGGCCGCGCGCTGCCATCCCGGATGCTTACCTCCATCATAAAGAACCGGCCGCCGTTTTGAAATGCCTTCTTTTAAATCCGATTGTATACAAAATTAAACGGACACGGGAAAATATAAAAACCGCCCGTTCCCCACAATGGGAAACGAGCGGTTTTGCCGTGAAGCAACAGCATCGCGGTATGGATTACCAGGAAATATCGATCGTTCCGGTAATTTCGCTTAACCGGATCCGGTTATCCGATCCGTTTCCGGACAGGTCCAAATACGTATTGCCGTTCTTCACTTCCACTCTCCCGGACCGCAAAGCCGCGAGCGGCGGATATATCGTCACGTCCGCGCTGCGCAGATTGGATACCGTAATTTGGCGAACGGCACGCTTGCTCGGCGTCGGGAACGGCTGATTTTCCCGGCACGTTACGCGGGACGACTCCGACTGGTTCACGAAGACGCGGCACTCGTCATGGAACGTACGATCGAACGCTACCGTCGAGGCTCCGACGCCCATAACAGCGGTCTGCCCCGTAATGACGGGTACGCCATCCGGGAAACGCATCCGCAGCGATACCGAAGTGTCCTGCTTGCAGCCCGTGAACAGATACGCATTGTCGTGCCTGGAAACGAAAGACAGCGCAGAGCTGGCATTGCGCTCGTGCTTCGACTGCAATAGCGTGTAGCCGAAATGGGCGAGCATATATCGGGCGATGACCGAGGAGTCCGTAAACTCCGGCTCCTGCCGTCTAGGCAAATGCGTTACGCCTGCGGGCTTGATCGGCAGCGAGCCCCGTATCCAGCCGATCCGTCCGCCGCTCCACTCGGGTGCCGATCTGCTGACCGCAAATGCGCGTTCCTGCCCGTTCTGAGTGGCCACGGCACCTATCGCCGTGTAAGGATCGGCCGAATCGCGGACGACTTCGCGCAGCCCCCCGCCGGACAATAGGGGCTCGTGCCGGAGCGAATGGCACTCCGTCTTCTCGTTCTCCGCCTCCATCGCGATCGTATCCTCCGGCAAATTCACGCTTAACGCAAAGTCGCCCTCCAGACCGTGCGACATGTCCAGATTCAACAGCTCCAGCAGCAAAGGATCTTCGACGGCGCCGTACAGCAACACCTTGCCCCCGCCCCGCACATAGTCCGCGATAAGCTGCGCCGGCTTTCCCTTCACCCAAAACGCCGACGTAAACAAGATCGTATCCGCGAGCTTGCGGATGGCCGAAGCCTCCATGGCGTACAAATTGTCCGTACTGAGCACGGTATTGACCGGCAGCCCTTGATTAATGGCATGGCGGACGAACCAATCGTTGAAAAAGGCGTCAGGCGCATTCCCGGACGATTCGGCCATCGTCTCGTGCAGCTCGCGGAACGGATATACCCATGTCAGCAGCCCCGGCTCATCCGGCGCATCCTTGAAGGCCCGTTTGATATGCGGTACGATCTCCATCGGGCAGTCCTCCAGCAGCTCCCCCTTTTCCGTATCGATTGTCAATATTTCTACGATACCGGGGCTTTCCAGAAGTCCCTCCGCATTTACGCGGGCAGCGGATAACGGACAATAAATGTCGTGCGGCTCTCGGTCGTACAAATCCCGCCACGGATTTTGCCAAAACCACGGGTCGTTGGCATAAAACCGGTACGGGTATGTTTTACCCGGCAAATGCGCGATCCGCGACATGTAACCCGTCATCTCCAGGCCAAAGTCGAAGTTAAGCGCTCCCCATGGCGAATTCGGCGGAGGAAGCTCGATATACTTTTTGTCGTAAAGCGCAAGCATCGGGATGCAGTCTTTGGCCAAATCCATCCCTGTGCCGTAATTCGTTCCGCGCAGCTCCGTCCGGTAGTCCGGGCATTCCCGCTTGAACGCGTCCCAGAACGACATCATTTTGTCCGCCAGCTCGCGGTAATCGGCGAGCGGCAGCTGCGTCCCGTTATAATTGGCGCCCAAATACGTCCATGGAAAGTAGGACAGCGCAAAACCGTTGGAAAACCAAATATAATCGAAGCCGAGCGTGGGCAAGAAGCTGGCGCACTGCCGGCCAAGAAACTGTCCGAAAGGCGTGCCTTCGGGAATGCCGTCCGGATAAGCGGCATAACGGACATCGTCCGCCCTCAGGCTGGACCAGCTGCATACGACCGTATAATCGGCTTTGAGCGATATAAATTGCCCGCCCAGCTCGGCGCGATTGATTTCGGGGTGCAGCTTGTATTTGAAATCGGAATAGGCGAATTCCGGGCCCGCGTCAAAGGTCGCGCCTACTTCCATGCGGGCGCCGTATCGTTCCGCGGCGATCCGTTTGAAGGTTGCGACGATCGTTTGCAAATCCCCATAGGTGATTCGGGCCGGATTCTCGATATACGGGATCGCGATTTTCGGATCGCTGCGATCCTTTATATGTCCGAAGCATTCTTCATTGGCGAACCCGATGTAGCGCGCCCATTCGATTTCCCGCCGCAAATCGCCGTCCCATGTCAAAATTTCGCTGCCGTCCGCTATCCACAGCAGCATGGAGCAACTATCCGCCATACCGACCAACGGCTGCCATTGCCGGAGCACCTCCGCGCACACGGCCTCTATCGCCTGCGGCTCCATGCTTTTAAAGGGCTTCAGGCTCATTTCCAGCGTAACCCGTTGAAGATCGCGTTCCTTCCTCCGTACCTCGCTCATCTGTTCCTTCCTCCTCATTCCGCACACAGTCAAATCCTTCAATATTGCCTATATTTAGCTTAGTGCCATACGCCTCGTTGCACAATGAACCGTACTATGACTATTTGGATAATTCTCCGATTTTTGAACGGCAAGGACGACAAAAATCCCCGAATGCACCGCATCCGGGGAACTTTATTGCTTATTCGAGCTTATGCGCCGAACGAATCGTCCTTCTGAAACAGCATCAGCGGCATTTTGAACACGTACGCCACGACGATGAATATACCGGCGATCATCCCGATCAGCACGAGCACGCTGCTGATCGACAGGCCGCCTACGCCGGTAATGACATTGGCGATATTGCAGCCCGGCGCGATCCGGGACGAGACGCCCATCAGCAATCCGCCGAAGATGGCGGCAGGCAGACGGGATCTGCGCGGGTAGCGCAGCTTGAAGCTCCCGCTCAGCAAAGCGGCGGACATCGAGCCGATGACGAGGAAAATAACGAGCGTTTCCTCCGGTCCGAGCCCGACTTTCGGAAAATCGGCGAACAATGCGTTCAAATACGTATTGTTGAATACGAAGTCGTCTCCGAACAGCTGGGCGACCGCAACCGCTCCGATGCGCGTCTCCGGGCCGGTGATGCCGACGTTGGACATTAGCGCGAATTGGACGGTAGCGACGACGCCGATCAGGAACGCGACGAGGCGGATATCCCAGTGCGACTGCTTGAACGGGTTGCCCTCCCAATCCGTCAGGGCGCTCTTGAACCCTTGGGCGAAGCCGCGGACCCCGAAGCGGGCGATGGCGATTCCGACCATGACGAGGACGATCGCGATAGGAATCGCGTAAACCGGCAGCGGCAGACTGTACAGCGAATACCCGGAATCTACCACCGTCATCGGTTCGATGACGTCGCGTCCCCACGGATCATACACGAGCGCGAACAACAGATTGCCGGCGATCGCAAATACGAGCACGATCCAAAACTGCACATAGCCCATTCCGCACCGGTACAAAGTACCGGATCCGCAGCCGCCGGCAATGGTCATCCCGATGCCGAACAACAATCCGCCGAGCAGGTTCGCTCCGCCGATCGGCACGGTCCATACGTCCGCGATCCCTTTGGCGCCGGTCGTAAGCACGATCGCCCATCCGAGCAGCGCCGTAGCCATGAGGACGAGCACGCCGTTCAAAATGCGCGTGTCCCGGACGCTGATCCAGTCGCGTATCGAAGCGACAAAACAAAAATCCGCCTTTTGCAGCAAAAAGCCGTATGCAAAGCCGAAGAAAGCAGCCAGCAAAAAGACGTCCCATGTGTAAGCCATTACTGCCAACCATCCTTATGAGCTTTATGATTTCTTGACGAAGATGTGATATTGGCCGCCTTTTTTCGCGACACCCAAAAATTCTCCGATTTTATTCATTTTGACCGCGGCCGGAATCGTCTTCGTCGCGATGCTGTGGTCGGTAATCTCCACGACGATTTCCCCGGGCTTCGCCTTCTTCAAACCGGCCAAAGCCAGATTGAGCGTGTGAGGGCAAACTTCGCCGATCGCGTCTACGACATGATCCGGTTTCAATTCGAGAAGCTGCTGTTCGTTGAGGCTCATTGGTTGTTCTCCCCTTCCGTTTTGTCCAGTCCGTAGCTATCGATCGGCTCGGCTGGGCCGGCTTCCGTCGCATTTCCTTCCCCTGCCCAGCTTAACATGCCTCCGGCAAAATTGTGCACATTGGCAAAGCCGTTGTTCTGAAAATATTTGGCGACCTCGAAGCTTCTCCGTCCGCTTCTGCAGACGAATACGTACTCCCGCTCGGGGTCAAGCCGCTCCGTCCAATCGATAATGTCGCCCATCGGAATGAGCGGCAGGCCGGAAATATGCGCTTCCTCGTATTCCTCCGGCTCCCGGACGTCGATTACGATCGCCGCCCGGCCTGTATCCTCCAACGCTTCCTTCAGCTCCCGCCAATCCAGGTGGGAAATGTTCTCGATCCGCTCTGCCATGCCGGCAATCCTCCTTTATTTCACCAATGGAGCGTCGTCGCTATTGGCCCATTCCGCCATGGAGCCTTCATAAGGGCGAACATCTTTAAATCCGAGCAGACGTAGTGTAAAATAGGAATGCGCGCCGCGAATATTCGTCTGGCAATACGGAATAATCGTCTTGTCCTTATCGGTTACTCCGGCCTTCGTATAGATCGCGTTCAAATCTTTGAAGCTTTTGAATTTCGGCACCCCGTCTGTCGGGTTTTGGTCAATCGCTTCGCTCCACTCCGTATTGATCGCACCGTTCACGTGGCCACCGTTCTTGTTGCCGCGCAGGTCTTCTCCAGTATATTCCTTACTGGAACGCGTGTCGAGCAGCGTGCACTGCGCCAAATTGGCGGACAGCAGTTGGGCTTTCGTCGTGATCAGGTTTTCATTCGGCTGAGCCGTGAAGTTTCCTTTGGCCACGGTCGGCGTATCGGTCGATACTTCTTTGCCGGCGTTCGTCCAAGCCAAATAGCCGCCGTTCAATACTTTCACTTTATCTTTCAAGCCGTAATATTCCAGTCCGTAGAAAATGCGCGTCGCGCCGTTGCCGGCGCCGCCTTCGTCGTAGACGAGCACGGTCGTGTCGCTGTTGATGCCGGCTTTCTGGAACAGCTCCGTAAAAGCTTCCTTAGAAATGATCGTCTGGTTTTTGGAATCTTTCAGCAGACCCGAGTTGATCGAGACCGCTCCCGGAATATGTCCTTGCTCGTAGCCCTTCGAACGGGCGTCGATAATTTTCACCTTGCCGTCCTTGATGTTGTCCTCGACCCACTTTACGTCGGCGAGCAGTTGCGCATTCGGGTACGTATCGGGCGCCTTCGCCTCTTGTACCGGTTTATTGCCGCTCGCGCCTCCGGACGCGTTCGTCGGACTGCTCTCGGGCTTGTTGCCGCAGGCGGCCGTAATCCCTGCCAGAAGAACCAAGGAAATAAGTGCCAATTTGCTTTTCATAACTATCTTTCTCCCCTCCGTGTCGTAAGCGTCTTGCCACAAATATGAGTTCCACTGTATAATACATCTATCCCTAGTGATTTACAAGGTTTAATTTTTCGGACATACCAACGAGAACGGGGCAGGAGAGTACAAGATGAGACACAAGAAAAAAATGGCGGCGGCGGCTTTGATAGTATCGATATTGCTAGGCGGCTGCGCCATGGAGACGAAAGAACAGGCCAAGGCGCGGCTTGCGGCCGGCGGCGGCAAAACGGGCGAAGCGTCGGCAACGGTACAAACCGATGCGGGCAAATTGACGGCCGTCCAATTTTACGTGCCGAGCGAGAAGGAAAACAATCTGTCCGTCATCGACGTCCCTACCGGGAAAGTCGTCGGAACGGTCAAGCTGTCCGAGGCTCCCTCGACCGTCGTATTTTCCAGCACGATGCGCGAAGCGTACGCGGCCAATATGAACAGCAGCACGGTCTCCATTATCAATACGCAGACGCTCAAGGTTACGAAGGAAGTACCCGTCGGCCCGATGCCGCACGGCCTCGCGCTGTCTCCGGACAACAAGACGCTGTACGTGGCGGCCGTAGCCGACCAGTTCATCTATCTCGTAGACACGAAGGAAGGCAAGGAAGCCGGTACGATCGATCTCGGGACCGGAGCCAAGACGAACTACTTAAGCTTGTTCGGAGACAAGCTGTACGTCAGCGATCACGAGAACAACAAAGTATATGTCGTCAATGTGAAGACGAAGCAGACCGTTCTGACCATCCCGACCGGCAAGACGCCACGCGCGGTCAAAGTAAGCGACGACGGCAAGAAGCTGTTCGTGCCGAGTGCCGGCGACGGGACGTTGGAAATCTATAATACGCAGGACGGCAAGCTCGAATCGAAAATCGCCGTCGCCGCCGGCGCGACCGACGTCGTCATCGCCGAGGACGGTCTAAGCGCGGTCGTCACCTCCATGGAAGGAAACGCCGCCACATTCGTCGATTTGGCGACCGGCAAGCCGATCCAGACGATCAACGACCTGGCCGGTGCCAGACACATTTCCTATAACCGGCAGCAAACGAAAGCATACGTCACGCTCAGCGGTTCCAACGAGGTAGCCGTCATCGATACGCAAACGCGGCAAATCGTGGAGCGCATCAAGGTAGGCGCCACCCCTCACGGGATTCAAATCAAAGCGCTGCCCGGAATCGGCGGCAGCTGCTGATCGTGCATGGCCTCAGGCCGACTTCGGAGAGGCGGACGCATTCCTCGTAAAACTGCAAAAGTTTACGATTCGAACGCCTTTCCCATCCGCACGTCAAAGCTTGACGGCGCAAAACCTTCGATTCCGCTTCTCCGGCGGCTTCGAAGGTTTTTTCATGCGAGCGGGATTGAAATTTCAGCATGCGGGCGCATAGAACGCCGGCAATTTCGTGATATAATATAAGAATGCAGCCTGTAGCTCGCGAGAGGGGGTCATGCCATGCTTGCTGCGGCAAACAAGAAGATCGAGACGTTTGAAGGAAAGCGTTTTCCGTTCAAAATGAGCATGCAGCGGGACCGCAATATTTTGGTGGCTTCCCATTGGCATGAGCATTTTGAGCTGATCAAAATCGTACAAGGTCCGGTTCAGATCCAAATCGATCAGCATAGCTTTACCGCCGAAACCGGCGAAATTTATTTTATCAACAGCTGCCAAATTCATTCCGTCATATCTTATCCCGGAGTCAACGGCGTCATTCAAGGGATGGTGTTCGATAAAGCGCTGTTGTATACATTGGAAAACTTGGAAATCCGGCACTTGCTGTCCCTTTTTCTCAGATCGAACAAGGTTGCCAACCGGTATGCCGAGTCCCATCCGCTGTGGACGGAACTGAATGTCGAGATGGAGAAGGCTTACCAGGAGTTCACGCGGGAACAAGTGGGGCACGAATACAGCATTCTCTCTTGCCTGTACAGGATCATCGTCCCCATGCTGCGGTTATACCAGCAAGATTTGAACAGCAACCCTCCCCACCAGTATGCAAACCAATACATGCGGCTGAAGCCGGCCATCGACTATATGGAAGAGCATCTCGCCGAGAAAGTATATATGGAGGAAGTTTGTAAAAATGTGAATATGAGCCTTTATTATTTTTCAAGCCTGTTCAAAAAGGTTTTCGGGCTGCCTCCCGTTCAATATTTGATCCAGCTGCGCATCGATCATGCCAAGCGGCTGCTGCTCGACGAGGAAAGGTCCATTTCGGAAATTGCCGAGCTTTGCGGGTTTTGCAACATTAATTACTTCGACAAAATGTTTAAAGAAAAGAGCGGATTTACGCCAAAAGATTTCCGCAAGCGTTATGTCCGTCAGGAGTAGCCGCGGAGGAATCGCGTCCTGCCCCTCCGATCGGCACGGAACCCCATTCCAAACGTGGGGTTCAAATACGAGAAAAAGACTGCCGTATGATCGGCAGTCACTTTCTCGTTTCCGTCCGGCAGTACCTACTCGACGAAAGTAGTCACGCTTTTCGGCGCAAGCGTGTAGGTAAAGCTGCCGCCGCCCGTCGCGTAGCTCCCGATCGAGGCAATATTTTCCGTGTCGCTCGTCCGGTATACCGAGACAGCCGGTCCGGACATCCCGTTAATCGTTACCGTTACCGGTTCCGTGGAGCGGTTGGCCGCCACGAGCACCGCTTTGCCGGTTGTCGTATTTTTGGCCGCCGTTACGGTTACGTTGCTGTTGCCGCTTTCCGCCTTCAAGTTGTAATCCCCCGGACGGATGAACCGGCTGAACTGCCCCATCGCATACAGCCGCTTGTTCACGACATAGTTGCCGTCAAGCGTCAAATTGACCAAAGCTTCCCGCCGGGAGGAGGAGGTCTCCGCCGTAGGCTTCGTTACAAACAGCCAGTACAGGTACGAGCTATATCCTTGCTCCAGCGCGGCATTGATTTGGTCGGCGACCTCGATAGCCCCGTTCATCAGGGGATCGTTCGGTGGCTGCATGCTGTATTCCATCATAAACAGCGGTTTGTTGAACGAGCGCAAATCGTAATTATATGCGTCGTACGTATTCCACGTGTAAAAGTGGGTACCGATATAATCCAGCTTTTGCACTGCCGCCGGGTCCATCTGATTCAGTAATTTCCACGTCGAGCCCAGATGTCCGCCTTCGGGAGCGCCCAACCCCACATCGATTCCATCGGTCTCGAAGGCGTCGTATACGGCAGACACCACGCTGCTCAGCTCTTGCCCCGTATAAATCGCCGAGGCGTAGTCCATCAACGCTTCGGGCTCATTTTGGATGCTTAGCCAGCGTAAATCGTACCCGTAATCTTCCTTATATGTTTTGGCCCATGTCAACAAGTACTCCGCAAAGTCGTCATAGTGCTCCGGCTTCAGATGTCCTCCGCGAATCTCGGACCCGTTGTCCTTCATCCAGGCTGGCGGGCTCCACACCGAAGCGGCGAAGCGCATGGACGGATAACGGCTGACGGCCTCATCGGCGAACCACCTCTGATGCTGATCCGTATCGAAGTCCCATACTCCCGGCGCCGGCAATATCGTCGCTTGCAGAGCATTGCCCGGATCGGGATCGTCCTTCTTAAACGGGTTCACTTCCAGTCTGACGATCGAGAGACCGGCTTGGTCATCCTCCATACCGAACAATAAATCGAGGAGCATCTGTCGGGTCGGCGTATCGATATTCATCAAATCGTGAACCGGACCGTTGGCCGTTGCCCCGAATCCCCATATTTCTTGCTGAACCTCGCTTGTATCCACCTCGATGACATTGACCTTCTTGGATTCGATCGTCACCACTTTTTGTTCCGCATCCCACGAAACCGTTGCTTCCAGCGCATCCGCGACGAATGATGCCGGCACCATCAGCACCCCGTCCTTCAAGTAAGGCGGAGCGTCCAGAGCGACTGTCGCGCCGTTTACTTGGGCAGACGACTCGCCGGCGGCAATCGCGCTCGTTCTTCCATTTTTCACGGCGGTCGCCGTTTGCGTCAGCGCATCCCAGGTCACATCCGCTCTCAAAGCGGAGAACGTTTTGGGCAATTGCAGGAACGGGATATCGTTCTTGACTTCGGGCTTGGCGTTCAGGAAGACGACCGGCTTGTCGTCTACGACAATCTGCATCTCTTTGGGCGGGATTCTCGACGGCGGGATTTCCGTCGTAAACCCGGTTTTCACGAGCTCTACATCGTCGAAGTACACATCGCCGACAACTCCGGCGTATCCGGGAAGCGACATCTGCTCGACGGCAATTCCGTACAGGGGATCGACCCCGACCGTATAGGGCAGCGTAATTTTGATCCAATCCTGATCGGTGACCAAGGTCCGATAGTTCGCCCTGTCGTTATAGTAGGATATGCTGCCGGACAAGGTGCCGTCGATATCGATGACGGAAATAAAGAAGTATCCGGCTTTTACGGGACTGGCCGCGCCTACTCTCGCATATAGTGACACGTCGTACTGGGTTCCCGGGGTGACATCGAGCCCCGTGAACGCATCATTGATTTTGATCCGGTGGAAGAGCTGGGTCCGTCCGCCAACATGAAGGCTTTTGCCGCCATATACGCCGTGCACGACCGTATTGTCCAGAGACAAATTCCACGTCGGCTGTCCGCCGCCGACTCCAATATTCGCCTGTTGCCAGCTTGCGGCATTATCGAACGTAATGAGCTTCGACGTCGGCGGCGGCACTTCAACGATCTCCACATCGTCGATATTGAGCACCGGCACCGTTCCGGTCCAGCTGCCGGAAGCGATCTGCTCTACGGCAATCCCGTACACCGTGCTGCCGGTCGTCATATACGGGAGCGTAATCTTCGTCCACCCGTCCTGGCCGACCAGAAATTTATAATTGGCCGAATCGGAATAATAAGGCGGGTCTGAAGGGCCGCGGGTACCCGGATAAGTCACGACGGACAGGTAGAAATATCCGTTTGTCACGCTGCTGCCCGCGCCGACCTTGGCCCACATGGAGATATTGTAATGCTTGCCCGCCTGCATATCGAGACCGTCGAAAGCGTGCGGTATTTTTACCCGGTTATACAGTTGCGTCCGTCCGCTGATTTTGACGCTTTTCCCGGTATCGCCGCGGTAAACGGCGGAATCCAGACTGAGAACGGACGATCCGCCGCCGAGGGCCAGGTTCGCCTCGGAAATATCCGAATACACGTCGAAGGTAATGCTGACGGCCGGCGCGGACGATCCCGAACCGCCCTCCTCTGCCTCCGCTGCAGAGACGAAACCGAACGTCTGCAGCAGCAGGCCGAATACCAAGCTTATACGCAAATAGTGTGCATATTGCCTCTTCCATGCCTGATTCATTCGCGGAAACCCCTTTCCCGGACCTTGAGAGAGCGCTTTCAAATGCGGTAGATTCAGCTTGGTTTATTTCATCTTGTTGGTTTCGATCCATTGATTGATTTTTTCTTCCGCCTCTCTTAAAGCGGTGTTCAGATCCTTGCCCTTCATATATTCTTCGAAGCTTTTGAACGAGATATTTCGTACATCCGAAGAATCATAAGGCGAGAATGCGGGAGCGGCCGGCGCGGTGCTTTTGAAAATGGACTTCAGGTTTTTCCCCTTCAAAAACGGCATATCCGCTCCCAGCGCTTCCTTCATCGCGGGATCTTTCAGCGAGGAGAATCGGGCCGTCGTTCGGGCGCTCTTCAGTTGAACCTCGTTCGAGGTCACGACGCTCAGCAATTGCGCCGCCTGTTCCTTGTATTTGCTCGTTTGGGAAATGGAGAATATTTGCGCATCGACGAACGCATACAGGTTCGGCTTCCCCTTATAGCTCGGATATTGAACCAAGTCCCAGTTCAATCCGTTTTTCGTCGCCTCTTCCAGTCCGATATTCAATAAATTGTTGTAGGGCAGCATCGCTATATTTTGATCTTGCATAAACCAGTTCCGGGCTTGAAAGCTGTTCAGCTTATCCGGCTTGTTATTCGGGATGCTCCAAATTTCTTTGGCCAACGTAAATACGGTCCGCCATCCGTCCGAATTGACCGTCGCCTTGTTCGTCTTGGGATCGACGAGCGTAATCGCCAATGGCATCGCCAGACGGGCGATCGTATCGGGATCAAGCCCCCTGTACGTCACTCCGCTGTCCACGCGAGACACTTTCTTGGCCAGCTCGATGACATCCTCCCATGTCATGCCGTCCTGCGGATAAGGAGTGCCGAACTTGTCGAAAATCGCTTTGTTGTAGTAATTGGCGTTGAAGTGAGCAAAAAAAGGCAATCCGTACACTTCTCCCTGCTCCGACGAAGCGCCGGCAAGCATTTGCGGATCGAAGCGGCTCAAGTCCACCCCATTCGTTTTCAGCAACGGGGTAATGTCGCCCAATAGGCCGTACCTCTTGTATTTGCCGATATCCGCGATGTTCGTATAGAAAATATCCGGCGTTTGGCCCGTAGCGAGCAGTTCTTCGATCGTCGTTCCTTTCCCGTTTCTGACCGTTTCAACGCTGATATGAGGATATAGTTTTTTCACCGGTTCCTCGATAAGCGTTATTACATCCTGATCGCTCAGCGAGCTGTTGGACAAATACAGCTTCAGCGTCGCCGGACTCGTATTGACGACCGGTTTTTTGGAAGCATCTGCGGATTGGCCATTTTCGCCGCCGGCTCCCGGTTTGTTTCCCCCGCATCCCGTCACCACCGCAATCGCGGCAAGCAAGGTTAAAGCGGTTATCGTTTTACTCCTTCTCATCTGACTCTCCTCCTGGAAGGTACATAGTCGTTCAGCTTGCAATAAAGCGCTTTCCCCTTCGAATGTATTCGTCTGCGGGCATCATGCTTCTCCGAAGGCAACAGGCCTGCCTCCTTGGCGCATAGCTACACATTCGGCATTGATATTGCCTCCTTCCACTTGCTTACAACCGCTTTACATTTACACTATAGCAGATAAACTTTACCCGACTCTACGTAACTTTATTGAAAAAATTTATGTTTTTTTGCTATAGTCCGCAATATGGCGGCTGTCGAATCGCTCAGGCCGGTCATGCGGGAAACGCCCGTTCGCAAACGGCAAAGCTTGCTTCAATTTCCATGCATAGCCTTGCCGAATAAAGGAAATGGTACAAAATGACGCTTGTCGCGCCGCCATAACTTCATTGCCGCAGATGGGAAAACGATATGGGACAATCGAATGGGAATTCTATCGGTAAGATCAGCTTCACCCAAGCGTTTATGGTCATGATGCTGTTCAACGGTCTCACGAGTCATGTCATCGCGAACCCTTTGCTGCTCGATTCATCCGGAAGGGATGCCTGGATATCGGTCCTGCTGACATCGGCGTTGTACATTCCTTGGTGCGGCCTCCTTGTTTATATTATGAAAAAATCGGGCCGGCAAAAGCTGCAGGACTGGCTCGCCAAGCAAACGAACCCGGTCGTGGCGTGGCTGCTTCTCGTGCCGATCTGCCTACAGCTGTATATGATCGGGAGCATGACGGTTATCCATACGACGATCTGGACCGTGACGAACTATTTGCCGGCCACCCCCCAATACGTACTGATTGTCGCCTTGGTTCTCGTCTGCCATTATTTGGCCAAGCATGGGCTTCGCACGATCGCGATCGGGGCGGGTATTCTGCTCCCGACCGTAGTCATTCTCGGCTATTTCGTGGCGATAGCCAATACTTCGGAGAAGGATTTTGCCCTCATGAGACCTTTCCTGGAGAACGGCTGGTATCCCGCGTTCAGGGGGATGGTTTACGCCGGGGGAGCCTTCGTGGAAATCGCCCTTCTGCTGCTGCTGCAGCACCGTCTGAAATCGAAAGTCCGGGTGTGGCAAATGACGCTGTTGGGCGTCGTACTCGTCTATATTACGCTTGGCCCGCTTATCGGGGCGATTACCGAATTCGGTCCCAAGGAAGCGGCCAAGCAGATGGTATCTCCATACGAGCAGTGGCGTCTAGTCAAACTGGGCAACTATATCGAGCATGTCGATTTCCTGTCGGTCTATCAATGGCTGGCCGGGGCGACCGTCAGGATCAGTCTCTCCCAATATTTGCTCGTCGACCTGCTTCCTCTCCGGAAGCCGAGGTCGCGGAAATGGACCGTCGTGGCGATTTCGCTCAGCTTTGTCGTTCTGTCTATACTGATCAGCGATCAAAATACGTTTTATTTATGGATGTACCAGCTTTATTTCCCCGTTTCCTTGTTCGTGACGTTATTCATTACATTGGCATGGGCCGTCATCGCATGGTTCGCCAAACCGCCCGGGGAGGGAAAGGAACGACATGAAGGAACGCAAGCTTGAGTGTGCGCAGGCTTGGACGGAACAGAGGCTGCGCCTTTTGTTCGAGCGATGCTCCGATGTGCACATGCAGCATTACCGTTTCGCGGAGCATGACCCTTCCTCGGTGCTGCTCATGATTTATTCCGAGGGATTGTGCGACAGCTCGCTGATCGGGAAAGTCGTACTCCCCGAGCTGAACCGCGCCTATGAGGCAAACGGCTTTGAGCACCTTCGGCATTGTCGCGTCTACGGCGCGCTGCCGCTCGACGCTCTTGAAGAAGACACGTCGGAAGAGCAAATAATGGATGCGGTATTTCAAGGAGATCTAGTCATTGCCTTCCTGGAAACGAATGCCCTGTACAAGCTCAATATTAGCAGGAGGCCGGAACGGACTCCCGAAGAATCGACCACCGAGATCTCGATCAAGGGACCGAAGGACGGATTCGTGGAAGATTTGACGGTTAACGTCGCCCTGATCCGCAAACGGATCCGCAGCAATACGTTATGCTGCGAAACGTCCATTCTCGGCAGAAGAACGAGAACGAAGATCGGCTTGCTGTATATCCGGGACATTTTGTCTCCGGACACGTTAAAGGAAATTCGCGCCAGACTGGGCAAAATCGATGTGGACGGCATTTACAGCATCGGCCAGCTGGAGGAAGCGCTATCCGACGTCAACTATTCTTTGTTTCCGCTCATCGACTTTACCGGCCGTCCCGATTATGCGGTCAGCGGCCTGCTTGCCGGCAGATTCGTCCTGATCGTCGACGGAAATCCGCTGGTGCTCATTGCACCCGCCACGTTCGCGCTAATTTTGAAGTCGCCGGAGGACATCCATTTCAATTTTCAATACGTCTCGTTTGCACGGCTGATCCGTATATTCAGCTTCTGGATGTCGCTTCTCTTGCCCGGCTTCTGGGTCGCGCTGTCCGCCTTCCATCAGGATCAAATTCCGTTCCGGCTCATGGCGACGATCTCGGTGGCCCGGATCGGCCTCCCCTTGTCGGCCCAGATGGAAATGTTCCTGCTGCTGCTGCTCATGGAAATATTCCGGGAGGCCGGAGTCCGGCTCCCGAGCTCGATCGGCCAAACGCTGACCGTTATCGGGGGACTGGTCATAGGCGATGCCGCTATCCGGGCGGGGCTCGTTTCCCCATCCGTAGTCGTCGTCGGGGCCATTACCGCGGTGATGGGCGTCACGCTGGTCAACCAAACGTTGAGCACATCGGTGAGCGTGATCCGGCTCGGCATTTTTATCGCCTCGTCGATCATCGGCATGTACGGACTGCTCCTCAGCTTGATTCTGCTCCTGTTCTACATGTCCAGGCTGAAATCGTTCGGCGTCCCTTACTTGGCGCCATTGTCGCCATTCATCTTCAAGGACCTGTTCAAAGGATTCATGAGGCTGCCCTGGAGCAAAATGAAAAACCGGCCGCAGGCGCTGCATCCGATCGATCCGGACCACAAAGGCAAGGACGACCCATGAGAAAGGCGGCCGTCCTTGTTCTCGTATCGGTCGTGACGGCGCTGCTCTGCGGCTGCTGGAATTCCAAGGATATTCAAAATATGGCCTATGTCACCGCCCTCGGTTTCGATTATGTGGACGGCAAATATGTGACTTATGTCCAAGTGCTCAACTTCTCCAACGTCGCCAAAAGCGAATCGGCCCAAGTCGGCAAAAACATTCCGGTATGGATCGGGAAAGGCGAAGGAGTGACGGTTACCGAATCGATGAACGACATTTATTCCACATCCCAATTGCGCATTTTCTGGGGTCATGTCAAATCGATCGTCTGTACCGAAACATTTTTGAAGAACGGTCAGCGGGTCAGAGAGGCGTACGATATGGTGAACCGGTACAGGGAAATCCGGTATAATGTGCTGATGTATGGCACGAAGGAATCGCTGCGCGACATTTTCACCCAGAAATCGGTGTTGAATTTGTCTCCGCTCGATACGCTGCTGGATACGCCTTCGCAAATTTATTCCCAGCGTTCTTACATTTTGCCGATGTACGGCTATAAAATCGTCGCGCAATTCAATGAACCGGCCCAAACGGCGATGCTTCCCTCACTCACTCTCGACAAGGAGTCCTGGAGCGAGGACCGGAAGGCGATGCCCATGTTCAGAATCGACGGCGCTTACTATTTCCACAAGCAGCAAATGATCGGCTGGCTGTCGGAAGAAGATCTGGAAGGATACCGCTGGGTCCAGAAAAAGCTGGAGCGCTCTCCGATCAATATTCCCGACAATGACGATCCGGACGCGGTGATCATACTGATCAAGCCGAAGCCCCGCATTGAACCGTTCATCCGGAACGGAAAGGCATATTTCCGTATAAGGCTGATGATCGAATCGTATTTGGATGAAATGGCGCGGGACATTACCAAAAAAGAAATCGAGGAAGAGGCGGCCAAAGCAATCGCTCACCAGATCCGGACAACGTACGAAAAAGGACTGAAGCTCAAAGTCGACGTCCTCCAGCTCGGCGAAACGTTGTACCGGAAATATCCGGCTGTCTGGCACGAGCACCACCAAGACGGCGAGTTCATTCTGGACGAGCATTCGTTGGACCGGATCGACGTCACCGTCCGATTGATGCATACCGGCAAATATAAAGGAAGAGTCGAGTGACCGCCGCTTGGAAATCGATCGCAATGACGCCCATGCCGGGCGTACAGATGCAGATGCAAACGCCTCCGAGCTTGCCGGAGGCGTTTGCCGCAATTATTGCCCGATACTTGCATTGTCTATTCGGAACGTGTGCTTGCCATTCCATCGATCATGCGGATAAGACGTCATTCCGGAGCTTCCGTCCGGCAGGGTTAGCTTTCTGCTTCTTATGATAGGCCCGAATCGGATTTCGGTATGATGCCGGACCTGAAATATGATAAACTATGGATAGTTTTGCCTGCATATTGATTACGGGGGAAGAAATGATGAACGAATCGCTGCGTTTATTCCTCACCTTGTCGGATGCCGTTATCATCACGGATTCCAGCCATTACATCGTGGATGTAAATTCAGCCTACGAACATATTACCGGCTATAGACGCGATACGATACTCGGCGCCAAGGCGAGTGTCGTCAAGAGCAAATATACGAATAAAGCGACCTACAAAAGCATGCACGAGGCGCTGGATAAAGGCGAGAGCTGGTCCGGCATTTTCATCAACAAAAAAAGCAACGGCGAGCTGTGGCATTCCTCCATCTCGATCACCCCTTATACATTCGACGGGAGCTGTTATTATGTCGGCATTTTCCGGGAGCTGGAGCATCTGGAGGAAGGCATCTACATCGCGGAAGACCGGAGGAACAACATTCAAGGCGTGCTGCTGAAAGTATTGGCCATCTCCTGCGAAATCCGCGATCCGGCGATCGAGGATCATTTGACGAGGGTGCAGCAATACTCCGAAAGCTTGCTGAACCGACACAACGAACGGATGAAATCGAAGCTCTCGGACGATTATATCCAGAGCGTCATCCATTCCAGCATCATGCACGACATCGGCAAATCGGGCGTTCCGGAAGGCATTCTGTACAAACCCGGACCCCTGACCAGCTACGAGCGGCTGATCGTGGAAATGCACCCTTTGATCGGCGTAGACATTTTGGAGAAAATCAACAGCGAGCTGCAGGACAGTTTCTTCAAGGATCAGTTGTCCGTAGCCAGAAACATTATATTGCACCATCACGAGAAATGGGACGGCACGGGGTATCCTTCCAAGCTTCAAGGGACGGACATTCCGCTGGAGGCCCGGGTCGTCAGCATCGTGGACGTATATGACGCCCTGACTTCAAGAAGGCCGTACAAGGAAATATGGCCGTCGGAAAAGGCGCTTTCCTTCCTTCGGGATCATCGGGGTACGTCGTTCGACCCGGATTTGATCGATTCGTTTGTTTCGCTGCATACTTAGCTGACGATACTAGCCGTATACTCCGGCGCTCGGATGATGCAAACTATACTTGAGGTGTATATGGATGGGCCCGGAACCGGTTATGGAACAAAATAGTCCGACAGAAAATAAAAAAGACCCCGATACGAAGCTTTGCGCGCATTGCGGGCAATCGAAGCCGGTAACCGAGTTTTTGCGGCGAACGGGCAAAAGGTCGGGCAAATCGTCGCGACGCGGGGCGTGCCGCGATTGCCGCAACCGCAAAAAGGAGGCGGAGCGGTCGATCGTCGGGGAGGAAGGCGAGACGGCTCCGCTCCCGCCTTCCCCGGAAGCATCGTCGCCGACGGAGCTGGCCGAAGTCCCGAAGCGGCGAGTCAAACGGCCGCTGCCCGAGCTTCCGCCCAGACCCGAGGGCCCCGACGCTTCGATATTGAGGCCGACCCGCCAAGGCATCGTCCGGATGCGCGGAAGGACGGACAAAGGGCGCCGCTGGCATCAGGAAACCGATTTGGAGACGGCGGTTACGCTCGTTCGCGAACACGCGGCGGTCGTCGTCAACCGCCACACGATCCGCCGCATATACAACAATAAAACGTTTCGCCGGTATATTTTGATGCGCGACCGGCATACGTGCCACTTTTGCGGCGAATACGGCGATACGATCGATCATTTGCTGCCACGCGCCAAGGGCGGCCATACGACGCCGGCCAATTGCGTATGCGCCTGCAACCTATGCAACCAGAGCAAGGCGGCGCGCAGTCTGGACGAATTCATGGAGGATTTCGACGAGGACTGAATAGGCTATTGTCCATGCAAAGATTATCGGCAGCTCTGTTGGGAAAGTCTACAAAGTGAGAAACGCCAAGGCAAACGATCCGCTCAACGAAAACGCTCCCCCGGGCATAGCTGCCGGAGGAGCGTTTTTAGTTCCATCGTTTTCACATGAAGCGGTCAATCATCACCGTCATCGTTATTATGGCGGCCTTTCGATTTTTCTTTCTCTTTCTCTTTTTCTTTCTTCTCCCGCTCCTGCTCCTTTTTCTTCTCCTCCTTGCGCTTCTCCTCTTCTTTGTCGTTGTTTTTCTTCGCTTGCCCGGGAGGTTCCTTTTTGTCGTCGCCTTTACCTTTGCCGGGAGCGATGATGGTGTCGCTCTTGCCGACTTGAGGCGGCTGCTTGAACGAAACGGCCGGAACGTCCCGGAGCGCCGTACTCATCATTTCTTTGAACACCAGCGCCGGGTTGTAACCGCCCGAAGTGGACAAATAGTGGTTGCGGTCCGTCTGGTCATATCCGATCCATACAGCCCCGACCAGCTCCGGCGTATAGCCGACGAACCACGCGTCCTTGGAGCCGTCGCCGATACCTTCGAATTCCTTCGTTGCCGGCAGTTGGGTCGTTCCCGTCTTGCCGGCCACCGGACGGCTCATGGCGGCATTCCCCCCGGTTCCTTCCCTTATGACGTCCTGCAGCAGGCCGGTCATCGCGTACGCTCCGGTCGGCGACATGACCGTCACGGGCTCCGGTTTCGCTTCGGCCAAAACGCGACCGTCGGCTGCCGTAATTTTGACGATCGTATGCGCCGGCATCATAACGCCAAGGTTCGGAAACATACCGTACGCTTGGGCCATTTGCAGCGGGGAAACGCCTTCCTCCATCCCGCCGAGCGCCAGAGCCAGATTGTCATCCCCTTTGGCGAGCGGAATGCCCAGCTTCTGGACGAACACTTTGCCCGTTTGCAGCCCGATCTCGTTCAGCAGCCAGACGGCGGGAATATTCCACGAACGGATGACCGCTTCCTTCAGCGACACCTCGCCACGCGTTCTTTTGTCCCAATCCGTCGGCTTGTAGCCGTTAATGTTCAGGGGGCCATCATACAGTCTGGACGTCGGACCGTAGCCTTTCTCGATCGCAGGCGCGTATACGATAAGCGGCTTGAACGAGGATCCAGGCTGCCGCTTCAGATCGGTCGCATGGTTAAAGCCGCGGTATACGTGCTTTCCCCTGCCCCCGACTATGCCCCGCACTCCGCCCGTATACGGATCTAGAATGACGGCGCCGCTCTGCATCAGCTGATCCGGAGCACTCGCCGGAAACAGGGCGTCGTTGCCGTACGCCGCTTCCATAGAAGATTGAACGGTCGGATCCAGCTCCGTGAATATGCGCAATCCCCCGCCCAACAGCTGGCGCTCCGTAAAGCCGTAACGTTCGATTGCCTCCTCTATCACCTGATCGAGGTAATAAGCGTACTGGCCACGCAGCGACTCATTGCCGCCATCGCTCACCACGATCGGCTCCACGACCGCTCCGCGATATTCGGCGTCGGTAATATAGCCTTCCTCGAGCATGAGACCGAGCACGAGATTGCGCCTATCGAGCGCTTTTTCCATATTTTTGTACGGCGAATAATGGCTTGGCGCTTTCGGCAAGGCGGCGAGCATCGCGCTTTCGCCGAGCGTAAGCTTCTCGACGTCTTTGCCGAAATACGTTTTGGCCGCTTGTTGGATGCCCCATTGGCCTTCGCCGAAATAAATCTGATTCAAATACGTTTCCAGGATGCGGTCTTTGTCGTAGGTCTGCTCGATTTTGTACGCATAGGCCGCTTCAGTCAGCTTGCGCGATAGAGTCTGCTCATGTGTCAAAAACATGTTCTTGGCAAGCTGCTGCGTGATCGTACTGCCGCCTTCCGCCACCCCACCTTGCTTCAAGTTGCGGAACAAGGCGCGCGCGATGCCGAGGCCGTCCACTCCCGAATGCTCGTAATAGCGCCTGTCCTCCACCGCGACAATGGCTTGGCGCAGATGAAGCGGGATTTGCTCCAGCTTGACGGGGACGATTTTGGAAGAGGACACCTCCGATGCCGCCTTGCCGTTCCGGTCCATCAGCTGTGTCGGCGCCAGCGGCGGGTCCGCCAGCTTCCCGATATCGAGGGAACGAATCCATAGCGCGATAGCGGCGACCGAGAGAATCACGGCCAATAGGGCAACGCTCAGCAAGAGCCGCCAATACGTGCGGAGACGCGGCGGCTGCCTCCGCTTTTTCTTTGCCTGCCCGCTGCTGGCGCGGGTGCCGCTAGCAACGGTCTTCATCATTTTGTTCAATTGTATTCTCCCCTTGTCCGGACCGCGGTTCTATATCTGCGTCATAGCATAACTATTCGAACGATCCGTTACGGGAAAAGGGGGTATTGGTAGGAGCCTCGCGGAAGTTCAGTATTGTCGTCTCCAACCGGACAAGGCCGCTTCCCCCGCCGTTTTGGCGAGAACCCTTTTATCAAGCGTCGGAATCCTCTTCATAGTTTTATACATCGAGGAAATATTGATCTGCGGGCAAAAAAAACGCCAAGGCAAGGGCTGCCTCAGCGGTTCCGTTGAAATTATAAGCAAGCTGTCTAACGATACAATAAGCCGACGCTACTCCTTGATCGTTACCATAACCGGAGAATATTCGGCAATGACGGTTTGCCCGTGAACCGATACGCTTCCTTCCGGCGTCAAATCTTTCTCCGTCATAATGCCGAGAGCGATCGTGAACCGGTTGAATTTGATCGGCACATTGCGCTCCCGACGAACCTCTTCCCCGTTTACGAAAAATACGACTTCGTCCTCGCCCCGGTTATACGTAATGTTGTATGTGTTGAATTCCCGGGCGTTGAAGTTCGTCTCTTCTTTAAAAATGCAAAAATAACGCGTTTTGTCCGAAGGCGGAACCTGCACCCCCGGGAAAGGCAGCACCGCATAAACGCTGGCATACTTGTCGTTGCCAGCGAAGAAATCGAGCGCGGCGCCCGTGGAGAAATCGAGCAGGTTGAGCGAAACATAGCCGTCGTACAAATCGCCGGGCGCCGTATTTTGCGTGCGGGCGCGGATTTGCAGCTCGAAGCTGACTTCTCCCGTCTCCGGCACCTCTACTTGCTCTACCGAGTAGTACATATGCTTCGCGTTGTCCAATATTTGGACTTTGTCATGCTTCCGGCTGAGCGGAGCTCTGACATACAGCATGCCGTTGCGGACGATGACTACCGCGTCGGGCTCGCGATAGGACCAGAACGTTCCGTCCTGCAGCGGAAAGCCGCCAATTTTCCAAACTTCTCCTTCGGACAATATCGTATGGAAGTCTCCGAACGTTTTTTGCATTTCCATGTCAGCCACCTCTTCGGTCGGAATAGTTTAGTGCAGCAACCCTTGCAGCAGCAGGGCGAGCGCCATCAGTCCGCCGCAGCGGATCGAAGCTTGCAGGGAAGCGCCCATTAAAGGCAAGTAAGCCCGCGAATCGTTCTCGTCCTTCAAATTGCCGTATACGCGGAACAGCGGAATAGCCGTGAACGCCGCAAGCAACGCATACCAAGGCAGCACCCGCAGCGCGGCGCAAGCGATCAGGGACACGTACGCCAGTACCGCCAACAGGCGCGAGAACGCCAACGCTTTTTTCTCCCCCCATACGACGACGAGCGTGCGCTTGCCCGATTGACGGTCGGCTTTCCAATGCAGGAAATGATGATTGAACAAAATCAGAGTCGTCAGCAATCCGACCGGAAGCGACAGCATCAGCGGACGGTAGCCGAACTGTTCGACCTGCACATAATAAGTACCCATTACGGGTAAAATGCCGAATGAGAGCACGATCGCGATTTCGCTGTAGCCTTTTCCCCGATAACCGAATTTCAGCGGAGGAGCGACATAGAAATAGGCGATCAAGCCGCCGAGACCGCCGATAACGAGAGGCCACCATCCGCTATATAAGCTGACCGCAATTCCGCATAGTAGCGCAATAAAGAAAAACGCCCACGTCACCATTCCGAATTTCTTCTCCGACATGACCCCGTTCGCCAAAAAGCCGGAATTCGTGGAAATGGCCGCCGCCGTTTCTTTCGCGGCAATATCGACGCCATTTCGGAAATCCCACAAATCGTTGATCATATTGGAAAACAAATGGACGCAAGCCGCTCCCAGCAGCGTGATAAGAAATAAAACCGGACGAAACGCGCCGTCCCATGCATACGCGCCCAAGCCGCCCAGTACGACCGGAACGACCATCACCGGCAATACGCGAAACCGGGACGCTTTCATCCACAGCTTAAGCTTGTCCATGATCGATGACCCTTTCTATTAGAATGAACGAAAAGTCCCGATCTTATTATAAATCATATGGAGAGTGAAGTTAAATCGGTATTTGTATGGAAAAGGATATGTTCCTATCTCCCTGCGGGGTCAACCGTCCAAAACCGCGAGATCGAGCCGACCTATGCGTTCGCGGTCGGAGATCAAGTCGATCTCGACGATCTTCCCTTGCTTCATAGTAAATCGAAGTACATAGAGCAAGCTTCCCCGAGGAGCCACGATGGCTCCTACCGATCCGTTCACGAGAGCTGACTGCGCAGCCTGTGCACGTCCCGATACTTGCTTGGCCAGAGCCATTGCGCCTCGAGTCTCTCTGGAGTCTTGTGTCTCGCGATCGTCCCGAAGCAAAACATCCGGGTCGAGCGCCGTCACCAGAGTGTCGAAATCGCCGGACCGCGCCGCGGCAAGGAAAGCATCGACAATCTCTCTTTGACCGGCAAGCCCGGCTTCAGGCGCCGTCCCCGCCCCCCGCACCCGGCGGCGTGCGCGGCTCGCAAGCTGTCTTGATGCGGCCTCCGATTTGCCCACAATTGGGGCAATCTCGGTGAAGGGTACGGAAAATATATCGTGCAGCACGAAGGTGATGCGTTCCGCAGGATTCAGATTGCCGAGTACGACCAGCAGCGCGAGTCCGACATGTTCAGCCAGCAGTGCCTCCCGTTCGGGGTCGATCCCCTCATGGCTCTCGAGCGTCTCGGGCAAGTGCGCTTCTATCGATTCCTCGCGTCTTGATTTTCGAGACCGCAGCATATCGAGGCACACCCGCGAGACAACAGTGGTCAGCCAGCCTCCCAGGTTCTCGACAGGGCCCGTATTCGAACGGCTGAGACGCAGCCAAGACTCCTGTACCGCATCCTCCGCCTCGCTCAATGATCCAAGCATCCGATAAGCCACCGCCTGCAGGTGTTTCCGGTGCGCTTCGAATTGCTCCGCCAACCATTCGTGTTCGATTATTATCATTCGAATTCCTTCTTTGTATAAATTTAGTCTCTATAAGTATTGACGAACCAAAATCAACCGATGTGACAAAAAAACTGCGCTTGTTTCATATATCCGCATCTCTCGCAGACTTGTCACATTGCTGAGGTTCAATCCGTCATCGTAGTGAAGGGCCGGATGATCGGCTCCGATCAGAACTGTGAAGGAGTGTTTACCATGCATTCAAGAATGAATAGTCCCGCAATGATCGTGCCCGAAGCGATCCAAGCCTTGCAAGCACTGGGCAAAGCCCTGTTCGCGTCCGCAGAGAAAACCGGCGTTCCGAGCCGGACACTCTTCCTTGCCTATCTTCGGGCAAGCCAGATTAATGGAGACAGCGTCTGCGTTGAACTTCATTCGCGCAATGCCTTGGCGGCAGGCGAAACGGCAGAGCGGCTTCTGGCCGTAGCGGCATGGCGTGAAACGCCGCACTTCAGCGACGGCGAACGCGCTGTCCTCGCGCTCAGCGAGGCGGCCACCCGACTGAGCGACCGGATAGACCCGGTGACGGACGAGATCTATAGCGAGGCAGCCCGACACTATGATGAGCAGGCGCTGGCCACTATTATCGCCGGAATCGCCACGGCCAATCTCTGGAATCGCCTTAACGTCTCGACCAGGCAAATGGTCAGCGTTTCGGCCGGTTAAGTGCATCGGCGGTTCGTCGTCATAGAACGAAGAAAGGCGTCCATTATTGGCCGTCTTTTTTTGCGGCCGCATAATTGGCGTCCAGGAGTGCATGTACCGCATGATCGGTGAAGGCGGGCTGCTTTTGCCGACGCCTTGCGGGACCGCGAATCCAGCAAATAGCGGAACAGAAGTATGCTATTGATCCGAATACTTGTGCTGATTGCAAAATAACGGAAAACCGTTACGTTATTTCAGCTGTTCACGACCATTTCCACCCCGAAACATCCAGATAACGGAAGCCTGTTCCGTTATCTTCAAGAGTGAAACGGGATTCTGGACAATAACGGAATATAGTTCCTCTATTATATGATACTCCACTGCTTGCCCCCTTTAACGGATCTATAAGCCTACGATTCTTTCAAAAAATTATCGCTATGCTGCATGATTCTGGCAATAACTAGTATACTATACTATCAAGCCCATCCCCATTGCGAGGAGTGACACTGTGCGGATAATCGTCGTACGTCTTCGTCCGCCGCGTATTTCAAAGAAATTTGCTATAGCCGCCGCCATAACCCTGGTCGCTCTGCTGCTCGTATTCCCGATCGTAATACCGGACAAAACCGATATCACCGATCATTACCGCTATGACAAATTCATAGGCTCGAACGGCGTCGAGCTGCATGCGATTCAAACGACCCCGGACCGTATCCGACTCCGGACGATTGACGCCAACGTTACCGAAACCCCCTATTACGGCGTTAACGGAGGCTTCTTTTGGGAAGGCTCACTGCTGAGCATCGCCGTCGTCAACGACCGCCCCTTGAAAGGAGCACCGGGCGATTACGGCTCGGGCTGGTACAACACCGGCATCAACAACCACCTGAAGCGCGGAACGCTCGTGTGGGACGAAAACGTCAACCGTTTCTCGGTGCAGATCGTGACGGAAGCGGACGAGCTTGTCGTAACGGACAAGCGGCACTATTGGGCGCAAGGCGGCGTCAGCATGAGTCTCGGCGATAAAGCGGGCTGGCGGAACGAGATGATCGCCCAGGAAATGCCTGGCTACGATAACGGACATATGCGTACCGGGCTCGTCTACGACAGCCATAACCGGCTGTATATGATCGTTTCCCCGACCCGCTGTACGGCAGAGCAATTCCGTTCAGCCATTATGGAGCAGTTGGGCGACCGCAAGCTCGTCGAAGGCATTTTCCTGGACGGGGACGGCTCGTCCCAATTGCAGACGGAACAATTCCGTCTCGCCGGCGACAAGAGGCCGGTATACCAAATGGTTGCGGTCATGAAATAACCGTTTGATAGCGTTTAAACGACGTTTTTCAGACCGATATCGCACAAATTCGGCTTAAAATCGGGTACGTACCGCGTTGACGTTTTTCATGTACCGGCCTTATACTGGTAGGATTAATCTATGACCATCATGGAGGCTGCGGCATTGAAAGATCGAATCGTATTGTTCCGCCTGCTCGGCGTATCGCTGCTATGGGGCTTCAACTATGTGGCGAGCGCTTATTTGCTGAGGGATTTTTCCCCTATCTTTTTATCGTATTCGCGGCTGCTTCTGACCTCATTGTTTTTGATTACGGTCGGGGTTATAGGGGGCAAAATGAAACGGCCGACGGGCCGGGACATCGCCCTGCTCATCTTCGCCGGATTTTTCGGGACGCTGTTGAACCAGTTCTTTTATTTTACAGGCCTGCAAGGCTCTACAGCCGGGAATGCGTCTCTCATCATCGCATTGTCTCCCGTAGCCACCATCTTTCTCGCGAGGCTGTTCCTCGGCGAATCGATCACCGTCTACAAATTGGCGGGCTCGCTTATCGCTCTGGCGGGCGTGGCTCTTATCGTGCTGTTCGGCGGCAAAGCGCTCGGCATCTCCCACGGCGACGTCTACTTGCTGCTCGCGATGCTCGCCTTGTCGGTCAGCTTGCTGTTTATACGGCGTTTGACGAGAAGCATGGCTTCCTACGACATTACGATATTGGCGACCGTAATCGGGACGATCCTGATGACCCCGGCCGCCGTGATGGAAGGCATTCAAGGTCATCTGCACGTGAGCGCGCACGCGACGATGTGGATCATATTGGCCGCTGCCGCCATATTCGGCCAAGGACTGGCCGGCTTCTGGTGGAATCAGGGCATTTCCGCCGTCGGCGCTTCCACCAGCTCGATGTTTATGAATATTCCTCCTTTCGTTGCCATCGTCGTCGCCTATTTCGTGCTGGGCGATCCGATCCGGCCCGCGCAAATCGCCGGAGGCGTGCTCATCCTTCTCGGCGTCGCCTTGTCCAACTATAAGCTGAATGCCGCGAGCAAAAAGGCCGCACAGACGCTGCGGACATAATTCGCCCGTCTTCGGGCGCGCAGGCCGCATCCTGAGCTCGAATACAAAGAGGCGACCGCTCCGAATGAGCGGCGCCTCCTTTTTTATGCGAACGATTTCCAACCTCATCCACAAAAGACAATACATATGTCAATTTGTTTTTTTTCGAAACTATTCAAGCCTAAAAGGCGTCTCCTTCTACATAGAGATATAAACGAAATGGAGGGTGCCGCTTGTATCCCAAATTGATCTTGCTGGTCATGCTGACCGACGTGTTTCTAACGGCCATGGTAGGCCTCGGCGTATACTTCGGCTTTGCGATTCATCCGATTTTTCTGCTCGGCAATACGCAATTGCCGGTACAGTCCGGTATTCACGGGACGATTCCGTTATGGATGCCTTCCATTCAAGATTTGAAAGTACCGTTCTCCTACCTGCCTTACGGAGGCGCGGTATCGGTCTGGCGGACAATCGCGGTCTCAGCCGCCGTTATCGCGGTGCAGAGCTACGCGAGAGCCGTATATTTGGGCGGACTGCGAAGCGCGGTCCTGCAAGAGCGTCCGTCGCCGCTGCGTGAATACGGAAGGCGTTATTTCAAGCGGATGCTGGGCTGGTCTGTACTGTACGCCGCCGTTGCCTTTGCCGGCATGATGCTGGCCATGTGGGCGTGGCCGATCGGAGCCGCCGTTTTTTTGCTCGGTTTCTTCTATTCCCTCGTGCCGTATTTGATCGTGCTGCGCGACTATTCGTTGTCAGAAGCGATCTCGGCCGGACCTTCGATCTTTCGCGCCCATTTCCGGTCGATGGTGCCTTTCGCCCTGCTTGCGCTGTTCCTTACCGCAATCGTCAGCATTGTCGGAACGCTGGACAAACCTCTCGATTATTACCTATGCATGCTTTTGTACAGCACCGTCGGAACGCTGATGATCGGAGAATTCATGAGAAGGCTCCACGAAAAGATGAACAAAGAGAACGGGGCCGCCGTACGGATGAGGACCGAGACGATTCCGGTCAGCCGATTGCAAACGATGACCGCGATTGCATTACTATTTGTCGTCCCGGTTGTCGGAGTTTATTTTTCCGCAGGCTATCCGATTCGAGCCGCGGACCGGGTGATGAAGGGCGACAAGACGGAATTAAGCGGCGTTTCTTTTCAATCCGGCTTCTCCGACGCAATGTATGCGTCGGATCAAACGTACAATACGTACGAATGGCAGCCGAATCCGTATCGGATTCGAATCGCCATGCCGGACATGTCCGATGGACGCTCTTATAGCGAGCTGCGCGGTACCGCTACCGTGTACTGGGACGTTTCCCAAGAGAACGTGACCCGCTCGGGCAACAGCTCCGCCATCCGCGTCGTAAACGTGCCGATGGAGCAGACGATCGTATACCGGCTCGTCCGCGAGCGAAGCGAGGACGGCTCCTTCTACTATTCGAGCCGAGATGGAGCCGCTTCGATATTGGCTTTGAAAGATAAAGCAAGAGAACCGATGTCGCTGGAAATGACCGTAAGCGGAGACGGACGCCACGTGTTCATCATGCAATATCCGTCGCGGTTCGAGGCCGGCTCTCTCTTTCGCGTATCCGCCGACGGTCGTTTCTTCGTACCGCGCGCAAGCAAAGTAAATCCCGGCGATTTCGACACGTACTGGTTTGCATCCGAATGGAGCAAGGAAGATGTTTTCGCCATGGTCCAATCGAAAAACGAGCACATCGGCGTCGGACCGAAACGGCTGTTCGTCCAGTTGGCCGCGGCCCTGCAGGAAGCGGACGGAGCCATGGTCAAGAAGCAGCTTCAGGCGATCGGAGCCGGCAACGCGCAAATTACGGCGCCGGATTGGACCGAGCGGCAATGGACGGACTATTTGCGCAAGCTGTACGAGCCGGCCGGAATGGCGGAAATGCTCGGATATATGACAAAGGCGGGCGTCCAGAACGGTCATGAGACGCAAAGCTTGTCCCCGCCGGCAGAGCAGGCGCCAGCCGGAAACGGCGGCGCCAGCGCGCAGGAGCGGCAGCAAACCGACGCTCAACGGCCAATGCTGTTCGGCATGACAGTCCCGTTCCCCGATCGTTCCATCGTTCTCGTCTACGAGATCGACAAAACCGACAAGCTGCTTTCGTTGGAAATCCGGCTGCAGCAGCCCTGATACCCGATTCCTCCACGCTGGCTTCCGCTATTATCAGGCGGGCGGACGCATCATGGAGACGCTCGGCCCCAAATATACGACGGCAAGCCCTCACGATCTTCTGCGACCCGCATACGGTAGTAGCAGACGGGAGGTGTACAACATGGCGGAATTTTATAAAACGGCTCGTGCCATGCTCAATCGGCGGGTCAAGATCAGAACGAAATCGGGAAAAACGCATATCGGCAAAATCGTCAAGGTGACCGGTACGCACGTGCACTTGCAGAAGACGCGCAGACGGAAAGGCAAGGTCGGCACGACCTTCTTCGCCCCCTTCATATTGCCGCTCGTGCTGTTCGATTTGCTCGCCATCGTGCTGCTGATCTGATTGCGCTAAATACGGGGTTCAAGCCGCCCTTATTGGAGCGACACGAACAAGACGATAGCTCGCCACGAATAAAACCTCCACGCCGCCGGAAAAAGCCGGCGGCGTGGAGGTTTATTCAACTCCGGAATCTTCGTCCCGTTAGCCCGATGCGGACGCACCGCTCCGGACCATTTATTTCTTCAGCTTGGCGAACCATTCGCTCGCTTCCTTTTCCATCTGTTCGCCGCCGCCCGTTTTCCATTTTTTGACGAACTCGTCGAATTCGGAGATCGGCTTGTCCCCCGTAATGATCGAGATGAACGTCTGATCCTGCATCTTCTGCAGCTCCGTCTGGAATTTGGCTTGGGACGGAAGCGCTGTCAGCAATTGATTGCGGATGCCGCCCTTCTCATAGCCGTTGTCGGACGCCCATTTGTTCCGTTTCGACATCGAGATCGAGGAGAATTCCGGCAGCTCCAGCGATTCCATGACGTTGTTGGCGCCCATTTTCTCCAGATCCTGGGTGGACAAATTGTTTTTCAGCAGCGGCACTTTGTCCGCGTCGAAAGACCAGTCTTGCCCTTCGATGCCGAACATTGCCGTTACATAGCTTTCATAAGAGGAAGCGCTGATCGAATCGATAATTTGCAGCACCTTCGCCAGCTTCTCCGGATCTTTCTCGAGCGGCTTGCCGAACGAGATGAAATTTCCGTTCAGCATGCTGCCCTGCGGAGCGCCCATTTTGCCATTCGGGCCTTTCGGCGGCTGGCCGTGAACGAGCGCATCGGCCGCTTGCGCATTGACCTTCTTCATCTCGACGTAATCGTGGGACGCGGTATCTCCGTCGAACAGCAGCGGCTTCCAGTGGTAGAACGCGCCGAGGCTCGTCAAGCCGATCCGTCCGTTGATGAACGCGTGCGACAGCGCCCAATATCCGCCCGTATTCTCGCCGGTAATAAACTCGGGATCGATTACGCCGGCTTTGTACCATTTATTCAGCAGCTGCAGCGCATCCTTCATTTCCGGCTGCACGGCGCCGTAGACGAGCTTGTCGCCCTTCTGGCTCCAGCGGTCCGGCAAATAACCGAACGCCCCGTAGACGAGCGGCAGCGAGGAAGCGGACAGGCCGTACGTGTCCTTCTTGCCGTTCTTGTCCGGATCCTCGTTCGCCAGCTTGTAGATCGTTTTCTCGAAATCCTCGATCGTTTCCGGCGGCTTCTCGATGCCGACGTTTTTCAGCCAGTCGCCTCTCCAGACGATCGGACTGCGGAAGCGATCGTACATGACGAGCTTCGGAATGCCGTAAATTTTGCCGTTAACCTTGGCGTATTCGAAGGCGTTCGGCATTTCCTTCTCGGTTTTCGCATATACGTTCGGCGCGTATTTCTTCAGCATATCGAGCGGAATTTCCGCGAGCAGATCCTGATTGACATACTGCTGAAGGGTGGAGAAGCCGTTAACGACCATCCGGTCGGGAATTTCGCCGGAAGCGAACTTGAGGTTCATCATTTCGGTAAAATTTTTCGATTCGATATTCCATATATCGAACTTCACGTTGAGCTTCTCGCCCCAATATTTGATCATTTTGGCATTCGCGTCCACCGGCGTCGATTGGCCGGATACCCATGAAACGGTATACGTTTTGTCCGCCTTCGGGACGGCGTCGCCCGAATTCCCGCCTGTCGCCTCTTTCTCTTTCGTTCCGCAGCCGGCAGCTGCCATAGCAAGCAGCAGCGAAGCGGAAATCGTAACGGCAAAGCGCGGTTTGAATCCTTTTCTCATTGTAGTCGGACCTCCCGTTAGTTCTATAGTTTGTGCGTGTCTGATCTATGGCATGAACGCGGTCGCCGACCCGGACTCGGCCCCGCGTTTAACCCGTTCGTTGCTCGATCAACCTTTCAGTGAACCGACAAGTACGCCTTTGACGAAATATTTTTGCAGGAACGGATAAAACATGACGATCGGAATAATCGTAACCATCAGCGTGGCGGCTTTGATCGTTTCCGGATTGACAACCAGGTTCGGATCGTCGAACGAGTTCAGATCCATCATATCCTTGGTGCCGAGCAGCACGATTCTCCGCATGACGACCTGCAGCACCTGATTGTTGGCATCGGTCATATAGATCAGGCTGTCGAACCAGGCGTTCCAATGGCCTACCGCCATCCATAGCGACAGCGTGGCGATAATCGGCATCGAAATCGGAATGACGATGCGGAACAGGATCACGATGTCGTTGGCCCCGTCGATTTTGCCCGACTCCTCCAGGCTCTCGGGAATCGCCATGAAGAAATTGCGCGCGATGACTAGCGAGAATGCGCTGACCAAGCCAGGCAGAACAAGCGCCCATACGCTGTTCATCAGGCCGAGATTTTTCACCAGCAAATAGTTCGGAATGAGTCCGCCGCTGAAAAACATCGTAAAGACGATAAAGGCGGTCCAGAACGAACGGTGCGGGAAATAGCGTTTCGCGAGCGGATAAGCGGCGAATACGGTTGCGGCGAGCGATAGCGCGGTTCCCAATATCGTTCGGGTCAGCGTGTTGACAAAGCCGCTGAGCACGAATTCGTTCGTCAGCACTTTTTTGTAATTGGCCCAGGTGAACTCGGGCGGGATCAAATGGATTTGCGTCAGAGGCACGTTCCCCGTACTTAGCGACAAAGAGAGCAAGTGCAGGAACGGAAAGATCGTGGTGGCGCAAAACGCGATCATGAAGACGGCGTTGATGACGTCGAAAATATGTCCTCTGTGAAGCTTCAAGGCTGTCCCCCGCTTTCTAACCGGCTTGCGGCTACCATAAGCCGTATTCGTTGAACTTCTTGGCCAAGGCGTTCGCCGTCAGCACGAGCGCGAAGGCGATAATATTTTTGAACAATCCGACCGCGGTCGAGAAGCTGTACTGCATGTTCACAAGCCCCGCCCGGTACGTATACGTGCTGAGCACGTCGCCGACTTCCATGACGGCATTGTTGTACAGATTGAATACTTGATCGAAGTCGTCGTTCACGAGCCGGCCTACGGCGAAAATGAGCATGACCGTAATGACCGGCGCCATGGCCGGCAAGGTGATAAAGCGCATCCGGTGGTACCGGTTGGCTCCATCGACGGTCGCCGCCTCGTGCAGCTCCGGATTGACTCCCGTAATCGCCGCCAGGTAGACGATCGTTCCCCAGCCGAGCTCCTTCCATATGTCCGTGACGACTAGTACGGAGCGGAACCATTCGGTGCTCCCCAGGAAAAAAATCGGCTTGAAGCCCAGCGCTTGCATAATAATGTTGACCGGTCCGATCGACGGGGACAAAAACTGGATGGCCAGCCCTCCCAGGACGACCCACGACAGGAAGTGGGGGAAATAGCTGATCGTCTGCACCGCTTTCTTAAAGAAGGAAAGCCGGATTTCATTGAGCAGCAGCGCGAACAGGATCGGCGCGGGAAACCCGAACGCCAGCTTGTAGAAGCTGATCGTCACCGTATTCCGGAACACTTGCCAAAAGCTGCCCAGCGCGAATAAATCGCGGAAATGCTCGAGGCCGACCCATGGACTACCCATAATGCCCAGACTGAACTTGTAATCCTTGAAGGCGATCAGCACGCCGTAAATCGGCACGTAATGAAAGATGAAATAGTATACGGCGGCCGGAATGAACAGCAGGGTCAAATATTTGTATTTCCAGTAGCCGCCGAACGATTTCAAAAACCGGTTGTGCATACCGGTCCCCGTAGCTGCAGGTTGTCCTGCAAACGCTTTCGGATCGAGGGGACGATTCATTTGCAAAGCGCTCCTTTCTGTTCGGTTATGTGTGTCTCGCCATGCCATTACGATACAGAGAGGCGGGAAAACCGACAATACCAAATAGCGCAGATTATAGAACAGGTTCAAGATTTGGCGCATTTTCCCGTCTAAACGATTTGCATTTGATGAAAAAAACTGCGGCGGCATCATTCGCGTACAGTTGTGCATGTACCGCATGATCGGCGATAGCTGGCTGCCTTCGCCGACGCTCGCAGTGGCTGTGGTTCCGCAAAATAGCGGAACTGGCGTATGCTATTGCCCCGAGTCCCCCTGCTGTTTGCAAAATAAGGGAAAACCGTTCCGCTATTCCGCAGCTCGCTCCCATTTTCATCGCGAAAGCTCGAGATAGCGGAAGGCGGCTCCGTTAACTTCAAGCCTGTAACGGAAACTGGAACAATAACGGAAGACAGTTCCTCTATTGACAACTGCACGTTTCACCCGCCTCTTCAAAAAAACTCCAGATTGTACAAGGATTGTGCCGATGCAGAAAAAAACGTGTACCGGCGCGGTTTTAGCCGATCGGACCGCCGGACACGTCTTATTTGGATTGGACTGCTGCTATTGCTGGTTGGAAGTCGTGTAATTGATTTTGTACGTCTTGGGGGTAACGCCGTACGCTTCCTTGAACTTCTTGATAAAATACGCCGGGGTGTTGAAGCCGACGCTGCCGGCGATTTGCTCCACGTTCAGCTCGGACTTCTTGATCAGCTGCGCGGCCGCCTCCAGCCTGCGTCTGTTGACGTAATCGACAAAGTTGACGCCGGTTTCTTCCTTGAACAGCTGACTCAAGTATCGCGGATGCAGGCTTACGCGTTCCGAGACGACCTGCAGGCTCAAATCTTGACCCAGATTCGCCTCGACGAACGATTTGACCCGCTCGACCGATTCGCTCCCCCTGCTGCGCGCCCGTTCCTCCACGTATCGGAACGTTTGCAGGGCGGCATCCAGCAGCCATTCGCGAAAATCGCGGATATCCGAAATGCGCTGGAACCGTTCGAGCGATTCGGCATCGACCACATCGGACGACTTCAGGTTCATATCCTTCACATATTGGCGGTACGCGTTCACCCATTGCTTCCATTTCTCGTGGCAATAGTCCGCGGACAAACAGTCCCGCTCCATTCTCGCCACAAGCTCGTTCACCGATTGCCGGACCAGCTCCGGACTGCGGCTTCGCAATGCTTCTGCGAAAGCTTCCTGCAGCGCCTCCGGAACCTCCTCCCGGCTCTTCTCCCTGACCGAGCATTCCGAATGCGGAAAAAGCCGACGGTCGGGCATAAAGTATCGGTAGCTCCAGCCGGCCTTCGCCTGGGCATAAGATTCGTGCAGCCGGAGCGGATCCTCGACCCAGCCTCCCCACGCCGCCGCAGGCTGCAGCCGGAAATGCTCCTCGGAGTAGGCGAACAGCTTCTCCAGCATGCCCGCCAGCAGCGACTCATTCCGTTCCGTCGAGTGAACGATCGCGGATATTTCCGTTGCGGACGTGGAGATCGCCGTACATTGCGCCGAGACGCCATCCGTCCGCTCCAGCTCCCTGACGAGATTATAGATGACGATCTGCTTGTCCTCTTCGCTCAGCCCGTTCAGCATAAGATCGTCCAGCCCGACGATCAACGCGCAGCAGGCCGGCTCGGGCCAGCTCATATGGAGGAAGCGCAGCCGCTCGGCCAGCTCCCCCGCATTCGTCATATTGCGATTCAGTAAGCCGGAGACGAGATTGTGACGGATAATCGGCACATTTTCCCGTACCGTCATCTCGAGCTCGCTCATTTTCTCCGAAAGGTTGGCCACGGCCCGGTCGATCAGCTTGTATTCGTTCTCGTCCTTGCCCCCGATCGGATCGGTCGGCCCGAACAATCCTTTTACGGTTCGCAGAAGAGATCTCAGAGGACTGTACATGTTGAGAGTAAGCACCTGGGATATGATGAGCCCGAGCACGATCGCGGCCAAGCAGACGAGCAGCAGCGTCCGTTGGATCGCCGTGGCGTTTTTGTTGTAATCGTCCACTGGCGTCGCCTGCACCAGCTTCCAGCTGTTATAGGGCAGCGTACGGTAGGTCAGGAGGAAATCGACGCCGTTCAATGTGCGGTTCAAGCTTTCCGTGTCCCGTCCGGACATGGCGATCTCGCGCAGCACGCCCGCGCCGGAATCGGCCAACACCTCCGTCCGGTCGTTGCCGACCGCGACCGTATGGCCTTCCCGATCGACAATCCATTGCTGTCCCCGGTCCGTCTCGTCGGACGAACGGATCATATCGGTGAATGCTTCCGCCCGCAAATTTACGGCATAATACCCTTTCGCCTTCTCTCCGGTCGAGTTGTACGGATACGAGCCGACGAGCGTCACCAAATCGGCGCCGCTGCCTCCCGAGCTTACGTTGACCGGAACGTTGCGCGTCTCGATCCATAGCGTCGGGACGCCCGCCCGGTCCATCCGCTCGATCCATTCGGTGCTGACCGCCACCTTGCCCGGCACGCTGTCCAGGAAAGCGACTCCCTGCTTCGAGGAAATGACGGCATTCCCTTCCCGGTAATAGACGGCAACCGAATCGACGATGTCCGGGTACATCGAGGCGATGCCCAGCAGGTCGTCGGAAATGCTTTTCGTTTTGGCGTAATTGCCCGGTATCGGATTATTGAAAAAATAGAGCACGTCCGGCCGCGTAGCGAGTTCCAGCATCAGCTTTTGCGCCTTGCCGAGCACATTGCCCGACAATTGATCGGCCGTATGGCTCAGCATGCGGGAATGCACCTTCTCCACCTCCGCATTGAGGCTGGATGTGAAAAAAACGTACGAGGTCATCCCTACGGCAGTTGTCGTCACAAGCAGCAAAGCCGCGTAAGAAAAAAACAGCCGGTAAAATACGCTATTCATTTTGTTCAGCAACCTCACTGCCGTCACTCCTTCGATATCGGAACGGTCTCACCGACAAACGGATCATGTAAGCGATTACTTATTACGGGGCTTCAGTATAAATCCCATCCGCGCCCCGGTCAATAGTGTTTGGCTGGGAGCGCGCGAGATCGCATTGTTTCGCAGAACACAAGTAAGGTTCACAATTGCCACCGTGGTATACAATAGTCCGCTTCCAATGCCGCAAGGCACATGGAGGGACCCATGTGCCTGCAGCCGGGCGGCATGACGATGCCGGGTGTTGCCTGTTACAGCCGGATAATTTGTTCCTTATAAGTGCTGGTTTTGCGGAAATCCGGTACGTCCATCACTTTGCCGCCGTTCGTGACCGACAGCTCGGACAGCAGTCCTACCGCCGTCCACTCGCAAGCGTCGTATACGTCGATCGGCGGCTTCGTGCCGTTCCGGATCGAATCGACGAAGTCCTGCACGATGAAGTAGTCGCCGCCCCAATGACCGGCACTGCGCTGCTCTTCCGTGACGTTGCGGTACCGTTCCGGCAGCAGGTCGTTGAAGTCGCTGAGCGGCCGCCATTTTGCCTTGTTCGGATCTTCGCCGTCCGTATGGAAATATATTTTGTGCTGATCGCCCAGTCCTCTGGGAGCCTCATAGCAGCCCTTCGTCCCTTGCAGCGTGTAGTAAGCGCCGTTATGCGGACGGTTCGACATACAGTCCAGTCTCAGCTTGATCAGCTTGCCGCTCTCCATCTGGCACATCGTGACCGACGTATCCTCCTGGCGGAATTGCGGAGCGGTATGCCAGCCGGTGGCGAAGGTGGAAATCGACTTGATCCGGTCGCCCTTGAACCATTGCATGACCGGTCCCAAGCTGTGAGTCGGATAAAAGTTGCCCCGCTTGCCGAACTGCCAATAATTGCGCCACGACGTTTTGCCCGATGCGGCCTTCTCGCCGGGTACGCGGCGGTTGTAGCCGTATGCCAGATGCTTGACATCATGGATATACTCGCCTTCGCCGAAATACACTTCGCCGAACAAGCCTTGGTTCACCATATTCGCGATAAGCTGGTTCGTAGGAATGTAGCAATAGTTCTCGGCGAACATGAACACCTTGTCGCTATGCTTCTCGACCGCTTCCTTCAGCCACCATAGCTCGTCCATCGTAACGCCGGCCGTCACTTCGCACATGACGTGCTTGCCCGCCTCCAGCGCTTGGATCGTCTGCTGGACGTGCAGCTGCATCGGCGTCGAGATGACGACCGCATCGATGTCCGATTCCAGCATATCCTCGTAAATCCGGTACGTGCTAGAAATATGGAACTTCTCCGCCTGCTCCTTCAGCAAGCCTTCGTGCAAATCGCACAGCGCCGTTACTTCAACGTCGGGAATAGCCCGGAAGCCGAGCAAATTGCTCAGCCCCCGCGCTCCGACGATACCTACCTTCAACGTCATAGGAATCAACTCCGTCCCATCGGGGTTATACGAGCCCCAAAATTTCTGGCGTATTGCGGTGAATAATGTCCTCGATCACCTGATCGGGAATTTGCGGCAAAGTCGTTCCTTTGGCGAACTGGTTCACGTTGCGGAACAAATCGATCGTTTGCTGCGTCGTGAAAAACGGGAAGTCCGAGCCGAACAAAATTTTATGCGTCACGCCGTATTCCATCGCCGAGACAAGCGCGTTGTAGAACTGCCACGGGCGGGAGCCGAGTGCGGACATATCCATGTAGACGTTCGGATTTTTGCGGACGACCGAGATGCATTCGTCGATCCACGGATGACCCATATGGGCGATAATCATCTTCAAGTCCGGGAACGTGCGGGCTATCGGATCGAGCTCGACCGGTCGGGAAGCGTCCAAATAGCCTTCCGGAATGAAAGACGTGCCTTGGTGCCACATGATCGGCAGCTTCAATTCGCTCGCCTTGGCATAGAACGCGTAATGCTGCTTGTCGTTCGGGTAAAAGTTTTGGTAAATCGGACCGAGCTTCAATCCGACAAGCTTGTACTCGGATATGGCCTCTTCCAGCAGACGCGCGGCGTTCGGCCGGTTCGGATCGACGCTGGCGAAGCCGAACAGCTTGCCCGGCGCCGTGGCGCAATAACGTGCGACATCTTCATTCGGCACGTGCGCCCCGACAGCCGGGGCATCGAACGCCAGCACGATCGCTCCGTCGAACCCTTTTACGCTTTCGCGGTGCTGCTCCTCGGTGGCGATCACGTCGTCGACGTTCCACGCCCGTTTGGCCGCCGCTTTCCATTCTCCGCCTACTTGTCCCGGCAAAAACAGATGCGTATGGCAATCGAAGATCATTGGTCATTCCCGCCTTTCTTGCGCGCTTCGCGCAGCTCCTTGGGAAGCAAGAAATCGAAATCGCAGCCTTCGTCCGCCTGCAGCACGTGCTCCAGAAACAGCAAGCCGTATCCGCGGTCGTAAGCGGGCTCGGCCGGCTTCCAATCCTTTCTCCTCAGCTCGAGCGTCGAATCGTCTACATGCAGCTGCAGCTTGCGCTCCTCGATGTCCAGCTCGATCTCGTCGCCGTCGCGGACGAGCGCCAGCGGACCGCCGATCGCGGCTTCCGGGGCGGTATGCACGATGAGAGCGCCGTAGGACGTCCCGCTGATCCGCGCGTCGGAGATGCGCACCATATCGCGGACTCCCTTCAGCAGCAGCTTCTGCGGAATCGGGATTTGCCCGATTTCCGGCATGGCCGGAGCGCCTTTCGGCCCGGCATTTATAAGCACCAGCACGCTGTTCTCGTCCACGTCCAAATCCGGATCGTCGATGCGCGCCTCCAAATCGGCCGGCGAGTGGAAGACGACCGCCTTGCCGCGATGCTTCTTCAGATGAGGAGAAACGGCTGTCTGCTTGATCAGCGCGCCGTTCGGGGACAAGTTCCCGCGAAGGACGGCGATGCCTCCCTGTTCCGCAAGCGGACGATCGAGCGATGCGATCACGTCGGAATTGATCGTATATACTCCGCGAAGATTATCCGCGACAGTTCCGCCGGTCACGGTCAGGCAATCCGTATGCAGCTTCGATTCCAGCTCTTTCATAAGCGACGGAACGCCGCCCGCTTCGAAATATTCTTCCATCATATATTTGCCAGACGGCTTCAGGTTGAGCAGGAACGGCGTATCGGCCGCGAGCTTGTCGAACGTTTCCAGCTCCAGCTTGTAGCCGAGCCTGCCCGCGATGGCGACCAGATGGATGATCGCATTGGTCGAGCCGCCGCTCGCCATCGTCACGCGAATCGCGTTCTCGATCGATTTGGGCGTAATGACATCGCGCGGACGAATGTTTTGCCGTACGACTTCCACGATTTGCTTGCCCGTCCGTTCGGCCATATGCTTGCGGCGCGAATCCGGAGCGGGAATCGCCGCACAGCCGGGCAGCGCCATGCCGAGCGCTTCCGCGATCGAAGCCATCGTGCTGGCCGTTCCCATTACCATGCAATGTCCGTCGCTGCGGCAAATCGCGTCTTCAGCCGTCGACAGCTCTTTGTCCGTAATGTTGCCCGCCTTATGCTCGAGCGTATATTTGTAGCAGTCCGTACAGGCCCCCAGAGACTGTCCGTTCAGCCTGCCGTTGAGCATCGGTCCGCCGGTCAGGACGATCGCCGGGACGTTCGCGCTGATCGCGGCCATCAGCTGCGCCGGCACCGTTTTGTCGCAGCCGCCTACGAGAACGACGCCGTCGAGCGGATGGGCTTTGATCATTTCCTCGGTATCCATCGCCATCAGGTTGCGAAGCAGCATCGTAGTCGGCTTCACGTACGGCTCACCGATGGAGATCGTCGGAAATTCCATCGGCAAGCCGCCGGCCTGCCACACTCCCCGCTTCACGTAGTCGACCAGCTCGTTGAAGTTGGAATGGCATTTGTTCAGCTCGCTGAACGTGTTGGCGATCCCGATGACCGGCTTGCGCAAATCCTCGTCCGTATACCCCATCGATTTCGTAAAAGACCGGTGGATAAATCCCCAAAAGCCCGGATCCTGAAAATATTTCGCTCCGCGAAGCTTTTCTTGATCGCCGTCGCCGGTTTGTTTCCCGATTGCGCCGGTTTCCTTGTTATCGCCCGTTCCCATGTCTCGGCAATTCCCCTTTCGGCATCGTCTGCTGCTGCATATACCCGAGCTCCGCGGATATGCGGTCGGCCGTATCCCGGACCGCCTCCCCGACCTGCTGAAATTTCGTGGCGGGCAAATCTTTATTCAAGGACGTGATGCTGATCGAAGCGAACACGTGCCCGTTCTCGTTGCGGATCGGCGCTCCGATACAGCGGATGCCCTCTTCGAATTCCTCGTCCTCGATCGAATACCCGTATTTGCGCACATAGCGGACGTCTTCCATCAGTTTTTCCAGCGTCCGCCCGAGCTTATCCGGGGCATCCTCCAGCTCCGCCGTCAGCAGGACGGCGATTTCCTCGTCCGACATGCCCGACGCGATCGCTTTCCCTACGCCGGACATATGCAGCGGCTGGATTTGTCCGATATTGGTGGCGAAGCGGACGAACCCGTTTCCTTCCACTTTATCCACATACACCGGCTTATCTTTCTCCGATACGGCCAGATGAGCCGTGAATGGCGTATCCGCTATCAAACTCTCCAAGTGCGGCCGGGCGATCGTCACGAGATCCATCGACTTCATATAGCCGATCCCCCAACGCAGCACCCCGTGACCTAGCCTGTATTTGCCTTCCGGCGTTTTCTGGATAAGCGAATATTGCTCCAGCGCGTTGAGAATGACGAAAGCGGTCGATTTCGGAACGTTAAGCGTCGTATGAATGTCTTGTATCGATAGCTGACGATCGGCCACCGCGTTCAGAATGGCTACCGTTTTATCGATGGCGGGAACCGAATATTCCTTCGGCTGCTTTTTCAATGACGGTTCCTCCTTCTCTCGTGCTTGGTCGTATCCGTAATGCTTATTCGGGTTATACTAGATTTCGATTCTCATTTTTTCGGACTCGTTAATCGGAATTTCAAAAAAATCCGTGCCTACAGCTCGCCGGCATTGGCCAGATGCCCGCCGTCCACCGGAAGCGTCGTTCCCGTTATATAGGAAGCATCGTCGGAGGCGAGGAACAGGAAGGCGTTCGCAACCTCTTCCACCGAGCCGAGCCGGCCCATGGGCGTCCGCGCGGTCAAGTTCAGAGATTGGTCCTGCTGCTTCAGCTTCCGGTCGAGCGGCGTGTCGATAAAGCCCGGCGCAACCGCATTGACCCGGATCCCGTGCGAAGCGAGCTCGACGGCCATCGATTGGGTCAGCAGCACGACGGCGCCCTTGGAAGCATTGTAATGGGCCAGCATGGAGCTTCCGGCCAAGCCGTTCTTCGAGGTCATGTTGACGATCGAGCCGCCTTGGCCGCATTCGACCATCCGGTTCGCGATGGCTTGGCTTAGCACGAACATCGCATTGACGTTGACGTCCATCACTTTTTTCCAACGTTCGAGCGATATTCCCGTGAACGGCTCGCGAAACGCGATACCCGCATTATTGATCAAAATGTCGATGCCGCCCATCTCGGACCATGCTCGCTCGGCCGCAGCGACCGTGGCGTCCAAGTCGCTGAGATCGCATACGGCGTATTCGACCCGCGACGACGATTCGCCGCGCAGCGCCTCGACCGTTTCCTTCAATTCCCCGCTTCTCACATCGAGCAAATACAGCTCCGCGCCTTCGCGCATAAATTTCTCGGCGATGCCCTGCCCGATTCCTTGAGCCCCGCCCGTTATTAACGCTTTCTTCCCGGATAGCTTCATCAATTAGTTCCTCCTCCGACAAACATCTCGGAATGGTCGACTTAGTATATTGAACATTATTCACTATAATAATAGTGGAATCCTTTTTTCGTTGTCAATTGAATGTTGCGACTGTCGTGAAAACAATAAGAAAAACGTATATCGACGTATTTCGAAGATGAGCGACCGCGATTCAGCGACTGTTTCTCTTGGTAATGAAAGTCTTATTTCGCTGTAGTACTTTAGCGAAGTTAAACTTTCTTTATCGTTAAAAAATGTCGGGTTCCCTTAATATCCGGTTGACTTCTGGAATAACGACACCCTATAATCAACTTATTGAACGATATTTAATATACTGAATATTTGGAGGAGCGACATGAACAACAGCGCCAAGCTTCGCGAGGAAAGCAATAAATATACGCCCGGAGGCGTTCATTCCGCAACAAGGAACGTAGAGCCGTTTCTCGTCTTTACGAAAGGGGAAGGCGCCTACATCTACGACGCCGACGGCAAAAAATATATCGACTATCAAGCCGCATTCGGGCCTTATATTCTCGGTCACAACTATCCTTACGTCAACAATAAAGTCATTCAGGCGCTCAGCACGACCGACATGTACGGCGTAGGCACGACGGATCTGGAGATCGAGGCCTCGCGCAAAATAACGACCCACGTCCCTTCCGCCGAGCAAGTGCTGCTCTGCAACTCCGGCTCGGAAGCGACCTACCATGCGATCCGCCTGTCCCGCGCCGTAACGGGGCGGAGAAAAATTATGAAGTTCCAAGGCTGCTACCACGGCTGGCACGACTATGTCGCCCGCAATATGCTCAGCGCCTGGGACAAAATCGGCAAGCGCGATCCCGGATCGGCCGGCATCCTGGACGAGGCGATCGACAATACGCTCGTCTGCACGTTCAACGATCTCGATGATGTCGAGCGTACCTTTAATGAAAACAAAGGCGAAATCGCGGCAATCATTTTGGAGCCGATCCCGCACAATATCGGCATCATCATGCCGCAGCCGGGCTTCCTGGAAGGCCTTCGCGAGCTTTGCACGGCCAACGGCTCCCTGCTCATTTTCGACGAAGTCATCACCGGCTTCCGCCACGACCTCGGCGGCTATCAGAAAGTAGCGGGCGTGACTCCCGACTTGACGACGATGGGCAAAGCGATGGCCAACGGCTTCCCTGTCGCCGCCATTGCCGGCAAGAAAGAGTACATGCAGCGCTTCAACACCCAACCGGGCGGCGACGTTTGGTTTGCAGGCACCTACAACGGACATGCCGTAGGCACCGCCGCCTGTATCGCCACGATCGAGACGATGGAGAACGAGCCGGTGCACGAGCACATTTTCCGCTTGGGCGACCGGATGCGCACGGAAATCCGCGGCATTGTCGAGCGTCTCGGCATCAAAGCTTACGTAGCCGGCTTCGGCTCGACCTGGACGACCTATTTCATGGATTTCGAACCGGTGAACTACACCGATCTGCAGCACAACGACGCGCAATTTTACGTTGCATACCGGAAAAAGCTGATCGAGAAGGGCATCTATAAAATGCCGATGAACATCAAGCGCAACCACCTCAGCTACAGCCATACCGACAAGGACGTCGACTTTACGCTGGAAGCGATCGAGACGGTCCTGAAGGAAATGGTCGGCAAATAAAGGCTTCAACCGTAAACAGAAAGGCTTTATCTTTAGAGAATTTCTAAAGATGAGGCCTTTTTTGCACTAATATTTAACTATCCCTTTAGGCAAACATTTGATATAATAGGCACAAAGAACTATTTTTCGACAAAAAACTATTTGTTTCTCCTAGACTTTTCCTGCAGCCTTACGGCATTATCCCGCCGATCGAATCGATCCCGCACGAGCGTTTGCTATCATGAAAGGATGTCGAAGGCTATGCTACGTTACCGCCAATCGTTTTTGCTGTTCTCGCTTCTGTATGTCGCCTTGGAATATGTATGGATCTATTTCGTGCCGAATCAGCTGGACGCCGCGCTAATATTGGAAGCGCTTCCTCCTTTGATTTCGGCATTTGTTTTATTCGCCGTATTTCGCGCGCATTCCGGCCATGAGCGGTGGTTTTGGCTGCTGCTCTCGATTGGAAGCGTCTTGTACGCGATCGCGCAGCTGTATTGGAGCGGATACGAATGGATATACGATATCCCCGCCCCCGTCCCCAGCATTGCCGATCTGATCTGGGCGATGCAGAGCGTCTTTATGGTCTTTGCGCTCGTTTATTTGCTGGTCCGCGTAAAAAACGCGTTTCAGGGCTTTCGCTTCCTGTTCGATGCGATCATTCTCGGAGTGTCCATAACCGCGCTAAGCTGCGAGTTCATTGCAAAGCCGGCTATCGAGACGATTTTGGAAGCCACAAGCTCATGGACGATGACCGCCACGGTCACGTTTTACCCGATGGCCGACGTGTGCATCATCGGCTGCCTGTTTTTGGCCCATTTCGGCTACGGCAAGCTGTTTCATGTCCGGGTCATGAGAGCGTTGACGTTCGGGCTGCTGCTGAACGTCTGTGCCGATTCGTTGTACCTGCTGCGGATGGCGAACGGCAACTTCGAAACGGCGCTCTGGATCGGCCCGTTCTGGTCGCTCGGCTTATTTCTGATCGCTTACGCCGGAATGGCGTCCGTCGAGCTTCAAGTAACCGGAACGCAAAGGGACGACTCGGCAAACGCCGATCTCATGCGAATCGCATATCCCTACGCTGCGCTGATCGCGCTGTTGTTCGTCATGATCGAACGCGGCGAGCGGTGGGAATTGATTTCGGTTGCAAGCACCCTGATCATCGTTTGTATTCTCGTTCGCCAGGTCATCGTCCTGCTGGAGAACGACGCTTTGTGCCGAAAGCTTCAGTCGAGCCTCGAACGGACCCGTTTTCTCGCCGATCACGATCCGTTGTCGAATTTGCCGAACCGGCGCTGCTTCGAAATGAAGCTGTCCGAGGCGATCGCCCGGGCCGAACGGGAGCATCTCGCCTTGGCCGTCATGCTGATCGACTTGGACCGTTTCAAATATGTCAACGACAATTTGGGCCATATGGCCGGCGACCGGATGATCCGCATCGTCGCAGACCGGCTGCGAAGCCTACTCCATGAACCGATTTCAATCGCCCGGCAAGGAGGCGACGAATTTACCGTGCTGATCGAACGGCTGGAACAAGCCGAAGAATTGCCTCGGCTCGCCAACCGGATCGGAAGCGCGATAGCGGCTCCGCTCCTGGTCGACGGACACGAAATCCGCTCTTCGGCCAGCATCGGGATCGCCATCTATCCGCAAGACGGGACGGACGCATACACGTTGATGAAAAATGCGGACGCAGCCATGTACCGGGCCAAATCGCTCGGCGGCGGAAGACATCATCTGTACACGCAGCAGCTTAACGGCGATTTGTTCAAGCGCTGGACGATGGAGCATGCGCTTCGCAAAGCTTTCGAGCAAAATGAGCTGATGCTCTTTTACCAGCCGCAAGTAAGCGCGGAAAACGGTTCGATCGTCGGCGTGGAGGCGCTGCTGCGTTGGCGGACCGGCTCCGGTCAGCCCGTCAATCCGGCTGAATTTATTCCGCTTGCGGAGGAGACCGGACTGATCGTCCCGATCGGCGAATGGGTGCTTCGGACGGCCTGCAGGCAGGCGCAGCTATGGAGGAAATCCGGCTGGCTCGATGTGGAGATGGCGGTCAATGTTTCGCCGAAGCAGCTCGAGCAAGACGATTTCGTGGAGCGCGTACAAGCGATTTTGGCAGAAACGGCCATGCAGCCGCATTTGCTCATGCTTGAAATAACGGAGAGCGCGGCGATATCGGAAACCGGCGATGCGGCCAGCAAGCTGGCCGAGCTTAAGGCGCTCGGCATCCGTCTCGCGATGGACGATTTCGGGACCGGCTACTCGTCGCTCGGACATTTGCGAACGTTCGGCGTCGATACGCTTAAGATCGCGCAATCGTTCATCCGGGACGTTGCGGCCAACAATAGCTTGGCCAGTATCGTAAGGGCGATCGCGGCTATGGCTTCGAGCCTCGGCTTGACGATCGTCGCAGAAGGAGTGGAGGAGGAGAGCGAGTACGTTTTTTTAAGGTCGATCGGCTGCGACCGGATACAAGGCTACTATTTCTACAAGCCGATGCCGAAGCAGGATATGGAACAATTGCTGATGGAAAGCGCATCTTGACGACATTGCGGCAAACGGGCGCTCCGGCCTCATTCACGCCGAATCGCCCATCGTTCTGCCTTCCGCTCACCGCTAAACGCTTTACTGCAGCAATGCACCGACGTCCCGGATCAGCACATCCGCCGCCACGTTCGACACATGTTTGCCCCGCTGCGCCTGCAGATGATGGAGCAGAGCCTGCAACGAGCCGTTCGCCAGCTGCCGTCGGAGACTATTGGCTATACCGCCGTTATCGATCGAACCGTTCGCGGCGAACAGGTCGATCAGCGCCCCGACGGATTGAACGCTCGTTTCCGTCCGGACCGGGAATGTCGCACCGGCGGCGTTAACGGCGAAGTCCTCGGCCGTTACCGCGATCGTATGCTGACCGAGCGGAAGCGTATGCAGCTGCAAGCTCGCGTCCTTCGCGATCGGCTGCCCGTCAAGCGTTACCACCGTTCGGGAATGATCCGTACCCGAGCCAGCATCGCCGAACGTTATTTGCAAATCGATTTGTCCCGAATCCGCATATACCGATGATGTTACGTTTGCCGAGATAGCCGGTGTCGTCCGGTCGAATCGGAGCGCTGCGGATTTCGCCGTCTCCGTATTGCCCGCCGAATCCTCGGAACGGTACCGCACCTCATAAATTCCGTCGTTGCCGAAGCCGATCGGTCCGTTATAGGGCTGCCACTCCGCCACTCCGCCGAGTCGGTACACTGTTCCGATTACGGCGGAAAATTCGTCCGTCGCCACGAGCCGGACCGACAACGGTACCGTATACACCCGTTTCCCCCGTTCGGCGATTGGGAAGACAAGCCCGCTACCGTCTGGGAACGCAAGTCCGACAAATAACGGAACTTGAGTGTGCTATTGAGCCGAGCCCTCGTATTGAGCGCATAATAAAGGAAAACCGTTCCGCTATTCCGCTGTTCACGATTATTTTCACCCCGAAAGCTCAATATAGCGGAAGCCTGTTCCGTTATCTTCAAGCGAGTAACGGAATTCGGGACCATAACGGAATGCAGTTCCTTTATTCGTAGGCAAGTTAAAACCGCCACGGCATAATACCCCAACACCCTGACAGTCCTGTCGTATAAACCCAACCTTAACCGAACGGTCCTGTCGTATAAACCCAACCTTTACCGAACGGTCCTGTCGTATAAACCCAACCTTTAACGAGTTGGAGGGAATGGGTAGTGGATAGATCAAAAAAAGAGTCGCAAACGATTCGCGACTCTATTGTTCTCTGTTTGACACTGCACTTCCATCTACAGCAGCGATTCCGCTCCGTCGACAACGATCTCGGTTCCCGAAATGTGGCTCGACTCGCCGGAAGCGAGGAACAAGACGAGATCGGCCACCTGCTCGGGCTTGCCGGCCTTATGCTCCAGCGGCTGGCTCCCCTGCGGATATTGCACCGGAATCTGAATCTGCTTCAGCTCCGGCGTCTTCTTCGTATTCTCGCCGATGTTCGTCTCGATGGCGCCCGGGCATATGACGTTCACGCGGATTTTGTAGCGCGCCAGCTCGAGCGCCGCCATCTTCGCGAAGGCGACCTGTCCGGCTTTGGACGCGCTGTAGGCGGACGCGCCGAAGCTGGAAAATTTGCGGCTTCCGTTAATGGAGCTCGTAATAATGATGCTTCCGCCGTTTTGCTTCATATGGGGAATCGCGAACTTGACGGCCAGAAACGTTCCTTTCAGGTTCGTCGTAAGCGTATTGTCCCAGTCCTCCTCCGTCATCGTCTCGATCGGCGTCCATGTGCCGTTGATGCCGGCATTTGCGAATACGATATCGAGCCGGTTCCATTGCTCGAACGTTTGACGGATACCGTCGCTCATCCGTTTCGGGTCCGACACGTCGATGTCGACGACGATCGCCTGACCGCCAGCCGCTTCGATCTGCTTCTTCACCTCGTCGGCGCGATTTTCCTTCAGATCGGCGAGACATACTTTGGCGCCTTCCTGCGCCAGCCGGATGGCCGCCGCGCGTCCGATTCCGGAGCCCGCTCCGGTGACGAAGGCGACCTGATCCTTGACGCGCTGCAGCTGCTGTTCGGCCTTTACTTGAGTTTGCGGCATGTTAGACACTCCTTTGTACCATTTTTGACCACTCCCCCTTATATTACCCAAAACTGCATGTTTACCATCGCCGCACTCCGTCATTCTATATAAGTTGAACTAAAGGTTTTAACGTTCATTCCATTCCAGAAGGGATTGCCTTGCAGCTTCAGACAGGTTGTTTTGAGTTTCTTTGAATGAATAGCCTACGGCAAAGGTTGAAACTTGGGAGCCAAAACTCGCTTACAAGGCAATTCCCTTCTTCCATTACATTAGGCTACTCTTAGCTGATTCTTTAGTTCATCTTATATAGTTTTGTCCAATAAAAAAACAGACGTCTATCCATTGTCCACCCGGCCGAAACTTCTATAATTAACATCAGGATGTGATAATGGTTCTCATTATCGCTGACAAGCCGATACCATACAGCGAAAGAGGCACCTTATGAATCTCCGCAATCTAGTCTCCGCTTTGGGATGCGCCGCAGCGCTCGCACTCTGCGTCGTTTTGTTCGCGTCATGCTCGAGCGGCACTCCTGGCGGCGCGGCCAATGGCGGCGGCAATCCCGCAGCCGGCGCCCAATCCGCCGCGGGCGAATCCGCTGCCGGCAAGAACGGCGGCGCGGACTCCGCCAAAGCCGAGGCGTCCAAGCCCGCGATGCGTTCGATTACGGATTACACGAAACGAACGTTCGATATTCCGGTCGCGCCGAAAAAAATCGTATATATCGGCAGCAGCCCCGGCGATCTGTTCGTGCTTGGCGTCAAGCCTGTCGGCGCTTCTCTAAGTGTCATCGCCAGCCAAATCGTATACCCCGAGCTGCTGGGCGGTATCGAGGATATCGGCGGCAACGAGGCCAGCCTGGAGAAAATCGTCGCGCTGGAGCCAGACTTGATTTTGCTCGACGGCGTCGTCAACAACGAGAAAGTCCAATCGCTGGTCAAAATCGCGCCTGCCGTCGCCTACGATTCCGCCGCTCCGATGTATGAACGGCTCCGATTTCTTGCCGATGCCGCTGGCAAAAAAGCGGAGGCCGAAGCCTGGATAGCCGGTTACGAGACGAAGGCGAAAAAAGCGATCGACCGGCTGAAGACGAAGCCGGACGATACCGCGACCGTACTGCTTCAGCTCGGCAAGCAGCTTTACGTGATGGGCAACCGCGGTCTCGCGGTGACGGTATTCGACGTATTGGCATTCAAGCCGGCTCCGAAGGTGAAGGGAATAATCGACGAATCGAAACGGTTCATTACCGTTTCCAACGAAGTGCTGCCCGAGTACGCCGGGGATTGGGTGTTCCTCCTATCCAACAACGCCGCGGAGACGGTAGCCGCCAAGCAGGCGTTGACCGACAGCGCCGTCTGGAAGGCGATTCCCGCGGTCAAAAACGGACAAGTATACGCCTTCGAGTCGAAGTGGAACTTCGACGACCCGATTACCCGCGAAAGACTGCTCGACGAGCTGCTGCGCATCATGGGCAAATAGCCGTGCCGCGCCGACCGGTCAGCGCACGCGAATGGAGTAGAAAAACAGTGACCGTTCAACAATCTTGTTGAAACGGTCACTGTTTTTCGTTACACTTATTACGTTGATAATAATTCTCACTCAATGGCACTTAACGGGAGGCCGCCCCCCATATGGCTCGACTTGCCTTTATGCATTCTCATACGTTTATCCTTACAGACGTGCGTCCGTTCGGCGAATGTTCCCGGGAATCCGGAACTGCCGGAGCCGCAGAACAGACCGCCGCCGATGCCGCCAACGAGGACTATCGTTGTGCGATAGCCCTGTTTGCGGATGGGCCCGGCATCATCGATCTGGACGGCATTTCCGTCTCGTTGAGACAAGGAACCTGCCTTCAGCTAAGACCTGGCGGGCGGTTCGGCATGCCTGTCCAACCTGGCCTGCCGACCGGCTGGCTCGTCGAGTTTCTCATATGCCGGCTCGGGGAAGCGCGTCCCTTGGCCGGCGGATTTCCTTTGCTTCCCTACCATCAGGAAATTGCCGGCCGCCCGCTTGCCGCCCTCTGCTCGGTAACCGAACAGCGGACGAGAGCGACGAGCTGACGGCTCTGCGCAAGCAGGCCGCCTTGCTGGAGCTGCTCGCTCTGTTGATGGAAAGCCAGCAGCGATCCCATCATATGGCCGGCGCAGCCGACGCTGTGGAGAAAACGGTCGCCTCCGTGCGGGAACATGACGCCGACCGCCTGTTCCTGCTCATCTCCGGCGAAGGGCGCTCGCGAAGCGAGGCTCGGCTTCTGACGGAAAGTCAGGCTTGGCAAAATCTGTACGCCTTCCGAAGCGGCAATATACACCTGGCCGAAGCCAAATGGAATTATGACGACTCGCTTACCCGCCACCGTCTGCTTCCGGTTTTGCCGCATATTTTGGCTTCGCGCCTCTGAACGGACGCGAGACCTTGTACGATCAACGGAGCGGTATCGTCGTGGACCGGACCACTTCGCCCTCCAGTCCTTCCGGAATGCGAATATCGAGCTCAACGCTTTCCGGAGCGGACACCCGAAGCAGCATCCGGCTGCCGTCGATGCGCCAGTCCACTTCGATCAGACCTCCGTCGGGCAGCGGAACCGCTCCTCTCGCCCATTTCAGTCCGCACGGATTCGGTTCGATCGCCGCACGGCTCCAGCCCGGGGATTTCCTCTTGACGCCGAGTATGCTTTCCCCGAGAAAATAACCGGGCGCGGCCGACCAGGCGTGGCAATGGCTGCGCGTCAATTGGTCGGGATTGGCCCGGTTCTGCGCGAAGTTCGGATACATCTCCCAGCAGGTGGTCGCGCCGTGCTCGATCATCTGCCCGAAATTGACACGAATATCCTCAAGCATATGCGCATGCTGCCCGGACTGGACGAGCGCTTCATAATAGAAGAAGGACATAAACGGACTGCCGATCCGCACGAAGCCCTCTGGCGGGTGCAGTAAATACCCCTCGAGCTTCGCCTTCCGTTCGCCCTGCGCCGCGCCGCACAACACCGCCACGACCTGTGTCTGCATGCTAAAGATGGACGATTGCCGGCCGTCGACGTGAATGCAATCGAGGTACGCACCCTTTTCCGCATTCCACAGATGCGTATTGATCGCTGCCTGCAGCGCATCCGCCGCCGCAAGGAAAGAGTCGGCCGCCGCTGCGTCCGCTCCGGCCGTTCGGGCGAGCTTGACCGCGTTGCGCAGCGCAAGCGTCAGGAACATGTTCTGATGCGTCACGACGCCGTCGCGCGGCTGGTCGATCGGCGCCCAGTCCAGCAAATTCCAGCCCTTGATATACAGCAGGCCGCGCTCGTCGATTTTCTGCAAATAATGCTCCAGCGTATAGCGCGCCGCCGGCCAGATTTCGGCTGCAAACGCCGTGTCCCCGGTATGCTCGACGTATTCCGCGCAGGCGTTCACCCAGAAAAACGTCCAGTTCGGAATGACGCTGTTCCACCCGCTCGGCACCTGGTCGACGTATAGCGGCGTCATCTCCCTGGAGCCCGGCACGAGCTTCAAGCAGCGCTTGACGATATCGAGAGCACCGAATACGTAGTAGTTGACGAGAGCTTCGTTCCGTGCGTCTCCTACCCAGAATACTTGCTCGTAGGCCGGACAATCGACGAATGTGTCTTCCATGCACAACCGAGTCGTATGGCGGCTGATCTCCCAAATTTGACCGAGCAGCGGATCGGAGCATTCGAACTTGCCCGCATCGGTAACCGGATAATTGCTTTGGTTGACGTACACTTCATACAGCTTCACAGGCTTGTCCGAGTTGCGTACGGTAAAGAGCAGGTAGCGGAACCCTCTGCGCACCGGAGACAGGAAGCTCTGTCTGCCGCCGCGGCATATATAGCGGGTAGTATTGTCGAGTCCGTACGTATGCTGGCGGTAATCGCCCTTCAAATATTCGATGCCGTACAAATCGATCACGGTTCCCGCTTCCGCCTCCACCTCGAAGCCGATAAAGCCGGAACGTTCCTTGCCGAAATCGATGACGAGCTCGCAATCCCCTTGCGCAAATTGCGGAAGCACGGCCGGCTCCGGCGACGGGATTATGGCATTTTCGAACGCGCGGGGAACCGCATAAGCCTCCGCTTCTATTTGCCAAACGCCCGCTCCGAATACGTCATCCTCGGTGTACAGTGCCGCGGGCAGCGGCCGTATCCAAGCCGCGAATTGCCGCAAATCTCCGGCCGCCGCAATTCCTTTCGCTCTGACGAAATCGGGCTGCTCGCGGTTGATCGGGACGATGCCCTGATGATCGATATTGACCGCGGAGTCAAACGGACCGACGATCAGAAAGGGGGTGTCTGCCGATTCGCCGCCGTTCGCCGCCAGCGGCGAACGAAGCTCGAACTTGGCCGTACCGTCGGCGGCTACATGATAGGCCGCTCCATGATCGGTCGAAGAAACGTCGATGAGCAGCAAATGCTCACCGCGTTCGAGCTCAACCTCGTAATAACGCTCCGGCCGCACACCGTACCCGTTCTCGAGCTGCTTGCCGTCGATCCATACGTTGGGCGTACGAGGTCCGCCCGGAAAACCGACCGTTACGGTTCCGGGCTCGCTCACGACTAGCAGCGCGGCCAAATACCCCGCATATTGCACATGATTGGCGTGATTGACGCTGTCCGGCACCATCGCCGCGCGGAGATCGATCGCGGCCGTCCACGCCGGCGCTTTCACCCGACGAAGCGATTCGATCCGTTCCGGAACCGTCTTCTCCTCGGTCAAAAAAGGAATGTCTCTGGCAATAAGTGATTTCCACGGTCCTTCGCCCACTTGTCCGACGGAGTCGGCGTTCCCCCACCCGCGATCGTCATACTCCGGCTTTGCCCAGCCGTCATCCCACTGCCTTGCGTCGTACACCTCGGCAAACCCTTGCTGGCACGACATGCGCGGAGCCTCGGGATGCTGCGCGGCAAGCTTCGCCGTCTTCCAGGCCGCATCCGTCCCCGCAGCCACGCTCACGCCCTCCGGCGACTCCAGCAGCAGCTCGGCCAGCAGCCCGCCGCGTCCCCGAATGTAGTAAAAGTTGGAGACGCCGAAATGGATCACGAGTACGGCAATCGTATTCGTTTCCCCGGGCTTCAATAAATGCCCGACCTCGTATGTATCGTAAAATTGCTCCGCAGGCCAGGAACGCACAGGTCCCCGTCCGACCTGCGCGCCGTTCACATACAGCACATAGCGCGAGTCGGCGCTAATGCTCAGCTTCGCCGGCCCTGACGATCCTTCGGGCAGCGCGAACGAGCGCCGGAAGCAGCGCCATTCGTTCCTCGGACTTTCCTCCTCGCCGCCCCATATCCATTCAGCCGACCACTCTTTGCCGTTTATCAACAGACCCACATCCTCTAAACCTTTGATTTTAGGCTTGCATCACCTTCATTTTAGTTTGTTTTCGTACGCGGAAAACGGTTGTTATTGCCGAAAATGTAGGGCTATATTGTCACGGATGTGCTATTCTGATCGTATACTCGTGGAAGTCCGGCGAATAAGTCCACCCTCCGTTTGTTTGTTCGCCCGGCCTTAAGTTCAAAGGAGGACAGCCGCCATGCCAGCCAACCGATTCGAGATGAAAGGATACGTATATGCCGGTCCTCAGCCGGGCTTTATCCAGCCCGAGGATACGTACAAGGATTACGTGATGATCGCCATGGAGGTCGGCTCATTCGATTATGAAGTAGGCGACGAGAGCGGAATCGCCGCTTTCGGGGACATCGTCCTCTGCCCCCCGGGCATCCCGTTCAAGCGCAGGGCACACGGCGAGGTCGTGTTCCATATTATCCATTTCGCCCTGAACCCGGAAGGAAACGAGCCGGACGAATGGATCCCGATCGGGAAAGTATCGATCAGCGATACGACGCGCTTGTCCTCCACGTACTCCTATTTGCGAGGCTTCCAAGACAGACCCGGCTTCAATGCGCCGATCCCGAAGGTAAGCCACCATCTCGTGGCCGATCTGCTGTTCCTGTGCGACATGGAGAGGCAGATCGCGCTGAGAAGCAAAAAAACGGTCGATCCCCTGATGCAGCAAGCCGCAGGCTACATCCACCGGCACATGTTCGGCGAAATCAATATGCGGAGCATCGCCTCCATGCTCGGCATCAAGCAGCCCCAGCTGACGCGCCGGTTTCAAGAGGCGTATGGCGTCGGGCCGGTCGAATACGTCACCGGACTGCGCCTCGAAGAAGCGAAGCGGCTGTTGTTGAAGACGGACGATACGCTGGAGACGATCGCCGACCGGTGCGGCTACGAAAGCGGTTCGTACTTCAGCCGCGTATTCCGCGCCAAGGTCGGACTCAATCCGTCCGTTTACCGACACATTTACCGGATGTAGGCGGACGAACAAAACCCCCGGCGGATCGATGTGATCCGGACGGAGGCTATTATCGACATGACCTCATTTGCTTGGGTAACCGCTTACTTGTTCAGCTCGGCTTGCTCCTTCTTGTAAATGGCCGTAGCCTGCTCGATCCAGACGCTGCCGCCCTCGGCCAAATATTTTTTCTTGTAGTCCGCATACAGCTTATCCAAATCGCCCTTGGACACGATCGCCGACGTTCGGAATTCCAGCTCCATGTCGTCCAATATTTTTTTCTTGTCCCGCTCGATTTCCGGCACGCCGAAAATATAAGCATCCGGTATCGGGCTGTTGACCGACAAGTCGATCCCTTTGCGGGTCGTTTCGTTCATCAGCTGGTACTCCATCCCGTCCAGACGCTGCATAATGCCGGCGTAGGCAAATCCGCCTTCGTTCCGCAGCTGGACCGCATCGTCGAACGGCTTGATCCATTCGAATTTGCCGTCCTTCATCGAATAATGCTTGCCGTCGATACCGGCCCACGTCAATCGGTCACCTTCCTCGCTGACGAGGAAGTCCAGCACCTTCATGGACGCCTCCGGATTTTTCGATTTGCTCGAAATGAACGTCCAAGGTCCCGTATCCTCGCGCACGTATCGGGTGTTGCCGCCCTTCCCGTTCGGGCCTTTGATAATCGTGTAGACGAACGTCGGCTTCGGATTCTCGATATAGCGGGTCAGCCAGTTTTGCGTCGTGCCGGGGGGGTTGAACTGGAATGCGCCCATTTTGCCGTTCCACAGCTTCTCGAACTCCTGCAGCGACGGGATCGTGGAGAAATCGGGCTCGACGAGTCCTTGCTGATACAGCTTGTTGTAAAATTTGACCGCATCGAGGTAGCCGGGAGCGATCGACCACGGCGTTACTTTGCCGTCGACGAGCAAGCCTCTTTTGAACGGAACGCCATAAGCGGCGAAAATATGCTCGAACGTCTGGTCGGACGCGACCGACAGCCCGAGAGGAATCGTGTCGTTTTTGCCGTTGCCGTCGGGGTCTCTCGTCGCGAACGCCTTGAGAACGCTCTCATATTCGTCCAGCGTAGCAGGCGTCTTGAGCCCGAGCTTCGCGAGCCAGTCCTGGCGGATCGCCAAGCCGTTGCCCAGCACGTAGGCGTTCGGGATCGCGTACGTTTTCCCGCCGATATAGCCTGCGCCTTTCAAATATTTGCCTTTGTTGTCGACGATGTTTTTCCCCGATTTGGCAAGCAAATCGTCCAGCGGCATGACGACCTTGTTGTCGACGAGATCGATCATTTTCGCTTTGCTCGATACGCGGAAAATGTCCGGCGGACTGCCCGAGGCGATCATCGTGTTCAGCTTATTGTCGTAATCCGGCCCGTCGACGGCGATAACCTGCACATTGATGCCGGTCCGTTTGCGTATTTCCTGGATGACGGCGTTGTTCTCGGGAAAATTGGTGCTTTTGCTCGCCAAAATCGTTATGGTCGGGCTTTCGCCCGGCTTCGCTTGGTCCCCTCCCTGCTCCTTCGCGGCATTATTGCAAGCGCTTGCCATAATTGTCGCGATCAACACCGACATCCCCGCCATCGCTGTCCGGGTAACCGTTTTCCTGCGCATAGCGAACCCCCTCTTGGTATATTCTTAGCCTTTTACCGAGCCGATCAATACGCCTTTCACGTAATATTTTTGCAGAAATGGGTAAATGAGCAGCATCGGCAGCACGGACGCGATGACGGTCGCCATCTTGACCGATTCTTCCGTTACCATCCCGATATGGGAGACGAAATTGTCGGCTCCCTGCACCTGCTGCAGCGAGCTGCCGTTCAGCATCGTCCGCAAAAACACCTGCAGCACCTGATTGCTTTGCGAGTTGATATACAGGATGGCGTCGAAATAATTGTTCCAATGCGCCACTCCATAGAATAGGGCGATAGCCGCCATGACCGGCATCGATACCGGCAGGATGATCGTGAACAGCACCCGGGAAGGCGAAGCTCCGTCGATGCTCGCGGACTCCTCCAGCTCCGGCGGAATGCTCTGGAAATAATTTTTCATAATGAGCAAATTCCAAGCGCTGATCGCACCCGGAATGATGAGCGCCCATATCGAATCGAGCAGGCCCAACTGCTTGACGAGCAAATAGGTCGGAATCATGCCGCCGCTGAACAGCATCGTGAAAAAAATCATCAGCGTAATCGTATTTCTCCCGATAAACCGGCGCAGCGACAGCGGATAAGCCAGCATCATCGTAAACAGCAAATTGACGAATGTGCCGAGAAACAGCCTGACGATCGAGTTCCAATAAGCGGTATAAATGCCTTTGCTGTCGAGCAGCATTTGAAACGAAACGAGCGAGAAGCCTCTCGGCAGCAGGAACACGCCTCCGCCCATCGACAGCTTCGGATCGCTCAGGGCATACATCAGCACGTGCCAGAACGGATACAGCGTACACAACGATAACAGGAGCAGCAGGCCGTTCAAAGTCCAGTAGCCCGCCTTCTCGCCGAACGATTGTTTCATGCAGCCCCTCCCTTGCAGGTTTCGGAAAGTCGAACTTCGTTTTTCTGAGTCGATCAGATCAGCCCGCTGTCGCGGTCGATTTTTTTGGCGATATAGTTGGTGATCAGGACGAGCACGAGCCCGATGACCGATTTGAATACGCCGGTAGCGGTGGACAGATCGTATTTTGCCTCCTCGAAGGCAAGCTTGTAGATGAACGTATCCAATATTTCGCTCACCTCGTACACTTGGGGATTATAAAGCGCATACACTTGATCGAGCCCCGCATTCAAAATGTGTCCGACGCGGATAATGAGCAATATGACGAGCGTCGTCCTGAGCCCCGGCAGCGTAATATGCCAAATTTGCCGCCATTTCTTCGCTCCGTCCACTTTGGCCGCTTCGTACAGCTGCGGGTCGATCGAGGCGATCGTGGCCAAATACAGCACCGTGCCGAAGCCCGCCTCCTTCCAGATGTTCGATACGACGAGCAGTCCGCGGAAATATTCCTTGCTGCTCAAAAAGTTCGTAATCGTCCCCTCATAGCCGAACCAAACCGCAAGCTCCCTGATCACGCCGGTAGAAGGAGAGAAGAACGCATACAAAATACCCGCGATAATAATCCATGATACGAAGTGGGGCAAGTAGATGACGGTTTGGACGAATCGCTTGTACAGCATGTGCCTCACTTCGTTGAGCATAATCGCGAGTATGATCGGAGCCGGGAAAGCGAAGAGGAGCTGGTAGAAGCTGATAATAATCGTATTGCCGAGCGCTCTGCGGAACCCGCCCATTTCGAACAGCTTGACGAAATTGTCCAACCCGACCCAGGGGCTTCCGCCGAAGCCCTGGTACAGGTTATATTTTTTGAATGCGATAAGAATGCCGTACATCGGCACATAGTGGAACACGATGAAAAACAAAATTCCCGGGATGGCCATCAAGTAAAGCAGCTTATCTTTTTTCAGCAACGTTATCGCAGCTTTAATGTCCGCTCACCGCCTGTTTCAATTATTCATTCGGACACCGGCCGGGCTCTACATGTGGACGAAAATTTGCTCTTCGTCAACGGTCACGTCATACCGCTCTACCGTAACGTCATACGTTTTCGTTCTCGTTCTCGGATCGACGACCATTTGGCCCGTCTTGATATCGAATTCCCCGAAATGCCACGGACAGCGGACGATTTCGCCTTCGCGCTCGAAGCAAAATTCGCCCGGGGCATTCGACGTGACGAAGGACGTCGTAATTCCGGCACACAGCTCGGCTCCCTGGTGCGGGCACAAATTGCGGATCGCGTAAAATTGTCCGTCGACGTTGTACACGCCGATGCTTCGTCCTTCGACGCGAATGATCTTCTTCGAGCCCGGGCTCCATTCGGAGACGCGCCCCACCGGATAACGTGTCATGCGGTCGCCTCCTCCGCGCCTTTGCGCTGGGGCAGCCTGTACAAGCGGGCGGCGTTCCGGTAAAAGATCGAGTCCCATGTCTCCTCGTCCAGCTTCGGAAAAGCGTGCAGCGGGGAATCGAAATCCCAATGCGGGAAATCGCTCGCGAACATCAAGTTCGTCTCCGCATGAATCGCCTCGAACATCGGCTTGATCAGCTCCGCCTTCGGCGGCAGCTCCAGCGGCTGCGAGGTGACGTACACGTGCTTGCGGTAATATTCGCTGGGCGGCTCCTTAACCCATGGAGTCTGATGGCGAAGCGCCTTCCAGTCCTCGTCCAGCCTCCATAGCAGCGGCGCGATCCACAGCATTCCGGCTTCCATCATGACGAGCTTCAGCGTAGGGTATTTATCGAACACGCCTTCGAATATAAAGCTGGCCAGATGGGCCATCATAATTTGCGCGCGGGCTGACCGATATTCGATGTAGCTCGTAACGTGACCGGCTCCTGTCGGCGGGTTGTTGATCCCGATGCCCTCCATGCTCACATGGATCGTAAACGGCAAATCGTGCCGCACGCAAGCCTCGTAGATCGGATGGTAAAACCGTTGGCCGTAAGGCTTCTGGGCCCCGTTCGAGACGACTACCTGAACCATGCCGGGGTGATGGCCGACCCGGTCGATCTCCTTGACCGACAGAACGGGGTCCTGCTTCGGGATGAGAATCGAGCCCTTTAGTCTGTTCTCGCGGGATAAGTACCGTTCGATATAGTAATCGTTGTGGGCGGAGCACACCGCAGCCGCAAAATCGGTGTCCGTCGCCGCATGCACCTCATACCCGCCGCCCGTCATAATCCCGTATTCGATATTGTACTTCTCCAGATGATGCTCGCGAACGTAGTTCAAGTAGTTGTCCTCATGCGTGTCGTTGCGCGGCAGCTTGATGTCCTGCATACTGCCGTTGGTGCCTCCGTTCAGAAACATGCCGCCCTGCGTCGGCAGCCGCCATCCGAACGTCGCGACCTGCTCGCGGTAAATGCGCGGCATATATTTCAGCAGCTCTTCGCGCGGAGCGCTCCCATGAATATCCGTATCGATGATGGACCGTTTCAGCTTCTGTTTCTTGACCGGCATGCCGCTCTCCGTAGTTTCCATCGAAGCCCACTCTCCTATCCGTTCCTTCTCTAAGATTACGTTGCCGAAAGACTTTGTCCCTAATCGGCGCAAGCCCTCTGTGTTCTCTCCCGGCATCCCCCTTCTCGGCTATCGGATTGAGATCTCGCCTTCATCATACATCCGTCTTTGTCCGTTTTACATACACTCATTTATGATTTTATTTTCACTTTTTTGCGTAGAAATAGATGGAAATGCGCCTACAGATGAAAACCTTTTCATCTATTTGGAAAAAAGCATGTGGCTATTGCCACAAGGATGCAGCGATTTATAGCTTGTACATATTTGTCGAGAATAGGCGGGTATTGGCAGTCTTGTGCGGAGCCCGGGGGTATCATCCCGGAGAAGAAAATCATTTGCGCTATTGCGTATGAAAACTGTTTATAATAGCCGGTTCGGATGAAGGGGATCGCTTGCAACACTCAGCCCCAAACAGCCGGCACACCCGTGAACCAGCAGCATGCACCCGGCAACTTGCAACTTGCAACTAGCAACCTAGCAACCTAGCAACCTAGCAACTTGCACTTAACCGCCAACCGAGGTGCATAAATGCAGTGCGAGCCGAGAGACGCGAGTCTTCCGTCTGCTGCGGGTTTGGAAATTGTACACAGCTGCAGGATCGAGCTGCCTTGGGAGTTTTAAGTCGGTTGGGGTTGGGGTTGGGGTTGGGGTTGGGGTTGGGGTTG
>NZ_VDCQ01000035.1 GCF_006265175.1 Paenibacillus hemerocallicola | reverse complement strand
TCCAGGCGATGAGCGACGTCGGGCTGACCTATATTACGCTCGGCCAGCCGCTCAGCACGCTATCGGGCGGGGAATGCCAGCGTATCAAGCTGGCGAGCGAGCTGCATAAGAAGGGCAGCATCTACGTGATGGACGAGCCGACGACCGGCTTGCATATGTCGGATATCGGCCAGCTTATGGGAATCATGAACCGCCTCGTCGATGCCGGCAATACGGTGATCGTCATCGAGCACAACCTCGATGTGATCAGCCAAGCGGACTGGATCATCGATATGGGGCCGGACGGAGGCAGCAAGGGCGGCCAGGTGGTGTTCGAGGGCACACCTTCGCAGATCATCCATGCGGAGCAGTCGATCACGGGAAAATACTTGATGTAATGCAAAGGTTACGTATGCTCAAGCAGGGCTGCCGGCTGAATCGGCAGCCTTTCGCTTGAGTAACGGGAACAAGCTTGGCAGTATTTGAAGCAGATGGTGCTGAGGTGAAGTGCAGATAGGGGTGTTATTATTTACGCAACCTTCCATGACTTGGTAACGTACAAAGAAACATAATATGAAGGGAGTGATAGATGTATGAGTGAGAGTGAAAAGGGATGTATCAAATGCGGTAGCAAAGACGCAAGGACGAAAGAAGTAGCAATGACCGGCACAGGTCTTTCCAAAATGTTTGATATTCAGCACAATCAATTTGTAGTCGTTTACTGCGCGAATTGCGGGTATTCCGAATTTTACAATAAACAAGCGTCGGCTGGTTCGAATGTTATTGATTTCTTTTTCGGCTGATGAGCCAACGGTCGAAGTAGTTTTGCCCCGAGTAACGTCCAACAAGAAGTACTATTAATGTCTTCGATCGCGCCAACAAAAGGTCTGAATCCCTTCAGATTTAATGCTTTTTGTGTGGAGATCAGGATTTTTCTATTCGTTGACAGTCTGAAATGCACGCCTACTATGATAGATGTATCAAACAGTTATGGTAGAATATAGCTCTAATTTTCGCATGCTTATTTTCCATATATTGGTCTGCAGGGAATCGCTGATGAAGTGGGCGTGTTACTGCCGCCTATCGGTCAAGCTATCGATTATGCTCCCATCCTGAGCCATCGAGTTGTTAGTACTGATCTCCCCGTGAACCGTCTGACCGCAGCGGATGCCGTAAACGCCGAACGGGAAGCGGAACGATTGCGAACCGTGTATGAAACGGAGCTTAGGAAGCTGGAACACGACCCGATGCGGAAGCAGGAACGTTGGTACGTTGCGGCGAGTGCCGCCTATCGTCAGATGCATTGGAATAAAAATGTTGCGAATCGTTACGAGCATCAGAAGCGGATCAAAACTTTACGTGTCGAAATGCATATGCTTCGTCTCGGCGATATTGCCTTTGCTTCCAATCCGTTCGAGCTTTATGTCGATTACGGTATACAGATCAAAGTTCAAAGCCCTGCCGTTCAGACATTCCTCATACAGCTTGCAAGAGGAGGCACTTATTTGCCAAGTCCCAAATCGATCGAAGGAGGAACAGCCCGAATCGCGAAGCACCAGAGAAAGGCTGCGGCGCTCGACGACATCTTGGTCTTGGTGTTCTCAAAGCTGTTACGGCGATACTGGCCTAACCTAACATCCCTGTACCGCCAGGCGCAAACGTCTGTCGGCATATAACGTATCGGATCCGCGTATTTTGCGGATTTTTTGTTTTTAACGATACTTATTCTTGTCATGGTGTCCACGTCGGATTTCCCGGCCCTGATCGGGTACTAATAGAACAGTTCTATTCATATTCTAATAAAAGAAAAACAATAAGAAGGAGTGTAACGATAGTTGAAAAAAGTTAAGGTTAGTTTACGGCCTATTGTAAGTAAAATAAATTTACCGACTGTTTTGAAAACAACTGCACTTCCGGGTGATTCAATAGAAAGACTATTTATCGCAACCCAGGTAGGTAAGATCTTTTACATAGGAAACGGAGTTGTAAGGACTTTTTTAGATATTAGCCCGCGAATCATAAAATTGGGTGTTTCTAGTGGAGGATATGATGAACGGGGATTGTTAGGGCTAGCGTTTCATCCCGAATTTTATTATAACGGTCTGTTCTATGTTCATTATTCAGTAGCTGGAACACAAGGTCCAGGTGCTCTTCCTGAACCATTTAAGCCTAACCCGTGTGATCCCCGAACATTAAATCTAATGTGGATAAATAGAGAAACTCAATATGATCATATTGATACAATTGAAGAATGGATTTTACAATCGAATGGTCAACCCCAGCAACGACGGACATTACTTAACTTAAGAAGACCATTTTTAAATCATAATGGTGTCAATAGCTTAAACTTTTCACCTGAAACAGGAAAACTTGTTTTAACAACCGGAGATGGTGGATCAGGATATGATCCATTTAATTTAAGTCAGGACGATATGGAGATTTCTGGAAAAATTATTGAAATCGATGTAGTTAAGAATACATTCATTAATCCACCCGTAGTCACACGCTTTAATGAACTTCCCGCACCTATTCAGGAAACACTTACAGTAATTGCCAAGGGGGTGCGCAATATATCAGGTATTTCATTTCAAAGGTTTCACAATCAGTATACTAAATATGTGGGAAATGTTGGACAGGATTTGGTAGAGTCGATTTTTTCATTCGTTCATTATAAACCAATACCGGTTCCCCAGCTTATTCAAGCTTCTTTAATGAATACTGAACCTGACCAAGAAGGATTTATTAACTTTGGCTGGCGAGGGTGGGAAGGTGATTTTCCGACTTCGATTATTGGGGGCTGCTCTGCAAATCCTGCTTTGGATGAGAAAAAAATCGCTTATTACAATGAAGCAGTAAAAACTTCAGCGAAGCGACTTCAGCCTTTGACTAGTTATTTTCATAAAGATCCCGCACCCGATAAATTTGGAGGAACTGCACTTACGGGAGTCCAACCCTATATGGGGAATGGAATCCCCGATTTAAAGGGAAGCGTTGTATTTACCGATCTTGCACGGCATGAACAATCTCACTCTCCGGTTAAAGGGGTTTTGGCTTATACCAGGGTAAAAACAGATTGTAGACCAAATGATTATAGTGTTATTGAAACCGACTATAATTTTGGATCCCAATCCGCATATTATGTTTCTTTGGGAGCGAATCTGGAACAAACCAGACTATATTTGGGGGTTTATGGCTCTATGAAAGTGAATGACTATAACCAGGGTACCGTTTTTGAAGTTGTTCCATAGTTCATAACTATATAATCAGCATACGCACAGGCCATACCAACAACAAAAAAAGCCCAAGATGGGGCTTTTTTTGTTTTCCGAACATTGACACAACATGCTATGTAATATCTCCAGCTTAGAAACGGAGTCATCAATCCAGCACAAAGCCCCCGGATACATTGGTAACGGTGCCGGTTATCGCTCCCGCACGATCGGACGCGAGGAAAAGCGCCGTTTCCGCAACTTCTTGCAGGGTAGGCAGTTTTCGGAGCAACGTGCTCTCCGCCGCCCCAACCAGCATTTGCTCCAACGTAATGCCCGCAATCGCGGCATTCTCCCGAAAAATGATCGTGCTGTGCGATCCGGCCGATATGGCTTCCGGGATAAGATGCGAACGAATGCACACGCTCCGTATGCCGTCTTGCGCCAGTTCCCCAGCCAAATTTCGCGAAATCGCTTCGACGCCCGCACAAGCAACACTGTGCCCGATAAAGCCGGGACCGGCCATCCGGGAAGCGGGTGTCGTGATGTGAACAATAACGCCTGACCGCAGCTTTTTCATCTGTCGCGCAACGATTCTGGAGGTGAGAAAGCTCGATCGGATATAAGCGGTAACCGGCAGCTCGAATTCCTCGAGAGTCAGTTCTACAGCGGGCTTGAATTGATTGTGCGCGACTCCGATCGCGTTCACGGCAATATGGATACCGCCCGCTTCACGAGCAACCCGCTCCGCATGTTCCTGGACCGAGGCTTCATCAAGGGCGTCCAGTACGAATGCTTCCGCCGTTCCTCCCGATTGCCTAATATCGGTCGCAACCGTTTCCATTTTGTCACGGTTTCGGCTTGCAAGAAACACGTTTGCCCCTTCCCGGGCAAACAATCGGGCGATCGCGCTGCCAATTGCTCCGCCCCCGCCGTAAATAATCGCATTTCTTCCTGCCAACTCCATCCTTATCACCTCAATTTGTTTGCTGTGCCTTCAATATATCACAGGCCGGTAGAAGCCATTTCTTATCGATTGCTATCCTGATCAAGAGATGAAACTCTGCGGCCATTATCTATTGTTGGAGAAAAGGGATCATCATGAGTGGGGAGTGAAGTAGTATTTATTGAGGTTGAGATTGACATCATGATAGGGATATAATGGCACTGTCGATTTGAAAACGCGAGATCTGTTCGGGAGGTGCAGGATTGTGATCAGAAGCCCCATCGAATCGGCCAAGAGACAGATGTGCTTCAGAGACGATTTTTCCATTTATGTATCAAGCGAAAAGTCGCGTAATCAGTAAATAATCCTAGCCATAAAACCTGAGGGCGGCAAAGTCATTGGTGGATCGCTGACTGGGTTTGTAGTAGGTTAGCCACATAAGGGAGGAGTGGAATCATTGGTCAAACAACTGATCGTAGGCGACGCCATGCATGAACTGGCCACTACGCGCCGCATTCTGGAACGCTTGCCCGAGGAGCATATGTCGTGGAAGCCGCACGAGAAATCGATGACGCTCGGCGGGCTGGCTACGCACCTGATCAACCTGCTGAACTGGCAAATCGCGATTTTACAGTACGCGGAGTTCGATCTTTCGACCGTGCCGCTTCGACGGGAGCCTTTGGAAAAACGCGCTGACGTTCTGGCAGAGTTCGATGCGAATGTCGGCAAGTATGAAAAGCTGCTCGCCGAATGCGACGAGAAAACGCTCGGCGAGGAATGGACGCTGCGCCACGGCGACCATATTATCCTCCGCGAGCCGCGGGCGATCGCGCTCCGCACCTTCGGATTAAGCCACATGGTTCATCACCGGGCACAGCTTGGGGTGTATTTGCGGCTTCTCGATATTCCGGTGCCGGGCATGTACGGCCCCTCGGCCGACGAGGAAGCCCAATGAATTAAGTTTTTCGATCCAATATGCGCCAAGACAGTCGCACGGCACCGGCATGACCTCCGGTACTCTGCGACTGTTTTTATTGTTGCCGAGTGGACGCTCGCGATCTTCAAAGCCGAAAAACGAAGCGAATATGAAGCACGTCGCCGAAGCGCTGCTGGAGCAATTCATAGTTGACACACATAACCGACTGGCAGTTTATGCGGAGCTTAAAAATGTTGTTGACAGGACACCGAATGGTACTCTGTAATAAAAGTGTCACCAAATAGTGTCTAATTGGGGGCAAGTCATTTGGAATAATGGAACCTGATGAAGTTTCTCTTGAAACAATGATAAGGTAGAAGAAGAATGAGTTTATCATTATCTTTGGATTTTCAGTACACGACATCGATCGTGAAGTCACCTGGACGCTGCAGGAATTAGGGGACGGGAAGGTTAACCTTTATCTCGAACAAACCGGATTCACCGATGCTCAAGGGCTCGAAAACACAAAATTATTAGGATGAAGTGGAGTGTTCCTTGAAGACAAAGAGTATAATGAATCATAAGATTGATGAATTTTTAAGCAAGACTAATAAGTGGAAGGAAGAATATGAGAAGTTGAGAAATATCGTACTTGACTGTGTGCTGACCGAATAATTTAAGTGGATGCATCCTTCTTACATGATTCAGAATAAAACATAGTATGAACACATGGGATTTAATGGATACTGTGCGCTTCTGTTTCACAAAGGTGACTTGGTAAAAACCAGCAATGGACCTATAATATCTAAATTATTGGTATCTGTAAGCGTTTCCGAAATTAATTGTTATCTTGCTAAATTTTAAAAAAAGGAGCTAGAAAAGGATGAACGCAGTTTACCAATTTGACGAAGTTGCTAGACTCCCCCTACCCGGGGATAACTGCGCCGTTGCGACTCGCCAACTGGACGCCGGCACCGTCATTCATTATGAAGGCCAATCCTTGACCTTGGATTATACTCTTCTGGAAGGCCATCGCTTTGCGGTGAAGACTATTGCTCCCGGTGAAGAGTTGCAGTCTTGGCAATTGCCTTTTGGTGTGGCTTTGCAAGCGATTCAGCCCGGCCACTATGTGATCAACGATGCTGTATTGGACGCACTCCGTGTGCGTCAACTTAAATTTGCTCTGCCGGCGGAGCCTAATTTTGTGGATCAAGTTCATCCGTATGTTCTTGACGAGACAAACTTTCAGCCCGCCCCGGCATCACCCGCTTACTCGGAAACTCGTACTTTCATGGGTTATCGCCGTAGTGAAGCCCGCGGTGTTGGTACCCGTAACCATGTGGTTCTGCTCGGCACCACCTCTCGTACTGGCAGCTATGTGAAGCGGCTTGCCGCTCGTATGCAAGGTGAATTAAAGAACTACCCCAATGTCGATGGGATTGAGCCTGTGGCTCATACGGAGGGTGGCACGGAAAAGCCTAATAACCTGGATGTGCTACTGCGCACGCTCGCCGGATTTATCGTGAACCCCAACGTCGGTGTAGTCTTGGTTGTCGATTATGGCAATGAGCCGGTAACCAATAAGTTGGTGGAAGCGTATTTACGCGAACACAGCTACCCGATCGATGAAGTGCTGCATAAGTTTATGTCGCTCCAAGGCGGTTTTGAAGAGAATCTGGCCAAAGGCGAAGCGATTGTACGCGAGTGGCTGCCTATGGTCAATTCGATGCAGCGGACACGTGAATCCATAAGCCACCTGAAGATCGGACTGCAGTGCGGCGGTTCGGACGCTTTTTCCGGCATTTCTGCGAACCCACTGCTGGGCTGGATTTCAGAAGAATTGGTGCGCTACGGCGGCTCTGCTAGCCTGGCTGAAACCGATGAATTAATTGGCGCGGAGCCCTATGTCCTGTCGAAGGTACGCAACGTGGAAACCGCCCGCAAATTTTTGGAGCTTGTGAACGGTTTCAAGGAGCGTACGTCTTGGCATGGTACTAGCGCGGAAGGAAATCCTTCCGGCGGCAACAAATATCGCGGCCTTTATAACATTTATCTCAAATCTATTGGTGCTGCCCGCAAAAAAGATCCGACCACTCGCCTCGATTATGCCACAGAGTATGGGGAACTCATGAAGGAGGGCGGTTTCTATTTCATGGATAGCCCCGGCAATGACCTCGAGAGCATCGCCGGACAGGTTGCTGCAGGCTGCAACATGATTTTCTTTACAACGGGCAACGGCTCCATCACCAATTTCCCTTATGTGCCGACGGTCAAGGTTGTCACGACGACGCGCCGCTTCCAATTGCTGGCGAATGATATGGATGTCAACGCGGGTCTGTATCTGGAAGGCATCTCTATGGATGAGCTCGGCAAGGAGGTCTTCGAACTGACAATCCAAATTGCCTCCGGTCAGCGCAGTGTCGGTGAGAAGGCGGGTCATTCCCAGGTGCAGATCTGGCGGAACTGGCGGCAAAATGATGCGAGCCAGCTGGAGACATTGCTCAATGCCCCTGTGCCGACGGGAGAGCCTATTGAAGTCCAAGAGGATGCGGGAGCGACGGCTAACCCAATCCAATTCATCTTCAACCGTCATCAAGACCGTCGGGCCAGCGACAATATCGGCTTGATCCTGCCGACCAGTCTCTGTGCCGGACAAGTAGCCAATATGATTGCGCAGCGGCTGAACAACCAGGGTGCCGGGCAACCCGAGCTCTCGCGCTTTGTGGCTTTGGCTCACACGGAAGGCTGCGGTAATTCGGGGGGGCAAGCAGAACAGCTGTATGCCCGAACGATGATCGGTTATATCACCCATCCGATGGTGAAACATTGTCTGCTGCTGGAGCATGGCTGCGAGAAAACTCACAACGACTACATGCGCCATCAGATGGAAGAGATGGGTGTCGACGCGAGCCGACTTGGTTTTGCCAGCATTCAGCTTGACGGCGGAATTGCGAAGGTAACGCAGAAGGTAGAAGCATGGTTCGCCGATCAATTGGAAGCAGCCGGAGCAACTGAGAAGGTTATCGTCGGTCTGGCAGGACTGCGAATTGGCATCGTAAGCGATGGCTCCATCTCCGACGAAGACGGAGAGCAACTGGCGAAGCTGACCAAAATGGTTATCGGAGCCGGAGGCTTGGTGGTTGTTCCTGAGAACAGCGGTCTGCTGTCCACGGCTGCTTACTGCAAAAACATATTCACGACATCCAATGTCCGGCCGACAATTGCCTGTGGCGAGCATGTCCGTCGCAACGGCTTCCACATCATGGAGAACCCGACCGAGCATTGGGTTGAGACGGTTACGGGCCTAGCTGCCACGGGTGTAGAATTAATTATAGCGCTGGTCGGTAATCGTCCGATGCAGACGCACCCGTTCGTTCCTATGCTGCAAATGGCATCGGAGCCGGCTATGCTGCAAAACTATGACAGCGATTTGGATTTGCTGCTCATGGGAGATCCAAACGCTTGGACGAAACAGATTCTAGAGCGCTGTAAACAAATCATTGAGCGTGCCTATACACCGCGCCTCTACCAGCAGGGTAACGTTGATTTCCAAGTAACACGCGGCTTTTTGGGTGTTTCGTTGTGATGTGAATTTCTATCGAAGAAGGGCGTGTGCCCCAATTAGCCGATTCGATTGCAGTCGCAAGGAGTATTGGTCATAGGCGGTATGCATACACCAAATCGTTCTCGATTGTCCTCGACTCTCCGGAAAAAGTAGCGGTTGTCGATTGCGATCTGCTCACGAATACGTTTTCTGTCGCGTGTGAAACGAACTGCGACTATACGATTCGATCTGGGCGAGTTGACTGAAAATCCCATTGTACGCTATATTGAATGGGATACATGTTAGAAGCGAGTCAGATCGGCCGCTTCTGCTTAGACAACAAGCGATTTACAGATTGCGAGGGAAACGGATGTCCGGGAAAATCGGTCGAAAACATTTTCGCCAACGGCTTGACCGCATGATCGGGGAGCTGCGCTCCGATATCGTGTCCGGCAAGCTGCCGGCTGGAGCATATTTGCCTTCGGAGAAAGATTTGGAGCAGCTGTACGAGCTAAGCAACCAGTCGGTCCGCAAAGGGCTGGACGTGCTCGTCCAAGAGAAGCTGATCGAGAAAATGCCGCGTATCGGCAACCGCGTCGTCGTTCCGCCGACCGGACAGCGCACAGTAGTCCGGTTCGGTTACCACAGCACATCGGAAAACGATATCGGCATATTCGGCTTGCTGGAGTTGTTCCATGCGCGCTACCCGCATATTCAAATACAGCCGGTGGCGCTGCCGGCCAGCACCTATTCCGCTTTCGTCAAGGAACACATGGAAGCCGATATGCTGGACGTGATCACCATCAACGATATCAACCTGCAGGAGCTCGTACAGTATGGCGCGGACAGTCTGCTCGAGTCGATCGACGTTCATCCCGACACGTACCCGTTCCTGCAGCCGCTGCTGACGGAGACGGAGCGGCCGCTAGTTCAGCCGCTCCTTTTCTCGCCGGTCGTATTATGCTACAACCGCGAGCATCTGCGGGAGCGGGACATCCCCGAGCCGGACAGCAGCTGGGGCTGGGACGAATTGCTGCGGCATGCCCGCAGCCTGGCCGTGCCGGGTCAGCGCTTCGGCTTATATTTTCATCTGCTGATGCGCAACCGCTGGCCGATTTTCCTGCTGCAGCACGGGGTAGCCTTCGAGAACGACGCCTCGGGGGCGTATCGGGTCCGGGATCGGGAATTGATCGAAAGCTTGCAGATCGGCAAGCAGTTGCTCGCCATGTCCGACGCCTTCCCGATCGTTTTGTCCGCGAGCGATGCCGATGCCGAAGAGCTGTTTTTGAAGGGCAAAGTCTCGATGATCATGACGACGTATTTCGCGCTGAACGAGCTACGCCACGCGGATTTCCGCTTCGACGTGGCCCCGATTCCGCATTTTCGCGAATTCCGCACGCTTCTTGTTATGATTGGGGCGGCCGTCAATCGCCACTCCTCCAACCCCGAGGCGGCCAAGCTGCTCGTCGAATTTTTGCGCTCCTATGACACGCAGCTTCACATTCGGCGCCATACTCTGAGTATACCGGCGAACCGTCGGGCGGCCGAGTGGAACGGGGACGAAGCGATGTATCGACCGTCCCGCTTCGGCATGTATCGGGAGATCGTACCGTCGTACCGGACGATCGGCGATCTGCAATTGAGCTACCGCCAGCTGTCGGCCATGCAGAAGGAGATCAAGCTGTATTGGACGGGACTGCTCGACGAGGAGGCTTTGTGCCGCAATGTGGAACGGGTTTTGGCCGAAGCGAAGCACCTGGAAGGACAAAGGGCGTGAGCCCGGATGGCCGCATCGAAGCGAAACCGGCTCCGCGGAATGCGGGCATAACAACCGCCAATCGGTATAAAGTTTAGTATTGACTCGCTATTGACTCGCAAATAGCGAGTTTTTTTGTTTTATACCGTTGACAGTGGCGGATATCAACGTATAATTACAATTGTGCGAGGTAGAAATGAGTCAATTTAGATAGAAAAGGGAGATGATAATAGTTGAAGATTGCGATAATTCCCCCTCCCGCGGGTCAGTTGCGATTGTTCTCCGAACGACACTGGAAACGGCTGTCGTCGCTCGGCGAGATCGTCCGCAATGAATGGGAAGGGCCTTCCGACGATGAGGCGATCGGCAAGCTGATGGTGGGGGCGGATGCTGTTGTGACGTCGTGGGGGAGCCTGCCGCTCACGAAGCCGCTTCTCGACAGGGCCCCGAATTTGCGGGCGGTCATTCATGCCGCCGGATCGGTCAAAAAAGTGGCGACTCCGGAACTGTGGGAGCGCGGAATCCGGGTGTCGAGCGGAAACGATGCACTGGCCGTCGGGGTCGCCGAGACCGCTCTCGGCCTCACGATCGCCTCATTGAAAAATATGTGGGAGCTGACGCGACAAACCCGGCAGGGCGGGTGGAGCAAGGGCAGGGGGCAGGTGCGCGAACTGTACGAGATTGCCGTCGGCGTCATCGGCGGGGGACGCGCGGGCCAGCATTATATCCGGTTATTGCGCCAGTTCGCCGTGGACGTGTACGTGTACGATCCGGTGCTGGAGGCGAAGGAAATCGAGGCAATGGGCGCGAACAAGACCGATCTGGAGACGCTGCTTGCGACGTGCGACGTCGTCTCGATTCACGCCCCGTCGCTACCGTCCACGTATCGGATGATCAACGGGGAACGTCTCGCATTGATGAAGGACGATGCGATCCTGATCAACACCGCCAGAGGTTCGATCGTGGACGAGGAAGCGCTTGCAGAGGAACTGGGGAAAGGAAGGCTGCTCGCCTGTCTCGATGTAACCGATCCGGAGCCGCCTGCGGCGGATCATCCGCTGCGCCTCCTGCCGAATTGCATCATCACCCCGCATATCGCCGGGGCGGTCAACAACGGGGTCCGCCGCTTGGGGCAATTCGCGGTGGAGGAGCTTGAGCGTCTGAAGGAAGGGTTGCCGCTCCAAGGAGAGGTGCGTCAGACGCAACTGGCGGTACTTGCTTGACGTCGCGGCACGGCTGTTGCGAATCGCGAAAATCATGATCCACGTTGTTTTGCTCGCGTCCTCCCGCCCGATTGTCGAATCGGGCCAGGAGGCGGGCGGAAAGATGGGAGAGGAGGGGCCGGTGTTCAAAAACGAGCAAGAGCTGTCGTTGAAATGTGATCGTCAAGCCAAGTGTAAGCGATTACATTATGATGCTGCAACCGGGTGCGATATCTCTTTCTCATTCGCTTCGTTATCGGCCAATCGCTCATATTTACATACCGAAACGGGTATCCGCATTGCGCCGCCGACAAATTTGATCTGCAAATTGATGAAAAAGGGGAGGAATTGCAATGAACAGAAAAAAACTGAAGTTCTTGGCAGCTGCAAGCGGTCTCATCGGCATGCTGACCGCTTGCAGCGGAGGGGCGGCTGGTACGGAACCATCCGTCGGAAGCGATGCGAAAACGAGCCCTGCGGCCGAAGCGGCCAAAGCCGCGAACGAGCCTGCAGAGCTGGTATTCTATAACACGTCCAACGGTTGGACGAAAGAGCGGTTTATGGAGGAATACGGCGATCCGATCGCCAAGAAGTTCCCCAATTACACGATCAAATTCATCACGCAGGAGAACAGCCAGACGTTCCCGAACTTGCTGGCGGCCGGCGAGACGGTCGACATCATGCTCGCCTCGGTAGGCTTGACGCCCACGTTTCTGTTGAATTACGGCGCGCAAAGCGACATCAGCGATCTGATCAAAAAATTCGGCTACGATTTGTCCCGTCTGGAGCCGTCCATGGTCGACATTCAGCGGCAGCTGGCAGGCGGCGGCATCTATGGCTTGCCGGTCACGAACTCGTCCGCCGCTCTATTCTACAACAAAGACTTATTTGACAAGTTCGGCGTAGCTTATCCGAAGGACGGCATGACCTGGGACGAGCTGTACGCCCTCGCCCAGAAGATGACACGTCAGGACGGCGGGGTGCAATACAGAGGACTGACGATCGCGTTCCAGCACCTCATGTTTTTGAACCAGCTGTCCGCGCCTCATGTCGACGGGACGACGAACAAAGCGCTGTTCACAGCCGATAAGTTTGTCCGCTCGTTCGAAAATTTGGCGCGTTTCTACAAAATTCCGGGCAACGAGCTGCCGAATAACAAATTCAACCTTGGCACGCAGCGGGAGCCCTTCTACAAGTCCCTGGATATCGCGATGTTTTTGTCGCTCAGCGGATCCGGCACAACGTTCGGGGATATGAACTGGGATGCGGTCCAGCTGCCGTTCTTAGCGGACGCGCCGAACGTCGGACCGCAGGCGTACCCGAATTACTTTTATATTACAAGCATGAGCAAGAAGCGGGATGCGGCCTTCCAGGTGCTGGACTACGTGACCTCGCTGGATTATCAGACGTGGCTGGCCGAAAGAGGGGCGTTTCCGGTCATCCGCGACCCGGCCAAGCTGATGGAGAAGTTCGGCGCGAGCAACCCGATCTATAAGGGCAAGCGCGTAAGCTCGCTCGTACCGGGCAAATTCGCCGTCCCGACGATGAAGACGCGCTACCAGGACATCACGGACAAAGAAGTGCTGGAGGCGCTCGGCCAATATGCGGCAGGCAAGGACGTGAACACGGCGCTTCGCGAAGCGGCGGAGAGGGCCGACAAGGCGATCGCGGCTGCGGCGGGCAAGTAAGGAGCAAGCCGGGGCGCGATGGCGCAGTCCGCTGCCATGCGACGCCGAAATGCGTACCGAAAGACGCTTGCGTCAGTGTGCGCCGACCACTTCAGCGCAACATCATTCCCGTCGTAAAGGATAGCTCTTTCAAACGCGATATGCAGACAAAAGCCATTAAATTTTTAAAGACCAAGCGTCGGGGGCTATAGCTGCTTAACCTGACATCATTGCGTCCACCCCCCCGCCCCAATTTGAAATGGAGGGATAGGGATGAAGAAAGTTACGGAACCTCGTTCTTGTCAATCGATTGCCCGCGGGAGCATCGCCGCCCTGCTCGCGGTGGGCTTGCTGCTTCCGGAAAGCGGTGTCCAGGCGAATCGAGCATTCGGAGCGGAGGGTGCGCAGTGCCCTTCGGGTTGCGTTCGGCCGACCGGCGGCACGATGACCCGCCTATCCGTGACGACCGTACCGCTGTCGGGACTGCAAGCCGCTTTGGATGCGGCATTGCCCGGCGACACTTTTCTGGTGGAATCCGGTACATATGCCGATGCGAATGTGACGATTACGTACGGCGGGCCGGGGCCGGTGACGGTCCGAGCCGAGGTAGACGGCGAAGTCGTCTTCACCGGGGAGTCGGTTATTACGATCAAGGACAGCCAATATTTGACCTTCAGCGGATTTTTGTTCGATGAGGTGGAGTCGGGCAATTCGCTCGTGATGGACGGTTCGAGCCACGTGGAAGTGAAGCGCAACTATTTTTATCGCAACGGCGTTTCGCCGACGACCAAAATCGTCGGTATCCGTAACGGCTCGGCTTACAACGCGATTCATCACAACACGTTCGACCGCAGCGAAGGGCAGAGCGTCGCGCTGTACAACGGACATACGCCCGCCGATGTAAACAACGTTTACAACGAGGTATACGCCAATCTATTCTATCAAATTCCGCGCGTGAGCGACGTGTATCCGGGCAACTCCAACGGATTCGAAGCGGTGCAGCTCGGGCAGGGCAAAGTGGTGCACAACGTGTTTCATACGAAGGTATACGACAATTTGTTCGAAGGGATCATTGGTGACGGAAGCGAGATCGTCAGCGTCAAGTCGAGCGGCAACGAAATATACCGCAATACGTTCCGGGACAATGCTTCCGGGTTGACCATCCGTCTCGGCGACAGCAACCGGATTTATGACAACTATTTCGAGAATACGGAGAAAGGCATCCGCACGTACGGCTATGATCAATCGATCGAGAACAATTATTTGCTCGGCGGCAATGTCGGCATTCAACTGCCGGCAGCCGATACGGCGAACGGCCAAACGCCGACGGTGGCCGCGCCGTATTACCAGTCGGAGGAGAGCCGGATTATCGGCAATGTGATCGTCGATCCCGCGGGCACCGGCATGCGATTCGGAACGAACTACAATCCCGGTTCGTGGAATTTGCTCCCGATCGACAATGATGTTTCCGACAACCGCGTATTTATCTCGAATGGGGCAAAAGATTATGTGAAAGAAACGGCAATCGCTGCGTTCTATGATCCGATCGGCGATTTTGCGAACAACGTCTCTGTTCTGAAATCGGCGGCGAACGTAGGCAACATCTCGACGACGGACAGCAGCGTGATCGAATACGTGTACACGGACCACCCGGCGATTCCGACGCCGCTGTCGGTGACGGGATTGGCGCCTTACGACAGTCTCGACAGCCGGACGGGGGCGGATTGGAAAAGGCCGGTCGCGCCGGAGCCGCCTGCGTCCGTATCTCTGCTCTTCGACTTCGAGGATGCCGATGCGGGACCGCTGAACGGACAGCAAGGCTGGACGAACGCGCAGCCGGAGGTGACGGTGGTCGAGAACGTCTATTCCGTCAGCGGAACGAAGGCGGTGCGTGTTGTCGATACGAGTACGACGGCGGCTTACGGGGCGATCCGGCGGTTCGACCCGATCGTCAAAGGCACCGTGGAATGGTGGGCGATGGCGAAAAACCAGGACAGACTCGTGTTCAGGCTGGAGGATACGACAGTTGGAACGAGGAATGTGGAGTGGATCGGATTTTTCTATGACGGCACCTTCGAGTACCAGAACGGAGCGACCCGGACCCGTACGGTTGAAACGTTCCAAACCGATACGTGGTACAGGTTCGTGATCGATTTCGATGGGACGGAGGCGACGAAGTCGATCCGCATATACGAAGGGGCCAATCTGCTATTCGATACGGAGACGCCTTTTGAAAATATATCGGCATCGGGCGTCAGCCTGTTCCGCTTCACTACCGTCGGCAACCGGACCGGTACGTTTTATGTGGACGACATACGCATCGCCGAGAGCGAATAAGCGGAAGGACAGAGTTGCTGTTGTTCGGGAACGGGCCTCGTGGTAATGATCCGGGGTAGTCGAGAAACGGACAATCGTGCATGAGCGTATCGTTAAACGCGGTCTATGCCCAGTGCATGCGGTCGGCATACAAGCGAAGCGGCTCCGGGCCGCAACACGCCGTTTTTCGCGTACAATGCGGGTGTCCGCAACCAGGCACCGACTTCAAACAAGCGAAAGGCCGTTTCCCCTCAGGGAGAAACGGCCTTCTTGCGTAACAAAGAGCAGAGCAGTTTACCATCTGCTGCTGCAACAAACGGGTCCCCTGATTGCCTAACTACAAAAACGTTGTCTTCGAAAAATCGGTTGGTGTGGTCCCGGTATACCGAAATGGAGAATACCAGTCAGGTAAGGAGGGCAAGAGAAACAAAATAGTATATGAAAAGTTGATAATATTGAATATGTACAAATAATAAAACCGAAAATATAATCAATAATGATAATCATTATCAATATGTTATCAATTCATAAGAGTGGGGAGAGCTACGGAAATGAAGCTTGTTCATCTATTATTGGCGATTATATTCGGACTATCTGTGGTCGGCTGCAGCGCAGCTGCCCCCGGAGCCGGCAGCGATCGAATTGCCGCCGAACCAGGCAAACAGACGAGCGGTACTCTTGACTCAACAGAGAAGATCATTACACACGCAATGGGGACCGTTACTCTGAAGAAAGCACCCGAACGGGTTGTCTACCTATTCCAAGGGATGGTAGATATCGGCGTAGCGATTGGAGCCAAGTCTGTCGGAGCTGTCGAGTCCTCGGAGGAAAGACCCTGGTTTCACTACCTCCGAGCTCAGATGAGCGGAGTCAAAAGTGTCGGAGCCCTTACCCAGCCGAATCTTGAGGTTATCACATCACTGAAGCCGGATTTAATCATCGGAGCCAAGTCGAGAGCGGAGCAAGAGAAAATTTATCCACAGCTCTCCGCTATCGCTCCAACAATTATGATGAACGATGTTTTCGATTGGAAGACGAACGTAATGCTGGCCGGGGAAGCATTGTACAAGGAAGCGGAAGCTGCGGCAGTAATGAAGGAGTGGGACACCAAGGTTCAGGAATTCAAACAAAAAATGGGGAACCGTCTGTCAAATACGGAGGCATCTATCATACGCTTTGAAAAAGACGGATCGTCCCGCTTCTTCGTTACGGGATTTGCCGGGACGATCTTTCAAGAGCTTGGATTAGTCCGGCCGAAGGTTCAACAGGTTCCTGGAAAAACCGTCGTCTCCCTGACGTCCAAGGAGCATATGTCCCAACTCGATGGAGATATCATCTTCGATATTACGCAACTGAACCAGGATAACGCCCCGGCGACAGGCAATACTCAAACGGAGTGGACCAGCCATCCGCTCTGGAAGAGCTTGAAAGGGGTACAAAACGAGAAATATTTCAAAGTCAACGTCGTGACCTGGAATTTGGGCGGAGGTCCCATAGCGGCTAAAGCGTTGCTGGATGATCTTTTCTTTTACTTCGACATTAATAAAAACAGCTCCCGTTGATCAAAATTTTATTATCAAAAATCGGAGCTATTCGTGCTCATACTATTGTCACGAAAACCGCCATTTCAAACAATGGCGGTTTTCTGCGTACAAAGGCTAGGCTTGCATAAAGCCAAGGTTCTCCAGCTTTCGAACAGTTTGCCTGACGAAAGCGTCCTGGTTTCGTTTCTCAAAGTAATCTGCACCTAAATCTTGATAGTCTTCCTGCTGGCGGGCCCTGTTGATATCGTTTTGTCGAGTAGAAATTGGAGAAGGTGTGATGATGTACGATTCGGCGGTTAGCGGAAACATGGAAAGTCAGGTGGGGCCAAATCGGATTTCCGTGTCGGCTTTTGCAGTTTTCAAGCCTCAAAACGGGACATTCCGTTGCAAAAGATGTCCGCTTCGTTGATTGTCGATTCCATTTATTGCCGGTACACTTGGGAGCGAAGGGAGGTGAAGCCGATCGTTTGATCAAGGATCGGTACGGCCAATACCGTCATGATTTCTGCTTCTGTACTCGGTCGGGGTCATCCCCATCTTTTTCTGAAACAGGTAATAGAACCGATGGGTTGAAACGCAGCCGACTTCCCCGGCGATATGCTCCACAGGCAAATCGCTTGTACGCAGCAGGTCCTTGGCCACTTCGATTCTTGTATCGAGCAGTTTTTGTTTGAAAGAGGTTTGGAAGTACCTCTTGAGAAGCCGGTTGACTTGCTTGGTGCTTAAACTTAATTGTTCGGCGAGCATTTCCAGGGTCAGATTTTGCCGGTATCCCATGAAAAAAATATCGATGAGGTGGGAGCGCAAATCGTCCTTGACTCTGCTCGGTATGGCGTATTCGACAGTCGTTCCGCTATCCAGCCGGATCGCGCGCGCGACTCGAACGATGATCTGCGCGAACAAGCTTTGCACGTTCGTGTACGAGCCCAGCGAAGGAGTCTCGATTTCATATCGGACCTCATCCACAAGGCGGAACAACATTTCATGATCCGCATCGACGGGCAGCCGGCAGTAATTCACACCGGACAGCACGGTTTCCAATTGCTCCGCTTCCGTCCGGGGGAACCAGGGGTCGCTCTCTTTATCCTCCCGGAATGTAAAGCGAAGCGTACTGCGGACTACAGGATCGTTCTCGTCCGGCTTGACCCCATGAAAGATGTTCGGTCCGATCAGATGAATGGAACCGCTTCCAAGTTTCTGCTCCGTCTCGTCGAAGATCATAGTGCCGGAACCGGACCAAATGAATTGAAGCTCGAAGGCGGCGTGATTATGCTTTTCCTGCACATACTCGAGCGGCCGGGGAACGATATTGTCGTTGAGCAAAACATCGAACAGCAGCGAGCCTACACGAACCTTGATATTCAAACGATCCCAGAACGTGGTGGCAGCCAGATCGCGCGAATGCGCCATAAATATCCCCCTTGGTTGCTCAGTCGCATTTATTTTATCACAGAGGCGGTCAAGTGCGTCAAAATTATGTTAAGAGCTCGGTCTTGGCTTACACAAACAGAAAAAAGGAGGGTTTAACGACATGCCGAAACATGCGAAAGTAAGTGCAATCCTTGCCTCGATGCTGGTTACGACCTTAGTGGCGGGTTGCGGCGGCACGGGGAACGGGCAAAACGGCACGAGCGAAGCCGGAAAGAGTGAAAAAACGGGTACGACAACCAACGAACCGGCGGAAGTCCTATTTTATTCCCACAGCGGTTTGGCGCCAGAGCAATTCAATACTCGCTACGGCAACAAGTTGAGGGAGAAGTTCCCCAACTACACGATCCAATATATCCATCGTAGCGGCACGGGAACGGGAATCGCGGAAATGGTCACGGCCAAAGCCCAATTCGATATTTATTTCGCAAATGTCGGCTCCTTCGAGAATGAAGCGATTCAATACGGCCTGCAGTCCGATATGACCGAACTGATCAAGAAGCATCAGGTCGATCTGGGGCGCATCGATCCTTCTATCATTAGCGGAGTTCAGTCTTCGCCCCACGGCCTGTATGCGCTTCCCATCCATACGGATACGATGGCGTTGTACTACAACAAAGATCTTTTCGACAAATTCGGAGTGGAGTATCCGAAGAACGGCATGACCTGGGACGAATTATATGCTTTGTCCAAACGGCTGACACGCAAAGACGGCGACACTAAATATATCGGATATGCGCCATTCTCCACCTATATGTTTTATATGAACCCGTATTCCATTCCCGTTGTGGACGAGAAAACGGAACAGCCCACGATCAACAAGGACAACCGGTGGCGCAGCTTTTATCAGAAGCTTCTGATCGAGCCGACGGAAATGCAGGAAGTAAAAGAGTACCTGAGCAGCTTGAAAACGAACAAAAGCCATATCGTAAACGCATTTATGAAGGATCGCTCGACAGCGATGCTTGCTTACGTATCCGCCCTGGCTCCGACCTGGCCAAACGAGATGAAGGCTTTCAACTGGGATTGGGTGTCGGTGCCTACGCTCAAAGAACAACCGGGGATCGGCGTGCAGCCATACACCGCCTACTTCGGTATTACGAATATATCGAAAAACAAAGATGCGGCTATGGAAGTGCTGAAGTATATGGTGTCCGACGAGTTTCAGTTGTCTCTGGCGAAGCAGGGCTATATGCCGGTCGTGCAAAGCAAGGACGTCAAGCAGGCGCTCGGACAGGAAACGGCTTTCAAGGACAAAAACTGGCAAGCGCTGTTTTACAACAAGATGGCGCCCGTTCCGGTCAAAGGCATCTATGAAAACCGGATCGTCGGCGTTTACAATGGCTTGGCGGAGCAAGCCATGCTCGGTACGTTGGATCTGAATACGGCATTGCGCCAATCGGAGGAAACTGCCATGATCCGGCTGGACGAATGGAAACGATAAGGGGCGTGTATCGAAATTGAAAATAAATAAGACTGTTCGTGCTGCGTCGGTTTTGTTGTTTCTCAGTTTGCTTCTGGTGTCATTCCAGCCGGTGAAAGCGGATATCGAATCCGGACAACCCGATGTGATCGTAGCGGAGGGAGGAACGCGAAATACGTACTTCCCGGATGTGGAGAAGCTTCAGAATGGGGATTTGATCGTCGTTTACTACGATAGTCTCGCCCATTCTTCCCCAAGCGGGCGGATTTCGATGGTCCGGAGCATGGATGACGGTCTGACCTGGTCCGCACCGGTTACAGTGGCGGATTCCGTGTACGACGACCGCGATCCCAGCATCATGCAGACAAGCGACGGCACTTTGCTCCTGAGCTATTTCTCGACGGATCTGAGTCAGACGCCTTCACAACCAGTAGGCACCTTCATCGTCCGCTCCAACGACGGGGGGCTCACCTGGTCGAGTCCGGTCAAGGTGCAATCGCAATTTCATAGCGTAGCGAATACTTCCAAAATAGTGGAGCTGGATAGCGGCGATCTGTTAATTCCGTTGTATGGAAAAAAAACCGGCCATTATTGGTGGAAAGCTTTCGTTAGCCGAAGCACCGACGGTGGAGTGAGCTGGTCGAATGAAGTGGAGATTCAGAATCCCGCTAACGCGTCAAACTTTGTAGAGCCCGCATTGGCCGATCTCGGGAACGGACACTTGATGGTCATGATCCGGACCGGGGCACTTTCACAGGAAGCGCATTCGTACGATAACGGCCTGACCTGGACGACGCCCGTTCAAACCGATCTGGAAGCGCATGCGTCCAACCTGCTCGTCCTCGACCCGGGAAATCCCAATTCGAATATTCTGCACATGTGGGGCGACTATTCGGATCAATTCGCTTTCGGCCGCCCGGTCGTCGGCCAGATCGTTCAGGCGGACGGGACTCCCGTATCGGAACGGGTCATGATGTATGCCGGGCATTGCAATGACGAGAGTTATCCTAGCAGTATTCGACTCGACGACGGGCGTATTTTTACGGTGTACTACGACGCCTGCGCCAAACACGTTGGCGGAACGTTTAGCACGGTGAACGATTTTATGGACTATGAGGCGCCGACGACCTACTGGGACAGCGCAACCGGAAAACTTGATTTGTGGAGGATGTATGCGAACGGTAACTTGCAGATTACGACGGATATGAACTATACGCCGAGCTACTATGAGCCGCACGGTGCGATCGACGGCAACCCTTCGTACACGTATTCCGCCGCCAAGGTGCAGACGGGAGAAGGCGCATACTGGTCGATCGAGATGGATCAGTCTTATCCGATCAGCAAAATCGGAGTCGTGCTGAAGCCGGGCTACGAGGAGACCGCCAACATCTATTTGTCCGCCGACGGCGTGAGCTGGGGCAGTCCGGTAGCCGCCTTCGACTACGTCATTACGAATGAAATGGAATATGTCGTCCTTAATCAGCCCGTTTATGCGAAATACGCAAAAGTTGAAATAGTGGAATCGAGGGGCACAGATATTTTGGCCGAGTTTTCCTTGTTCGTCCCCGCCGATACCGGTACGGCGGGCGCCATGCTGGATCAGATCGAGCAATACGAGCAGGCAGGTCAAATCAACGCCGTATTCGCCGATCAACTGACGTATCGCTTGACGACCATTCAACAGCTTGTAAGTCAAAACGCCAATACGGATGCGGCTGCCTATTTGCAGGATTTCCTGCAAACCATCAACGCTCCGTCCGTGTTGGGACAACAGCTCCTATCGGAAATGGCATCAACAACATTGAGCGCGGAGGCGAACTTGTTCATCCGGCTTATAAGTTGAACGACAAGCTTCCAAATCAAAATCAAAATTTCGTGGAGGTACACAATGACAGAATCGGTGGAACATGCGTTACAATTCGGCGAACCAATTCCGATCAAGACCGAATACGGACCAGTCGCATTCGGTCTCGTCATGGCGGGTGCCATCGTCAACTGGTCGGATGGGCGAGCGAACGATCTGCTCCTCAGCCGAATTTGGACGGGGATTTATCTATATCCGACCGACCAATTGCACGAAGACGAGTTGAACACTCCGCCGAAGCTGGTATGCAAAAACAAATTTGTCCCGACCATGGGAATCCCCGCCGACTGGAACCGGGACGGCGAGGACGACCTGATCGTGTCCGACCGGCACGGATTTCTGTATTTGTTCAAACGCAAAGGAACGTATCCGGACGTAATGTTCGAATACGCGGAGACCGTCCGGGACAGCCGTTCGGGCCTGCTGCTCAACATTCCTCACGACAATCCATACCATAAGTCGGGCGATGGTGGCGGCTATGTCGATCCGCTGTTCTACAATTATATATACCCGATGGTATACCCGAATCCGTACCGCTCCTCAATCGATCTGATCGTCGGCGATATGTACGGAAATTTATGGTGGCTGCCCGACGAAAGCGGCGGAGACGGGAAGCCGCGGTATGCCGGCACGCCGTATACGAAGCCTTGGGCGGAATCGAAGGCGGTGTACGGGAAAACCTATTTGGAAAAGTATGGTACGGAATACGCCCGGCCTGGCGAGAAAATTTGCGACGAGAACGGGGCTCCTTTTTTATTGGGAGAAGGGCTCGAGAACAGTCGGCATTTGCAAGGCTATTTTACAAGACCCGCGCTCTATCGCAATCCGCAGACCGGTTCCGACGATCTGCTCGTGCTGGCCGGTTACGGGCTGCCGAAGCTGATCTATTTGCAGCGGGTAACTGCAACCGACAACGGAAAGCCTGTTTTCCGAAATCTGGGCGAAGTGAGGATCGACGGACTGGAAAAGTCGATGTTCGGGCTGTTTTCCTTGCATGCGAAGCTGATTGTGGACGTTTCGAATGGACGCAACGATCTGCTGCTTACGGCGGGAACTCATATTCTGAGGCTCAGGAATAAACAGTGTGGCGGCATCGTGCCGGAATATGCCTGCATCGGTCCGATCAGCGGCCGGAACGTGGTTACGTCCGGGTACAATTATTCCGAAGTGCTGGATGACCGGCGAACCGGGAAACGATATTTGGCGGACAGCACGTGGACGCACATCGAGGTGCGCGAAATTACGAATACGGCTGATGGCGTTTATTTATCGCCGGAAAGAAAAGCTGTGGAAGACCAGGATGGCGTTTTCCGCATGGAAGGCGAAACGGACGCGCAGGAGTCCCCGGAAAGCGGCTTCCATCAAATCGCCAAATGGGACTTCGACGGCAGCGGACGCCAGCATCTAATTGCGGGAAGCGACAAAGGCTTGCTGTACTTGCTGGTCGACGACGGCGAAGCGGTGCGCGACGGGACATTCAAGTTTCGGTCCGTCGGTCCGCTGAAGGACTGTGACGGCAATGTTATCCGCATTCATAACCGGGTATGTCCGGCCGCCGTCGATCTGAATGGAGACGGGCTCGAAGATTTGGTCGTTGGCGGAGCGACGTACCAGGGGGGATTCCATTTCGACCCGAATCCCGGAGCGGGCATCTACTACATGCTCAATAAAGGAGTCGGACCCGACGGACTGCCGATCCTCGAACCGGCCCGAAACCTGCCGATTACCGGTCACGAGTTGATCGCGACCACGAATAGAATGATCGAGATTCAAGCCGTCGATCTGGACAACGACGGTTCCAAAGAAGTGATCATCATGTCCGGCGCAGACATGCAGACCGCCCGGGTATACAAAACGGCAAGTCCGGTCGGATTGCACTATACGGGCAAGGTCGTGCCTGGTATGGCGCTGCTCAAACGCGTACTGGATTTGGACGGCGATGGCGAACTGGAGCTTGTTTACGCTGGAGGCGAGCCGGGAGTGGCGAGCTATTGGAAAACGATTTCATGATCATGAGCATCGAATTAATTACGGAAATGGACGTCTCGTTGTATGATATGATGATCAGCTCTTTCAAGCGGGTTCGATAGTTCAATCACTAGCAAGGCCGCCGATTGCTTCGGCGGCCTTTTGGATGTTCAGACTGTGTGTCAGAAAACATACCATCAAATAGTATCCGATCTGCTGATACTTGTCCTGAAAATTTTCAAGAAAAAAAGTATGGGATTCGCCAACGATAAGAAAGCGGCCATGAGTACAAGTACGCAATAATTGCTTTGCCTTGACCCTTTAGTCTTCTAAGCGGTTAGGGTTGCTGCTTGTCATAATTAGCTGACGTATAAACAATGTCACCGTCTCCTAGCCGAAGAATGATTTTATAATCATGCTCGTTAAAACTAGTAATCGTGCTGCCAAACATAAAGGTTTTATTGTCGCCTTCCAAGAGCGGTGAAGGCAGCAATTGGTAGGGCTTTACAACAATGCCGACAACAGGCTTGATACCCTTGCTATTTTCTTCACCATAAATCGGCTCTGTCCTCACAAGCAAGGCCTTGCCGTTTGTTAGCTCAAGATCCATTCGCCACTCGTCGCCCACGACATTGGTCGTATAGATAAGATCCTCCTTGCTGACGGGGGAGCCTATGGCTAGAAAGTAAGTCAACGATGCAAAAATTAGTAGGGATACCGCCAGTCCCACCACCATTTTTTTTGTTGTTTTTTTTCTTACTTTCTTCAGAAAGTCAATTTCCTTTTTATCGGTTTGGGAAGTGGCGTTCTCGATTGGAGCGGACAACTTGGCATGAAGAGCACGGCATGCATCGCATTCCTGCAAGTGTTGATGGATGTCGGCTTCTGTTTCCGCGCTGACCAATCCGTCTATATAACTTGGTAACAGGTCTTGAACAATATGGCATTTGGTCATTTATAGCACCTCCATAAGTTTTTGTTTGGCTCGGTAGAAAGTGACGCGTGCCCAGTTTTCGCTTTTGCCAAGTATTTCGCCTATTTCTGCGAAAGAAAATTCGCCAGATATTCGCATATGGACAATTTCCCGCATAGGTTCACTCAATTGGTGGATGGCTCTATACAATTCCATTTTGTTGCTCTGAAACAGCGTGGCTTCCTCCGGCGACATGCTCGGCGAAGGAATATATTCATGCAACTCAAGGCTTGAATACTTTTTCTTTTTTTCAAGCTCCTGATACCAAATATGCTTGGCGATCTGGCAAAGCCATACACTTATTTTGCAGGAGCCGTTATAGGTATGAATAGAGTATACAGCGCGGTAAAATGTTTCCTCCGTTAATTCCTCGGCTAAATCTTCATCATGAGTAAGGCTAAGCAAATATCTGTAGACACTTTTTGCATAGTCTTTATAAATGTTCTCCATATCCTCCGCCACTCTCTCACCCCCTTGACTATATATCTTAGAAATTTATATTTCGTTACAATTGAATTTAAAATTTTGTTTCGTCCTGAATAGTATACCTTAACGTAAAGCTGGGCTTGGAGCCGTAACGTTCGATTCTTTGTGGGCTGGACATCGCCTTCTTGAGGCCGGGTTCGTGTTGCGGGCGGTTGCCCGTGGGGGAAGCCGTACAGTAGAATTATACCCATCGGCGGTTAGCGATTGGAGAAACGGAAAAGTGGCCAGGATTTTGGTCAGCATTGTCCAAACGGGAGAAGTAGTAAAAACCGTTGACTTGTATGAGATAGGGGAGTCCGTATAAAACTCCGTCGGCGGTCGCATTGCGGATCGCGACCAATACGACTTGCTCGGCGGGAACGATCGGAGCGGCTCCCGAAGCGGGATCCTCTTCGGCTCCTTTTTTCGAAACACCGCATGATGTGATCAAAACGACAGCTCCGTATAACCCGAGCAGCTTCAATCCTGTAATCTTTATTGCCATATTTGCCCCCTTGCCAATGTGAATGGTTATGAATAACCGCTTTTATTCTCATTATTGGAAAGAAACGGGGCGAATTATATAAACAAACGGTTCCAGATTGTATGGATTATTGTTAAGCGCGGAGGCGTTTTTCGGGCGCCAGACGAAAAATCCGCGGTTCCGCACAGGGAGGAATCGTGGGTTTCGGGGGTTGCCTGCAAGGCGCTTCGATTGCAATCGCGGTTGCGGTTATGGCGGCGGAAGCCGGGGAAACGATGCCGATGTCGGATATGGCATACACGACAGGACGAGTTAAGCTCACTCCTTGTTCGATTATTTTTATAAAAAAATACAAGATTTCCCTTGTCTTTTCTATCCCGCATAATAAAATCATCCTAAACCAAAAGGGAGATGATCGGATTGGAATTACAGCCGCAGTATTCGATTAGAGAGCTTAGACAAGAGGATGACTTTGAACGTGTTTGTAATCTGATGGCAAACAGGAAAATTCAGGCTTTTCCCCGTAACCCGGACCGAGTTCGAAGCTTGTTTTTTCCAAGCGAGCAGGAACCAACGCTGAACCTTAAAGGATTTGTCGCGGAAGCGGAATCTAAGATTATCGCTTTTATGAGCGTCGAATTTCGTGGTAAAGATGGGCACATGATGTACTTCATCGAAGATCGGGATTCCCAGCCAATTCTGACCGAGTTGTTGGAAAGGTGTACGAAGTCCGTGATCGAAAGCGGGGGGGAACGGCTGACATACTTTGTGTTCACGGAATTCGGTCAAATTTATAACCGTGAAATCGCTTGGCTGGAGCGTCTAGGTTTTCACAACATCGATCCGCATTTACGCGTTTCCGCGCAACTTCTATTGAACGAATGGAACTCTCCTGAGCATCTGGACACCGAATCGATTCAAACGGAATCGCTGAGCCTGGATGAAATACATCGGATGCTGCTGGACGACGACAGCGTAACTAATGCGTATATATTTAAATTCCAGTTCCGAGCGGCCAAGCCCAGCAACGTTGTGCTGACGATGAGAAACACAGAAAACGAAATTACCGCTGTCGCTTATTACAAGGTCATAGAGAATCCGAACGGCCAGCTTTTTGGAGCCGCCTTTAACGTCCATTTTAGACCGAAATTTGAACTCCCCCGCGCGGAAAAGCGGAGATTCCTGCAAGGAGCGTTATGGTCGATAAAGCAGCTGGATTTGCACGCCGTTAACTCGCTCATGTCTTTGAAGGAAGTCGATACGTTTACGCTCATGGTTCGGGAAGGCTTCGACCAGATCAACAGTCACTTCTTCGGGCTGGCTAAAATGCTCGATACGGGACATGAGTAAATACAAAAACGCACGCGACGTGCTGCCCGAAAGCTTGATTCGAGAAATTCAGAAATATGTGAGAGGCGAGCATCTATATATCCCTCAAACCGAAAGGATCGGGTGGGGAAAAAAGAGCGGCTCACGCGCCGAAATCGAACACAGAAATAACGAAATTTTCCGTCAATATATGGACGGCACAAGCGTAGCGGAGCTTGCGGAAATGTATTATTTGAGCGAGGAACGAATAAGAGGAATCTTGTATGGACAGCATACCGAATTATCGTAGTTCAATAGACGGGAGCCGCCGGATTGAGTTGTGCCGACGGCTCCTCTTTCTTTACATGTAATAGGTATTCCTGTACTGGTGGCCGCGAGCTCTCTTTCGAGATATTCGGCTGTCTTTGTTCTTCATGCGACACCTCGGTATTCTCGAGCGCTCGGCGTATGCCAGCGATTTTGACAAAGGCTGACTGTATTGACTTTAGAGGCATACGGGAAATAGAATCGAGTCAGAATCGTCGAAGCGAGCCAGGAGGGGGAGCTATCGTCAGCAAGCCGTCGTGCGCCGTGGTGCTTTAAACTGGAGGAGCGATCAAATGAAAACGTCGCGGCTATGGTTGAGCCGGTTAAGATCGTTGCAAATTTTACCGAAGGTAGTCCTAACGTTTCTGCTTGTATTAAGCCCGCTCTATGCCATCGGATTGAAGATGAACGAATACGGATCAACCAATGTGAAAAATGAAATCGCCAATTCTCTCACGTCCCGTGTAAACCTGTATATGGATATGCTCGATGCGGATTTTGATCGGACGATCCGGCTGCTTCAAGAATATGTAAATGACGAAGATTTGCTGAAGCTCAGCTCATCCAGCGAAATTATGTCGGATATCGAGAAAACGCAGGCGATTTTGCGGTTAAAAAACCGGCTCGATCTGTTCAAAAACTCGAGCCAGTTCATCGAAAATGTCAGCGCATACATTCCGGCCATCGATCGTACGGTTTCCGCCAATGCCAATGTGATCGCCGCGTTTGACCGTACGGAGTTTCAAGCGTTGGCCCGGGCGGTCAACCTGTTCGAGGCGCCGTTCCAGCTGTGGCAAAACCGGATCTTTATAAGCGTCTCCTACCCCGACGCCATTTTGAATGGATACCGGCAGCCGCTCTTTTTATTGTCGGTCGAGGTGTCCCGGCAAGCGATGGCTGCCAAGCTCAGCCAGTACACGAACGGAGGGGGCGGAGCCGTACTGGCCGGCAACCGGGAGCATTGGGTCGTGGCGGGTTCGGCTGACGGCACGATCGGCGACGACATCCTCTCCCGGCTCGGGCAGTCGGACGGCACCGGAGGAGAGGAGGCCTGGACGGTTACGATCCGCAGCGAGGAGTACATGGTGGTGCAGAAGCAATCGACGCGGCTGGATACGCGCCTGATCATGTTCGTACCGCTGCAAAACGTGTACAAGCCGCTGCAAAACTTCCAAGCCTGGCTGCTGGTGCTGTCCGTAGCATCGGTGCTGATTATGCTTGTGTTTTCCTACGGTATATACCGGATCATTCACCGGCCGCTGAAAGCGTTGGTGCGCGCCTTTCGGAAAGTGGAGCAGGGGAACTTCAATTTCGCCCTTGACTATTCGTCCAACGACGAATTCGGCTATTTGTACAAGCAGTTCAATGCGATGATCGGGCGGCTGAACGTGCTGATCCATCAAGTATACGAGCAGCAATACCGGGTGCGGCTGGCCGAGCTGCGCCATCTGCAATCGCAGATCAACCCGCATTTTTTGTACAATACGTATTTCATCCTGTACCGAATGGCGCAGCTCCGCGATCATGACAATGTAGTCGTATTTACGAAGCATCTTGGGGATTACTTTCAATACATTGCGCGGGACGGGATGGCAGAGGTGCCTCTAGAGAAGGAGGCGAGTCATGTCAAAAATTATATGGAAATCCAGTCCGTCCGGTTCGCCAACCGGATCGTGTCCCGGTTCGACGGGCTGCCGGAGGGCTGCGGGGATATGATGATACCGCGTCTCATATTGCAGCCGATTTTGGAGAACGCTTATCATCACGGGCTCGAGCAAAAAGCGAAGGACGGCTGGGTCCATGTAACGGCCCGAAAGACACCGGAGCAGTTGGTGATTGCGGTCGAGGACAACGGAGGCAGCATGACGGAGGAGAGAGCGAATGAGCTGCGACTGATGCTGAGGTCGTCGGATGACATTACGGAAAGCACAGGGCTTGTTAACGTGCACAGGCGCCTTCTCATCAAATTCGGCGAGCCTGGCGGCCTGCGTCTTGGAGTCGGAAGCGGCCAAGGACTGAGAGTAGAACTGATCATCCCTTTGAAGGAGGAGCAAGGCCTTGATAAGAATGCTGATCGTGGATGACGAGCCTTATACGGTGGACGGGTTGTACGAAATGCTGTCGGACATTCCCGATTTGGAGCTCGACTTGTACCGCGCCTACTCGGCGGAGGATGCGATGCAACTGCTGACGCGCATCCGGATGGACATCGTGCTGAGCGATATTCGCATGCCGGGTATGAACGGACTGGAGCTGCTGGAATGGATTCGCGCCCGCTGGCCGCGGTGCAAGGTGCTGTTTCTGACGGGATTCAGCGATATTCAGTATGCTCAGCAAGCGTTGCGCGGAGGCGGCGTGGATTACATCCTCAAGACGGAAGGGGATGAGAAAATTGTGCTTGGACTTCGCAACGCCATCCGTGCGCTGAATGAGGAAATGGATAACGACCGGGCGATCGCCAAAGCGAGGGAGCAATATTTGCGGGCGCTGCCGCTTCTGCAAAAGGAGTGGTTCCTCGGCTTGGCGGACGCCCGCAACAAAGCGGCGCATCTGCGGCCGGAGCGGTTCCTGGAGCTGGACATACCGCTATCGCCCCAAGGACAGGTGCTGTTCGTTGGAGGCAAGGTAGATCGCTGGGAACCCGGTTATGGCTCTTCCGATCAGATGCTGATGTGCTACGCGATCCAGAACGTGGCCGTGGAGCTGCTGGCGCAAGCGAAGCTGCTGACGGTGCTGCTCGACGCCTCCCGATTTGTGTGGATGATTCAGCCGTCCGCTCCGGAAGAGGAGTGGAGCGATACGGCTTGGTTTGTCAAGGGTACACTGGAGAGCATCCAGCTGACATGCAAAAATGTGTTGAATGTGCCGGTCTCGCTTGTGTGCACCGATGCTCCGGTTTCCTGGGAGGAGCTGCCCCGAACGTATGCGCAATTGAAGCAAACGCTGATGCTGGGCTTGGGCGACGGGGAGGAAATGCTCGTCACGATGAACCGGGAGCCGGACTCGGAGCCGCTATCGTACGATTACCCGGGGGCGTTCGTACTCGAGGAATTGAAGCAGGCATTGGAATCGGGCTACGAGGTCGCATTCGAACGGACGCTGGAGGAGCTGTACGCGCGAATCCCGAATCGGATCGGCCTCCATACGCAGGCTTATTATGCCGTGGCGATGCTGCTGATTGCCCGGATCAACACATTGGAGCCGGGCGACCCGCTTCTGGGCGGGCCCGCTGTCGGACAATTGATGAATCTGTCCGCCCACGAATCGAGAGAAGCCGCGCTCGTTTATTTGAAAAAGACGGCCGCCGAGCTGTTCTCGCGAAGACAACGGCTGCTGGTCGAACGCACGGACAGCATGATTTTGAAAATCAACCAGTATATCCGCGAGCACCTGCACGGCGATTTGTCGCTCGTCGCATTGGCGGAATTCGTTTATTTGAACCCGACTTATTTATCGGTGCTGTATAAGAAAAGCACGGGAAAAACACTTTCCGAGCACATTGCCGAATTGCGTGTGGAGAAAGCAAAGGAACTGCTCGCCCGTCCCGAATTCAAAATTCACGAGATCGCGATTGCGGTCGGATTCGGCAATGCGGGATATTTTACCCGCTTCTTCAAAAAGCATACCGGCGCAACCCCTCAAGATTACCGCAACGCTGTCGATATGGCGGCTGCATGGAAAGAAACAAACAAAAGACAAGACTTCTAAAAGAAGTGACATATACGGGATGTTTCCAACCTTTTATGATTAGAGCTATCAAGAGAAACTTTAAAAAAGGGGAGGAAACGAAAGATGTCAGCAAGGTCCAAAGCAGGGCTGTCCATGATCGGCCTATGTCTTGCCGTTTTTGTATCCGCTTGCAGCTCGGCAAGCACGGGAGCCGCAAAGGACGGAGGAGCGGGTAAGGAGGGTACCGCCGCACCAAAAACGGAGATTCCGGCGGACCCTTACTTCGGCAAATACGACCCGCCGATCGAGATCACGACCGTCAAAATGATCGACTCGACGATCAAGTACCCGCAGGGAGATTCGATCGACAATAACGTTTGGACCCGATCGTTGCTCGACAAGCTGGGCATCAAGGTGAAAAACGATTGGGTGGTGGACAGAGGGCAAGGGGAGCAAAAGATGAACGTGTCGATTGCCTCGGGCAATTTGCCGCAGTTCATCCCCGTCAATGCGAAGCAGCTGCAGCAATTGCATGAAGCGGGCAGACTGATGGATTTGACGGAAGTATACAATAAGCACGCGGCGCCGTTGACGAAGGAAGTGATGAACCAGGACGGAACGACCGCGCTCGCCTCCGCGACCTTCGGCGGCAAGCTGATGGCCATTCCGAGCACCGGGTCCTCGATGGACGGAGCGCCGCTGATCTGGATTCGTCAAGACTGGCTGGATAAGCTGAAGCTCCCGGCACCCAAAACGATGGAGGACGTCAAGGCCATATCGACCGCTTTTACGACGAAGGACCCTGACGGAAACGGCAAAAACGATACGATCGGCTTGCTTCTGTTCAAGGATTTATACGGGGCTTTCGCCGATTTGAAGGGCTTCTTCAACGGCTACCAGGCTTATCCCCGGTTGTGGATCAAGGACGCGAGCGGCAAGCTGGCGTACGGCAGCATCCAGCCCGAAATGAAGGCGGCTCTGGCCTCGTTGCAGGACATGTACAAAAAGGGCGAAATCGACAAGGAGTTCGGCGTCAAGGATGCGGCGAAGGCGGCCGAATTGGCGATATCCAACCGGGCGGGCTTGATCTACGGAACGATGTCCAACCCGATCGGCTACTTCGCGGACAATGTCGCGAACAACAAAGACGCCCAATGGGTACCGTATCCGATCGTGTCCTCGAGCGGTAAGCCGGTTAACCCGCAGGTCGGCTTCTCGACGAGCACTTATTACGCGGTGTTGAAAGGTACGAAGCATCCGGAAGCGTTGCTCAAAGCGATCAATCTGTTCGTGGAAAACGGTTGGGGAAAAGGAGCGGTTGAAAACTATGCCGAGCATTTCAACAAGGACGGCATCAACCGGCACCCGTACATGCCATTCGTAGCTTGGCCGGCCCGCAAAAACCTGGAGATCCATCTTCACGTCGTGAAGGCGCTCGAGAGCAAGGACAAGTCCGCTCTGAACCCGGAAGAAGTTACGGTGTACGACCGAATCGTGAATTGGGAAAGCGGCAAAGGTGCCTCGTCGGATTGGGCGCGTGAGCGAATATACGGGAAAAACGGCGCGTTCTCTATCATTAACCAGTACGTGAACAACAAGATGCTGACGCAAAGCGAATTTTTTGCGGCCCCTACGGAGTCGATGGTGGCCAAGGAATCGACTTTGAACAAGATGGAGTTGGAAGTGTTCACGAAAATCATTTTGGGCGATTCGATCGACAGCTTCGATAAATATGTCGACGATTGGAAAAAGCTTGGCGGCGACCAGATTACGCAGGAAGTCAACAAGTGGCATCAAACGAAATAATTGTCAGGAAGAGCGGCGGGAGAAGGAGAGAAGGAGCCCTTCTCCCGCCTTGTGTTTCTTACGGCGATACGTCGCCGCATACGTACTTTCGACAAGGAGGATTCGCGTGTCTGCCAAGAAGAGGGCTCATAATCTCCCGCTGCACCTTATGATACTGCCGGCTCTTGTGTTAATCGTCATCTACAGCTACGGGCCGATGCTCGGAATAGTCATCGCCTTTCAAAAGTTCGTTCCCGCTCTGGGCATATTCGAATCGAAGTGGACGGGGTGGGACAACTTCCGCTATGTCATGGCGATGCCGGATACCGGTAGGGTGCTATGGAATACGGTGCTCATTTCCTTTATGAAAATCGTGGCCGGATTGATCGTGCCGATTACGGTTTCGCTGCTGCTTAACGAGGTTCGCAAGGAACTGTTCAAGAGAGGCATTCAGACGCTCGTTTATTTGCCCCATTTTTTATCGTGGGTGATTTTGGGCGGCATCCTCATCGACATCCTGTCCCCCTCGACGGGGATCGTCAATCAGTTGCTGGCCGCGTTCGGGATCGAGCCGATTTTTTTCCTCGGCAGCAATGACTGGTTCCGTTATATTCTCGTGCTGTCGGACACCTGGAAAGATTTCGGTTTCAGCACGATCGTTTATTTGGCCGCACTGACCAGCATTAACCCGTCGCTGTACGAAGCGGCCGCGATCGACGGAGCCGGCCGCTGGAAGCAGACGCTGCATATTACGCTACCCGGCATGGCGCCCGTCATTATATTGCTGACGACCTTAAGCCTCGGGCAAGTGCTGAATGCCGGCTTCGACCAGGTGTTCAATCTATACAGCCCCCAAGTGTACGAGACGGGGGATATTATCGATACGTTCGTATACCGCATAGGCTTGCTGGATGCCCAGTACGGCGTGGCTACGGCTGTCGGCTTGTTCAAATCGGTCGTTTCCCTGACATTCATTTCTTTGTCTTATTATTTGGCGTATCGCTTCGCCAACTATCGAATTTTTTAACCGGAAAGGAGAAGCGGTATGGTTGAGCATATTTCCTTCGGCAGAAGATTGTTTATCGTTTCCAATTATATGATTTTGGGCGTATTGTCCACCATCTGCATCTTGCCGCTGCTTCACGTATTGGCCGTATCGTTCAGCTCCAGCGCGGCGGCCGCGGGCGGTCTGGTCAAGCTGTGGCCGGTCGATTTCACGATCAGCTCGTACGCGTTCGTGACGGGCAAGAAGGAGTTTATGAATTCGGTGCAGGTCACTATGCTGAGGGTACTGACAGGCGTACCGATCAACATGCTGCTGGCGGTGCTCGTGGCGTTTCCTTTGGCAAAGGAGGTGCACAAATTTCGATGGAGAACGCTGTATGTCTGGATATTCGTATTCACCATCCTTTTTCACGGCGGCCTGATTCCTTCATACATGATCGTCAGCTATACCGGAATTATGGACACGATCTGGGCGCTTGTGCTGCCGTCGGCCGTGCCTGTGTTCAACGTCATTTTGCTGATCAATTTTTTTCGCGGTATTCCGAAGGAGCTGGAGGAGGCGGCATATATCGACGGCGCCGGGCATTGGACGACGCTATGGCGCATATTTGTCCCGCTGTCCACGCCGGTGTTGGCGACCATCACTTTGTTCGCTACGGTGAGCCATTGGAATTCGTGGTTCGACGGCTTGATCTTCATGAATTCGCCCGACCATTATCCGCTGCAAAGCTATTTGCAAACCGTGATTATTCAGCAGGATTTGGCGCTCGATCCGAACGTCGATTTGGATTCGTTGGCGGAAGTGAGCGACCGGACGGCGAAAGCGGCTCAAATCTTTTTGGGCGCGCTTCCGATCTTGGCGGTCTATCCGTTCCTGCAGCGTTTTTTTGTGAAAGGGATTGTCATGGGCAGCGTGAAGGAATAAGCGCGGCGGCGCAAGCAAGCCAACTCCCGAGGCAGCCCCCGGTCGGATCGCATCGTGCCGAATGGATAGCGGAGGAGGGTTAACGATGGTTAAAGACGGCCGCATCAAGCCGAAACCGCCTCGTTGGAATAAGGACATCGTCGATCGCCTGAACGATTTCCCGGTCGTAATGGTCACCGATCAGTGGCTGGTCGGGAGCGACCTGCATTACCAACCCGGTCTGGAAATTCATTTGACGTTGGAAGGGTCTGGCGCGATGGTCGTAGGCAGGCGGGTATTCCCGCAGTTCCCGAGATCGGTGCTGCTGTTCAGGGGCAATACGCCCCATCAGATGATTTCGAAGGGCAGATACAAGCGGCGAGTCATTTGCTTGAATTTGGGGGAAAGCGAGCCATTGCCAGCCAATGTGCAGGCGTTGCGGTACTTGGTCGACTGCTCGTGGATTCCCGTGGACGGCTGCCTGGGAACGATGTTAAGTCCGCCGCAATTCCGCCAGGTGGACGGGATGTGTCGGCTGTTGCAGTACGAGCTGGAGCGCAAGGAGACGGGGTGGGAATGCATGGCAGTAAGCCTGGCGCTGCAGTTGAGCGTCTACCTCCAGCGGGTTTTGCAAAAATCCGGCTCCCCGGCGGCATGGCCGGGCAACCGGCAGCCCAACGAGCTCGTACGGCATTGTTCGGATTACGTATGCGGCCATCTGGGCGAAAGGCTGACGTTAAAGGAAATGGCGAAGCGATTTGCCGCCAGCGAGGAGCACCTGACCCGCTGCTTCAAAAAAGAGACGGGAATCAGCTTTTACCAATATGTGATTGTACAGCGGGTAGCCGAGGCGAAACGGCTGCTGCTGGCCGCCCCGGACATGTCGATCGCGGAAATTGCCGAGCTGACGGGCTTCCCGTCCCCGTCCGCCTTCGGTCGCCACTTCAAGCTGCTGCTCGGGATGCGGCCGTCCGAGCTTCGACGGGGAAACGCCGCCGATGCGGCGGAGAGCGACCGGTAAACGCATAACGTCACTCGGGAACCGGCTGTCTCCGCCGCATAATTGATCAACAATCGACTATGCATCCGTCAAACATCGTGTAACGGTATCGATTCGTACCGCTGTAAAATCAAAGGTGAAGCAACCATGCAGCGCCGATACAAGGAGGAACCATCATGCAAACCGTCGGGACGACGCCGCCGCAAGCGGAGAGCCGAACAAAATTGAAGCGTTCCATTATTGACTGCGACATTCATCACTATACGGCACACGAATATTACAAAGATTACTTGCCGCGTCGGTATCTCGAGTCGCCGCCGCGAGCGGCGGGCAGCGGAGGAGGAGGCCATTTTAACGGCGGCGTGGGGGGGAGGATGGTGGACGCCATCCCTGAGGACGGCAGCCCCGCCGGCAGCGACCTGTCTCTCGTGCAATCGCAACTTCTGGACCCTTTCAATGTGGAATACGGTATTTTGACGGGAGACAGCTTCGGTCTGCAGTCAATGGCCGACGGCGAGCATGCCGCCGCCATCGCGGCGGCCGTCAACGACTATACGATAGAGCAGTGGCTGGCGCGGGACGGCAGACTTCGTGGATCTATCTTGGTGGCGAAGCAGGTGCCGCATCTGGCGGCGGCCGAAATCGACCGTGTCGGCGGACGCTCGGACATGGTGCAAGTATTCGTTTCCAGCGGGGCGATGAAGCCGCACGGCAACCGATTCTACGATCCGATCTTCGAGGCGTGCTGCCGCTACAATTTGCCGTTCACGATTCACGTCGGCGTGGAAGGAAACGGCATCCACAGTCCGGAAACGGGAGCCGGCCGCGTCGCCCATTATATCGAAACCCGCGCCTTGCGTCCGCAAAATATGATGGCGCATTTGGTCAGCTTTATTTTCGAGGGCGTATTCGAGCGGTTTCCCGATTTGAAGGTGGTGCTGCAGGAGGCGGGCGTGTTCTGGGTCGTGCCGTGCCTGTGGCAAATGGATCAACATTGGCACGCGGAGCGGGCGCAATTGCCGCTCGTCAAGAAACCGCCAAGCGAATATTTCCGCAAGCATGTCCGAGTGACGACGCAGCCGATCGAAGCTACGCCCAACCGCGCCATTTTCGACAAGATGCTGGCAAGCCTGTTCGCGGAAGAAACGCTGATGTTTTGCAGCGATTATCCGCACTGGGATTTCGATTCGCCGCAGCTGGCATTGCCCCGGCTGGAGGAGAAGCTGTGGGACCGCATCTTTTATCGGAACGCGGCGGAGCTGTACGGTCTGCCGGATCGCGGCACCGGGATCGGAGGGAAGCAGTCATGAGCGAGCAGCCGACGACAAGCCGGCCGGCGGACCGCAAATACGCCGTGGCCAAAGCGGCGGATATCGCTCCGGGTACGAGAAAGATCGTGCATGCGGGTGACCGGAGTATCGGCGTGTACAATATCGCCGGCAAATTTTACGCCATACGCAATGTTTGTCCGCATCAGGGCGCTCCGCTGTGCCGAGGTTTGACCACCGCGCTCGTCGTATCCGACGAGCCGGGCGGCTTCCGTCACGAACGCGAAGGGGAAATCGTGCGCTGCCCGTGGCACCAGTGGGAATTCGACATCAAGACCGGGCAGATGATCGTTGATCCGAAAATGCGCACGAAAACGTACGAGGTGACCGTGGAAACATTCGATGTTACCGTGGTGGATGAAATGGTTGTTGTTCATATGTAGCAGGGACGGGGGAAGGACGATGAAGACTGACAGGACGGACGATCGTGCCGCACCGCATGCGGTGATCGATTGCGATATTCACCACGATACGGGAATGGGGCGAATCAAGCCGTATTTGCCCCGCGCCTACCGGGAGCTGACCGACGCTTACGGCAACGCCGTGCCGGGCGGCGATCCCCGGGACGGAGTCGCGGATGTGCAGACATTGCGTCAAGCTTATTTGGACGAGCGGCCCCTCGCTTGCGGGATATTGACCGGCACGAATTATGGCGTTCAAGCCGCGCCTAATTACGAATATGCGGTCGAGCTGTGCCGGGCGATCAATACTTACACCGTCGATCACTGGCTAGGAGAGGATGCGCGTCTGAAAGGCTCGATCATCATTCCCAAGCAGCAGCCGGTTTATGCGGCCAAGGAAATCGACCGGATGGCCCCGCATCCCGGCATGGTCCAGGTGCTCGTCTCCAATGGAGCGTTCATGCCTTATGGCAACCGTTTCTACGATCCGATTTACGAGGCTTGCGAACGGCACGGATTGCCGCTGACTATACATGCGGGGATGGAGGGCGTCGGCATCAATAATCCGATGACCGGGGTAGGATACGTCACGACCCGGGCGGAGTGGATATTCTCCAGGACGCAGGTGATGATGGCCCATGTGGCCAGCATGATTTTCGAAGGGGTATTCGAGAGGTTTCCAACGTTGCGAGTGGTGTTGCAGGAAGCGGGCGTGTTCTGGATTGTGCCCTATTTATGGCGTCTGGATCAGGACTGGAGAGGGTTGAGGGTGCAGACGCCATGGGTCAAACGATTCCCGAGCGAATATTTCCGCGAGCACTTTCGCATAACGACACAAACGGTAGAGCTGCCGAACAATGCCAATTTGCAGGACGAGCTGTTGAGACAGATTGACGCCGAGAGGACACTGATGTTCGCCAGCAACTATCCGTACGGGGATGAGGCAGCACAAGCGGCGATCTGGTCAAACGAACGAGATTCTTTGAAGCGGCAAGTGATGGGAAATACAGCAGCGGAACTGTACGGTATATAGAAGAAGCATGTCAATGTGTTGAGTCGCTCTCCGGAGTTGACAGCTCGAAAAGCGTCAGTTTCGAACTGATTTTCAGTTCAACTGGCGCTTTTACGATGACATTCCCGACGAAGAGGAAATTTCCGAAGGGAAGACCTGTCACTGTGGTCGGTTGCAGATGGCGGCTGCCTCGGACACTGGTTACCGGGGAGTGCAGGTTCAGGACACCGCAACGGCTGTTAAAGGAATCGGCTAGGGACCAAGCCGCCCGTAGCTAGCAGGCGGACGTCGGCGAAATCCGGCGGCTGAAGCTCTGCGAAAAAGTCGCGTGCGCGTGAAGAAGCAAATCTGCAGGCTAGTCTACCTCGACGCTATATTCCGCTTGAATCCTATATAAGTCGCCAAGAAGAAGCACATATATAGGACCAGGAAGGAACCCAAAGCGATCAGCATGTTATGAACGACGATATTCGGCTTCGGTATGAACGTGTAGAAGACTTGATTCATGCTCGCGGACAACACGACCGTGATCAGAATCGGCACGATAATCGGGAAGACGAAGTACAGGGTAAGCTGCTTCAGTGTCAAGCGATTAATTCCATCCTGTCCGACACCAAGCTTCCGCAGAATGTCGAATCGGAATCGATGCTCAGCCGAATCGGTGAGTTGATGCATGGAAAGTACCGTCGCTACAATTAAGAAGAGGACGAAGCTAATGTACATCGCGCCAAATGATAATGTGGTGAACGAAACCATACTATTAGACAATGTCCAGCTCTTGGTTTGAATGCGTGGTCGCTCCATATTCGGATCAAGTCCCTGCTGATTAGGCAGCCAATCGGAACGGATATAATCGTTCAGCTCATCCCGGAGACGCTCAGGCGCAGGCTTGTAATTGGTCACGATCAGGTTGGATCTGACGGGTGTCAGGCTCGAATCGGCCAATGAATCATGTACAACAAATGTAAACTCCTCAAATGCATTGATCCGATACTGTTCAATCGGCTCGGAAAACATTAGCTTGACATCGCTAGTCAGCTGTGTCGAACCAATTTGAATCTTCAGTTCTGAAGTCACCGCTTTATCCTCCATTGACTCGCGAATCCGCCGCGATTCTGCGTGAATGAGGAATCGGTTCTCGGGCAATTGCTTCTGATCGAGTCCGAGCTGTGCTCGAAGCCGATTGTAATCGCTTAGCTTGAGAAAGGCTGCAGATTCATAGCCAGCTTGATTGTTGGCGTATAGCTTGTATGCGACGGAATCCTTAATCGGCGCTCTGTCGTCGATAAACTGAAGCACATCCTCGAAACTCAAAACATCCGGATCTTCGATCTTGACCATCACATCGAATGGCGCCTCCGAATGAGCCAACACTTTGAAGCCTTGACCGATGGATAAGCCCATTGTCAATAAGCATAAGGATAGGGTGAGCACGACTGCATGTACGCCCATAACACGGCTATTGGTCTGAATCTTGGATATAATCTGCCGCAGAAGGAACAGGTTGGTGTCGCGGTATCGAAACCGTCTCATTCTATTGTGAAGCAAGGCGATGAACGAAGCCAAGCATACATAGATTCCATATACGCCAACGATAACGGCAACAATACAAGCGAACAAGGTCAGCATACCGTCACTGGCCGATACCGTGGAATTGAACATCGTAATAACCCGATAGATTCCACCTGCACATAGGCTGGCGAAGAATAGGAACAATACGGTATACAACATCGGATGATGGTATTTAAAAATCTCATTGTATTTGCTGCCATAGATTAAGTCATAAATGTTAAGCTTGGCAATCAGGCGGCCGCCGCCCCACAGTGCAAGCACATACATCAGGATGAAGTATAGTGCGGTAAGAAGGACTGTCTTGAGCGAGAACACTACTTGAATGTGGTACACCTGGTCGAAGATATGCATAATAATCTCGGTAAACACTTGAAAGAGCAGCATCCCGAGCAATATTCCAGCTGCGAAGGATAGGAGACCGATTCCGATATTCTCAACCAGAAACATACGTGCTACCGTTCGCCGTTCCATTCCGAGCAACAGATAGGTGCCGAATTCCCGCTTGCGCTTGTTAATGATGAACCTTGTTGCATAATTCACCATAAAGGCCAACACGATGACCAAGGTGAGCGAAAGAATGACGAAGGAATACGATAAAGCTCTCATATTGTCTGCGAGCGTCATCAACTCGTCCGAGAAGATGATGGAATTGTAGGCAAACATAAGTCCAGTAGACAGCATCAGCATAATAAAGTAGATGGCATAATCGGATGCGGTACGCCTCATATTCCTCAAGGATAGCTTATAGTACATCGGACAAGTCACCTCCGAGCAAAGCCATCACATCCAGAATCTCATTGAAAAATTGCTTGCGCGTCTTCTCCCCCTTAATCAATTCGTTGAAGAGGGTGCCGTCTTTCAAAAATAAAATTCGGCTGCAGTAGCTCGCTGCAAATGCATCATGCGTAACCATCAGAATGGTGGCACCTAGCTTAGTATTCATTTCGGAAATGGACTCAAGCAGCATCTGAGCCGACTTGGAATCGAGCGCCCCGGTTGGCTCGTCTGCCAAGATGAGCTGCGGCTTCGTTACAATCGCTCTAGCACATGCACAGCGCTGCTTCTGCCCGCCCGATACTTCATATGGAAACTTGGACAGAATATCTCCGATGCCTAGCTGCAGCGCCACCATTTGTACCTGCTTATCGATTGCGTCAGCATCTACCTGGTTAATAGTCAACGCAAGTGCAATATTCTCCTGGATGGTCAGCGTATCGAGCAGATTGAAGTCTTGAAATATAAACCCTAGATTCTGTCGACGAAACTTTGCAATATCCCGCTCTGATATTTCGGTGATGTCGGTGTTGTTCAAGTAAATATGTCCCGCACTAACCTGATCAATCGTTGCGATCGCATTGAGCAGAGTCGTCTTGCCTGAGCCTGACGCGCCCATCACGCCGATGAACTCTCCTGCTGCGACTTGAAAGCTGATAGTATCAATCGCTTTGGTCACTTGCTTCTTGTTGCCGTAATATTTCTCGATGTTGACGATGTTTAATAATGTTGTCATGTGAATCACCTCGTTATCATTATCCAACGATTCACACCGCTTCTGTATCCATTTGCCTTAATATATTCTTTCATTATTGTTAGATAGCGTATAAAGAAATAGAAGCAAGGAGATTATCCTTGCACCTTGTACAAGGTACCGATCGGAAAGAAGATCGTCACCGCTGTATATTCATTTCGTATCGAGCTGATCGCGATCTCGAGCCCGAGCTTGTCGCATAGCCGCTTGCACAGATAGAGGCCGATTCCGGTCGATTTCTGATTGTGCCTGCCATTAGACCCGGTAAATCCGAGCTCAAACAGACGCGGTAATTCACTCTCCACAATTCCGATTCCATCATCCCGAATTACGAGTCCGACCCCGTTTCTCACAGCTTCTGCATAGATGGCGATCGTAGAGGCTTCCTGTCTCTGCTTGCGGTACTTGACCGCATTGAGGAGCAGTTGGTTGACGATAAATTCAATCCATTTACTGTCGGAATAGACGGTGCGATCCAGTTGTTCGGTCTGAATCTGAATCCCATTCTGGATGAGCAGCTGCTTGTTCTTCAGGATAGCGGAATGGACACACTCGGATAAGGACATCTCCTTGATCAAGTAATCCTTCTCAACCTGCTCGCAGCGTGCATAGTATAGAGCTTGTTCGACATATTGATCCGTCTTCTCGAGCTCCATCAGAATCTTGCGGGTAACATCAGACTTATGGTTGTCGCACATTAATTGGATAGCGGCAATGGGCGTCTTGATCTCATGCACCCACTGCTCGATGTACTCCTTATATTCCTTGCGTTCACCGCGAACCTCGGTAACATGCTCGGTCATGGACTTGCCCGCGGCCTTGATCAGGCGATAGTATTCCACATCCTCCATCCGAACGGGCCGATCCATCACTTCTGCGATCAAATACCGTTGCTCAAGGGAATTCGACAGCTCGCTTAAACGATCGAAAAAGCTTTGTCGGACTACAAAATGAACGGTAAAATATGCAGCTATTATAAGTGTCCAGATGAAGATAATGAGTAGGATAACAGTGGCATCATTGCCAACCAGCCTCAAAAAAGCAGCCAGCAGAACCATGCAAACGACATGCAGCACAATGAGGAGCAGCCTGTCCTTCATATATGTGAATAAAGTCATATTCTATATCCTTGTCCGCGCTTTGTCATGATATACTCCTCGAGACCAAGGGCTTGCAGCTTGTTTCGTATTCGGTTGATGTTGACGCTTAATGAATTGTCATCGACAAACATTTCGTTATCCCATAGGTATTCTACCAAGTCGAGCCGAGATACGATTCGTTTCTTGTGCATAAAGAGATAATGCATAATCTTCAATTCATTCTTGGTCAACTCGACGAAATGATTATTGGCTTCCAGCCTGCTGGTCGCTAAATGAAGTGTCACTGCACCGTGAGTCAATTGATCCTGGCTGCTGCTGTTGCCATACGTTCTCTTAAGTAGCGCGGATATGCGGGCAACTAAGATCGATGTATTATAAGGCTTGCTTATATAATCATCACCGCCGAGCGTCATGCACATCAGCTCATCCATGTCGGTATTGCGACTGGTAACGAACATAATCGGCACCTGCGAGAAGGTGCGAATCTCTGTACAAAGCTGGAACCCGTCCTGCCCAGGCAAGTTGATATCGAGCAGAATGAGATGGGGATTCGTCACCCGTATATCGGAAATGATCGTATCGAATTGCTCGGGGGCGTAACCGTCATAGCCATTTCTTCTTAACAGAACGATCATTTCATTCCGAAGCTCAACACTATCTTCAATCACCATAATCTTATACATAATCGTTCCTCGCTACACTGTGAGTGTGATAGTTCATTCATAAGCGATTAATACAACTCAGCGATAAGCGCGATAATAATGATCTGCCGAGTTCATAATGGAAGGGAAGAATTGCTGATCCGCACCGAATGCAGACTGACCCGTATAAGTCTGGCCGAACGTAACCACCAACAGCCTGACCGGGGATCTAAGGACTCCCGGTCAGGTTGTTCATGTATCCGTATTACCACGATTGCCGCAGCGTGAACAGGTCGCGAAGCTCGTCGTTCGAGAGCTCGGTAATCCAGCCTTCGGAGGTGGAGATGACATTTTCGCTCAAGCTCATCTTGCTCTCCAGCATCTCGTCGATCTTCTCCTCCAACGTGCCGAGGGAAATGAACTTGTGCACCTGCACATTGCGCTTCTGTCCCATCCGATAGGCGCGGTCGGTCGCTTGGTTCTCGACAGCCGGGTTCCACCAGCGGTCGAAGTGGAATACGTGATTGGCCGCCGTCAGGTTGAGACCGACTCCGCCGGCCTTCAGCGACAGGACGAAGATGCCGGGTCCCGAACCGTCTCCCGCCTGGAACGAGTCGATCATCTTATCGCGTTCCGCTTTGGGCGTGCTGCCATTCAGGTACAGCACGGACTCGCCCCGATGCACCCGCAGCACGTCGGCCAACATGCGGCCCATGCCTACATACTGGGTGAAGATCAGGCAGGAATCGCCCTCGTCCCGCAGCTCGTCGACCATAGCAACGAGTCGTTCCAGCTTCGCAGATCGGGTGATGAACACATCCCGGTGCTCTTCGAGCTGCAAGATTTCCTCGGGCGGCACAGCTTCCTTCGTCAGCAACACGGGATGGTCGCACAGCTGCTTGAGCTGGGTCAAGGCGGCGAGAATGGCTCCCTTGCGCTCGATACCTTCCAGATTGTTCATCCGCTCCATCAGATGCTTGACCGACTGCTCGTAAAGCGCTCCCTGCTCGGCGGTCAGGTTGATATATACTTTCATCTCCTGCTTGTCCGGCAAATCGAGCTGGATCGCGGGATCGTTCTTCTTGCGCCGCAGCATGAATGGCTTGACGAGCTTCTGGAGCTGGGCCGTTCGCTCCGCATCCTGATGCTTCTCGATGGGATTGGCGAACCGATGCTGGAACCCGCGCTGGTTCCCCAGGTAACCCGGGTTGAGGAAGTCGTAAATCGACCACAGCTCCGACAACCGGTTCTCTATCGGCGTTCCGGTCATTGCAATGCGGTGCCTTGCTTGTAGGGAGCGGATGGCGACCGATTGCTTGTTCTGCGCGTTCTTGATGTTCTGGGCTTCGTCGAGACATAGGGAGCTCCATACGATCTCCTGCAGCAATTCCTGATCCAACAGCGCCGTTGTATAGGAGGTGATGACGACGTCTGTATCCTTCACAGCCTCAGCAATCTCCTCGCGAGGGAGCCGTCCCTTCCCATAATGAAGCTTAACCCTCAGCTCAGGGGCGAATCGGGCAAGCTCCTTCTGCCAGTTGCCCAACACCGAAGTTGGACAGATGAGTAGGGCGGGGAATTCGAACTCTGCTCGGTGCTGGAGCAAATAGGTGATGAATTGAACCGTTTTCCCGAGTCCCATATCATCGGCTAGACAGGCGCCCAGCCCGAACGTTCTCAGATGGCTGAGCCAGGTGAACCCTTCACGCTGGTAGCCTCGCAGCTCAGCGCGCAGTCCGTCAGGTACAGGTAGCGGAGCTAATTCCGAAGGCTGCCCAAGCTGACGGAGCAGTGCCAAGAGGTGAGTATTCAACTCCACCTCCAGTCGAAGCTGTTCTTCCTCGTCTTCGGGATCGCCCGCATCTTCTCGGGATGACCGCCCGTTCCTGCCTGTTCCCTCTTGCTCCGATTCACTTAACAAGTGGAGTTGGAGAATGTCCTGCAGGGACAAGCCTTCTTCCGGATTCACGCTTGCCATGAGCCTCCGGATTTTCTCCAGCAGAGCAGGGTCCAAGATGACCCATTCGCCGCGGAAGCGGATCAATCGCTCCTTGTGGCTCAGCAGCTCTGCGAATTCAGCTTCGTTCAGATCCGCATCGCCGATCGCAATGCGCCAGTCGAAGTCGACCAAGGCGTTCAGCCCGAACAACGACTGGCCTCTGCCGCCTACATCGGGTGTAACCTGTGCGCGTAGACGGGGCTTCCGCTTCGAGGCGGCTTCCCACCAGCCGGGCAGCATGACATTCCAGCCGTCACTGAGCAATTGGCGGCTGTCCGTGGTCAGGAAGTGCCAAGCAGCCTCGTCGCTTAACGGCGCAGCGAACAGCTCGCCGCGGCTGTTCGCGTTCGGAAGCGTCGCGAGGAGCCTGGCTGCCCATCCGGGAGAACGCTCTCGGATGAAAGGGCTCCAGTCGGGCGTCCATACGCCGGAAGCTTGTCCGTCTGTAGCGAGGCGGATCGGCACAAGTGTCGATCCTTCGCTCTTGTCCTGCAGCACCAGACGCAGGCGCCATTCGTCTTGCTCTTCTTCCGGCTCGAGCAGTTGCAGAGTGGGGCGGAAGGGAGACAGGTCCGGCTTCCAACCGAGCGATACGAGCCACTCCTCCTCCGTCAGCACCATAGTCGAGTCTGCCGGCTGCGGTCGTTGGAACAAGGCGGGATACTCCCGCCGTAGATCGGACACGGCAGCTTCTTCCGCATAGTGCTTCATCGATACGGCGGCCGAGAAGGCGGAGCGCAATCCGGACAGTTTGTCGCCGGAAGAGTCCAAACTATTTAGCGCCTCCCAATTGAGCTGTTCCAGCTCGTCGGAATCCGCCTCCCAAGTCCATTGCAGCTTCCCATTCCGATAAGCGCTGTAGCTAGGCATATAGCGGCCCGCTTGAGCTTCTCGGTATAGAAGCGGTGCAGCCTCGAATAATCCCTTGGTCCCTTCGTCCCCGCCTTCCCAGCGGAGAATGTCCATGAGATTCGGCTCGGCGAAGAAGGGGAGCACCATCTCCGAAGGGAGGACCGTCACGACAAGCTCCCCGGCCTGCTGCAGCTCCAGTGTTGTTCCGTAGCAGGAGGGCTCGTGCCAGGCGAACATTAATTTGCGGAACGTATCTCCGCTTACCGTGCGTCCATCCTTCAGCCCCCATAGCAAGGCATCTCCGTCATCCGTCAGTATTGCATGTATAGACATATCGCATAGTTTCGCACTCATTCCAACAGCTTTCCTTTCTTTAATTCCTCATGCAGTGCCCGCAGCCGGCTGTTTCGTTCCATGAATCGAGAGAAAAAGCTGTCCCAACGCTCGTTCTGCTTCATCTTCTTGTACACTTTGACCAGACGTTTAAGCAGCTTGACCGCTGCCTTGTAATCCTGCCGGTTTTTGAGGGAGACATAGTGCTCGATGGCTTGATGGTAGTAAGGAAGAAGAAGCTCTGGCGCCTCCTTCTCGATGGGCTGCAATACACTTACCCGATGATAGAAGGGATCACGTTCCAGGAGGATCTGCATCTCGACCCATGCCTTCCAGTTTTGCCGCTCGTACAGCATATCCTCGATAACCGGGGTCGAATGGGGCAACATCCCTTCCAGTACGTTCCATAGCAGCTCCTCGGCTTCAGGAACATGCTCAACCGCTTCTTTCCAATACCCCATATAGGCTACGCGTTCCTTGGTCATGGGACCATAGAAGTGCGAGGCCGTTCGCTTTAACCAATCGACCAACGCTCCCCACTCGCCAGAACTTGACAGGAGTTTCAGAAAAGGGAGAAATAGACTCGCCGGTGCTTTGGCTAACGTACCGCTTGCTTCTAGCGCCGCCCATGCTTCACTGCTTTTGGCTTGATGCAGATATAGGAAAGCTTTTGCCGCTGCTAGAGAAGAGGAGCCAATATCGGCAGTCTGCTGCTCCATGGCGTTCAACTCTTGAGACACCCAGTAGTCGGCCTCAGGCTGGGGCGCGATCCAGTAGTTCCACATCGCCGTATACAGGCCGTATTCCAGGTACTTATGGCCTTTCTCTTCCGCTATCTGCTGCCGGAGGTAGCTTAACGTTTGCTTCAGACGTTCTGCTGAGAGCGTGAAGTTGAACAGGGTTGCTTTCTGGTGCAGGAGGGCATGCACTTCATCGTACAGCCGGTACGTCGCATGAGAAATAATGTGGGCTGAGCTGCCCTGAGCGCTCAGCTCGGATACCTTCCGCAGAATGAACAAGTGTTGATGCAGCTCGAAGTAGATCAAGTCCATTGCCGTGAACGGAGTGGGACCCTTCATGTGATTAGACAACTGATACCGCAGTGCCTCTATGTACATCCCCTGATCATAACCGGGTCTCACAAGAGATGTAGCTTGGTTCATGAATTCATGCCAGCCGTATACATTCATGTGGGGCAATTCCTTGAGCAGTGACTCGGCAGACGGGATCGCTGCGGCCCGCAAAAGGTGTTGCTTGGCATTCACGATCTGGGTAGCCGGGTATCCGAGTCGGTTGGCCAGCTCCATCATAACCGCAGCCTGATGCTTGCAGTAGGTGTGGACGGGGCAGGTGCAAGAGCTGGATCTGAGCTGTTCCAGTAGGAGTGTAACCTTGTAGTCTTCAGAGCCGGTTACCTTCGCTTGAACCGCACGATTCTCGGTAATGTACAGGGAGGTGACGTACTGCTGTTTGAAATATTGAAACCCTCGACTCAGGGTGACTTCATTGAAAGAATCAGCTGCATACTTCAGCAACTGCGACCATTGCTCATCGTTTAACGGCGGATTGGCACTTTTTGTCATAACAAAGCTCCTTGCAACAGATAAAAGATAGTTTTCCCCTATTATAAAGCGATAGGCGATGAAATGAATACTGGGAAAAATGCATTAGCAAGGTTCGGCTCGCGGCGGCAGTAGCGGAATGCGCCACGAACTCGCCTCTGCGACTAGACTGGCTATGCCCGATTATCGCTGAACCGGCGCGCAATAATGTCGTGCAGCTGCCCGGCGAAAGAGGCGGCCGGTTCCAAGCCGGCCCAAAACCATTCCATCCCTTGCTCCAGGTCAAGAATATCGATCGGATTCGGAAACAGCTCGTGCAGGAAATAACTGTTTTCGATATCGCCGTTATGAATGTTAAGCGAATGCAAATAATCGTCGCTCCACACCTGCGGGTTTACTTGTTTCAGTACGGAGATGAACCGGGTCCGCTCGACCATCGTTTTCTGGACATCTTCCCGGATCGCGGTTTGGACGAATAGATTGGCCAGTTCGTAATTGCGGCACGTGGAAGGAATAGCGAACAGATTGGCCACTGCCGTCGTTGCTTCCGACGGGCCGAACGGCATCGCCGTGACTTGGGGTTCGAACGGCATCTGCTTTCTCCAACCGGCCAATTCCATTGACGTGGTCAGCACCATGGCTGCCCGCTGCCTGGGAAACGCGTCCCCATTGATGAGAAAACGCCGGCTCTGGAACAAGGTCGCAATTTTGTAGCGGAAGAGCAGGTCGTGGATGAAGTCCAGCGAGTTTTGAAGCGATTCGATTTGGTCGGATTTCGTGAAGAAGCGGACATCGTTTTGCAGAGCGAAAACGAGCCAACGGCTGAAGGTGGATGACAACGATAGGCCGTACTGGTCCGTGATGCCGTCGCCGTTCGTATCTAGCGTCAATTTTTGCGCGGCGCGCAGCAGATCTTCCCGCACCCAATCCGCGGTCGGCTTCGGTACGTTGTATTTCTCGAACAAACCGGGATTATACGCCATGAATATGGTCGAGAACGTCACCGGGATCGCTTTGAACTTGCCGTCCCCCCGGAATGCCGACAGCAGCTTCGGATAGATGCCGGAAGCGGATTTGGACACCGAAACGTGAAACTCGCCGAACGCTTCGTCGCTCTCGATATCGGCGTATTGCCGATCGGTAATCAGCAGCAGGTCAGGCTCCATGCCGCCGTTCAGACAGTCCCAGAACGAGCCGGCGGGATAGCCGATCACTTTCACTTTGACATGGGGATGCTCGCGTTCGAATGTCTCTATGACGATCGGTAGGCAAGCATTCATGAATTCGGAGGGGGAAGTACATACGATTTGCAACGTCTTATGCTGTTCCCCCGGTATAATCAGATCGGGCGACACCATAGAGCCTCGGGAAGGCTGCTTCACGATGAGGCCCTCTTGCATCAGTTTGTCCAGGGTTGCCCTGACGGATGTCCGACTCATGCCGTAATATTCGCTCAACCGGTTTTCCGACAACAAGTACTCCCCGGGCTTGATATAGCCCGAATAGATTTGCTCGCGTAAAATATTGGCCAATTCCGTATATCTCAGTTCGTTCTCTCTGCGCATGGAAACCTATCCTTTTCTAAAATCATAGTATTGCTATTGTAGCAAAGCGGACCGGAACAATACAACATCCCTTTAGAGAAGAGACATTCATTTTTTCCTTGTCATCCGTTTCGAAACGGTATATACTCAAACTCAACCGGTTAAATACCGGTTTAATGATTTCGCACGAAAGGAGTTTAATGTTTGTCGTTTTGTAAAGTGAAAAAACGGCCGTTTTTCCTTTGAATTACTCGAGAAAGTAGTAATTTTTCGGTGGAAACACAAGTATGAAGTATGTAAACCGGTATGATTCCGGTTTATGAATGTAACACAAAATGGCTATGACCGTCATTGGGGGACCGCTTATGAAACTGGCGCGAATCGCGGTTTGGTTCGATCGGAAAGTCGCAGAAGCTCGTTGGCAGTACGGAATGAACGTATTTGAAACTTACTTGGAGGAACTGTTGACTCATCGGGGAATCACCTATGAGACGCCGGAACGGTTGGACGACTTGGTGCGAAGCCGCTACGATCTTGTATTGATTGCCTTGGCCGCCGAGAACGAGGCTACAGTCGAGGTTTTGTACCGCTTCGCCAACGAGGGAGGGGGCGTCGTCTTGTTCGCCAATCTGAACCGGATGGCAGCGAGACTCGGATATGTCAAGATGCCCCGGCACCAATCCGGGTATGCGTATTTCCACTCCCGCGAGAAAGGAACGGAAAGCACGGACGCTCGACCGCTGCGCTTTCTCGATGCTTTGCCCTGGCAGCCATTCGGGGATGACGTCGCTGCGGCTGAAAAACTGGGGGAAATCCGCTTGGACGCGGTGCGAAACGTTGCAAATGATGACGTTCTTCCCGCGCTGCTCCATTTTCAAGTCGGCTCCGGCTTTGTCGATCGGTGGTCGGTCGGGCTGCTGACGACAATCGTGAAGCTGCAGCAAGGGTCCGCGCCGCTCGCGGAGGATGGCGCTCCGGCGCCGGATGGCACCGCTTCCGTAAACGACGGAATTTTGAAGGCGGACGATTCTATCGAGCAATGCTGGGAACGCGATCGGCTGATCAGCGAGACGGGTGCTCCCTATTTCGCTTACCCGTACGCCGACGAATGGCGCGAGGCGCTAATCGGACATATCGTTCGGCGTGCGGCCGAACATGGCTGGAGCGTGCCGTATATCGGCTATTGGCCGCCGGGCGTCGAGGCGGTCGCGATGATTTCCCACGACAGCGACGGCAATGACGAGGAGCATGGCGTCACTACACTCGGGCTGATGAAGGAGTGCGGCATCCGCTCGACCTGGTGCATGATCGAGAGCGGTTACAGCCGGCAGCTGTATGACCGGATCGAGCGGGACGGCCATGAAATCGCGTTCCACTACAACGCGATCGACCGGAACTGCTACTGGGCCGAAGCCGAATTCAAGCGCCAGCTGGACCATTTGAGATCGGTTGCGAGCGACACGGCCGTCGTGTCGAACAAAAACCACGTTACCCGCTTCGAAGGCTGGGGCGAGCTGTTCCGCTGGTGCGAAATGTACGGTATCGAGAGCGACCAGACGAGAGGGCCGAGCAAGAAAGGGAATGTCGGCTTCTTATTCGGAACGTGCCACCCTTACCGTCCGATCGCTTGGTCGGATGAACGAAACCGGATCTATAACGTGCTGGAGATCGGCTTTTTGACCCAGGACATGGATCATGGCAAATGGACCGATACGAGCGTAATCGTTCCTTTTCTGGAGACGGTGCGCAGTGTTGAAGGGGTTGCCCATTTCCTGTTCCATCAAGTGCATCTGCATCAAAAACCACCGGTTCGGGAAGCGTTCAAGCGCACGGTTCGGGAAGCGAAGGCGCGAGGCTTCGAATTTTGGACCGGAAAGCGGATAAACGACTGGGAGCGCGCCAGGCGCGGCCTGCGTATCGCAAGCGCCGCGGACGACGGGGAAATCTCCGTGGCAGCCAAGACGGATGAGGCGGAGAAGCTCGAAGCGGTGCTGTATATTCCGATTCCGGAGGGAGCAGACGCACGGCAGCTGCACGCATCGACAAGCGCGGAGCGCTATGGCGTACCGACGATCCGAACTACGACACGCCTTGCCATGCATACGTCGCTATACTAAGGCGCGATCAAAAAAAATAGACCAATTGGTTGTCCGAAAAAAGCGTAGTGACGCGTATGATCGGACAACATGAGGTCCGCCATTTTTTTGATCGCGCCCAATAAGGGGGAGCAAGATGAAAACGGATTTGTTGGCTTGTGATGGAGGAAAGCCGGTTAGAGCCGCAGAATTCCCGTTATGGCCGGTATTCGGCGAGACGGAGGAACGGCTGCTGCTGGAAGCGCTGCGTTCGGGCAAGTGGGGCGGGGCGAACCGGAGCAAGCTGCCGGAGCTGGAAGAGAAAATCGCGGCGCTCCACGGGGCGAAACATGGGATAACGATGGTGAACGGGACGCTGTCTCTGACAGTAGCTTTAAAGGCAGCCGGCGTACAGCCCGGCGACGAGGTCATTATGCCCTCGTACACGTTTATCGCCACAGCGACCTCCGCGCTGCTGTTCGGCGCGATTCCCGTCTTCGCCGATGTCGAGCCCGATACGCTGCTGCTCGATCCCGAACGGATCGAACGGCTGGTCACGCCGAGAACGAAAGCGATCGTAGCGGTGCATATTGCCGGAGCGCCAGCCGACATGACCCGGTTGAAGGCGATTGCCGTGCGACACGGCCTCGTCTTGATCGAAGATTCCGCCCAAGCCATCGGAGCGGAATGGGATGGGAAGCCGGTAGGGGCGTTGGGGGATATCGGGAGCATCAGCTTTCAGAGCAGCAAAAATTTGACGGCCGGAGAAGGCGGGATGCTGATCACGAACGACGACAAGCTTGCCGATGCGGCGTGGTCGCTCGCCAACGTGGGCCGCGTGCGCGGGGGAGAATGGTATCAGCACGAGAGGATCGGCTGGAATTTGCGGATGACGGAATTCCAGGCTGCCGTTCTTCTCGGCCAACTGACGAGGCTCGAGGAGCAGCTTCGGCATCGGGAGCGCAATGCGGAGCTGCTGACGCAATTGCTTGAGGAGATTGAAGACATCGGGGTGATGAGACGGGGGCTTTTGCAGACGAGGCATGCGTACCACCTATATATGTTCAGGCTGGCGCCGGAGCTGGCCGACCGATAGACAAGAAGGAGGTGATCGGGAAAATAAACGCCGAAGGCATACCGGTGAGCGGGGGGTATGTTCCATTGAATCGGAACACGGCAATCGTGGAAGAAACTCAGCGATGGACGGGGCGTAAGCAAGTATGGGATTGCCCCAACAGCGAACGTGCGAGCGACAAGGAAGTGCTGTGGTTGAGCCAACGGGTGCTGCTTGCCGAAGAACGCGACATCTACGACGTCGCTCATGCGGTCCGCAAAGTAGTCCGTCATCTGCAGTCTTAACCGAAAGCGAGTTGAGAATGAACGAATGGTTGTAACGAACGCAAAGCGCCGGGTCACCCTGTATACCCCAAGCAAAGTCGCCAGCGCGCGGGCGAATATCGCAAGCTGCGGATGGGCCCGCGACATGAAGGAGCGGGCGGCCGCCAAGGCGGACGATGCTTTGGCGCGCGGAGCGGACTTCTGGTGGAGCTTGATTCCTCCCCAGTCCGTTCCGCGGAGCTATGCTACGAACCAAGCGGAAGGCTCGCCCGTTACCGGGAAATCGTTTCTCGCCCTTTACGGCCCTTACGGCTACACGCTTGATCTGAACGAGCCTTGGAAAATAACGGATCCGAGCAGCGGCTGCAAATTTCCGACCAACGACTTCGCCGCCTATTACGCCAGCGGTCTCGATCGGCACGGTATATTCGATCCGCGCTTGGCGGACCGACGACTGCTCGTAAATACACTCTGCCCCGACAAAGGGGAATCGTGGGGTGTCGACGACGGCTTCGGCTGGGAGGACGAACAAGGAAACCGGTGGACATTCGTCGCCTATTACCATCATTTCTTGTGGAAAAACTTGGTCATGGACGTACTAACCGGCCTTCGCGACGCTTATCTGTACACGGGCGATATCCGCTATGCTCGGATAGGAGTTATCATGCTGGACCGGATCGCGGACGTTTATCCAGATATGGATACGTTGCCGTACGACAAAACCGTATTCCTCAATTCTCATGGCGGCGACGGTCTCGGCAAAACGATCGGCTCGATATGGGAAACCCGTCTCGTCAAATTGTACGCAAGCGCTTACGACGCGTTTTACCCGATGATGGGCGATGGGGAAACGATCGGCTTCCTGCAGGAAAAAGCGCGCCGGTACGGCCTGGACAATCCGAAAAGCTCGGCGGAGGCGATCCGCCTGAACATCGAGAATGGCATTATCCGGGAAGTGTATCCGGGTGTGAAAACCGCGCGTATCCGCGGCAACACGGGCTACCACCAAAGCGCTCTGGCGATGGCGGCCGTCGTGCTCGACGAGCCCGGTACGACGGAGGAGTGGCTGCAATTCGTATTCCGATCGGGAGCGTATTTGAAGAAGCCCGTCCATCATATATCCGGCGGCGACATGCTGGCCTCGCTCGTCAATCTCGTGGACAGGGACGGCCACGGCGACGAAGGCTCGCCCGGCTACAATAGCGGCTGGCTGGAAGGCTATGTTCTCATTTCCGATATATTGTCCGGATACGACAGCGGGTTCGAGGGCGCCGATTTGTACCGGAACATAAGGCTGAAGCGTATGTTCCACTCCCAGCTTCCGCTCATTATGCTTGACCAATACACGGCCCAGATCGGGGATACGGGGCTGACCGGCAACGCCTTCCGCCTGATCGATCCGAAGGTCGCCGTGAAAGCCTACGAGCTTTATCGCGAACCGATCATGGCTCAGGTCGCCTATTTTCTGAACGGAAATTCGACCGAAGGCATTCACGGCGACATATTCTCGGAAGAAGCGGACCGCCTCGCGGACGAAATCAGGCATGAGATCGAGACGCACGGCGAGTGGAAGCCCCGGAGCGAGAATATGACCGGCTTCGGCTTCGCCGTTCTGCGGGACGGAGACAAGGCGGACCCCGACTTCGGAGATACGAGGCGGGACCTATGGATGTATTACGGACGTTCGGGTACGAGCCATGCCCATCGCGACAAGCTGAATATCGGCGTACACGCCTTCGGGCTCGATTTGAGCCCCGACCTCGGATACCCGGAAGCAACGGGGTTGTGGCCGAAGCGGCATGAATGGGAAAACAATACGATCAGTCACAATACGGTAGTCGTGGACAACCGGAAGCAGAATGGGTCCTGGGTAGGCTTACCGCGTCATTTCGACGACGGTCCGCAGGTGCTGCTGATCGAGGTGGAGGATCCGCAGTCGTATCCGCACACGGACATGTACCGGCGGACGACAGCTATGATCCGTGTGGATGAGGCTCAAAGTTACACCGTCGATTTTTTTCGCGTCAAGGGGGGCGGCGACCATCGCTACAGCTTCCACGGGACAGTAGGCGACGTTAGCGTCGAAGGACTGCGTCTCGTGCCGCAGACGGACGAGACCGGGCAATTCGTCGGAACTTACGCCGGTCCGGATGTGCCGTACGGGGTTCCGAACGACGCCGATCCGGCGGAGAAGCTGTATCAGGGCAGCGGCTACCACTATCTGGAAAATATGGAACGCGACACCAATCCTCCCGACCGGTTCAGCGTCGATTGGGCGGTCGTTGACTTTCGCGGCCTTTCGCCGGACGCGAAGGACGTTCACCTGCGATTGACGATGCTTGGCTCGTACGACGACGTTGCTTTGGCCGACGGCGTGCCCCCGCAGAAGCCGACCAACCCGCCAGCCTTGAAGTATGTCATCGCGCACCGGCAAGGGGAACATCTCGAATCGATTTTCAGCTCCGTTATAGAGCCATATCGGGACCGCCGGTTTATCCGGTCTATCGAACCGCTGGAGGTGAGAAGGGCTGACGGAACGGTTGCGGGGAATTTCGAAGCGAGAGCGATCCGAATCGGGCTTGAAGGCGGCAGGACGGATACGGTCGTCTGTACGCTGTCGTCCGATACCGAGTACATTGTGGACGGGACGCTGAAGTTTGCCGGATGTTTCGGCGTATATGCGGAGCGGGACGGTCTCGAAGTGTTTATATATGCCAATGACGGCCGGTTCTCGGACTATTCCGGCGATAGCCGCACGTTTGCGTCGGGAACGGTCGTCGATTTCACGCGGGAGCTTTCCTTTCGCAACTTTCTCGAGGTGGAACTGGACACTCTGCCCGGAGATGGCGCCTACGATACGTCTGCCGACTGGATCGGCCGGTATGTCTATGTCGTCAATGACGGGATTCGCAATGCGGCTTATCGGATCGAGCATGTCGAACGACTCGGCGGCAACCGCTACCGCGTCGATATCGGGGAAGCGTCCTTGGTGAGACGGTACGCCGATGCGAACGATTTTGCCAAAGGATACGTGTACGACATTGCCGAAGGCGCAGTTTTCCGTATACCATTATCACATTTGATCGTCAGAGGGGAAACCCGTAAATCATGAAGGGGGAGTTCGACATGTTTGCCAAAAAGAATGTCGCACCGGTTGCAATTATGCTTGCCACCGTAGTATTGGCGTCGGCCTGCTCGGGCGAAAACGGAGGAAAGCGGGGGGGATCCGATTCGGATTCCGCCCGGCCGGAGGCGCAAACGCCTGTCAAAAGAGAACCGGCGGAAGTCGTGTTTTATTCGAACAACAACGATCCGACGGAAAGCTTCGACTACCGTTTCGGCAATACGCTGCGCCAGAAGTTTCCCGAATATACGATCAAGTACATTCAAAGCCAAGGCATCACGCTAGAGCAAATGATTGCGACCAACACTACGTTCGACATTTTCTTCCAATCGATCGGGAATTATGAGAACTTCATGATGCCGGCCGCGCTCGAGTACGACATGACCGACCTGATCCGCGAGCACAAGGTCGACCTGAACAAGTTCGAGCCGACCATTATCGAAGCGGTGAAGCAGGCTTCCGGCGGGAAAATGTACGGTTTGCCCATCTTCACCAGCAATCTCGTCCTTTATTACAACAAGACGCTTTTCGACAAGTTCGGCGTACCGTATCCGAAATCGAACGCCACTTGGGAGGAAACGATCGCGACGGCAAAGAAGATGGCCCGCAGCGAAGGCGGCGTTTCCTATTTCGGCTTGACCCATTCCCAGAAGCATATGTTCCGGCTGAATCCGCTCTCGATCCCGAATGCCGATCTGGCTGCCAACGCGCCGACGATCAATAAGGACGAGCGCTGGAAAACGTTCTACCAAACTCTGTTCATGGACCCTTTCCAGGATCCGGTCGTCACCGATTACATGAAAACATCGGGGAAAATTCCGGATATATACGACTTTACCGATAAGCAGAGGGTAGCGATGTTTCCTTATTTGTCCAGCTTGATCTACGCATGGGAGCAGCAGCTAAAGGCATTCAACTGGGATATCGTCGCATTGCCCTCTTTCACCAACCTCCCGAATACGGGCTCACCTTCTTATCCGACCTACTTCGGCATTACGAAAACGTCCAAGAGCAAGGCGGCCGCAATGGAAGTATTGAAATATATGGTGTCCGACGAGTTTCAGATGGAATTGGCCCGAAAAGGCATTATGCCGGTGCTGAAAAGCGACGACGTGTTGAAAACGTTCGGAACGGAATCGCCGTTCAAGGATAAAAACCTGAAGGCCGTGTTTGAGAAAAAATTTGCGCCGAACGCTCCCAAAGCGCTTTACGACGCAAAGCTGATCGATCTGTACACGACCTACGGACTGAAGCTGCAAAAGGGAGAGCTCGATTTGAATACGGCACTGCGCCAGGCGGATGAGGATGCCGCAAAGTTAATTGCGGCGGAATTGAAAAAGTGAATGTCCATGAATAGGAGGTCGTGCAAATGTCCGAAAACAAGACGACGATCAGCCGCCGCAAGTTGCTTTCCGGGATGGCGATGGCCATGGCGGGAGCCGCCTCGGCGGCAAGCTTCGGGTATTCCGCCGCAGCTATGCCCGGTTCCGTAACGAAATCCGTCTATGGCGACGGTTTGGAGCTGATGGATGACTGCTGCGAGCAGTTGGCCGCCGATCTGGCAAACGGGACCGATCCGGCAAAAGGAGCGGGGCTCATCGGCTACAGCGGAGGAACGGTAGCCGGTTTGCTGGGGACGCTGACCTACACCGGCGGCAAAAATTACGCGGATGTGCAGGCGGCCCTCGACGCCGCGCAAGGAAGGACGATCCGCTTCTCGCCGGGTACTTACAATTTTACGGGCGGCACGCCGATCATCCGATCCGGCACCCGCTTGGTGGCGGAAGGGGAAGTGATCATCCTGCAGCCGAATCCGGGCGCCAACGCGGGCTTCGCCGTCGCGCCCGGAAGCAAGGACATCGCGATCGACGGCTTCGACATACGCGGTCCTTGGTACGGCACGGGCGTTCCCGACTGGGTAAACGGAGATCAGGATGCCGCGATCTGGAACGCCCAATACGCCGAAAATATCGGCATCGATATACGGGGCCGGTGGTATCAGCGGGCCATTCTCGGTTACGGTGCCAGTCAAATGCAAGCGCTTACCGACGTGGGGGAGCGGATCTTCATCGAGAATTGCCGGATCGAGGGATTCGCCCAATCGGGCATTATCGCCGACAACGTCACCTTTTTCCGCGCAACCAACAACAGGATCCGCAGGTGCGGCCGGGACGGAATCCGCTTGTACGGCATCGTCGACGGCAAGTGCATCGGCAATACGATACAGCATCTGTCCCCCGGCTTTGCGGGCGCAAAGCCGAATTACAATGTGTATGGCATCGCCGTCACGCGGCTTCACGGCAGTACGAGCGTGCCGGATCCGAACTTGACGATCGGCCGACCGTCGGATAACGTGGATATCGCCTTCAACCGTGTCGAGGGAGCAACGACATGGAAGTCGCTGGACACCCACGGGGGGCGCAACATCCGGTTCATCGGCAACGTGACGCGGGGATCGTATATCGCCATCGGCATCGACGAGGGCGGCTCCAATGATACGAATGGCAAAGCTCCGCCGCGCAACATCGCATGCGTCGGCAACGAGCTGCTACTCGAGCCGTCGGACCCGTACCGGAGAGCCGCCATTACCGCCTTCAGCCCTGGCGGGACGGACGATCTGGTCGGGCGCAGCCTGATCGTGTCGGACAATTACATCCAAGGCTACGGCTACCACCCGAACGACGGAGCGGTCAGCGTCTCTTTCTTCGAGAATGTGACCATCAGCGGGAATGTGTTCCGCAATTCGCTGCGGTCGGCTCTTACGCTGCGGAATATGGTCAAGGATTTCACCTTCACGGGCAATGTCGTAGACAACGTTCAGGTGAGCGACTACAATGTCGCTTTCGGGGTACTCGTTGCCTCCGCCAACGTAAGCGGTGTTATTGACGGCAACACGTTTCGCAATCGGGATCAATCATTTATGACAGCCGGCGTATCGCTTACGGCCCCGGCGTCCGGCTACGGAGTCAAGGTCGGGAAAGACAACGCCTTCTATGGAGCGATGAACGCGAAGGTGAACACGGCGGCCAACGAAGCCGGAGGGTCGTGGTTTTTGACGCCGGTCGCCCATGGCCATATCCAGCTTAGCGGCACCGGCGCCATTTTGAAGGCGGGAAAGGGGATCGCCTCCGTGACGAGAGTCGGAACCGGCTTGGTCGACGTCGTCCTGATCGAATCGTTAAGCTCGGCGGACAGCGTCGTTCCGCAAGTAACCGCGAAGGGCGGAGCGGCACTCGTCTATTCAATCGTATCGTCCGCCACGAACGGTTTTCGGGTGCGGATTGCCGATACGAGCGATACTCCGGTCGACGCTGACTTCTATATTACGGTGCTCGGCTATTAGGGATGGCCCGGTTCAAGGGATGAGCCGATATCAAAAATATTAGGGATTGCCGGCAATTAGAGTGAAGCGTAATTCTTCACTCTTTTTTCTTTTGTTCATAAAATATATTTTGGTGTATGAAGTGGAGCACGGGATGACGGAGTTCCATTTTGCGGCTTCGTTATTCCACGAGATTGCCGCTGTTGAAAACGTTGGCTCCCGTCCACGGATTCCCCATCGAGTCGAAAGGCATCGCGCCCTGGGCACCGGCGAGAAAATGATACGACAGACGCGAGTCTTTGACGGCTCCAAGTCGACATTTCCCCGAACTTGCCGCCCAACAACTCTTGTACGACTGCCGCAGCATTGGGATCCGGCTTCTCGACTTCCGGAATCTCGATCGCGATTTCGTCCATGCGTTTGAACATAAAAGGTTCAGCCTCGTCGATTGACAGCTATTCGTCTTTGCTCTATCTATTACACGTGCCCGTTCATGATTAAACGTCGCAATTCGATGCGCATGCTTCGCTTTTTCTGGGATCGCAGCACATTTTCATTTTAATGAGAATGGTTATCATTTATAATCGAAGGAGCAATGCCATAATGAAAGGCGGCGTATGGAATGACGGACATTGATTGGAATGTGCTTTCGAAGCAGTGGGCCGATTACAGCTTCAAGATCGGTCCGGTCGCCCATTTTGTAAAAGGACCGAATGAACTGTCCAACGCTTACCGAAGCGTAACGCCCTCGTTCACGATTACGAAGCGGGGGGAGGGCAAGCTCGTGCTCGACCAGCATACGTATGACCTGAAGCCGGGAACCGTCGTTCACAGTTCCGCCGATATGTGGATCCACGCCTGGAACATCGGAGACGAAACATTCGAATTTTATCGCGTCCTGTATACGGGGCATCTGTCTCCGGGCTTGCAGGGCAAGGATGCATACAGGCATTACCGGCTCGTAATCGGGGAATGCCCGCATTTGTATGCCCTTCTGGATCAAATGAGCGAGACGGCGGCCCGGGGAGACATTCAATCGGAGCTGCAGCTGAAGACGTTGTTTTACCAGTTCCTGAACGAGATGAGGCTGGCTGCCAAAAAACTGCAGGCGAACGATCATCGGGACATTATCGAGGAAACGATCGCTTATATTCATCTCCATATTCAGGAGACGCATTCCTTGTTCAGCTTGGCGAGCCGCTGCGGCATGAGTCCGAAATATTTTGCCGAGCTGTTTTTCAAGGTGGCCGGGGTCAGTCCGATTCACTATATCATTCGGCGTCGAATCCATCTGGCGGAGAAGATGCTGCTGACGACAAACGCGTCGATCCGGGAAATCGGGAAATGCGTCGGCTACAACGATCCGTATCAATTCAGCAAAATATTCAAGAAATACAGGGGAGTATCGCCGAGGGAGCTGAAAGCATCGGACAGATCGAACTAATCGTGCTGTCACTCGAACGACTCCAGCCGATTGGATTCGCGCCAGCGGCGATGCCGATACCGAATTAATCACATCAAAATTGCAGCATATATGCCATTCCTATTGGGCCTCTCTTGCGCTAGAATCAATAACGATAATCATTATCATTTTCATTATATTATGATTCGAGGGGACAGGAGAGGAACCATGAGCCGGAAAGCGATAGGCATGTTTGCAATGATCTTTATGATTCTGCTGGCGGCAGCGTGCTCGTCCAGCCAGCAAGCGCAGGAGCCGAATGACACGGCAGCTGGGAGCGGGGACACTGCGGCGGGAGCGGCGGCGCAGCCGAAGGAAGCTTCGAAGACGGACGATACGTTTCCCCGCAAGGTGGAAAGCGCCGGAGGCGGCGTTACGATAGAGAAGCGGCCCCAGAAGGTGGCGCTGGCTTCGTGGCAGCTTGTTGAGATGATGCTGCCCTTCGATCAGCCGTCGGTAGGGGTGACGCTTCCTTTCGCCGCCGCCAATTCGGTGCTGGAGTCGGAGCAGTTGAAGCCGCATGTCGATAAGTTCAAGGAATTCAAGATTGTGGGCGAGGGGACAAAGGTCAATCTGGAGGCGCTGCTGAGCTACGGTCCCAATCTGATCATTGCGGGCAGCAAAACGAATCTGGCGATCAAGGAGCAGCTGGAGCAAATCGCCCAAGTCGTCTGGATCGACGAGGAGTCGATCAACACGCGGACCGAATGGCCGAAGGTCGTTTCGCTGATCGGCAGTTTTCTGGGACAGGAGAAGCGAGCGGCGGAGCTGATCGAAAAGTTTGCCGCCACACAGAAGGCAGGAAAGCAAAAGCTTGCCGTCAGACAAGGCGAATCGGTCTTGTTCGTGCAGGTTCGCGATAAGGCGGTTTACGTCATGCAACCGAACACCTTGCTGCCCTATTATGACGGACTGGGCCTGACGCTGCCGAAAACGTCGGAAAATATGCCGGCCAATGGACAAATTACGCTGGAAGGCTTAAGCGTGATCAATCCGGATCATCTCGTGCTCGGTTACTTCAACTACACGAACAAATCTTTGGCGGCATTGACGGACGAGTGGGAGAAGAGCGAGGTATGGAAATCGCTCAAGGCCGTGAAAGAAAAACAGGTGTACGCATTAAATGGAGAGCTCGCCATGGGCCTGGGCCCGATCGGCCAGCAATACGGTTTGGAATCGATCATCAAAGCGATGGAAAAAAAGTGAGAGGGTGATTTCTACGACACCATCCGCATCTACCAAGGGAGCGCAGGACGAAAAGCGGACGAAGCCGCCATCGCCGATGAGCCGACTGAAGCCCTTTTTGGGAAAACGCAAGGCTGCGCTCTCCGGCGCTGTCGGGGCTGCGGTTCTGGCTACGCTGCTGGGACTTGTTCCGTATTGGGTCGTTTACCGTATTTGTGCAGGGTTACTCGACGGCAGCCTGCTTGCCGACCAAAAGCAGCTGCTGCTTTACGCCGTGATAGCCATGCTGTCTATTGGTCTGAAGGGGATTTTGACCGCCGTATCGATCGATTGGACGCATAAGGTCGCTTACGATGTCGTATACGACATTCGGATGGCGCTGGCCGACAAGCTGGTCCGGCTGCCGCTCGGCTACTTCGATCGGACGGACAGCGGCAAAATCAAACATACGCTGAACGAAGATGTGGAGCAGCTGGAGGAAGGGATCGCGCATCTGCTGCCGGACATCAGCACAAGCACGGCGCTGCCGATCCTGTCCTTCCTCCTGATGTTCTCGCTGGACTGGCGCATGGGGCTGGCGGTGCTCGGCTTTATCGGACTGACGGTGGTCGGCTACAGGATCGTCTTAAAGATTTTGAAGCCGATTCAGGCGGGGTACGGCAAGGCGGGACCGGCTATCAGCGGCGCCATTTTGACTTATGTGTACGGAATGAAGGTGATTCGCGCGTTCTCGCGCACCGATCATGCGTTCGAAGCTTATGCCAAAGCCGTTCGCGCTTATTCCGAGGCGATCTCCTCGATCGAGCGCCGGAGCATGCCGGCCAAGACGGCGGCTGTCCTGCTGTCGCGAACCGCCTTGCTGATCGTGGTGCCCGTCGGACTGTGGCTGATCGCCAAAGGCGAAGCGACTGTTCCGGTGCTGATTTTTTTTGTGCTTATGTCGATGGGCGTGGGGGCGGCCCTGTTCAAGATGCTGCGTTCAAGCGGCATGACGGCTTTTCGCCTGTCCGCCTCGCTTAAAAATGTAAGCCGGATGCTCGAGGAAGCGGAGATCCCTTCCGCCGAACGGCCGCTGCTGCCGGATGATACGACGATTCGTTACCGTCATGTCACATTTGCCTACAATCGGCAAAACGTGCTGGAGGATGTCTCGCTGGATATCCCGCCGGGAACGATGACCGCGCTTGTCGGGCCGTCGGGAGCCGGCAAGACTACGATGGCGCGCCTGCTGCCGAGGTTTTGGGATGTGTCCGGCGGCTCGATATCGATTGGCGGAGCCGATGTCCGCGACATCCCGGAGGACAAGCTGATGGCGCTTGTTTCCTTCGTGTTTCAGGATGCGTATCTGTTTCGCGGAACCGTGATGGACAATATCCGGCTCGGCAAGCCGGACGCGACTGATGAAGAAGTGAGGGCCGCCGCCCGGAAAGCGGCATGCGATGCGTTTATTCGGGAGCTGCCCGACGGGTACGAGACGATTGTCGGCGAAGGCGGGGTGACGCTCAGTGGAGGGCAGCGCCAGCGGATCAGTCTGGTGCGCGCCGTATTGAAGGATGCGCCGATCATCATGCTCGACGAGGCGACGGCGCTTGTCGATCCGGAAAATGAAGCCCGCATCCGCGATGCGCTGACCGCGCTGCTGCAACCGGGGCCTGGCAAGCCGAAGACGATTGTGGCCATCGCTCACCGCCTGGGGACGATCGTTCATGCCGATCAGATCGTCGTGATGGATGAAGGGAAAATCGTCCATACCGGGAAGCACGACGAGCTCCTGCGGGAAAGCGAGCTGTACCGGCGAGCTTGGGAAGCGTATCAGGCGGGGGCTGACGATCTGGATAACCTGGAAGCAGCGGATGCGGAACGGGAAGAAGGGAAGACGGAGACTTCCGGCGACGAGGCTGAGCCGAACGGGGGAGAGGTCCAGACCGATGCCGTTGTCGCGTCCCGTGGCTTCTCGGACGACAATTCGTCGGGGACAGTTGATCCGCACCGTCATTTGCTGGACATGTCCGCTCACAAGCAAACGATGCTGCTGGCAGGCGAGAAGAGCCGTACCGTGAGGTGGATTTACGCGTTTTCCATTCTGGAAAACGGGTTTGTCGCCCTCGGATCGCTTGCGATCGTAGCCGTGCTCTACGCGCTGCTCGTCGGAGATTACGACGCAGCCTGGCGAAGGGCTGCCTGGATGGGGCTGCTGTTTGTCGGACAGGCCGTTTTTTACTATTTGACCAACCGATGGTCGTTCCCGTTATTCGGTCATTTCCTGACGCATATGCGGCTGTATTTGGGAGATCGCCTTCGCCGCCTTCCCTTCGGATTTTTTGTCGAGCGCGATGCTTCCTTGCTCGAGTCGCGGATCAAAGCCGACGCCGGTACGTATATTTATATCCCGACCGTTGTGATCGTTTTGATGAAGGCGGCCGTCATTCCGCCGATTTTGCTGGCGGTAATGATCGGGGTCGACTGGCGGCTCGCGATTGCCTCGTTGATCGGAGTGCCGCTAAGCGTGCTGACCGCCTGGCTGGCCGAACGGAAGCTGCAGGAGGTGCTGCATCGGCTTTCGCTGGCCCGCGAGGATGCCAACAGCCGCATTCTGGAATATATCCGAGGGATTACGGTCATTCGCTCCTTCGGCATGACGGGCAGCCGCATGCACAGCTATGAAGAAGCCATTCGCCGGTACCGGGACGCCAGCATCGCCATTAACCGGAAACTGACGCCGTATACGTCGATCTACAGCATTTCATTCGAACTCGGATTTTCGCTCGTGCTTATTGTCGGCGGTTACTTGACCGGAGCCGGGACGCTGGCGCCCGCCGTATTTATGGCGTTCCTGGTGCTGGCGATCTGTTTCTACGAGCCGCTTCCGCTAATGGATTATGCGCTGTACCGGCGCATGTATATGACGAATGTCCGTCATATGAACGACATTATTCAGGCCGACGATCTGCCTGCCGCTTCCGGCACAAGGAAACCGGACGACTACGAAATCGCCTTTCGCAACGTTTCTTTCGGTTACAAGGAAAACGATGTGGTTCGGGGCTTGAATTTGTCGATACCGGCCAAGGGAACGACGGCGCTGGTCGGCCCGTCGGGCGGGGGAAAGACGACGATCCTGCACCTGATCGCCCGCTTCTGGGATGTGAGGGCGGGCGCGATTACGATTGGCGGTACGGACGTGCGCAGCATGGACAGCGACGAGCTGATGAAGCTGCTTGCCTTCGTATTCCAGGACGTCTACCTGTTCGACGATACGGTGGCGAACAATATCCGGTACGGCAAACCGGACGCGACCCTCGAGGAAGTCATGGAAGCCGCCCGGAAAGCGCGCTGCCACGACTTTATCCTGAAGCTGTCGGACGGATACGATTCGGTTGTCGGCGAGGGCGGCGGTTTGCTGTCGGGCGGACAAAGACAGCGCATTTCGATCGCCCGCGCCATGCTCAAAGACGCGCCGATCGTGCTGCTCGATGAAGCGACCGCCAGTGTGGACCCGGATAATGAACGGTATATTCAGGAAGCGTTCGAAGAACTGGCCAAGGACCGAACCGTCGTGATTATCGCGCACCGTCTGAACACCGTTCGCCGCGCGGACCGCATCGTCGTCATCGATCAGGGAGGCGTTGCGCAGCTCGGCACGCACAAGGAGCTGATCGGCCAAAGCGGCATTTACCGCCGCTTCTGGGAGGAGCGCCGTCGTGTCCGGAACTGGGAGTTTCGGGCGGAAGCCGAACGGCAAGAACGATGAACGGGATTATTGGAACAGCCGACATTATTCGGTGTTCGGAGCCGCGAAAGCGGCTCTTTTTTTTCGGCCCAGACGATTCGCCCCAATTACCCTATAATGAGCACCGAGCCGATCCCGTGATACACCGCAACCTCTTCCCCGAGAAACACCGCTCCGTCTGCCATGGAGACGATCGTGGACAGATTGGCAAATACGCTCATTCTCGACGCTTCCATCTTGGACAAAATGTAGTTTGACAACCAGGCAGTGAGCAGCGAGGATACAACGCCCAAAAACAGAACGGATACGATAAAGGCGCTGCTGGAAAGCGGTGCGAAAAACCGGTGGAGCGTCCCGCCCGCCGCATGACCAGTGAACGAAGCTCCTGCGGATCAGCATCTCCCAGACACAACACGAACAAATCGATGAAGGGGTCAAGGCGATCATGGAGGAAGTAAGGCGGGAAAGCAAATGGTAGTAAGTGGCGTGCCCGGACAGCCGATAAAGGGCAGGCGCGAAGGAGGCCCATCTTGAGTTCGAATATTGTTACCGCAGGAGTTTACGTGAATATCGATGGCTATTTCCCGTTCCAAGTTGGGCCAACGAAGTCGGGAACATCGTTGGGCGTCGTGTATTGGAGCCTTTCCCGCATCTCCGGCTTCTGGAAACATTACTTCGAATGCACCCTTGCATCGCTTAAAATCCATCCGGTATATTCCAGGCAAGCGACAGGGAATGTCATGCTTTTTTATAAACCGAGCGATTCTGTATAAAACTTCAGTGCCTTGTCCTGATCTTGCACGAATAAGCTGGTAACGATGATTTTCATACGGTTGTTGCCTCCTTTGATAATTGTTTTAACAAAATTACTTTACCCATCCTTCCAGCAAGTTTTTAAGGGGCTCTTTGTTGAACATAAGAACTCGATACTTTCCTTTTCGCACCGATTTTACGAGCCTTGCTTCATCCAACGTGGCAAGATGTTTGGCGATTGCCTGTCGCGAAATCGTAAGACCGCGCTTCGAGATTAGACGTACCGTCAGTTCATACAACATCTGCTCGTTGCGTTCGTAAATCGCGTATTTTGAATGATCGTATATCCGGCGTTAAACCAAATTTTCCCGCAAACCATAACAAGCTTTTTAATAGTAGCTTTTCACCCACGCATGGGGTTGCGGATATCAATAATCCTCCTGGTCTTAACAGTTCATTGATTCTCTGGAGAACCATTTGTTCATCTTCCAACAAAAGCAGAACATGAAAGACCAGGATGGCATCAAACGAGCCTTTCTTTGCGCCTTTATGGTTTGACTCCCACGCCGAATGGAAAATTGCCAACGGTAACGGTAGCGATTACGGTATTGCTCTCGCCATCGATGATAGAGACGTTATCGTCGGCCGCATTCGCAACATAGAAAGACTAGGATTGGTACTTGCGAGAATGAAGCCTGCAAGCAAAACAGCAAGAAATTGACTTTTAACGAAAACAATGTCCTATATGCAAGCTGAGAGGAGGAAAGCTATAATGCAACTAACGGCGAGCTCCCGGAATGGTTTGATATGGAAGGCGAAGACATGGATACCCAAAACGTTCGAACGGGGGTATGGAAAATGGCGGATCAAGGGCATCACCGATTGCAGTCTTCAGAAGGACAAACTCCCAAGCTCGAGCGACGAAAAGTGTTGGCCGCGCTCGGGATGTTGGGTACGGCGGCAGCCGCCGGCAGTTTGTGGAACGGCATGGCTCATGCGGACGCTTCAGTGTCGGAGGCCGTATATGGCTCGGACCCGGAACTGTACAGAATGAAACTCAGGGAGCTGCTGCATATGGACTTTTGCATAGCGACAACCGTTGCCGCGCTTCGCGCCTTTACGGACCCGGACCCGGACTGTATTTATTATGTCAAAGACCCGGGGCAGGAGGGACCTTTCATCTACGATCCTGCGGATACCGCATCTGCCGACAATACGGGAACGGTTCTCGTTTCGTCTTCTGGGGCTCGTTATAAAAGACTGTATACGGGCAGGGTGGAGGTAAAATGGTTCGGGGCTAAAGGGAACGGGACGACAGACGACACCGCCGCGATCCAAGCCGCATTCGATTATATCGTAGGAAGCCCGAGCCGGAGTTTGTTTTTTTCCGAAGGGGTCTATCTCATTTCCGATACGGTTACAGTGCCCTATGTCCATGCGTCGGGCATCCATATTTCCGCTGACAATGCCTGGTACGGAAGAGCGCGAATTCAGGCGGCCAACAACTCGTTCAGCCCGATGATCCGCTGCATGTCCGGGGGAGTCAAGCTGTCGAATCTGTACATTCGCGGAGCGGGAGCGCCGCAGGACGGTATCGTGATGAAGATGACGGATGCGCCGGACAATAATGTTGACGCTTACAACGATCTGGATGCCATCGTGGAGAATTGCCTGATCATGGTGCTTCGGATCGGTCTGGATGCATACGGCCGCCAGCTGCTGGTCAAGGACAATCTGTTCAGCTCCGTTTACCTCGGTATCCGGATCAATCCAATGAACAGCATCGGCCTTTACGGAGGGCCGTCCCGCGCATACCGGATCCACGATAACAGCTTTCATGCCATAAAATGGACGGGGACGGACCATAGCGAAATGGGCTGCATCGTCGTTTCTTCTCCGACAGCGTACGGGCTGTCGATTCAAAATAATTTCAACGATTCGTTCGCTACTTTTTTTTACGGCCGGCTGGTCGATTCATTGATCGCCAACAATGCATGCTATCATACGGTCAACTACGGCTGTTATGTGTTGGAGGCGTCCAACTCCACGATATCGGGAAATAACTTTATCCAGGCGAGACGGTACAACGAAGTGCCCGGCGTGTATCCCGCTTATGCCAGCAGAGGTCTCGTCTTTGCCGAAAGCGCCTCCTATATGAATGTGACGGGCAATCGGTTCGGCTATTGCGACAAGGCGGCGATCCGATTTGCCAAAGGCGGAAAGGCGAACATCGTTTCCCAAAATATCGTGTATCGCTGGAATCTCGTCGCCGACGGGTCTGCGGCCATCGAGGTCGATGCGGCGGGATATGCGCAAATCGGCTCCGTGTTCAGCGACAACATGATCGTCAATCCGGACAACAGAGCCCTGACCGCGATCAGGGGGATCGCACCGGGCAGCAGCGGGAACCGGTTTATCGGCAACAACGCTTGCGATACGGTTCCGGGCAGCACGACGATGTACGACCTCCCGGAACAACCGTTCGAAGCGTATATTCGTGCCGACCGCGCGAAAAGCGGGCAAATCTCTTTTACGGGAGACGGTGTCGCCACCGCCCGCCTGATTCCACATGGACTCGGCTATGCCCCGGAGGCAGGCGATTACCAGGTGAGCGCCGCCTCGGCCTCCGCAGCGGCGGCGGGGGTATGGGCGGAGAGCGCCGATGCGACGCATCTTACCGTCCGGTTCGTTACTGCGCCGGAACTTGGAGAGACGGTGAAGCTGAACTGGTCGGCGCATTACAAGGGATAGAAAGCGGCGAGGAAAGGGACATGCGGAAGCGAGTAGGATTTCTGAGGTGCGAAGCAATAAAAACCGCGTAAATCGCGGTTTTTTTCTAATTTCTCTATGAGCAAAAGGAAAATTTAAAACGGATTGATTCCGGTTTCACCCGGTGCTAGTATTGGTATGACTATATTACTCTTATCGGGGCTTGAAGCGAAAGGATCCGTAAATGAAAATTTACCATCGCTGGCTAATGTCGTATTTGCCTGTTTTTCTGACGATCGTCTCTATTCTGATTTTTCTATTCTTCACGGTACTTGGGAATTACGCGAAGCAGCAAGCGGTCAAAGCGAATGAAGTATTCGCCCGCAACATTATGCAGACAACCGATTCCATCCTGCGTTTTTCGGAACAGACGATGATCAAGGAAATATTGACGAATGATCGGATTCGGCTTTTTTTTGACGGCGATCCTTTAAGCGATCCTTACGAAACTTATCTTATTTCCCAAAGAGTGCGTGATTTGTCGACCTATTTGTTATCGATCGATTCGATTTATTTGTATCGGGTATCCGATCAGGTTGTGCTGACATCGAATACGATGATTCCGCTTGAGCAATTTGCGGATCGCGCTTTTCTCGAAAGGGCAATGAAGGCTGAAGGCGCTCATCCGTGGTCCGTCATCCGTTCCTTCAGGGAATTTCAAGGAGAGACAACCGTTCAGAAGCAGGTGATTTCCTTATCCAAAACAATTCCGCTTAATTCCGGAGTCCAGGGACTTATCGTGGCCAATATTCAGCTGAGCAAACTGGAAGAAGCGCTCCGGGAGCTTTTGGTTTCGGATTTAAATTTTTTGTCGCTAGCCGACGCGAGTGGCGCGCCATTGATCGGGAGCGAGCCAAGCTCGGGCAGTGTATTGACATCGCTCACATCCGATTATTCGGGTTGGACGGTTAAATCCGGTTTCAAGCAAACGAACGCTTATGGCTATTTGTCCTCCATTTCGAATGTCTGGTATGCAGCTATGCTGTCCTCGGTGCTTGTGGGGATTACATGGTTATTTCTTGCCGCTCGGAGACATTATCGCCCGATACAGCTGATCGAATCCAACATCCGGCTGCACACTAGGAACGTCAATCGGCCACCGGGGAAAACGGCGTGGGGTGAACGCCAGGATGAATTTCATTTCATTCGAACGGCGATTGATGAACTGGTCGAGCACTCCAAAGATTTTGACAAAAAAGCGGAGGAGAGCGCAGGATTTCGCAGGAGGCTGTTATTCAAAAGAATATTGGAAGACGCAGAGCCCCTTCTGGCAGAAGAGTGGGAGCTGGAGATGCAGCGTGTCGGGCTAGCGGATCAAGGCTGCCAAATTGCCGTAGTCGTATTCGAGATCGATCATATGAATAAGTTTGTCGGCGCTTATTCCCCTCAAGATCAAAGCTTGCTGAAATTCGCCGTATCCGCATCCGTTCGGGAAACGGGCCAGCAGATGAATAAGCACGTATGGTGCGAATGGATGCGCCAAGACCAATTGGCGGCTATGATCTTGGCCGGACAAGGGCAAACGGAGCTCGACGCTTGGCTCCAAAGCTTTTGCAATCAAGCCGGGCAATGGATCGGGCAGCACTTGCCCTTTACGGTTTCATGCGGAATCGGATCCGTTATCGACTTCCCCGGACATATTGCCAGATCCTACTCCGAGGCGTTGGAGGCGCTGCAATACAAATCGCATTCCGGCATCCATGCGGTCATTTCGTATGGCGAGATCAACACTCCGCCGCAAGGTCATCTATTGCAATATGCGGATCGGATCGTTTCGACAGCGCAAGCTTTTCGCGCGGGACAGACGAACTGGGAGGAGCAGCTTCGCGACTTGTTCGCGACGTTCAAGACTGCCGCTGTCAGACGTGAAGATGCGGCCGATTTTATCCACTATTTCATCTTTGCCTTGGACAAGGAGTGCAAGACGCTCCCGACCGGGCTTCGATTGATCTGGGAACAGGAGGCGTTGCCGGACATCAGAGCCAAAGTAGAAGGCTTTATCCAATTAGAAGAAGCGGAGGAAATCATCCATACGGTCCTTCGGACTTTATCGGAGCAACTTCAGCTGCAGAAGCAAAAAAGGGAAAGCCGCAAGTTCATTTTGCAAATCAAGGAGTATATAGAAGCCCATTATTCCAATCCCGATCTGTCGCTTACTCACATCAGCGAAACGTTTCAGCTCCATATGAAGACCGTAAGTCGACTGTTCAAAGAGGAATTCGGAGAGAATTTCGTGGATTACGTGGCCAAAGTAAGAATGGAGGAAGCCAAGCGGTTATTAGTCGTGGATTCGCCGGACTCCGTGCAGGATATCGCCCATAAGGTGGGGTACACGCATGCCATTACGTTTATTCGCGTGTTCAAGAAATGGGAAGGGACAACGCCGGGCGATTACCGCAAAATGAATCGGGAATCTTAAGCGTCCAACGCGTCCAACGAGGAAATTCCTCTACCCGAGATTTTGATCTATCTTGAGCTTGTACGCGATGCCTGAAATAAACGCAAAAACCGTGGTCCGCTTCGACAAGAAGCGGATTTTTGGCGTTTCCAATGGAATATGGTCTATGCGCAAGAATCATATCTATTGAGCGGAGGCTCCGTTGTCCCTATAGTTTGGAATGTAAACGATCACATTCGCATCGCAGAGAGGAGAACCAAGAAGTGGGAGTCAGATTGCGCAAGAACATTCCCTTGTTCGTCATGTTTATTCCGGTTATTCTGTTTTACGCCCTTTTCAAGTATTGGCCCATGCTCGGCGTTGTAATCGCATTCAAGGATTACAACTTTATCCAAGGCATCTGGGATAGCCCCTGGGCAGGCATGAAGCATTTTCGCATGTTATTCGATAACCCGCAGTCGTTAGAAATCATTCGTAATACGTTTGTGCTGGGCATGTTGTCCATATTCGTCGGATTTCCTTTTCCGATTATACTTGCCATTCTGCTAAACGAGCTAAAGAAAATGTGGTTCAAACGGTTCGTGCAGACCTTGGTTTACTTGCCTCATTTTTTCTCTTGGGTCATTGTAGGCGGGATCGTGCTGACCCTGTTCGCCCAGGAATCGGGAATTATCAATCATCTGATGCTGCGGTTGACGGGAGACGTCTATCCCTTTTTATATAAACCGGCTTCTTGGATCGCCATTTTCCTCGGAGCGGGCATCTGGAAGGAATCCGGTTTCGCGGCCATTATTTATCTTGCGGCCTTAAGCTCAATCGATCCTAGCCTATATGAAGCCGCGGGGATGGACGGGGCCAACAAATGGAAGCAAATGATCCATATTACGATTCCGGGCATAGCCTCGACAATTGTCATCATGTTCATCCTGTCGATCGGGAATGTGCTGGAGGTTGGATTCGATAAGGTATTCGTCTTGCAAAACCCGGTCGTCTCAAGTATTTCGGAGGTTATCTCTACTTACGTTTACCGAATTGGTATCGAAGGGGCGCAGTTCAGCTTCACGGCCGCCCTCGGGTTGTTCGAATCCGTCGTAGGTCTTGTTCTCGTGGTGCTAGCGAACCGAACCGCGAGAAAATTCGGACAGGGGTTATGGTAATGCCTTCCTATCAAGAACTTATAAAAGGGGAAACCAATGAGAACTTCATTCGGAGAGAAACTGTTTTATCGCTTGAATGCCCTGATACTTGGACTGATCGCGCTTAGCTGTTTGCTGCCGATCCTGCATGTGGCCGCTCTCAGCCTAAGCGACCCTCATCATATCGTGTCGGGCAGCGTCTCGCTCTGGCCAAGGGGATGGAGCCTGGATTCTTACCGTTTACTGATGAGCGGAACAAGAATCGTGCAAGCGTTCTTGAACAGCGTCCTGATCACGGTTGTGGGCGTTGTCGGCAGCTTGGCGTTTACGATTCTCGCGGCGTATCCCTTGTCGCGTTCCTACATGTATGGCCGACGTTTTTTCACATTGGCGATCGTATTTACGATGCTGTTCAGCGGCGGCATGATTCCAACCTATCTGGTCGTCAAATCGTTAGGGTTGATGAATACGTACGGAGCGTTATGGCTTCCGGCTCTTATAAGCACCTACTACATGCTGATTATGCGAACCTTCTTCGCCAATATCCCCGGCGAACTGGAGGAAGCCGCCCGAATGGATGGCTGCGGGGAATTTCGATACTTGGCGCGAATCGTTCTTCCGCTGTCGCTTCCGGTTATGGCTACCGTCGCCCTCTTTTACGCCGTCGGTTACTGGAACTCGTTTGTAGGCGTGCTCTTGTACATCCAGGATATCGAGAAATATAATTTGGCCGTTCTGGTTCAGCAGATGATCCGAAGTCAATCTCTGCTCCAGGAAATCAACAATTTGCCCGTACAGGAGCAAACGGTCGTAACGCCGGAAGGAATCAAATCGGCCGGGATCATGGTAATGGTCATTCCCATGATCGTGATTTACCCCTTTCTGCAAAAATATTTTATTCAGGGTGTTATGATCGGCGCGATCAAAGGCTGATACCTGGATTTTATATTCCAAACCATTCGTGCTGGAGGTGAGGCCTCGTAACAACGGGACTAAGGCGCGATCAAAAAATGGCGGACCTCATGTTGTCCGATCATACGCGTCACTACGCTTTTTTCGGACAACCAATTGGTCTATTATTTTTTGATCGCGCCTAAGGAACTGCGACGAAATAACGTCCCTCCCTTGGGCGGACAGAAGGCTGCCTGGACTGAAGGGGACGCCGCCAAACAGGCAGGTAATTTCGTCGCAGTTCCTAAGGCAACTGCTATACTGAAAGGAAAAAATCCAAATGTGGAGGGTCAAAAATGAAAGCAGCTGTTAACCGCAATTTCAACGGGCTAAAGCTTGGGATGGTCGTGGTGTTGTCTTCCGGCGCTCTGCTCGCCGCCTGCAGTAAATCGGAATCGCCTGCCGCAACCGAGAATCCGTCTTCGGCGCAGTCTTCGCCTACAACGGCCAAACGCGGACAAATCACAGCCTCCATCTATGACCGGGGCAATATCCCGGCGGAGGAAGGAACGCCGATCAAGAACAGGTGGACCGACTGGTTGAATCAGAACGGTCCGACGGACGTGAAATTCGTCTCGGTGCCTCGCGCCGAATCGGAGAAAAAGCTGAACCTCTTATTCGCCTCTGGCGGAGCGCCGGATCTCATCTTCGAATTTAGCGCGCCGTTCAAAAATCAAGCCTACGCGCAAAAACAATTAATGCCGCTTGATGAGCCGATTGCCAAATACAGCAAGGAATACAAAGCCCTATTGGAAAAATACCCTGCCTTGAAGAAACTCGGCATGAAAGACGACGGCAAATTGTACGGACTTGGTTATGTCGCACCTTTGGATACCAACCATGTACTTTATGTTCGCGCCGATTGGCTGAAAAAGTTGAATTTGGAAGTTCCCGAAACGACGGAGGACATGTATAAGGTCATCAAAGCCTTTGCGGACAACGATCCGGATGGCAATGGCAAAAAGGATACCTTCGGCATTAATCTGAGCTTCGTAGGGGGACAAATCGTCCACGCCATGTTCGGCTATAGCGAATTCGGGATCAACAACGGCAATTATGTCCATCAATGGGATCGGGCGGCGGCAGCCTATACATTCAAGAAACAGCTGTACGACAACGGGCTTGTCGATAAGGATTTCTTGACCGACAGCAACGGGGAAAAAGCCCAGCAGGATTTCGTCAATGGAAAGCTAGGCATATTTGGGGCCAATGGAGGAGCGAACGCATTGGGCTATAAAGTATTCGAGTCGTTCAAGAAAAACAACCCGAGCGGCGAAATCATTGCCATTCCTTTGCCCAAGTCCAGCTTCGGCCAGTTTAGTCCGGCCATCAATCCGCCCATATTCATTACAACGGTAGTCAACGCTGCAGCCAAAGATCCGGAAGCCATTATGAAGTACGTCGATTTCCTTGTGAAAGAGTCCACCGGAAATACGCTGAAGTATGGCCTGGAAGGCACGCACTACAAAAAAGGGGCAAACGGCTGTCCGGCTCCCAACCAGCCGATCTCTACCAAAGAGGTCTCATGGACCGCGGATTATCGGATGCTGTATTCAACCGTGCAAGAAGGCGATTGCGCGAGGTACATTTCTCAGTTGGACACTTCGAAACCGATCGACAAGGAATTCGCCGAGATTGTTAAAAGCTCGGATGACGCCTACCTGAAAGTGGAGCGTCCGATCTACTACGACATTGATCAAAATTCCTTGCCTTCTTTACCTCAAGACTTGCAATTAATCTATACGAACGGATTAAAGGCCGCAGCGGATATCTGGTCGAAAGCCACTGTCGGAGGGGCCTCGTACCCGATCGAGAAAGCCCTGGCAGATGCCAAATCCGCCTGGGAAAAGGCCGGCGGCTTGCAGGTAGACGACTTCTATAAGAAGTGGTTTACCGACAACAAAGCCTCCATCGTGCTTACGAAAGACTGGTATACGAAATAATTCGCCGTTCGGACCAATTTCAACTGGATATGCCGAGCGAACAAGCCATCCATGACTGGAGCATCAACTTTGACGGTGTGCAGACGATATCGCTTTGGCTGGACGGCGTCAAAGTTGCCGAGCATGCCGGGATGGGCAGGTCGATGCCGGCACTACGGACGGCTACGGATGTCACCGACACGATCGTGAGCGGAAACTCGATCGTGGCAGCCCGGCAATGTATTTTTCTGGCTACAGGAGCGAACGGCTCGGATGTGCGCATTACGCAGGACAATGTATTCTCGGGTGCCGGCGCGCCTGTAGGCAATGCAGGCTATGTGTAGCGGTTGATGACTCCGGAAGGCTTGGCCAAGGGCGCGACGGTCAGTTCGGCCGACAGCGTGCCAACGGCCGGGGATTGGGTGCGGGGATCGCTGGTGTACAAGACGGACGTTTCTTCATCGGATTATGTCGGATGGGTGTGTGTAACCGGCGGAACGTCCGGCGTGTGGGAGCCGTTCGGCCGTATCGGAGAGGAGCGGCTTGTTCTCCGATCGCCTTTGGGCAGCCGGTATGCCGTGCCGGTGACCAATACCGGAACGCTGCAAACCTCGTTGTTGTAGGGCCGTTCAAGTAAGAGCGAGTCAAGGACCTCCATCCCCTCATTCAGGGGACTGGGGGTCCTTTCGCGTTTCGTTCGGGCGCATCGGATATCGAGGAGCAGGCCAGAGAAGCGGTTGAGCTTGTGCTGTGCTATTGCCCAAGTCGGGGGCTGACGGGGCCGGGAAGACGGTCCGTGCTGAGATGGAAGTGATTGCCCGAGGCTCTTTTTACGCTTAATTGCGTTAGCTCATCCTTCGAGTACGTCGATAAGTTCATCTTCGAATTGACATAAAAACGAAAAATAAGATAGCATTGGACTAGCATTCGAATGTAGTGAGTGCTAATTGCGATTTTTAGTGGAAACTGATACCCATGTCATCCCAGGTGTTATAAATTTATCGACCGTTATCTTGAAGCGGACCGCTGGGGCGATCTGTTGTCCACCTATGCCGGGAACGGTTATCCTCAGATGTGGAAGTCGTTGTTCACGTGCTTCGAGATGTTCAGACAGTCCTCCAGTGCGGTGGCGGACATTTTCGGCTATCCATATCCGGATTACGATCGGGCAATCACCGCGTATACGAAGCAGCAATATCGTGATAAGTCGGTATAGCGTCCACAGGCTTCCCGTGCTGAAGATCGAGCGGATCGATGCCGGACACCATGAAAAATGTTGGTGCATGGAGGTGGCCATGCTGCGGGAAATTTGATCGCAAAGGAGTCCTAGCAATCTTGAAACTCTCCCAATCTCAATCTTTTGTTCGTTTTTGGGCTGCCTCCACGACTTCTTACTTTGGCACCTATATCACCTCGCTGTCCCTTCAGGTCTTAATCGTGGCCAACCTTCAAGGAGGAGCCGCAGACGTGGGGTGGATGAATGCGTCCAGGTGGCTTCCCTATGTCGTTCTTGGACTTGTCGCCGGGGTGATGATTGATCGGGCTCAGCGTAAATATGTGCTTGTGTTAACGGATTTGGGACGGGGTATCTTGATGGCTTTAATCGGGTTGACGGATCTATTCGGAACGCTTCAAATGGGCTGGTTGATGGTCATGATGATGGGATTCGGCATATTGTCCATTTTCCATGATGCGGCCTACCAGTCTTTTGTGCCCCAATTGGTGCCGAAAGATATGTTGACCCGAGCGAACGCGCGTCTGGAACAGAGCGCCGCCGTGGCTGAATCCAGCGGTCCGGCACTAGCCGGAGGCTTGGTTGCTTGGGTTGGAGCCCCGTTCACGGTTCTGGTCAACGCGGCGGCTTACGGGATGTCCGGAGCATGGATGGCTTCGATCCAACACGCGTCCAAAGTGGAAGCGCCGGCCGGATCTGTTCGGACGCAAGTGAAAGAAGGATTGCGATGGGTGTATCGGCATCCCTATCTGCGATCGCTCGCCCTCAATACGCATGCCTGGTTTTTCTTTCACAGCATGACGGGGGCGGTATTGGTCACCTTTGCCCTTGTCGAGCTTGGCTTTAACGAATCGAAAGTCGGCTTTGCTCTTGCGGCTGCGGGAATTGGAGCGGTAGCGGGGAGTTTCCTGTCCACCATGGTTGGACAGCGTCTTGGCGTCGGCCTTGCGATGACATTCTCCCGCATATTATACGTCCCCGCCTTGTTCTTGATTGCAGTGGCGCCTTCCGTCGATTCATTCCATAGCCCCGTCTTCCCGATGTTCGTGGTGATGTCGGGACAATTTCTATATGGTTTTGCAATGGGCGTCGAAGGACCGTTGGAAATGGGCTATCGCCAAACCGTTACTCCGCTCTCCCTGCAAGGACGTATGAACGCTACGATGAGATCGATCAATCGCAGTATGATCGTGATCGGGGCGCCCCTGGGTGGACTAATTGCAGACACGTTCGGGTTCCGCACCTCTTTGACCCTTGCCGTGGCGGGATTAGCGTTTTGCGCAATCTGGTTCTGGCTCTCCCCGATGCGCCATGCTAAGCTTGATGAAAATCAAATTGAAGGAGTATGATGTTGCTGAAAATGATGGCTGCAGCGCCAATCTTATTTTTGATCGAGTTTGAGGAAGTGCTCACGTTATCCCGCAGACGAACGGCGGGACGCGGGCTGTTGACTGTCGTCGAAAGCGGATGCTCGACCAAGGGTACATTTTGCAGCATATCGAGCATAACGGACTGACGATGCCGGGGGAGTGGACACTCCCCCGGCATGCCGCCCTACACGCCACTGTCGGTAAGCCAGTCGCCGACGGCCGATACGATTTCCCATTTCAGGTCGGCTCGTCCACGCAATGTTATCGTGCTGCCGGGGATGGAGCTTGCGATGTACGATTTGGGTCCGTCCGGCGTCAGCAGGTCGCCGCTGCCCGCAGCCTGCAGCTTCATCTGAAAAGCGGCATCGACAATAAACGTATACCGGATCTCCGCCTTCGCAACGGGCAGGGTAAGCGTGATGTTTCCAAGCGCCGGCTGATTTGTAATGGCGGCTTCCAGCCAGTTGAAGGTGAGGGCAGCGGAAGCGGCCACTTCATGACGCGGCTGCGGAATATGGACCGCGGCGACCCGCTCCGCCACCGAATCGATCAGATACGTGTTCTGGTTGCCGCCGATCGTCGTGCAGTTGAAAAACCGCACATCGCCGATCTTTTGCGCCGAGCGCTTTTTCAGCGCGAAGCCGTGCTTGACGAGAGCCGTGGCGCGTGTATCGATGGACTGGCAATCGATCATCTCCACATTGCCGACCGAGACACGGGGCCGCGAGGTGGAGCAAGTGACGACAAAGGAAGCGCTGAAGCCGTAGACACTGTCCGGCGCCATCGTCGTCTGACAGTTGATCGCCCGACAGCGCACGTAGGTCCGGCGCAAGCTGTCGGAGGAATTGGAAATGTCCCAAAATCCCGAAGACTGAGCCTCTTCCGCCGTGCAGTCGATCATACGGATTTCTCCCTGCGGCGCTTTGACGCCCTCCTCTGCGGAGTTGATCACGAAGCCGTAAAGGTTGCCGCGCGTCGTACAGCCCTCGAACGTAATATCGATGAGCGGAGAGAGCCGGGTCGGCTTGAGCAGCGCGGTCAGGAAACCTTGACCGGCATTGCCCTGAGACAGACAGTTTACAAACCGGATGCGGCGCAGCGGCTCGCTTTGCCCGTTCGGCTCCACATCGACGCCCGATTCCGGAGCGGTGCCGTTCGTATTCGTAAACCGGCAGTTTTCCACCAGCAGGCCGTCCACCGATATGACGGACAAGCCTTGCCGCCGGTTGTTATCGGCCGCGCAGTCGCGCAGGATGATGTCTCTGCAAGGGCCATGACCGGGGGTCACCTCATAGACGCCTACGTAAAACCCGTCCCCGCCGCTGTCATTGCAGTTCAAGTTCTCGATCACCACGTTGCGCGATCCGCTGATGTCGACGCAGTGGGCTTGCTCGCCGCTCGTATAGACGGCCTTATTCATGCGCAAAGTGGCTCCGTTGCCGCGGATCACGACGTTTTCCACCATTTTCAGGCGAAGCAGACGCTCGTAGGGCGCGGTCCGGCTTAGCGTATCGAGCGCCTGAATAATCGTCCCGCTTTCGAGCACAATCGTGGTGTTGCTGGAGACAAACAGCTGGCCGGTCAAGTAAAACGGTCCGGTCTGCTTGGGAATATACAGCGTCTTGCCTGCGGCGGCATTCAGCGCCGCTTGAAAGGCTGCAGTATTTGCGGTGACGCCGTCGCCTTTTGTCCCGAACCAAGATGCCGAGAGCATGTCGGACAGATGGCGCTTGAAGCGCGCACCGCCTCCGGAAACGAGAATCGTTCCGGTATTGTCGGTCGAAGCGGTGTCCAGCGGATCGTAGCTGAAAAAGCCCTCTTGTCCGGGATCGGTCACATAATAGACGATATCGGGGTCCGGCGTTGCCAGCGCGCGCAGGTCGCCGATCGTGGTCAGGAAACAGCAGCCGGCTGCGTGTCGGGGGACCGGTTTTATTTTCCGGGAGGGGTCGTTGTAAACGTCCGCCAAGACGCTGCGGCTGCCGTCACCGTTCCACAGCATAACGGAGGTTGCGGCAAGTCCGGTTGCGCCGAGGCCCGCCAGCAGCTTGCGGCGGCTGAGCTTGCGCGGTCCGGCATCGGAAGTGTCGCCGGTGCCGGAGGACACGGAAGGTTGGGCTGTAAATACGTCATGCGGGTCATCCAGAGGGGGTTGACGAAAATCGGTCATCGTTATAGCCTCCTTGGTTATGGTTTGATTTGTTGTGCGCGATTTTATTTCCCTTGTCCTGCCGCCCGTTCGGCGATCGCCTTGTTGATCGCTTCCTCGGCCTGGCGCAGCGCGGTATTGACGTCGATTTCATTGTTGACCGCCCGAGTCAGCGCGGCATTGATCTGCGGCAGTGTCAGATCGTCGTCCCGATGCGGCGGAACAGGATCGGCGAACCGGCTTTTGAATACCGCTTTAATGTTTTTGCCCTGCATCGATTTCATCGTATGACCGTACATTTCCTTGATCGCCGGGTCCTGCAGCGCGGTAAAGCGGCCGAAGTCGGTTATTTTTCGCTGCACTTCCGGCGAGCCCAGCAGCTCGATCACCCGGAACGCTTCTTCCTTGTGCTTGCCGAGCGAGGACAGCATCAGGAAATGGCCGGAAGAGGCAACGGTCACGTTCGGCTTCTCCTTGAAGCTCGGAAACTGGGTGACATCCCAAGCAAAATCCTGCGGCGTGCCGTACAGCTTCTCCAGCGCGGCAAAGCGGGCGTCGTAGCTGATCGCCATCGCGACGTTCTGTTCCTTGAGGAAACCGTTATTCAGTGTGGTCGACGTATGCGCGTCTTTGTTGCCCGGAAGATCGTTGAATGCCTTGTACAGCTCGAACAGCGACTTCCAACCTGCCTGAGAAGCTATATTGGCTTTTCCGGCGGCCGGATCGATGCGGGACAGGCCGAGCTGGGAAGAGACATCGCCAATGCCTTGAATAAACGCGCCGCGGTACTGAACGCCGTCGGAGATGCGCGATACGCTTCTGGCGACGTCCAGCGCGTCCTCCCAGGTCATGCCTTCCTTCGGATACGGCTGTCCGAATTTGTCGAAAATGTCTTTGTTGTAGAACGTCGCGGTGAAATTCAAGGAGAAGGGCAAGGCGTAGAGGTTGCCGTTTCCGGAATAGACGCGGGCGGTCGCGATAGCCCCCGGGTCAAAGCGCTGCAGGTCCAGCTTGTTGCGTCCGATCATCGGATTCAAGTTTTCCACCGTTTGGAATTCCCGGTGACTGGTGATGCGCGGGTACGTGCCGAAGATCAGATCGGGAAAGGAGCCGGAAGCGATAAACTGTTGGAGGCTCTCGTCCCCTTTGCCGTTGACCGCGAGTTCCATCGTAATGTGCGGATATTTGGCGGCGACGGGCTCCGCGATTAACGTCTGGAATTCCTCCTTCGTAAGCGTCGCCCCGTCCTGCAGCATCACCAGTTTGATAGGTGCGGACGGGGGCGCGGGAGACGACGAATCCGCCGAGCCGGACGGCGGTGCGTCCTGTTGGCCGCAGGCTGACAGAACGGCAACGGTGGCGGCGATCGAAGCCAGCCGGGTGAGACGGGATGAGAAAGACAAGCAGAACACCCTCTTTTTTGTAATAGTTATTGAATGCGCTTTCTTACAAATTCATCTTAGGTGAAACAAACTGGGGATTCCAGTTTAAAATGTGCTTAAAAAATAAAATTTAAAGAAAAGAATAAGTTTGAGAAGGAAATTAAGGTGAAAATATAATTAATTTTCACTCATTTATACTGATTTTTAGCGTGAAAAGCACGCTATTGGCTTGATATAGCGTAATTCCATTGAAAAAAGTTAAAGTTAATGTTTAAATATTAGAGTTAAAAAATAAAAGTGATGTATGTGGTTAAAAAAGGCGCTGTTCAGGTATTACGGAGAGAGAGGAACACACGATGCGCAAGAAGAAGGCAGTTACGCTTCAACATATTGCAGATGCAGCAGGGGTATCGGTCCAGACCGCGTCCAAGGCGCTGCGCGGATTGACCGGGGTTTCGGAGCCGGTGCGGCACCAGTTGTTTCAGTTGGCGCAGGAGATGGGCTATGCCAGCAAAGCGCAGGAGCGCGCCCAGACGATCGAGCAAATCCCGCTGCATAGCAGCAAGCCGTACCGATTCAAATTGATCGTTCCTTTTCGCAGCAGCGAAACAAACGACATGAATCCGCTATTGGCCGAGGGGCTTCAACAAAAGATGACTTCTCATGGGCATACCGTGGAGCAGCTGTCGTTGCCGGCCGCGGGAGAGATGTCGGTCGAAGCCTGGGCCCGACTTCATCAGATCGATCTTTGCGACGGGCTGTTCCTGGCTCCGATGCTTGACCGGGAGTCTCTGGATGCTATATTGAACTGTCCTGTCCCGCAGGTTCTGATCTATTACGTAATGCCGGGCACGCGAGCCGATAGCGTCATTTGGGATGTCGGAGCGGCCGTCCGCCAGTCCGTGGAGCATCTCGTCCGGCACGGCCATCGTCGAATTTTGTACGTTGGCGATTACTTGGAGGAGTGGCGGGGGTTCGTCTTGCGCTGGGATGCCTTCGTCATGACGATGCGGGAGTACGGCCTTTCGGCTGTGCGGGAAGATCATATGCTTCGGGTGCGAACGACGGATCGCCGCAGCAATATGGAAGAGCTAGCGCACAGGGTGCGCAAGCAAAATATTACGGCGGTGCTTTGCGGCGTCAATTACCACTTGCCTTGGATATTCCGGGCTTGTGAGGAAAACGGCATACGAATACCGGAGCAATTGTCGTTGATCAGTCTGGAAAATACATCGAATCCGTACTGGCCGGAACTGTCCCGTCCGAAATTGCTGATCCGGGAAGCGGGAACGCGTGCCGCGGAGCGGATGCTGTGGCGGATTGCCAATCCGAACGCGCCGTATGAGCACACGATGCTGCAAGGGGAATTTCAACCGGGCAAAACCGTATTGCCGTTGTAGCGCGGGCATCTCGTCGGGCGCGAACGCCGATGGGGGCCGGAGATTGCCGAGGGATTCCGGCTATCAAGCTCTGGCGCAGCTGCGGATGACCGAACGGTTCATCCTGCTGTCCCGCTACTACAACAAGTGGAAACACAAGTCGGAAATCCCTTCTACGAACGAGCTGCTTGTACATCGGGTCTGTGGTTATGTGGAAAGGCATTACAACCAGAAAATCACGCTGCCGATGCTGTCGAAACTGTTTTACGTCGGGGAACATGCCAAGTCGGATCGTACCTTTATTTCGAAATTCATCATAAATTGCAACTTTTATCCTTTTAATAGGTCTAATAAGTATAGTTTCCAGCTTTGTATCAGAGCAAAAGGAGTACCTCCTTATCATGAAAAAACTGTTAAACGGTTTCCTAATATTTTGGTTCATCATGATCTTTTTGCCGGGATGCGGTGGAGCCGAAGAAAAAGAAGAGACAACGGCCAAAATTAAAGTAATGTACGATAGCGAAGGATCATTTTTAACGGACTATGGTGAATTGTTTATGACCAAGCATCCGGGTATTGATTTCGAGGTCGTATCCCTCTCCGAACAATTCGCATCCGGCAAAAATCCGAGACAAGCTTTCGAAGCCGTCTTGCAGCAAGCACCGGACATAATGATGCTGGATATCGATCAGTTTACTAAATATGCCGCCGAAGGCTATTTGTATGAGCTGAGTCCGCTAATTCATCGTGACGGATTCGATTTGGAAGGCATGGCTCCTGCGGTTATCCGGTTATTGAACTTAAGCGGGGGAGGCAAATTGTACGGATTGTCGCCTACTTTTACATCTTCGGTCCTGTACTACAATACCGACTTATTCGACAAGCACGGTATTCCTTATCCGACGAACGGGATGAGCTGGAACGATGTTTTGCAGCTGGCGCAAAGGTTTCCGGACGATGGGGAGGGGGAGCGTCGCATTTACGGATTGCAACTGCCGGCCGTATCGTCGCCATACTACTTTGCCATGGGAATCGGCAGGACGCAAGGATTGGACTTAATCGACCCGGTAAACGGCAAAATTACGGCAGCGACATCGGCCTGGAAGGACATTCTTCATACCGTTATCGCGGCTAATTCTCCAAAGGCAAATATTTATCGGCCAAAGCTGCCGCAGGGAGGGAACGTTTCGAACTTGTACCGCAACGATGCGTTCTTCAACGGCCGCGCAGCGATGGTCATCCGAGGGATCGACATGATGAACGAGCTTAAGAAGGCCAAAGACGTGCATGATATCGAAACGCCAAACTGGGATATTGCGATGCCACCGGCGGATCCTCACGATCCCGACGTCAATGTCGATATAAGCGTGCAGCGTATATTTGCCATCAATAGTAAGTCCCCTAACGTGAACGAAGCGTGGAAACTGTTGAAGTATATACATAGCGACGAGTACGCAAAAGTTAAATCCAGATCCGAACGACTCTTTCTTTTGACCAGAACAGGATACAGCAGCACCATGTACGGCCGCAACTTGGATATGCTGTACAACGCAACGCCATCTTCGGACGCTTCCAGGAATATTACCGATCAACTGCCAGCATCATTTATTCAACCGTTCATACAATTGGCCGGTCGAGAAATTGAGGCTGCCGTGAACAGCTCCAAAACGGCCGAGGCGGCGCTCCAAACGATACAGGATCAAGGACAGATGTTGTGGGACAATGCTAAATTGGAAGAAAAGCATCAAAAAACCGCGGTACAACAACCATGAAGGTAAGGAAAGAGGGAGCCCCTTGCGATTCGTACCCTTATTTGCGCTTGCGTCGGTAATTTTTCTGTTTTCGTTGGCAGGGTGCCGTCCGGACGATCGCGAAAACGTACAAGAATGGAAACCGATGGAGGAGCACACTCAAGTTTCATTAAAAATTATGTATCCTAGTGAAGAGCGTTTTTATGTGAAATACGGCAATCTATTTATGTCCAAATACCCGAATGTAAATGTCGAAGTTGCTTCCATGGAAAAAGTATATAGCACGTCCAATAATCAAACTGCTGCAATGGAGGAATTTATCAATAAAGAGCAACCGGACGTGTTGTATTTATGGAACATGGATCAATATATCCGTTATGCTGCCGAAGGCAGATTGTACGCTCTGGACACCATTATCCGTCAGGATCGGTTCGATCTGACCGCTCTTGCTCCGGCTGTTATTGAGTTATTGAGATCAAAGGGGGAGGGGCGGTTATACGGCCTCGGAAACTCTTACTACGCTCTCGCTTTGTTCTATAATAAAGATTTGTTTGACCAATATGGCGCCCCTTATCCGAAAGACCGGATGAGCTGGGACAAAGCATATGACCTTGCTCGAAAGTTTTCTGCCGGGTCGGACAAAAACTCGGGTATATACGGACTGCAATTTAAAAACGGTACTCATCCCTATTACTTCGTGCAGTCGATTGGTGGAGGGCAACGGCTGGAGATCATAGATCCGGATCTTAAGAAAGTTCAGGTAGCTGCCGAGGCATGGGATAAAATAATTCGGAAAACTTCGGACGAGTATAAGACGGGCTCACTTTACTTGGATTCAGACTCGTTGCACGATAAGCCGGTATTCAGCGACCCTCGAAAGCGGGATCCATTTATTTCCGGCAAAACTGCGATGGCTATTGACGATCCATCTTTGCTAGCCATTTTGAAAGAGAAAGAGACGAGGAAAGAGACAATGTTCGATTGGGACTTGGTCACGGTTCCGGTAGACCCGAAACATTCGGATACAGGCTCCGATTTTATGATTACCGACTTGTTCGCGATCAACTCCCGTTCGTCGCAGTTGCGTCCGGCGTGGGAGTTTATCAAATATATACATGACGACGAATATTCGAAAATTAAGTCTAGGACCGAGAGAGGTTTGATGACGAGGGTGAAATACAGCAACGAAAAGTATGGACGCAATCTGGAAGCCTTTTATACGTTAAAACCTGCCGATACTCTTTTGCAAATCGGATATAGTCAAATTCCTTTTGACGTTCAGCACGAGTTTGCCATCATCGCAGTATCGGAAATTGGTGCGATTTTTAGTGGCGAGAAAACGTCGAAAGAAGCGATCCGTACACTACAGGTAAAAGGACAAGAACTTTTAGACAACGCGATTTATACGGAGTGAGAAGATTGAACGTTTGGCTGAAATGCAAAAGCGGATTCGCAACATGTGCCTGCACCATATTCGGCTGATGTACTGCGAAGAGTCCGGGGCCGAGCAGTGGCTGTTGGAGCGGAGCGAGCGGAAACAACCCGATCCGCTCATAGCGCAAGCCATCTGCCCCCGGCAGCATTCAGAAAAGCGCACCGGGTTTAAATACGCATACCGGCCTGTGAAAGACAAAGATCAAACCTTTGGATATTGTTTGATAATCCGGAAGCTTCGATCCAAGAGTCCGTGAGTCCTACTTACGGATTCTTTTGTGTTGGCCAACGCACAGTCGCCAAAACTTGTTCGGCAATGGCTATCGAACAACAAATGGTGATGGGGCAAGCGATTATGGCCTCTGCCATTTCCAAGGGAATGACTTGCTCTTTTGCTTAGACGCTGTGCGCTTTTCTGTATTTCGCCGGGGTAACGTTCATATGCTTCATAAAAATCCGGTTCAAATAGTAACCGTTCTGATAACCGATGCTTTCCGAAATTTGTTCCAAAGTCAGAGTCGTTTCCAGCAGAAGCCGCTTCGCCTTTTCCAGGCGAATGGAGGTGAGGTGCTGAATCGGCGTAATTCCGAAGTCTGCCTTGAATTTCTGGGTTAATCGCGCAGGGCTTAAACCGAGTATAGCGGCAATATGTTTCAGGTCAATCGTTTGGAAAGCATGCTTTTGGATGAGTGAGGAAGCTTTGAGCATTTTCGGATCGGGCTGATTTGGCGTGATTCGGTTATCCGCCCCCTGCTCCTCTCCGGATTCCCCGCAATACATTAGCCAGATGTCCTGCACATAATGACTGATGCGGTGCAGTCTTCGCTCGTTGTCGAACGTCTCGGATTTTTTCATCATCATATAGTCGGCGGAAAGGCGGCTTGTATTTTGTATATTAATTTTTCCCGTAAAAAATTCCCGGCTTTCACTCGGTTCAATCCGGGTTCCCTCCCTGTTATACCAGCGCAAGCGCAATACGAAAAAAGTAAGAGGCTTAACGATGACACGACGAAACGGCGTTTTCGGAGGACAAATGAGAAGATCCCCGAACGTTGCGATTCCTTTGTCCCCGCCCAGTTCGTAATAAAACGAACCGCTTTCCACGGCAAAAATGGTCCATTCCTTGTATGTATCTTCATAAAACAAAAATTTGTCTTTGCGCTCCCAATACATCGAGTAAATTAACCGGGGCACGCAATCGCTCAATGGGAAGCAATCCAATAGTTTTCCCTCCTTTGCAACAAGAAGTGTGCGTAATTAAATTATGTATACATTTTAATTAAAAAAATGGCATTTTAAAAGGAAAACGGCTGTTCTAGTATGAAGTCAGAAACACAACTCATTAAATTTCGCCGAGGAAACCGTGCAGCTGGATCAAAATGACCGCAAAAGAACAATTTTGAACACGCAACTATTCGTTGCGGGAGGGGGGCTTGCCGGAGTAACAGCCGCGCTTGCAGCGGCGCGTAAAGGAGCCAGAGTGATCCTGTGTCAAGACCGATCCGTATTGGGGGAAACGCTTCGTCGGAAATTCGAATGCACGTATCCGGCTCGTCTCCACGGGGGAAAGAGCTGCAAACGGAGGCGGGGGAGAGCGGTATAACCGAAGAAATTATGCTGGAATGCGCAGTACGCAACCCCCAGCGAAGCTCTTCGACGAGGGTAAGCCGATGCCGTTTGTAAGGCCGGCATGGGCGCGCACATGCCGCGAGGACGATTTGCGTCTCCGCGGACATAATACAAATCGAGAGGGTGCACATATGAGAACTAGAAGTTTCCTGTTCCTGTTAAGTATCGGCGTATTCCTGTTTACCGGCTGTAGCCGGACGTCGTCCGAGCAAGGAGCGCAAGGCGAACAGCCTAAACCTCCGTCTGCTAAAGCAAACCCGGTAACGCTGCAGGTAGCAAGCCAAGGCGCAAGTACGGTTCTGGATGAGGAGTTTAAACATGTAGTCCAATCGTTTTTGGAAAAGAAATACCCGCATATTACGTTGAATTACAATCCGGAGAGCGCCGGTACGTCGCTTGATGCGCTGCTTGCTGCCGGAACTATACCGGATCTCATCGTAACCTTCAACGGCAATCTTGCTTCGTATAAAGAAAAAGAACTCGTCTCCGATATGACGCCATTGTTCAGAACATCCAATATCGACCTCAACCGTTTCGAGCCGGGATACCTCAACGATGTGAAGAATGCATCGGATAAAGGCGAAATGTACGGGCTGCCCATTAATGTGAACTACCACGCGATGTACTACAACAAAGACATATTCGATAAATTCGGAACGACTTATCCGACGGATGGGATGAACTGGGAGCAGCTCATCGATTTGGCTAAAAAAGTGACTCGGATGGATGGAGGGACTCAATTCCGTGGACTAGACCCGGGAAGTACCATTGTATGGATGTCGCAGCCGTTATCCATCGCGGCAATCGATCCGAAAACGGATATAGCGAGCGTCCATAACGACAAATGGAACAGAGTGTTCAAGCTGGCCAAATCGATTTATGACATTCCCGGCAATGGCATCATAACTCCTACTCCGAAAGATCAGTTTATGAAAAGCAAAACTTTAGCCGTGCTGCTCGATTTAAACATCTTGACCCAATTGTCGGCTGCCGGGAAAGAAGGATTGAACTGGGATGTAGCGCAGTATCCGAGCTATACGGAGAAGCCGAATACGTATGGCAATGCCAGTGTATACGTCATGCTTGCGACTAAAACGGGCAAACACCGGGATGAAGCGTCTAAGGCGATCGAGTTGATCACTTCGGAGGAAGTGCAGCTCGCATTGTCCAAAAAAGGAAGACTGTCTCCTCTGAAGAGCGATCAAGTGAAGCAAGCGCTCGGCGCCGACAATCCCGACTTGAAAGGTAAACGTCTGCCAAGCATTTTTAAAAGCATTCCCGTTGCGTACCCGGTCGCTTCGCCGTATAGAGGGAAGGCGGAAAGCATCCTCATCAATAAATTCAGAGAGTTCGTAAACGGTTCGATGGATGAGAATACGGCGCTTGGTCAAGCAGAGGAAGAGATCAACAAGATGGTTGCAACGGAGAAGAGCAAATGACTTAATTGGCCATAGAAAGCGAAGGCTCCATTTTGTACATTTATTTTGGGAGGAATGACCTATGATCGAGGAACATCCCAGCCGTTCTGACTCGTCGCGTGAAGTACAGCAAGGAGACCGAATAAGCCGGAGGAAGCTGCTTGCTTCCATGGGGGTAGCCGGAGCATCGTTTGCCGTAGGAGGCTTGCTTCAAGCCCGGGCGTTGGAACCGGAAGGAAATGTGTCCGCTTCGGTATATGGATCGAACTTAAAGAACAATGGCGGCAATGCCAATGGGATTCGCAACGTCGCCGAGCAGGTAGTCGAGGAACAAGTGCCGCCAATGATTCAAGAACTCGTCCCTCCCATGATTGCGACGATGCTGGACGAATCGTGTTTACAGACCATTACGATAGCGGATATGCGTTTGATGGCCGTTGCGCCAGCCGTCGATCTGTATGTCGTAACGGATGAAGGCAAGGAAGGCTGCTTTCGCTATGACCCTCTCGATACGACTACATCGGACAATACGGGAACCGTCATCGTCTCGGCATACGGCGCCCGATTCAAACGCATTCATGAAGGCCGCGGCGTAAGTGTGAAATGGTTCGGCGCCGTCGGCGACGGCTTGACCGATGACACCGCTGCCATTCAAGCGGCTATGGATTGCATGCCGGAAGGCGGAATCGTATTTTTCCCCGACGGCACTTATCGCACGACATCGAGGCTGATCGTCAAACACCGGAATGTCATGTTATCGGGTACGGGGAAACGGAGCATCCAACATCTGCACCGAGCGGGCGAGCACAATTTCGGCAGCAACGTTTCTTCTACTATATTGGCCGATCATGCCGGGGATTGCGTATGGTTGTCCCATGCAAACAACATAAACGGCTTTGTGGCACGGCATCTGACTTTCGTCACGAATGTAATGAAAGCATCGGGCTCGCAAAGCTTGAAGGCAGAACGCTGCTTTGGCTTCGATCTGGGCGGGGAAGGGCAATTCAGCAGAGAGTTCGTATTCGAGCACGTATCGGTCGGCAAGTTCGGGAAAGCATTCGAATTATACGCGAGCTCGCCTTCCAGCGGTACCAGTTCTGCCGGGATGGGCGTTATTCGGATCCAGAACTGTTCCACGATGCACAATGACTTTATTGCCCGAACGATCGATGCGACGGCATGGAACGGATTTGTCTATGATTATAACGAGGGTGGAAACAACGGGAAAAGCGCGGGTATGGGCGGCATCCACATTTCGGGCCACAACATTTCCATATGCCGTAACGTTCTGGAAGGGCAAAGGGACACTATACGGATTTCAGGCGGCCAGCGGGGGCTGACGATAAAAAACAATTATTTCGAAGCGAATACGGGCGAGGCTATCATTTACGTGCACCGTCACAACGGACCTTTCGATATCGGAGAAAACTACATGTCCCGTCCGCAAACCACACATAGAGTTCTGATCAGTCAATCGTTGAACGGCAGATGCAGCGATCCATATTGGCCGCAGCAAACGAACAAGATGGAATTTGTGATGCCGGGGACTAACAATACCGAGAAAATATTAAACAACAGTGCGACGACACCGTATTTCCGAAGCGACCGCTTCGATCCGCAGCTGCTGCAAAAACCGGTATGGAGCCAGGCTGCGCCTGCCAAGCCGCCTGTAATCGGGACTGTCGCAACCCACCGAATTACGGAGCAGTTCGATATATCGGTCGCATCGGGCCAATGGGTCGTCGTCTGCTGGATGCTGCGTCAAAGGACGATCGGGCGTACCCCCTTCACCGCGATTACGCTGCAAACAAGCGGACAAACGTTCGAATTCGAGCATTACGGACATGGCAATCTGTTTCGCAATACGGAATTTGCCGTAATCACAAGCGCTTTGAAAGCGGCTTCATCCGCGTCGAGCGTAACGGTGGACATGTGGCCGTGCGGGAAAGCGCCCGCGAGTGGAGAAAGCTATGAGATTTACTCGCCGCTCGTTTATACGATCGCCGACGTTAACGATATTCGGCCTTTTGTCGAGATGAGACAATATGTGCAGCAGTTCGTTTTGCCGGAACTGAACGGTTTGATCTGATCGTGTGAAGGTTATGACGGGAGGAGCGACAGTATGGAATTGATTACCCGCTATTATGATGAGGATATCGTATTGAAACGAGCTGTTGATATCGCTTGTCCGACTCATGTTTCCCGGAGAGTGGCCCTATTCTACATTCATGGCGGCGGTTGGAGAGCGGGGGCGCGGGACGGCTTTCACCGGCACTTGTACCATTTTTCTCGGAAAGGGTATGTGTGCGCCTCGGCAGGCTACCGGCTTGCGCCGACTGTTCATTTTACGGAGCAAATGGGAGATGTTGCAATCGGCTATGACCGGTTTCTCGCTTATATCAGGGAGCGGGAGCTTATGGTCGATCGGGTGATCGTGGCTGGAAGCTCTGCAGGCGCGCATCTCGCTTCATTGCTGGCACTGACCGACCCGGCGGTATTTAATCCGGGAATTGGACTAACTGAACCGTGGCTCCGGCCAATCGCTTGCGTGTCCATCAATGGACCGGCCACCTTAGAGAAATGGGAACCGATGCACGATGGCATCAAGCGCGATATTGAGAATATGCTTGGCGTCACGTACGAGGAAGAAAGTGCGTTATTTCGGAAAGCTTCGCCGAGCGCGTATGTGGAAGGGGAGGCAGCCGACTTTCTGTTTATTATTGCAGGCAAGGAGAAGTTTTTCCCGCATTCCTTTATTTATGAAATGAGCGGGGAGCTCCAGCGGTTGTCCAAACGTTCGGAGGTGGTGTTGTTTCCGGAAGCGGAGCACGGTTTTTTTTATGGGATTGGCAGCCCGCTGCAACAAGAGGCGCTAACCGTGCTGGAACCTTTTTTGGAGAGCTATGCGTAACCTTGTAAACGATGAAGCGCGGGCCAATTACGTGGCCCGTTTTTTCGTTGTGTATAAATCAAACGATTCAGGAATGCGAGGAACCGGTAATGCGGGATTGTCCGAGATTATGGTGTTAGGTAAATAAAATGCCAGACGTACGCATGCCCGTATGCGAATCGGGCTTTTTGCCGTTGTTATAACCTTTTAATCGAATCGGCAAAACACTTAATCGTTCCTGATGTAGGCTCGAATAACGCACGTTGATATAATAGCTCTATGTTTGATAGCAGGCTGTCCGGCAACACAAGGTGGCCAAATGATTCCAGCAGAGACAAGGCGGAGGAATACGGGAATATATAACAAGTTGTCGCGAAGGGAGTTCGTGATCGGTCTCGGAGCGTTAGGGGGAACCATTATTGCCGCTTCGGCATGAGGCTGGCTGCTGCGCAGCCGGTCGAACCCCGAAGGCGAAGATTTGTCTGCAGGAGATGGGAGTGTTCCGCAACGTCCTGTGGCCATGAAGAAGAAGCCTAATTTCGTCATTATTTTGGCGGACGATCTTGGATTTTCGGATATCGGCTGCTTTGGCTGCCATATCGAAACACCGAATTTGGATAAGCTGGCCGCAGGCGGAATCCGGCTGACCCAATTTACGAATACAGCTCGCTGCTCTCCTTCCAGAGCATCGCTCTTGACGGGGCTGCATCATTGAATTACGAAGATAAGAGGAAAGAAAATGAGCAAATTATGCCGCGTGAATTATACTGAATCGACGGTCACTGGAAATTTGATACGTGGAGACTGATTAGTAAACATACACATTAAATATTGACAAATAGGTAAATGATATCTATTATGTTAACTAACATATGATTAAGATAATCATTATATTAATCAGAATAAAGGGGGTGCAGAGCCGGCTCAAGAAATGATGAGACGGGATTGGCGGGGAAAGCCTTTAACCAGCTTGATGCAATTCCTAACCAAACGAATTGAGGTTCTTGCTTAAACAAACTGTGCGGAATTGTGAAAGCGGTTTCCTGTTCCGGTGCGGTAAAGAGCGCTTCACCAGCACAGTGTCAAAAATTAATTTATGAGTAGGAAGTATTAGAGGCAGTCCAAAGCTTGTGATATAAAGTGAGTTCCGTAGAGGAGGGGCTGGGAAGCCAGCCCTTTACTCTGCAATCCATAAAT
>NZ_VDCQ01000034.1 GCF_006265175.1 Paenibacillus hemerocallicola | reverse complement strand
CCGTTAAGCTAGAACCGTATCATATTGCAAATGGGCTCATTGCGCTAACGGAGTACGATAGTTAAACGAGCAGACCGCCGCGGCCGTCTGCTTTTTCATTGAAGTAAAACGGAGGTTGGCGTACTAAACAAATGGATGTGGGCGCTGTCTTCACCACCGGCAGTTGACTAGATTGGAGCTCTTCTACGAGCGGTAAATCAATCTAAACATGATTAATATTGGATGGATATGGGTAATAAAGAACGGGAATCGTTATTTTCCGACCCTGGAATATAGAGGAGGATTACGGGCAGTCCAATAATAGTAGTCCAATTCTATAATCATTTTTAATGGAGGATCGATATGTTTAAAGTTCAAGCATGGAGCCTTATTAAAAAGCAATCAAAAATACTCGCATCTGTCCTACTCGCAATACTTATTTTTGGAATGTCTGTTTTGCCCGTATCTGCGGCAACTCCCGGGAAAACTGTAAATGCTTCGGCAACGCTCGCATACAATCTCAAAGGACTTAAGCATAACGTGGCAGTTCAGAAAGCTTACATCGCTTCAACGTATGTTTACGTAACTCAGAGGTCTGGGGGAACATGCTATCTTTCAAGACTGCGCATAAACGGTAAAGACGCTACATACGTTGATGAAATGACCATCACCAATGCCGGTCATTGCCAAACCCTGGATATGTATACGTACAACGGCAAAAATTACTTTTATTTCAGTTCAAAAGCGGATCCTTCAACAAAGTATTACTGGTCGCTCCAGGTAGCAAGACTCCAATACTCGCCCGGCGGGAAAGTTGATTATACGGATCTTCATCGGTTCACTTATATGAATTACGCCAATAAGACCGGTACAAGATTAGGTGACACATACCGTGTCGATGGCGGCGGTAATAGTACCTATACTATTTTCCGCGTACAAACCGCAGAAGGACCTGTAACTTGGTCCATTTATGACACGGCTGCATTGAACAAACTTCTTGATAGCAATGAACAGGTGCGACTGGACAGCGCGGCGGCGAAAAGCGCCTGCGTTATCAGCTTTACGCAGTCGGGCAGTGCTATAGTCAGACCGAACGGATCTTTCCAAGGTCTCGATATGCTCGATAAAACGGAAATATATACGTCAGGCGGTGCGGAAGGTCAGACTCCGCAAATTGCTAGGATGTCGAATACAGGAACATACAAAACCCTTGTGAAAATTACAAATGTGGGAACCCATGAAATCGAGGGAGTACAGACGAAAAACGGTAACGTTTATTTTACTATAGTTACAGACCCAGTAAATAAACAAAATACGCAGAAAATTTATTACGTTCCTGATAGTATATTTTAAATAGCGCCGAGCTTACGCTACGGAAGCCGAAAAGCGGCTACAGTTCGAAAAGTATGCTATTGGGCACAACGCGACCCGGACAAGGAGCGAAATGGGTAACCGACGAATGGAAAGCTCGCCAAGACCCGCTCGAGCTTGACGCTTACATCCGCGGCACCCCGAACCCGCATCATATGACGTTCGAATTGTCCGGGAAACGTCGGGTGGACGCACGAACTTATTTGTTCGACCTGCGGCTGTACGAATATTACACGGGGCAGCCGGACTACGTCCTCGGTTTTCCAGTGGATTACGGGCGAGGCTGGATTATCGAGATCGTGAAGCAAGGGGAAAACGAACGGGGCGAGAGCATTTGGCGGGTCAATCCGTAGCCGCTGTTATGGTTGTGTCGCAGGCCACGACACAAACAAATGTACTTAATCGCGAATAATTTGGTGCGGTAGTATCGTAAGGCATGATTCATCGTATATAAATTCATAGAAAAAAAAGCCCAGGCATCGTACGCCTGAGCTTTGATCTACAGGATTTCGCCGGATTACGCTGCAATTATGTGCAAAATTTGGCTCCCGATCAGGATTAGTCCCGGCCCGCCTCGTAAAGCTTCTGCGCCACCATGGCCGGCCTTGTGCGCGTATCCGTAAAGTGGTCCCCGTCGCCGACGATCAGGCGAAACAGGCCGAGCCGCGTGGACATATGCGGATTCCAGCCGAAGCCCTCTCCTTGTGGCAATGCGTTGTCTTGATAGAAATAGACATAGCTTTTGGGCGTAGGCAGCGTATAGAACGCTTTAAGATCCAGTTTCTCGAAAAGTGGATTCGCCGGTTCCGGACTAACACTTGCATAAAACCGTTTGGCTTCCTCCAAGCTTGCCGTATTGACGAACAAATCCCGAAACAGCGGAAACGGTAGCATGATTGTATCGTCCTTCGATCCGGCTCTGAGCTGCTCAAAGCCCTGCCTCGTTTGAGGCGGTAACTCGTCGGCAACCGACTCGCCATCTTTCAGTACGAACGCGTCCCAGAAAACGAGGCGCTTGATGCGGTCCGGTACCTGTTCGGCAACCTTCTGGATGACAGATCCGCCGAAGCTGTGCCCAACGAGAACGAAGTCGCGCAGGTTCAGCTTCGTTATAAAGTCGACGACGGACTTCGTGATCATCGCATGCGTGACATTTTTGTTCGGATCTGTGCCGTGACCTGCGTACTCCGGCGTATGGACGGCATGCCCTTGACTACGCAGCACCGCAGCTACTCCGTCCCAGAAGTGAGCGTCGGCCCAAGAGCCATGCACAAGCACGAATGTAAGCCGCTGCTGCTTAGGCAGGCGGCAGCTTTCGTCCGATTCAATGGCGCCACGCCACCAGAGCCCTCCGCCTTCGGTATAAGGGGAATAATACCCAAGGGGAGTAAACCTGTAATCGGAATATGGGAATTGATGCATTTCCGGGCGATAAGGAAACATGTTAAAACATCCTCTCAAAATGACATATATCAGCTTATGCCCAATGCGTTAGAGAGGTACCCGCACACGATCCTCCGGCAAAACATACTTTCCCTCAGGAACAATCGATTAGCCATACGACAATCGTTAGTTCAACCCTCAACTACCCCTAACTTATATCTACTAAGGAACGCAATTATTAACTCATCTTTAATAGATTTCGGAATACACAGATTCGCAAATGCCAAAATTTAAAGAGGCTCATGGGTGTACCGAAAGGGGTTACACACTTCAAAGATAGAGATGCTAATGGGAGAGAATTGCGTGGCAAACGTAATAGGGAGCGGGATGATAGAAATGTACTTCTATCTTCTCGCTCCTATTCGTCTTCTTCGCTATTCTGTGAAACCGCTGGTACTCCTCAAAGTCTCGGTCTCGGGACATAACCCAACCGTTCCGAAATCGCTTCGGCGTAACTGCGGACCAGCTCGGCCGTTTCCTCGAATTTCTCCGGTACGATCGAACGCCCCCCCACGCTTATCGCCGCCGCGACTTCGCCGGTATGATCTCGTACGGGAACTGCCACGCAGCGTCGCCCCAATTCCATCTCTTCGTTGTCCACGGCGTATCCCAGCCTGCGGACATTTTTCAATTCCTCCAGGAAGGCGTCCACTGTCGTGATGGAGTTCGACGTATGAGCTCCCATGCCTTTCGTCTGCAGGATGTCGACGACACTTTCTTCATCCAGCCAGGCGAGCAATACTTTTCCGAGCGCGGTGGAGCTGACGTGATTGCGGAAGCCGACCGGCGCCTGCATGCGCATTGATTTCGGAGACTCCTGGTTCACCAAGTACAAGACATTGCCTTGATGCAAAATTGCCAAATGCGCCTTCTCCCCGACTTCCTTGGCAAGCTCGGGAAGGAAACGTTTCCCTTCGGTAATGAGACTGTTGTTCATATAAATCGAACCGAACTCGAACGCCAGCGGCCCAACCTGGTATTTGCCGATGCCCGGCAAGTATTCGAGCAAATGATGGGCATGCATCGTGGTAAGCAGGCGGTGCACTACGCTTTTATGCAAGTTCACGCCTTGCGCAACTTCCCCGATGCTAAGCGGTTTTCGTTCGCGGACAAACAGACCGATGATCGAAATGGCGCGCTCGACAGACTGTACGATATAGTACGGTTTGTTTTCTTTATTTTCTTTGTTTTCTTTGCTCATTGTACCTCTCTCCATCCGTTATCGTCTCTGTAATCGAGATAGGAAGCTCATTTTGTTCATCATATAGTATAATAAATGAATTTTCAATTCGATTTGTGCGATTGGCCGGAGGAAGAGATAGGGTTTAGCGGCTTGATTGTGCAGAGTTCGAGGTTATAAATGGTATTAAAGTAAATTTATTTACATTCATCTCGATATACGAATCATAAATATCGATATATAAAATAATGTCTCGAATAATGTATACATCATTTCTTAAATCTGTTATCATGATCTCGAAATCATCGATCGTCCATGATCAAGCGCGTATGTCGATGACGATCGAATGGAAGAAGGGAGGCTCGGATGGCGATTATCGGTAAGCGCGTTTTATTTAGCCATAAGGGAGGATACCGGATCGAATGAAACATTGGAGGCATGGAGCGACCGTTTCTTTATGCGCAATATTGTTGCTGATTTCCTGTTTGTTTACCGGCTCTGCCGTTCATTCCAGCGGGTCGATTCCGGCGTTTCCGGGCGCGGAGGGATTCGGCATGTATGCGACCGGCGCCAGGGGAGGCGACGTATACATCGTTACCAATCTGAACGACAGCGGTGCCGGCTCTTTTCGCGATGCTGTAAGCCAAGGCAATCGAACCATCGTCTTCAACGTTTACGGCACAATTGAACTGGAATCGTTGCTGCAGATCGCAGGCGACAATATGACGATTGCCGGCCAAACGGCTCCCGGAGACGGCGTTACGATTATTGGGGCGCCGGTACATATCGTGGCGGACAACATCATCGTGCGGTATATGCGCTTTCGGTTGGGCGATATTAACAACATGGAGGTGGATGCCCTCTACGCGCGCGGTGAGAACATTATAATCGACCATTGCTCGTTCTCGTGGGGAACCGACGAGGTGCTAAGTCTGTACAACAACAAAAATGTTACGGTGCAATGGTCTATCGTAGGGGAGGCACTGGCCAATTCCATTCATAGCAAGGGAATGCACGGGTTCGGGGGAATTTGGGGGACAAGTTCTTCTTACCACCACAACCTGATTTTGCACAATATGGATCGCAATCCGCGTTTCGTCGGTTACACCGCGCCGCCTTATCCGGACGAGTTGCTGATCGATTTTCGCAACAATGTCATCTTCGACTGGGGTTCGCATAACTCTCACCACGGTGAGGGAACCGACTTCAATATGATCAACAATTATTACAAATGGGGCAACTCGACGCGCACGGACCGGAAATCCGCCATATTTTGCTGCGGAAGCAATTCGAATTACTTCGTTAACGGCAACTATATGGACGGCGATCCGGCCGTTACGGCTAACAACGAGCTCGGCATGTACAGCTGGGGAGCCGGCATGACGCCGGCACCCGGACCGATTCCGCGCAATCCCGGCTTACCGGTGACGACGGTTACGTATCAGTCCGCGACTGACGCCTACGAGCTCGTGTTAAATGGAGTAGGCGCCATTGTACCCAGACGGGATTCGATCGATTCCCGAATGGTCTCTGAAGTGCGCAACCGTGAGGGAAGATTCATCGACTCGCAGCGGGAAGTTGGCGGTTATGTCCAAATGGCGGGAGGTCCGATTTTGACGGACAGCGATTCCGATGGCATGCCGGATATTTGGGAGATCGCGCGCGGTCTGAACCCGAACAGCGCAACCGACCGCAACGGCGATGACGATTCCGACGGCTACACGAATTTGGAAGAGTACATCAACGGCATCGTATCGACGGGTTCGGCGAGTCCCGTGGTCGCGCTTACAAGTCCGGCACTTTATTCACAGCATGATACGGGCGGATCTATTACCGTAACCGCGTCCGCCTACGATCCGGACGGTTCCATTGCCAAAGTACAGTTTTATGCGAACGACGTGTTGCTGGGAGAAGACGCCGCATACCCGTATGCTTTCACCTGGACCGGCGTGCCGGAAGGAACCTACAGCATGACTGCGCGGGCCATTGACGACACCGGCATGGCAACCAGTACTTCGGCCCACAACATTTTCATCAACAACACGGGAGACGCCGGAGCCTGGTCTTCGACGGATATCGGTCTTCCTGGCATTCCCGGACATGCGGATCTGACCGGCGGCGTATTGACAGTCAAGAGCAACGGTTCGATGAATTCGCAGGATGTGACACACTTTGTATATCAACCGCTGCAGGGGGACGGAGAGCTCATTGCGAGAGTGGACTCCATCACCAAAACGAACCAGAAGGCCAAGGCCGGTATGATGATCCGTGACAGTTTGAACGGCGGCTCGCGTATGGCGATGATCGGTCTGGATTTGCAGGGGCAAACCTTTATGCCGACGTTCTATCATCGAGACATAGCCGATACGGCCTACACATATGAGGAGTACGGGGCCGAATTTGCCTTGCCTTATTGGATCAAACTAACGCGGGTTCAGGACGTTGTAAGCGGATACATCTCATTGAACGGCTCGTCCTGGACGAAAGTTGGCGAAGTTTCGTTCGGCGATGATCCGGCATACATCGGCTTCGTTTCCGATGCTTCACAGGAAATCATTGCCCACCAATATTACAATACGTCGAGATTTTCCAATATCAGCTTCCGCGATTATACGAACTTTCCGTATTCCCCGACCGGCATTCAGACATCCCGCTCCTCCGTCGACGTGCGGTTGACTTGGGGCATCTCAGCGAATACGGACTACTACGAAGTAGGCAGGAGCTTCCAAAGCGGGGGGCCCTACGCGACGATCGGCGCGTCCGCCGGCATCTCCTACACAGACAGCACGGCTGTGCCCGGGTTCAACTACTTCTATGTAGTGAGTTCGGTCAATCGTTACGGAACGAGTGTGGTGCCGTCCGCGGAAGTGAACGGAAGCCTTCTCGGCTATCCCACGATCACCCGTTTGGCGTATGAGACCTTTGAAACTGCCGACTTGGGTACGACGTCCCCGCCGGGCATCACACCGAAACGGGCTACCGATGTCAATTATATGGACGTCGTATCCGTCCCTTCCGGTTCGACGGGCAACGGCTCGTCCCAAGCCGTGCGGTTCGCGGATATGAGCTCGACCATAACGGAGGGAACAAGCAGCTTCCAAGCGCAATCCGGACAGTTCAGCGCCCAAGTCGATTTTATGCTGGAAGCGAAAGCCAGTCCTTTCCGCGCATTCCGCATTATGGACAGCGTCGGCTCCAACAAGGCATACGTCGAACTGGCGTTGTACAGCAAGAGCGGCTGCTCCACAGGTCCTTGCTTCACCTACCGGCATACGGACGGAAATTACTATCCTCTGCCTAGCAACAACGGCTTTACGAATAACAAATGGTATACGATCAAAGCTATCGTGGACACTCAGGAAAGCGAAGCCGAAATATTCATTAACGGTGTTTCATCCGGAACGATTCCGTTCTATATCGGCAGCGGCTGGGCATCTCCGCCTGCAAGCTTGTCGGCGATCGGCGGCTATTCCGGATCGACTTCGCAATACACCATGTATTGGGACAATATGGAGGTCATCGTGAGCAATCTGGACGGTCCCGCCAACATAACGGGCACTCCCGGCAATACGACAGCGACGATTGGCTGGGACGCGCTCGCCGAAGCCGAGTCTTACAACGTCTATCGTTTCAATACGTTGACGGGACGTTACGTACGCATCGTGAGCGGACTTACCGGCACGACTTTCACCGATACGGGCTTAACCAACGGAACGACCTATACGTATGCGGTCGCTGCTGTCGATACAGGAACCGGAGAAGGCGATTATTCCGCTTCTGTCGCTGTGACACCGCAACCGTAACGGCCAATGGAGGCGATGGCCGCCATAACGGGCAAAGGGAGCAGAGCGTATACTCGCGACGCTCCCCGAACCCGGTTCGCCGGAAGACCAATAGGCTCATACTCGATTCCTAACAGAAAGGGCAGTGGTTGATTCGATGTACAGTGGAGTATTTGTTGCGTTGTGTTCATGTTACGACCATAACGGAGCGGTAAATCCGTCCGCAGTGAAGCGGCTTGTCAAGTATTTGATCGAACAAGGCGTGCAGGGTCTGTATGTGGGCGGAAGCACGGGGGAAGGCATGCTGCAAACCGAAGAGGAGCGAAAAGCGGTCTTCGCGGCAGCGGCCGAAGAGGCTCGCGGCAAAGTGACGCTGATTGCCCATGTCGGCGCCATCACGACAAAGGAAAGTGCAGCATTGGCGGTGCATGCCAAGGAGAATGGCGCAGATGCAATATCCGCCATACCGCCCTTTTATTTTCCATACACCGAAGACGATGTCAAGCGTCACTGGCAGGCGATTATGGAAGCGGCCGAGTTGCCTTTTATCATTTATAACTTTCCGGCGGCTACCGGATTTCAAGTGAGCAAGCCGCTGCTGGCCGAATTGTGCCGATCCGGACAACTGCTCGGGATCAAGACGACTTCGTATAACGTCTATGAACTGCAGCAGTTTAAAGAAACGGGTGGTCCCGGTTTCCATGTGTTCAGCGGCCCGGACCAGCAATATTTGCCAAGCAGGGTGATGGGCTCAAGCGGCGGCATTGGCGGCACGTATGCCGCGATGCCGGAATTGTACCTGCGCATCGAGCAGTCCTTCCAGGCCGGCCGCATCGAGGAGGCTAGATATTGGCAGGTTGCTGCCAACGCGCTGTCCACCGAGTTTCACAAATATGGGTCGCTGGCGACCATTAAGGAAATTATCCGGCTTCGCAGCGGGATCGACTGCGGCGTACCACGGCTGCCGATCCGCTCGCTGCGTCAGGAGGATCTCGGCCGCGTCCGCGAGCTGAGCCAAATCATCGAGAAGCATGCGCTCGTTCGGGCGGCAGCGATCTCACCGTCCGAAATGGCTACATCCTAAACGCAGAAAAACGGGAGGAAAACGAAATGAGAAAAATTAGAACAGCCGTAGTCGGCTTGAATATGGGCTTGGCTCACGCCAACGCTTATGCATTGTCCGAGAAGTCGGACCTGCGTTATGTAGTGGATCTGGATGAACATAGAGCGAGGTCGCTCGCCGCGGAATTGGTCTGCGAGCCGGAGACCGACTGGAGGCGGGTTCTGCCGGAGGTCGATGCGATCAGCTTTGCCACGCCTCATCATCTGCATGCGCCGATGGCGCTGGAAGCCATTCGCGCCGGCAAGCATGTGCTGATGGAGAAGCCTCTTGCCCTTTCCGAGGCGGAATGCGCCGAATTGATACGGGAAGCCGAAGCGCACGGCGTCGTTCTGATGGTGGCGTATATCGTTCGCTATCGGCCGGAGGTGCAACTGCTCAAGCAAATCGTGGACAGCGGACAATATGGCCGCCCCTTCAACGCCAATTGCTGGGTCGAGTCGTATCTTCGACCGGCGCCTGAATCGTGGTTCGCCAAGCGTGCAACGCTAGGCGGCGGCGTTCTGTTCAGCCATGGCTGCCACTACATCGATCTGCTCACCTGGCTGCTCGGCAAGCCGATCCAGGTCGCCGGGCTTGGGACGAGATTAGGCACCGAATGGATGGAAGGGGAAGGAACGCACCATAGCATCCTGAAATTCGAGAGCGGAGCGTTGGCCCATCAGATTACAAGCTGGGGGCTGAAGGTGAACTGTAAACCGGCGCTGCTCCATGTGCACACGCCCGATGCGTGTCTCGTGCTGAACGGAGGCAAGCTGGAGGTCGTTACCGGCGAAGGCCGCCAGCTCTTGTACGAGCCGCCGGGAGACCGCAACCCGAAGGCCGGTGCGCTGAATCAGATCGAGCATTTTCTGGACTGCATCGCCACAGGCAGCAAGCCGTTGACAGACGGAATGGTAGGACTGGAGTCGCAAAGGGTGATCTGGTCCATCTACGATCAGGAGCGGGCCGCTGCGACGGTCCATTGAGAGGAGAAGCGTGTACACATGCAAAATGTGGATTTGCGCGAAGGACTGCTGCAGGGGGCTGTCTCGATAGAGTGTCTGGAAGACGGCGTCAAGCCATGGCGAATTCCATATGATCATTACGAGCTGTTCGCCCCGAACGGGTTGAAGGGAAGGGCGGAAACTCCGGCGGGTGTTCGCGTGTGCTTGACGAGCGATACGGATCGGATCGCGCTTCAAGTCGACGCTTGCAAGGAAAAGCGGCTGTTTGACTGCGTCATAGACGACAAGCAGGTCATTACGGCTGCACTGGGTGCCGGCGAAGAGACGGTCAGGTTTGAAGATCTTGGGAGCTGCAGGAAACGAATCGACCTTTATTTGCCCCAGACGGCCCCCGTTGTCCTTAGGAGGCTGCTCATCTCCGCTGGCGCGCGATGGCACGTCGAAACGAGCGGGCGCCGGCGGTGGATAGCGTACGGCAGTTCCATCACGCAGTGCGTCGATGCTTACAGCCCGGCTACTACGTGGCCGGCCATCGTTGCGCGCAGTAAAGGTCTGGACCTGACGTGTCTCGGCTATCGTGGCAATTGCCACATGGAGCCGATGGTAGCTCGGATGATTCGCGATCTTCCGGCCGAATTGATCTCGCTGTGCCTCGGGATCAACATATACGGCAATCGCAGTTTCAGCCTGCGGACGTTTCGCGCCATGGTGATCGGCTTCATTATGATCGTTCGCGAGCGGCATCCGCTTACGCCGATTGTGGTCATATCGCCGATCTGCTCCCCGCCTCGGGAATCGAAAGAGAATGCGGTGGGGCTGACGCTGGAGATTATGCGCGAAGAGATTCGGGAGGCGTACCTTGCGCTATGCCGGCACGGGGATTCCGCGCTGTACCTGATCGACGGGCTTGAGTTGATCGGGCACGCGGACGTCCGCTATTTGTCGGATGAGCTTCACCCGAATCCCGAAGGTTATGTGCTCATGGCCGATCGGTTCGAAGCGTGCCTTGCCGCGTCCGGTTTGTGGGATCGGCTTCCGGGACGAAGCGAAGCAGCAGGATGTACGGAGTCGCCAAAGATAGGAGCGAAACTACAAATATGAAACGATTGCAAAAGCTGAAAGACATGATGATTTACAAGGACGGGCAATATAACTGTTTTCCCAATATCGTCAGGAACGGCGAGGGCCGACTAATTGTCGCGTTCCGCCAAGCACCCGACCGCAGCCTTTTGTTCCCGGCGAAGCATACGCATGTTGATGCCGCTTCCAAGGCGGTGTATGTGACGTCAGACGATGAAGGGCAATCATGGAGTCCCGAACCGTCCGTGTTGTACGAGGATTTTTGCCTCGGCGTCCAGGACCCTTGTCTGAACGTGTTGAGGGACGGTACGCTGATCGCTACGTTTTTCACGTGGCAAGTGCTGTTGAAAGAAGATGTTGATGTGCTGAATCCGCAACGTTACGAAGCGATCATCGGGGATCGTTGGGTTCGTCGGCTGTGCTGGGCTTGTTCCATGCGCTCGACGGATGGCGGTGCGACTTGGGAGGAGCCGGTCCGGATCACAGATCACGACCGCGGATTGCCGAGCCGAAATATCAGAGGCAACCTCGTGGAGTTGGACAATGGGGACCTGGTGCTGCCCTTGTATATCCGGGAAGCGGATTCTTCCGTCGCCATAGCCGCGATCAGCAGAGATCGGGGGCAGTCCTGGGAGCCGCATTCCACGATTGCAAGCTCCCCGGAACGGTACTTCCACGAGCCCAATCTGTACCGGACGGATTCGGGCAAGCTGATCGCCTTCCTCCGTTCCACCGATCTGCGGCCGGTACCGGATGACCGCAAGCATCCACTGTTCGTATGCGAATCGTTCGATAACGGGGCGACTTGGTCGACGCCGCGCGAATACGCGATCTATTCGCACAGTCCGTTTCATTTGCTTCGATTGAACAGCGGTCGCGTCCTGCTGACCTACGGGCATCGAATCGCTCCTTACGGGATTCGGGCGTACATGCTGGACAGCGAATGCTCCGATCTGGACACGTCGGAGGAAATCGTCCTGCGTTCGGATGCTCCCGGAACCGACATCGGGTACACAAGCTCCGTTCAACTAAGTAACGACGATATTATGATTGTTTATTACTACTATGACGAGCATGACCGTAAACGCTATATTGCCGGAACGCTCTGCCGTGAACTCGGCGGAGGGACGGACGTCGGCGGCGCGCATGAAAACGGGGGAAACCAATGAATTCCAGAATGAAACTGGCTGCATGACTTGGCCTTATAAACATTATCCGCTTGAACGCGCATTGGAAGGGATATCCAGGGCCGGATACCGATACGTGTCCCTCGGGCTGCCGCACGAAGGGAAGCCTGTTTTCGACTACGTTGCGAAAGGGGAATCGGCGAGAACCCTTCGGATGCTGGAGAAATACGGGCTGGAGCCAGTCTCATGGATCAGCACGGACGCGCTAGCCTTGCAGCATCCGATCGAGAGAGCACTGCAACGGATGGATTTCGTCAAGGCGATCGGTGTAGACGAATTGCTGTCACAAGGCATGTCCAGCTATCGGCGGTTTCCGAACGATCCGATGAGTGACGAGGAGTTAAAGCCTTTATACGAAGCGTTCAATGCCAAGTATCGACTCATCGGCGAGGAGGCGGAGAAACGCGGTCTTGTCGTAACGATCAAGCCGCATACGGGCAACACGGCTACGGCGCAGACCATTGCCGATACATTGAGCGAAATCGCCTCTCCGGGCGTGAGGGCGAGCTATGATGCAGGCAATGTCCGCTATTATGAAGGAGTTGATCCTGCCGTTGACTTTCCCCTGATTTCGGCGCATACCGTCTCATTTATCGCCAAGGACCACCTCGGTGCAAGGGCAGAGTCGAATTTTCCGGTTCCCGGCGAAGGCGAAGTCAACTTCCCGGCGATGATCGCGGAGCTTAAGCGCGTTTCGTTCTGCGGATCGGTTATCGTCGAACGGGTGGACGGCACGGAAGCACGGTTGGAAGTCGAGGAAATCGACGTACGCGTGGCGAGAGCGAAAACGAATCTGGAGAGGATGATGGCGGAAACGGGATTTGAGATATAGGAACTGAATCTAGTGTTGGAGCGGTTATCTGTTATTGCGAGCGCAAGAGCAGCGATGTGGGATTCTGATTGTTTGGTTTCAATAGAGACTAGAGAAAATGAAAAGAGGAGTTGTTAAACATGAAGACCCACTTATGGAAAACAAGCGTTGTTGGCATGACGGCGGTTGCTCTGATTTCGGCGTGCAGTTCATCAGGCGGAGGCACGACAGCGAATCATACGGAAACACCTGCAACAGTAAAAGATTTTTACAATGAATCAGGGGAGATCGTGATCCAGGATATGGCCGGAGGGTCGGAAGAGACTTTCAACAAGTCTTACGGGGAGTTTATTAAGAAGAAGTTTCCCAATTTAAAGGTTGCCTTTGTTCAAAGCAAGACGGGATCCACCTTGCAGGATCTGACGGCATCCGGCTCCAATGTCGATATTGTATACGCGTCCATGGAGACAATATCCAGCCCCCTGCTTGGCGCGGGGCAGCAATTTGATATGACGGAGTCGATTAAGAAGCATGGCGTAGATCTAGCCAAGTTTGAGCAGACGACGATCGATGCGGTTAAAAGTATGGGTGAAGGTAAAATCTATTATTTGCCGGTGACCACTATGGTTCAGGTTTTATTTTATAATAAGGGTATTTTTGACAAGCTTGGAGTACCGTATCCGAAGGACGGGATGACCTGGGACGAAGCGAAGGAATTGAATACGAAATTGACACGCAACTATGGCGGAATTAACTATATGGGGATTTCCGCCTCGCCCAATCATATTTTGCGGATGAATCAAATGTCGGTGCCGTTTTATGATCCGAAGACACGAACGCCCCTGTTGATGGATGAGCGCTGGAAGACAGCCCTGGAAACGTATTTTATCCAACATGTGTCCAGTAATTACAAGGCATTTTCGGAGGCCAAGAAAAAACTTCCTTATTATACGGAGATGACGGCCACGCAGGAGCTGGCGATGATGGTATTTAATTCTCAGTTTCCGTTTGACGGCCCCCAATATGTGAAGGACATTGATTGGGATTTGGTGGCGCTTCCGGTTTTTAAAGATAAGCCGAAGCAAGGCTCCCAAGCGTCACCACGCATGTTTGCGATCACGAATGGGGCGAAGAATAAGGACATGGCGATGGAAGTTATCAAATATTTAACTTCCGTGGAAATGCAAACGGAATTTTCCAAGCAAGGATATATGACGGTGCTTAATGACGATAACGTGAAACAGCTAATTGGGAGTGGAAGCGCCTTTAGCAATAAAAACTGGAAAGCGGTCTACTACAACACGATTGCTCCCAAGTCGTATCAAAGCATCTATGACGGCGATATCATGCAAAAGTATCTGACGCCAAATGTGTTGAAAATTGTGACCGGGGAAATGGATATTAACACAGCGCTGCGCAATGCTCAAGAACAAGCAGAAAAGTTTATTGAAACTCAGCAGAAAAAATAAATAAACGACACAAAATTGCCTACAGATGTTTCCCGAACGAAGCTTGAGAAATCAGGCTTTGTTATCGTTAAAGAAAGTTTAACTTCGCTAAAGCGTTAAAGCGAAGGGCAACTTTCTTTACCAAGAAAAGCAACCTCATACGCAGGGTCATGCTTCGTGGAGAAGGCTTCGTATAGAAGCTTTTCTTTTTTTTATGTTTCTAGGAAATGGCTGAAAGGCGATGTAGTCAACAAGGTTTTCTTCAGCAAGTTTTACCACATTCGTAACGAAATCTTCGTCTTGTTCCCGACATTCTTAATCGAGCTGAGGGAATGCCTTTTCCGCTGGCTTCCGAATGTTAATGTAAACGTCTCGATCAGAAGGGGGATATTAGTCTGCATGTTGAATGTGTGCCTTTACGGTATAATTATTGCAGTGTGTTCCAAATTTTCGAACGAACAAAGCCCGTATGGTCTGTTGCGGCCGTCATAGAAGGTCCGATCGAGTCTAGAGAGGTGGATGGAAGTGAGCCAAATCCATGAGGAACTAACGATGGCTGAAGAGATGCGTTCCGAGTTAGTAGGATACTGCTACAGAATGATAGGGGCTTATGCCGAGGCGGAAGATGCGGTACAGGATACCATGCTCCGCGTTTGGCAGGGGAAGGACCAGATACATAATCGATCAGCTCTACGAACGTGGATCTACCGCATTGCTACGAATGTATGTTTGGACAAGCTTCGGAATGCGAAGCGCCGAGCCCTTCCAATGGATCTGTCCGGTGCAGCCGCATCGATAGCGGAGCCCAGCGAAAATCTTCCTCCATTTGCTTGGATAGGGCCAATTCCGGACTCCTCTCATGATCCTGCTGTATTGGCGATGAATAAGGAAACCATACGGTTATCGTTTATTGCCCTTCTGCAAACATTACCGCCACGGCAGCGTGCGGTTCTTATTCTGAACGAAGTTTTCCGATGGTCGGCCATGCAGACGGCAGAAGCGATGGATATGACGGTAGGGGCCGTCAACAGCGCATTACAACGAGCACGGGCAACGATGAAACAAGCCCGACTTCGGTCCGACACGCTGCGAGTGATCGACGCCGATGTCGATCAACGGCTGCTTACCAGTTATGTGGAAGCATTCGAACAATACGATCTCGACAGGCTGTTGTCGCTGTTCCAAGAAAGCGCTAGCTTGTCGATGCCGCCTTATGTGATGTGGGTACTCGGCAAAATGGATATAACGTCATTCTACCGCGCGACTCGAAGCCATTGCGCAGGTTCCCGGTTGGTGCCGGTACTCGCCAACGGTTATTGCCCCGCCTATGCGCAGTATGTGCCTGCAGGGAATGATGGTGAACTCGTGCCGTGGAGCATACATGTCCTCGAGATTCAAGGCGGACAAATCGCGCATGTCCATCATTTCATTGACCCCCAATTGGTTACTCGGTTTGGTTTGCCGGCAAATTTAGGGCTGGACCGATGATTTTACGATAGTTCATACGTCATATTAAATAGCAAGCAAATTTCAGAGTGAATGGAGAATGAACAATGAGGGATCGGATATTTATTTGGGTGGAGATTCCCGTGTCCGACATGGGACGGGCGAAGGCATTTTATGAGCGGATTCTAGCAACGGAGATGCAATCGATGCGCATGGGGGATGAGGAATACGCTTTTTTCCCGGTTAAAGAAGAGCAGAACGGAGGGATCCTGGTCAAGGGGCCGCGTCATACGCCTTCTCCTGATGGCGTTACGGTCTATATTGATGGAAGTCCTAATCTGGATATTATTCTTTCGAGGGTTTCCGAAGCGGGTGGCCAAGTGATTATGGAGAAAACCTATTTGGGCGATCATGCAGGGTATGTAGGCATGTTTTTAGACAGCGAAGGAAACCGCATTGGCCTTCAACATCTATAAACCTATACTCCAACTCCGAATAAGGAAGTAGGCGTGATCATGAAATCAACGCAGTCCAAAGACGGCACAACCTTGGCGTATGATGTCTATGGCAGCGGTCCGGCGCTCATTTACGTCACGGGAGCTTCCTGTTTCCGCTCTTTTAAGCCGGTCGTGGATGATGCCAAAGTATTTGCCACATCCTTTACGGTCTACAATTACGATCGACGCGGACGCGGCGATAGCGGGAATATGCTGCCTTATTCGCTGGAGCGTGAAATCGAAGATATTGAAGCCATGATCGATGCAGCCGGCGGCACCGCGTATGTGTACGGCCATTCTTCGGGTGCCGTGTTGGCGCTTGAGGCTGCGCTTAGGCTGGGCGGCAAAGTACGAAAGGTAGCGATGTACGATGCGTCATATGTGCACGACGAGAAAGAAAAGGTCGAATATCATCAATTAAGTCAGACCGTACAAGAGCTACTCGACGACGGCAATAACGCAGAGGCGATGCGTACCTTTCTGAAGGGGATTGGGATGCCGCGAGTGTTCGTCTGGCTATTGCCGCTATTTCCCGGCTGGCAGAAGATGAAAGCACTTGCGCCAACCTTAGCTTACGATATTGCGCTCACGCAGGACCTAGCTCCCGTCGAAAGAGCTGCTGAAGTAATCGTTCCGGCGTTAATCGGCGTTGGCGAGAGGAGTCCCACAGGATTACATGATGTCGCCCGGCAATTAGCGGAGGCAATTCCAAATGCAAAGTACTCGCAGCTTACAGGCCAAAACCACATGGTTAACGCAAAAAAACTGCTGCCGCTGCTTTCGGATTTTTTTAGATAGGGCAGGCCGGAGCGATGGTGACCGGTTCAATTGCGCCTAATTGACTTTTTCGGTCTTGCTCCGGTATTCGCTCGGGGTGAGGCCGAATTTTTTGCAAAAGACGCGGTGGAAATAAGAGTAGCTGTGGAAGCCCGACATTTCCGCGATTTGCTCGAGCGTGTACCCGGTATCGAGCATCCGGTCGCCGGCCAGCAGCAGCCGCCGATCGAGCGCGTACAGGATGATGCTTTGTCCGGTCATTTCCTTGAACAGACGGGACGCATAGGACTCGCTTAGCTCCACGTGACATGCTACGTCGCTTACTTTCAAGGAAGAGCAGGCATGCTCGTCGACGTATTGCTTCATGCGCTCCACTACAATGGCGTGCTTCTTCGTCTTATACTGCATGTCGTGCATCGCGCGATCGATATGAAGGCATAGCGATTGCAGCAAATAGCCGGACACTTCCCGCCAATTCGGACGTTTCCTCACGTATTCCTCGGCAATCTCCTTGAATATCGCGATCAGGCTCATACTCGGAACAATTCTCGAAAGCATCGGATAGCGGTTGAGATTCCACCAATCGGCAAGCCATTCCCCTCCGCAGCCCGCGTAGTAATTGCCGCTGAGGATCGCCCCGGTCTCCTCTTCGCTTCTCTTCTTCTTATCCATTCCGAATGCGAGCTGGAACGATCGGCCAGGCTCGCACAGCAGCAAATCACCTGGCTGCAAGGCATGCCATTCGCCGTCGATGAACGCTTGGCATTGGCCTACGACCTGCAGGCGGATATAGTAGCTGGTTAAGGCTCCAGGGCGTGTCAGGAAAGGCTTTTTGTGCAAAATGTATCTTGAGAACAACACTTGTGCGGCAGGCGGCGAGTCGGACAGCGGCATGAAAGAGGCCTCCAAGCGGCGGAGCCGTAGCGGGGCCCGCCTGATTGATTAACATGACTTATTCTGTGATTTCTGAAAACGATCGGTTAACTATCATGATAAAACAAGAGACTAGAGCGAGGCAATCGAAGAAAGATCAATAATCGGATAGTGCATCCAGGACGGATTGAGTCATGTTCACCCCCGTTAGGCCCGTGCTACACTAGGGCCATATTCGCCGTTAGGGGGAACAAAGGATGACGGAGAAAGGGTTCAAACAGGAACAACTGCGACGGAGCGATTACGGGCAAGACTCGATCAGCCGGCGACAACTGTTGGCCGTTCTGGGAGGTACAGGCTCGGCTCTGGCCGCCCAAGCGATGCTGCAAAGCCCCGCCTGGGGCATCTCCGTGACCGGGGCGGCATATGGAGAAGGAGGCGGTTCTTCGCCCTGCTGCTGCGTATATTCGTCGGTGGCTGACATGAAAGCGGATTCAAATTTGACGGCGGGCCGGTTTGTATGGACTGCGGGCTATTTCGCTCCCGGCGACGGAGGGGGAGCGATGTACGCGGTCCGGGCAGGTACGCTGACGGACGACGGCGGCAGCGTTCTGACGCTGCAGAACGGTTTGCAGGCGATCCTGCTGGCCGGGGACAGCGTTAACTACAAGCAGTTCGGCGCGGTCGGAGACGGCGTGAACGACGACGGCGTCCAGATCAAAGCGGCGCATGCTTACGCCAACAGCCGACAGCTGCCGGTAATCAATGAAACGGGCGAGTACTGGATCAAGCAGACGAACGAGATCGCGATTCAAACCAATGTGCACTGGGGACATACGAAGCTGCATATCGACGAAAGCTTCAATACGAAAACAAATCCCCGCTTCCGGGTGACGAGTCGCCAAGAGCCGATCCCGATCACGCTGGACGCGTCCAAGAAGCTGTCCGTGCTCGCCAAGCTGAAGCCGGGGACGACTCTTATTCCCGAGCTCGCACCCTATAAGAACTGCCTCGTCTTCTTCGCGGACAGCCAGGATAAGATCGGAATACGCCAAGGGTACGCCAATCATCCGGGCTGGAGCAAGGAGGAGTTTTTCTATGTCGAGGAGCATGGCCGGATTATCGGGGGCATCGCTTGGACGTTCTCCGACTATACGAGCTCCTGGGCATATCCGTGCGACGACCATTATTTGACGATCGAGGGCGGTACTTTGCTGTTGTCCGGCGACAGTCCGGGCTTGCAAACGGGCGACTATTGGACGAACGGCATTACGGTCAGCCGCAGCCGGACGATCATCCGCAACCAGTGGGTCGGCTTGGAGGCGGGAAGAAACGATGTCGCGCTCAGTCCGCGGAACGGCTTCTACAGCTTCCAGCGCGTATTCGATATTACGCTGGAAAACGTCCGGTTGATGCCTTGGGAGAAAGACAGGGAAGGGACAGACCGCGACGTGCCGCAAGGGACGTACGGCATAGGCGGGACGAGGGTGCTGAATGCGGTATTCCGCAACGTCACGGCGGAAGGCTCCTCCGTCCATTGGGGCGTGTTCGGCACGAATTTGTACAAAAATTTCCGCATCGAGAACTGCCGCCTGAACCGGGTAGACGTCCATTTCCACTGCTGGAACTTGTACATCCAGGATTCGGAGATCGGTTATAAAGGGCTGACGCTTACCGGAGGCGGCGATCTGTTCATCGAGAATACGAAGCGGTTCGGCAATGCGTTCATCAGCTTCCGCCGGGATTACGGAGCGAAATGGGACGGCCATATCCGCCTTCGCAACTGCCGGCTCGTCGTGGAGGACGGAGCCGCGGAGACGATAGCGCTCGACTTCAATCCGGCCGACTTCGATTACAAATACCCGGTCGGATACGGGCGCTCCATCCGGATCGAAGACTTGACGTTCGACTATACCGGTGTCCCGAATCCGACTGGGAATTGCCGGATTATGCGAATCGCCTCGTTCTCGAAAGTGACCGGGACGAACATACGCCTCTTCTTCCCGCAAATGATCGAGTTTCGGAACATATCGGTAAGCGGACGGGAGAAAGGGGTGCGCATTCTGCAAATCCCGCATCCGTACAGTCTCGATCTGGGCAAGCCGGGCGGCATGGACGGGGAGAAGGTGACGGCGAACTGCTACATGCGGTTCGAAAACATCCAGTGCGAGAAAATAACCGGTCAAATCTCCCAAGCCGAGGCCAATGTCAACTTTTTGCTGAAAGGTCTGCGTACGGCAGCCTATCAGGATGAATACTCGCTGTACCCGAAAATCGACTTCGTGCAGGTCGGCGAATTTTTCGGACATTTCCAGGGCAGCGTCGCGGACGTGAGCATAAGCCGCAGTCTGGTCAATTGCGTAGATGCCGTCAACGGCGGCCCGATGCGCGGTAGAATCGTATTCGACAACTGCGATATCCGTTCCGATGTGGCGGACGACGGAAGAGACTTTTACTTTCTCACGACCGATCTCGGCGTATCCTTCGTCAACTGTACGATCCATACCCCGATTGTAAATGGCGCGCCTCGTCCCGATCTGGTCGACCGGTACGGCTTCATCCAAGTGAACCGGGCGCTTCGCGGCAACCATTTGAATACGCAACTGTCCGCGCCGCTTGTCTCTTACTTGGCGAATGCGGGGACACCCTTGTCGCCTGAATTTGTCGCGATGATGAAAAGCCATCACGCCGGAGAGAGCGAGGAAATGGCCGCCCGCAAGGGGACCACGGCGCAGCGCCCGGCTCCCTCGGCATTCCGTTCGGAGAAAGGCTTCGCTTATTTCGACACCGATCTCGGACAACCGGTCGTCTGGAACGGGACGGGGTGGGTAGCTTCGGGGAAGTCCGGCGACACGCTGCACTTCTATGTCGACGACTTGCCGTCGGTCGCGGCGGGAGACTCGATGAAGCGGGCGGAGATGCATCCCGCGCAAGCTTATGTCGTTCCCCGGGCGGGCGCGCTGTCCCAATTCGCGGCTTATGCCAGCGCTGCGGCGAGCGGGGCGGCGTTTACATTCGAGCTGTGGAAAAACGGTTCGCTCTGGATCGGCGGGATCGCCGGCCCGACCGTTTCGTCCAATCCGCTCCTGGCGGCTGTTCCGGGCGGTACGACTTGTCAGGCGGGGGATCGGCTATCGGTCCGGATCAGCGGGGTGTCGGCGGGCTTGCCGGCAAACGCTTATGCGACGGTGGATCTGTACGTCAGCTATACCAATGAGCTTTGAACCAAATAAGGGGGTCAACACAATGGTTAATAAACGGCGGGCACGCGCCATTCTTTGTACGGCGGCACTTATGCTTGCTGCCGGTTGCGGCAAAACGGACGGGAAGGGCGAGGCGGGGAAACCGGCAGCACAGCCGGAAATCGATTACAGCACCATGGCGGCGGAAGTCGTCATCCAGGACTTGTCCGGCGGGACGGAAGAGAAGTTCAACCAATCTTACGGCGAGTTTATCAAGAAGAAGTTTCCGAACTTCAAAGTGACGTTCATTCCGTGGAAAACGGGGACGAAGCTGCCGGAACTGACCGCTTCCGGGCAAAATGTCGACCTCGTATACGGCTCAATGGAGACGATATCGAGTCCGCTGATAGGCTCGGGCCAACAATACGACATGACCGAGCTGATCAAGAAGCACGGCGTCGATTTGTCCAAGTTCGAGCAGACGACGATCGACGGAGCCCGGGCGATGGGGGAGGGGAAGCTTTACTTTTTGCCGGTCACGACGATGGTTCAAGTGATGTTTTACAACAAAGGCATTTTCGATAAATTCGGCGTGCCTTATCCGAAGGACGGCATGACTTGGGACGACGTGAAGGAGCTGAACCAGAAATTGACGAGAAGCGAAGGCGGAGTCAACTACATGGGGTATTCCGCCTCGCCGAACCACATCCTGCGCATGAATCAGCTGTCGCTGCCGCTCTATGACCCGGAGACGAAGAAGCCGCTGCTGTCGGACGAGCGCTGGAAAACGATGTTCGACACTTATTTTTTGAATCAAGCGACAAGCAATTACCAAGCATGGTCGACCGCCAAGAAAAAGCTGCCCTATTATACGGAAATGACTTCGACGCAAGAGTTGGCCATGATGGTGTTCAATTCCCAGTTTCCGTTCGACGGTCCCGAATATGTGAAAAATATCGACTGGGATCTAGTCTCGCTCCCGACGTTGAAGGAGAAGCCGAAGGTCGGCTCGCAAGCGTCGCCGCGAATGTTCGCGATCACGAATACGGGCAAGAACAAAGATGCGGCGATGGCCATTATCCGCTATTTGACTTCGCTCGAGATGCAGACGCAGTTTTCCAAGCAGGGCTATATGACGGTGCTGAATGACGAGGGCGTCAAGAAACTGATCGGCTCGGAAAGCCAGTTCAAGGGCAAAAATTGGCAGGCCGTCTACTATAATCAGATCGCCCCGAAGTCGTACCAGAGCATATACGACGGAGATTTGTTGAATCTGTTTACGCCGAACGTACTCAAAATCGTCTCCGGCCAGACGGATATCAATACGGCGCTGCGCAGCGCGCAGGAGGAAGCCGAGAAGTTCCTACAGGCGGAAGGGAAGAAATGACCGCATCACGTGCGGATAGCGGAACTGTAGTGCGCTAAATTGGATATTTCACAGTCTTTCTTGGTTATAACGGAACTGTAGTACGCTAAGCCATACTTTTTTTGCTTCGCTGGCGATAAAAAGGCTGAATAACGGACTACAGTTCCGTAATTTTGGCGGCATAGTTGTTGCAGCGGTCGATAGCACACTACAGTTCCGTTATTTTATCGAGCCCGTCCCATGGGGGATGGGTTTTTTGCCGTTTCCCGCACGGTAAGAAGCGCACAAGTCGGCCGTTCTTCACGTTTACTGGCGGGCTATCTGCAAGGCGGCGGCCATTTCCGCCCAAGCGAACGACAACAATGAATGAAACGCCCATCGAGGGACAGCGGGCTGTATATGTTTTGTGTAGGTGCCTTTGTTGTGCATTTTTGTAACAACTTTGAGCAGACATCTGTCGATTGTTGTCGTGCAAGGAAGAATTCAAGTTCACAGTCGTTGAAAGGAGTATACAGTTATGAGCGACTGATTGGCCTTGCATGGCAGGGTCAACCAACAGGGCGGTTAAATACCAATGGGATTGAGTAACTAAATGTATACGTTAGTGGCAGTCTAAGACTTTATTTTTCAAGTCTAGGTCCGCCACTGTTTCCTTTAGGACAAATTTGTTGTTTCAAAAAAAGCAACAAAACACTAGTGAACTTGCTAATCCTGACATACTATTGTCTACAATGAAAGTTTATGATGCAAGTAAGAGCCTAATTACCCGCAGGAGTTAAAGCATCGTGTTCGTGTAAACAAGATGTTCTGAATTGGGGGGACAACAGTGAAACTTGAGCGACTTATGGCCATTACTATCCTTCTATTAAACCGCAAACGCGTTCAGGCTCAAGAATTGGCTGATCGTCTGGAGGTTTCCTTGCGTACGATTTATCGCGATTTGGAATCATTGAATCTAGCAGGAATTCCTATTGTTTCGTACACGGGAGCGGAAGGCGGATTCGAAATCATGGAAAACTTTCGCTTGGATCGGCAAATGCTTTCATTTGATGAGCTTATGGCCCTCTCTACAGCTTTGCGAGGTCTTCATTCCTCGCAAGCATTTAGCAACCCAAATTTGGACGGACTGCTCGATAAAGTCGGCGCATTGGTCTCGAAGGCAGAACAAGGTCGTGTGGCTGGTGCTGATCAGGTCATCATAGACTTAAATCCGTGGAAAAGCAGCACTTCTGAACGAAACAAGTATGACATGCCTTTATGTCAGAGGAAGAGAAACAAATGATTAGCGGCTTCACACCACTCAGACGTGTGGCGGAACCTGATGATATTGCAGGAGTTATTTCTTTCCTGGCAAGCGATGACTCACGATTTATTACCGGATCGTATACCCCTGTTACTGGGGGGCTGTAATTGGAGTCCAGTGTCATCTGATACTACCAATGCCAAAGTACGTAAAAGAACGGCAGTCTAGGATTTTATTTCGTCCAAGGCTGCCGTTCTTTTATGTGGCATGCCAGTCTAATATTTGCCCCACGGCTTGCAGGCAACTCCTAATATTCGCGACTATACTTTTTTACATAGGTGGGTCATATTTACAAAAATACATCGGCTAACTGATAATGGAAAGGATCAAGAAAAATTTTTGATCCGTTATGTCGATTATGCCGGTTTTCATTCGTCGTTTATACAAAGACAAAATTAAGCGGATAGGGAACTGGAGAACTTGTCTTTAATACGTATGAGGAGGAGAAAAACAAATGCGATTCATGATGATCGTCAAAGCAACCAAGGATTCAGAGGCGGGTGTGAAACCTAGCGAGGAACTGTTCGCAGCAATGATGCGGTACAACGAGGAGTTGGCCAAGGCCGGGGTGCTGCTCGCTGCAGACGGACTTCAATCAAGTTCGAGCGGCATCCGGATTTCTTATCCTGAACCAGGCGGCAATCCGAAGATAATCGATGGCCCCTTCACTGAGGCTAAAGAGCTAATCGCCGGCTATACGCTTATCGAAGTCAATTCAAGGGAAGAAGCGATCGAATGGGCAATGCGTATGCCGGATCCGCACGGTTTCGGAGAAGGCGAAATCGAACTCAGGCAGGTGTTCGAGATGCCTGAATTGACGCAGGATCCGAACATGCTGGCCATGGAAGCGGACCTGCGCAACCAGATTAACATGCTGAACAAAAAATAAACCGAGCAGGCGCTGGTATTAACGCCGGAGATGAGGTGGATGTTGACCTCGAACTCGATACAGAGACACGAGAGGTTGCCGTACCTCCGGACTCCAATAAAATGCAAAAGCCTTATACCAAACCCAAAATGAGAGGAAGTATTTAAAATGTCAAAAATCACCCCTTATATTCACTCAGAAGATGCAAGAGCGCAAGCTGGATTCTACATCCAAGCTCTCGGTGGTGAAATCACGTCCGTCACTACGTTCGGATCGATCCCAGGCACGCCGGAAGAGAACAAAGATAAAGTTATGCATATGCGGGTCATTGCCGGCGGGAATGAACTTTTCTTCTCCGATTCCGTGTTCGGGCCGGTTCAGCAGGGACGTAGCATTTCACTGAGCGTTGCTTACGAGAAGGATGCCGACGCTCGCGAAGCCTTTAAAAACCTGTCGGAAGGCGGCCAAGTGAAATTCCCATTCGATCTGCAAGTTTGGGGTGGCTACTATGGAGAAGTCCAAGATAAATACGGCTTCAATTGGATGATTGTGATACCCGCCTGAGTTTGTTAAGGATCGAGTATGAGAAACGGAATGCGCTTCGATAATGGAGTAGATAAAACCACATTTAATTCAGTGTGGTTTTATCTTTTTGTTAGAGGCACCATTGATTCCTTCGTTTGCAAGGTGGTATCCTGGTAATCTCACCGGCGAAACAGCAAGTGTTAGACGAGGCATTTCGTGTACTGAAGTCCGGTTGGCGGCGTCATTTTTTGAACATAAGGAGAGCGAGACAGCCACCGTTGATGTGCTTTCCAGATTCGCCCGCCACTGGAAGGAAGTTCGGATCAAGAATGTCATTGCAATTTGGAGTTGAATCATTTATTATGGACATTAAAGATCTATAATAATGATAATGTTGAGAAGGGAGAAGGGAAACTTGCAGTTCTCCAAAAGTACAGATTATGCCCTACAAATGTGATTCAAGTGATTGAAGGACAGCAGTTATTCGAGTGCTCGAATTCGAATTCGAGTTCGCGGCAGCACCGGCTGTTAGCGGAAGAGGGGCTGCACAACGGGAGCAGAAACGTCTGGAAAAAAACGAATGTTTGGTTGAGAAAGTTATGAACGGCGCGGAGCAGCATCTGCACCAATACTTGCAGGAACATACGATTCAGTCGGTATTGGATGAGGCGTTCAAGCGCTGCAGCCACGAGGTAAACAAGAAATGATGCACTTCTTGTATTCTAATTATGGATATTATCGATCCATGGAGGATGAGGTTTATGGTGGATAAAAAACTTCTCGATGTGGCGATTATTGGCGGCGGTCCATCTGGGTTGAGTGCCGCCCTGGTGCTTGGGAGGGCGAGGAAACATGTAGCGGTGATCGATGAAGGCCGTCCTCGTAACGCTGTAACCCACGAGACTCACGGGTTTCTGACCCGAGCGCGAGGAACTCCAGCGGAATCAAGTGCCTCTGTTCGACTCGCCGATCCGGCACATTGACTCTAGCGACGGGATCGTGCGGCAAGTCGTTCTTGAGGACGGGACGACCGTTCCATGCAGGGGGATCTTTTTCAAACCGGAGCTAGTTACGGGATCGGACTTGCCGCGAGCTATCGGATGCCAGATCACGGAAACGGGGGCGGTCGTCGTCGACGAGTTCGGGAAAACGAATGTTCCGGGTGTATATAGTGCTGGAGATGCTGCATCGCGATTGCATCAAGCCATTGCTGCCGCCTCTTTAGGCTCGTTTGCCGCCGCGGTCATCAACAATGAACTAAATGCAGAGGCTTGGGGGAGAAACGGATGAGTAATTTGAACAATATTAAGCGCGGTCCGATCATGTTTGCCCTGATTATCGGCATGTTCGTCGCCGCTTTGAACGAGACGCTAATGGGCAATGCCCTTCCCGAATTGATGAAATCGTTCGGCGTGTCTGCGGCAACGGGCCAGTGGCTGTCCACCGCCTACATGCTCGTCGTTGGCGTGCTTGTTCCGGTGACGGCAATCCTGCAGCAATGGTTCACGACCCGGCAAATATTTTTGTCGGCGATGGGTCTGTTCTTCGTCGGTACGGTCACCTCGGCGGTGTCGCCGGAATTCGGCGTGCTGCTGGTCGGGCGGATTATTCAAGCGATAGGAACCGGCATGCTGCTGCCGCTTGTAATGAACGTAATCATGACCATTTATCCGCCGGAAAAGCGGGGAGGCGCAATGGGGATGTTAGGGCTCGTCGTCATGTTCGCGCCGGCGATCGGTCCGACTATATCCGGTTTAATCGTTGACGGGCTTTCATGGCGCTGGCTGTTTTACCTTGTGATACCGTTTGCGCTGCTCTCCATTATTATAGGAGCCGCTGTCTTGAAGAATGTGTCGGAAGTCACCAAACCGCGAGTGGACTTCTTATCCATCGTGTTGTCGACGATCGGCTTCGGCGGAATCGTCTATGGGTTCAGCAGTGCTGGCGAGCACGGTTGGTCGGAGCCGGAAGTCATCTGGACGATCGCCGCGGGCGGTGTTTCCTTGTTGCTGTTCGTCTGGAGGCAGCTATTGTTAAAGCAACCTGTCATGGATTTACGTGCGTTTCGGAATCCGACATTTGCGCTTGTCGCGGTGCTGCTGTTCGTGCTGATGATGACATTTTTCTCATCGGCGATCATGCTTCCGATGTTTATGCAAGGCGTGCTCATGGTAACGGCATTCAAGTCCGGTTTGATCCTCCTTCCCGGCGGGATTGTGAACGGGTTCATGGCCCCGATCTCAGGCAAGCTGTTTGACAAGTTTGGGCCCCGCGTTCTGGTTATCCCAGGACTGGCCATTGCCGTCGTCTCGTTGTGGCAATTCACCCGATTCGACGAAGCAACGAGCACCGGCTTCCTCGTCGCCGTTCATATCGCGCTGATGATTGGCATCGCGCTAGTCATGATGCCCGCACAGACAGCTGGGCTCAACCAGTTGCCAAGCCATTTGCATCCGCACGGGACGGCGATCTTGAATACGCTGCAGCAGGTGTCCGGCGCAATCGGTACTGCCCTGTATATTAGTATTATGTCGGGCGGACAGAAGCAATACTTGAGCGGAGCGAACGATCCGCAGGCTCCGGCGGAAATCGCCAAAGGACTCTCAGCTGGTATCAACAACGCCTTCTGGTTCGGCGTCATCGTCGCGCTCGTCGCGCTCGTACTCGGTCTCTTTCTCCGTAAAGGGAAATCGCCGGAACATGAACAGGCGGAACAGGCTGCAGGATGAATCAGGCCGTTCGTTTAAGGGGATCCATAAACCATAAGGAAAGCGTGGGAATACTCATGAACGATTTTTTTAATGCAGCTCTATGGGAAAAAGCGTGGAAAGACGATTCCGATTTGAAAATCAACAGGATGAAAAAGAATGGAGTCGATCCTGCCCGATCTTTTGACCACAAGGCCAAGACCTTCAACGAACAATCGTTTAGCGAAGAAGGAAGAAAGCGAACCAAACGAATCATGAACTGGCTGGAAGGACAAGGAGTTCAGTTCGAAAACAGCTCCATTTTGGATATCGGCGCCGCATCGGGCGTGTTCTCGGTACCGTTTGCGGAGCGAGGGGCCCGTGTAACCGCCATAGAGACTTCTCCCCCGCTGATCGAATTGCTGGAAGAAAACATCTCGAGCTTCGCCGAAGACCAGGTGAAGATTGTACCCCTACCGTTTGAAGAAATCGACGTAGAGGCCAAGGGCTGGAACCAGGCCTTCGATCTCGTCTTTGTCTCGATGAGCCCTGTCATTCACAATTGGGAGAGCGTGGAGAAGGTGCTCCAGTGCGCTCGAAAGTTCTGTTATATCAGTATGCCGGTAATTCCTGCGGAGCACAGCCTGGTGAATGAAATTTGGCCGCTCATCACCGGCCAGCCCTACCATACGAAACTTATGGAAATGGGATATTTGCTGCATCTGCTGTATCTTAAAGGTTATGCATACGAATCGCTTATCACGCGGGAAGCGAAAACGACGGAAGTCTCCAGAGAAGCGGCGTTGCAGGAAGCGATGACTTGGCTTGGCCATCACCGTCTGCCTGCAGATGAGCGGAATCGGAACATCGTTGCCGACTATTTGAATCAAGCCTATCCGTCCGGCAAAGTCGTCATCCAGGAGGGTGGACGTTTTGGCAAAGTCCTGATTCGATTGCAGGATCAGAACATGTATACGAGAGAGATTTGAGTCTGATAAGAATTGAATTATCATTAAATCATGGGGGGAATGGACGATGAGAATAGATGTTTGGTCGGATTTTGGATGTCCCTTTTGTGTGATAGGTAAAAGAAAACTTGAGAATGCTCTTGGCATGTTTACGATGGGGGATAAAGTGGAAGTTGTATATCGCAGTTTCCAACTTGATCCTAATGCAGAAAACAGAACGATTAGTACCCAGCAACTTGCTCGGGAAAAGGGAATGACTGTCGAGCAATTGAAAGCCAAGCAAGCACAAGTAGCTAAAATGATTAAAAAAGAAGCTGGACTCGATGTCAATTATGATCAAGTTATTGTTGCAAATACGTTTGATGGTCATCGTTTGGTTCATTTTGCAGCCAAAGTGGGAAAGGGAGCTGAGTTAACAGAACGCCTCATTCGCGCTTGCCTTTCGCAATCCATGAATATTGCCGACCACAACGTGCTTGTTTCCTTGGGCAGCGAGGCGGGGCTTAATGAACGGGACGTAGCGGAAATGCTTGAATCCGATGCTTATAAAGATTCGGTCAAAGCAGACATCGCCGAGGCTAGAAAGTTGAATATTTCAGGAGTACCATTCTTCGTGTTTAATAACAAATACACCATCTCGGGTGCTCAGTCCGAGGAAGGTTTTCTAAATGCTCTGAACTCGATCTGGGATGAAGAAAAGGAATTCCGAGAAGAAAAGGCGCGATCTAAAGGTGATGATAGCTGCACTGACGGGGTGTGCAATGTGTAATTTGGTTTGCCAACGTTAAGCGGGAGATTTGGCCCAACTGGTTCAAGATGTTACGGATAGGGCCATCCCACATAGGATGGCCTTCAACTTGCCGTTACAGACAGTGCGGAGAACCGTATCACAAGTAACGGCGAAATATTTGGTGAAACGGCTCCTTTGTAACCTATCAAATCTTCTTAGCAACAATGAAATATTCCTGAGAACTTTTCTTCAAGCAATCCGATTCGACAATTGAAAAATTCCCTTCCTCAATTGTATCGACTAAATTGCGTATTTTAAATGATCTTATATTCGGCACTAAACCAACCCTACCTGCAAAGAATAACAAGCTTCTCAGTAATATCTTTTCTCCCACGCATGGTGTTGCAGAAATCAGTAATCCTCCCGGTTTCAACAGTTCATTAATTCTTTGTAGAACGATATGTTCATCTTCCAACAAATGCAGAACATGAAAGACCAGGATGACATCAAATGAGCCTTTCTTATACCTTTCATCAAAAATGGTCGAATGAGCATAGTTTATATTTGCAATGTTTCGCTCTTTTGCCTTTTTTTCTGCAATTCCTATCATATTAGAAGATATATCAATTGCATGAATCCCTTTCACATATTCTGCAATTTCATTTGAGATCAATCCAGTCCCACAGCCGTAATCCAAAACAATGTCGCTTATGGTGAGATGCGTTTTCGTTCTTTTTATTATATTGATGTACGTCTGTTCATCCTTCATCTCTATTTGATCATATTTACTTGCTGTTTTGTCCCAAAAACTTTCTGATTTATTCATTTCAGTTACACCTTCTTTTTTAGAGCATCCATCTTAATTGGATACGGAATCCTGTTCCGCCCGGTTGAATCCTTTAATGATTAGCCATATAGCCAAAACCAATTGTTGAAAGGCTATTGGAATGTTCAACAGCATGTAGGTTGCATCCAGACCGATGAAGCGAATCATAAATAATAAGCTCGCCAATATGGACAATATAGACCCGGTAAGACCCGAAACTGACAACCAACGTGGAACTAATTTTGTTTGGTAAAATATGCAGGTAAACAAGAACATAGCCAAAACAAATGCCAGCGTCGTTGCCACATGGTTCACCAAATCACGTCCTTCCCGCAACAATCCACCCAGGTTCTGAAAATACGAGACATTCAGAGTTCCAACTTTTGCAAATTCGTGGCTTACTGTCAATAGCAACAGAAGAATGATTACACCTATAATAATGAACACACCCGCAATGATGCCGAAAGCAACAGATCCTAGAGCTAAACCTTTATTATGCTTACTTAAAATCGGATACATCATAATAGGAATGCCAACATATGCAACAACCATTAACAACTGGAAAAACGCTCCTATTCGTACCTGATTTTCATTTGTAGAAGCCTTGACAAGGTAGTCTGCTCCATCTATAACAGGAACAACGCTAAATATACCTGTAACCAAACCGGCTAGTAATAACGCCCCAGTAATTACTGCAGACCTTCTTCCTGAATTTGTACTCTTCCTCAACAAAATTAACCTCCTTAATAATACCTACCCTTGGCGGAAATTGCGGGATGTGCGAATTAAGAGGTCAAAGAAGTAGCGAGGATGGCATTACCTCTTTTACGACCGGTATCGGCATATCGATGTGCTTCAGCTGCGTGGTCCAGTGGGTATTGCCAATTAATCAATACGGCTGTTGCAAATTTCACTCCCCAGTTTTATCCGCGTTTTATTGCTTATCATCATATTGAAAGACCTCTTCGATGGACTTTCCGAACACACGCGCGATGCGAAAAGCCAACTCCAATGAAGGTGAATAATTCCCCTTCTCAATAGCAACAATCGTTTGTCTGGTGACCCCAGCCTTATCCGCTAATTGCTGCTGGGTCATCTCGTTATGATGAAAGCGAAGATTCCGTATATGATTGCTGATCGCATCCTTTCCCATGTCAAACTCCTTTTTTATAAAAGTATAATTGAGCGATACGTCCCAGTAGATCGGATAAAAAACCGAAGAAAATCAACGCAAGAAACGTTAAGTAAGTTGGAAGATCCGTAACGAGCGGAACCATGGATAATATAAACCCGAGGAAAAACACATAAAGCGAAATCCGGTCTGCCTTCAACTCGATGATCTTATCAAACTCGTCTTCAAAAGAAGGCTCATCTTCATTCGTGGCGATTTTATTAAAGATGACAAACCCGATATGAATGATAATCTTAGCTACAATCGACACCGGGAGCAGCACCAAAATGAAGGAACCCCAAAAACTGAAGTCGCTGGCCGAAGTGATTCTGCCTTCCTCGGCATTATTTATCGCGTATAAAGTGTAGAGGGTGAAGATGAGTATACTGCTGATGATGGAAACAATAATTTTTTTTTCTTGATAGGACATATTGACCTCATAATTAAAGTATAATTCAAAAATGTAAACTAAACTATACATAATGTAATTAAAACTAGATCCTTTGTCAAGTTTGTTTTACATATGGGTTGTACACTAGGAAGGGCGCAGTCATGTGAAGTGTATGATACAGATCTGCAGAAGCTTCATCTATCCATAAATGAGGTGATCCGTAAAAATGTTGGAACTTCATCATTGACACGACACTTAATGGTGTCCTATAATAAAAGGGACACCAAATGGTGACCTATCAGAGGATCAACGAAGAACTTGGGAGAGGGTGCTGTGAGCGAAAACTACCAGTTGCGGGATGTGTTTGACGCGATTGCAGACCCAACTAGACGCCGACTGATTCGTCTGTTAGCAGAGTCAGAGGAGATACCGCTTCATGAGTTAACGACACAGTTTCAAATGGGCCGTACAGCGGTATCCAAGCATTTGACAATCCTAAAAGAGGCCGGACTGGTCCTTGACCGAAAAGTCGGCAGAGAGACGCGATTTAGGCTAAACGCCTCACCCCTTAGAGAAATTCATGATTGGGTGGCGTTCTACAACAAGTTCTGGAGTACGAATTTGTTGCGTTTGAACCAACTATTAGAGGAGGAAGATGAATGAGTTTATCCTTATCCTTGGATTTTCAGTACACGGCATCGATCGAGAAGGTTTGGTCCGCCTTAACCGATTCAAGCAAGCTTGCCAAGTGGGTGTTCAACATCCACACCGGTCAGGCGATGGAGAATGATTTTGAGCCCGTCGTAGGACGCCGTTTTCAGTTTCGTACGCAACCGTCCGAATATTGGGATGGTATTATTGACGGAGAAGTGCTTATCGTGGACGCGCCAAATCGGGTGTCCTACACTTGGGCCAGCGGAGGGGAGAAGCATACGGTCACCTGGACGCTGCAGGATTTAGGGGACGGAAAGGTTAACCTTCATCTCGAACAAACCGGATTCGCCAATGCTCAAGGTCTCGAAGGCGCTAGGTATGGCTGGGGTAAATGGTGCGGCGAGCTTGAAAAGGTATTGGCCTAGTTGTAAAGGAAGGAGAGTCCTGTCATCGGATACCGGCATCTGGCAGCAGCCACATGCGCAGGAATTTGGATTGGCATCACGGTGCCGGTGGCAGGCCTCTTACATTCGAGAGTCAAGTCTCCTTTTGGACAAGCGACGCCCTACCTTAATCATTACTTTGGTTGCAGCCGCTCTGTACTCATGAATACATTCGGATTGCCGCATCCCTTTTAGATAATAGAATTGTCGGTTGACAAGAACAGGGGCCGTATGAAGTCCGTGAAACCGCGGGCTTTTGATTTATCGGACGGCAATCGAGCAAGTATTTTCTGCTTAAAACAAGTCGACAATATTGAGATACAAATGGATGATTGTCAAAAAGCAGAGGGGTGTACCTTGATGATAACAGGTAAAAGGAATACTAAAATTGATCCATTTTTTAGCAAGGCTAAAAAGTGGAAGGAAGAATTCGAGAAGTTGAGAGAGATCGTTCTCGACTGCGAGCTGACCGAAGAATTTAAGTGGATGCATCCTTGTTACACGTTTCAGAGTAACAACATCGTTTTAATCCATGGATTTAAAGAATACTGTGCGCTTCTGTTTCACAAAGGCGCCTTGTTAAAAGATCCCCATGGGATCCTGATCCAACAAACGGAGAATGTACAGGCGGCGCGCCAGATTCGGTTCACCAATGTTCAAGAAATAGATGAGATGCAGCTTATCTTGAAAGCATATATTGATGAAGCCATTGAGGTTGAAAAAGCCGGTTTGCAAGTGAACTATAACAAGAATACGGAATACACCATTCCTGAAGAACTACAAAATAAATTCGTTGAAATCCCTGACTTGAAAATTGCTTTTGAAGCACTGACGCCTGGACGGCAAAGAGGGTACATTCTTTACTTTTCAGCACCCAAGCAATCCAAAACTCGAGAGTCCAGGGTTGAAAAATATTTGCCGCATATTTTCAATGGAAAGGGATTAAATGATTAGTATATTTTATCAATGTCGAAGGACTAAAGCATACATCAAGTCACTACCAAAATAAAAGGAGAAGTATATGGGTAAAAAGCTATTTTATAACCCAACTCAACATCCAGAATGGATACCCCCGCATAGTCAAGAATGGTATGATCGATTAGCTTCAGAACATGGTGACCGTACTTGGCGAGATTCCGATAGCGAACCAAATGCGGTCTGTGAAAGGTCTCGGACCAATCTACACCGCAGCCATTTTGTCCGGTGCAGGTGACTGGAGACGATACACGCATGGGCGTCAGTTACTTCGGAAAGCTGGTTTACATTTAGCCGAAAGCATGTCCGGTAAGCGAAAGGGAGAGATCGTGCTCTCAAAACGCGGGGATGCGAAGCTGCGAAAATATGTGTATCTCGCTACGCTAGAGGACCGAGTTCGTACCCGATAAGGGCTCAGACCCATCAGCTAAACGCTATCTTTAAAACCATGTTTGCCGTTTATTTCCGCCAAAAAGTTGAACAGTCTGCCTTATCCAAAATATTAAACTCGATCATTTTCTCAAGTAATGAGAAATCAACCGGTCTATCCCACCGGATACGTACCAACTCCTTGGTGTGATCATAACCAGCCTGCACAATTTCATCAGAAAAACGATTAATCCCTGCCCTTTCAGGGGCAACAGCCAAATGATGTTTGGCTACGCTGAAGCCAATAATAAAGGTGCCGTGATCGGTAAACATAGGCTGATTCCACGCAATTTTTGGCATTAAGTTTGGAAATTTCTTAATTACCCAAGCGAAAACTTCTTCCGTTCGGGCCTGATGTTGCGGGTTATCAATACGCGCTAAAAATTCTGCAAAAACTTCCATGTTGTTCCCTCCTACCATAACAATTATGTCGTTCAAAGAAGTTTTTCGAACCCATTCGTCGTTAAAACCCCTCACGGAATCGCTCAGACACGTCTTAAACAACATCTATTCCCAACTATACATTATAAAGTATCTGATTTGTATCGCAGCGATAACCGGTCTGTCTAAAAACGAGCCAACATTCGGTCGCTGCCATCATGTGAAGACTGCGAAATGTGGCTATAGCCGCAGTTTAAGGCTTGAGTTGATTGTAGTTAATTGTAGTATATTATAGCCATTTAAAGAAATAAATAGAAAATTGAAGATTGAATGATTTCCCGTCAGAAAGTGGTTTTCAATCGGTTATATTTCTGGTGTAATATTCAATAATATCTTTGCGGCGTATAATTCCAATAAAAATACGATCATCGTTTACAACAGGTACGAAGTTTTGATCGGCGGCAAGTGCCAACATGTCCTCCATTTGCGCATTAATCGAAACGCATTCCGTACGGAGGCGTTTTTTGATTTCGGTTACAGAGGATTGATTCATATTGTCAAAATTAAGTCCAGGGGTATTTTTCAGCTTCCATAACAGATCGCCTTCCGATAGGGTGCCTATATATTTCCCTTCCGTGTCAATAATGGGGATTGCCGAGTATTGGTGATGTTCCAAATGTTCCATTGCTTCATGCATGGACATGGAGGTGGTGATATATGCAACCTTGTCTTTGGGATACAAGAAAGAAGATATTTGCATGGGTCCAGCCTCCTTCAAGGGTCAGTTCTTACGTCTAGACTTCATGGTTGCTTAGGCCTGCTTCCCGTTTTTTTGCGATATCTGCTCGGTATCCAAATTTTTTAAGAGGGACGAAATCATGAATTGGTAATCTCTTGATCATCTATAGAGTGTATGCTCGAGGTAGCGGAGATTTCTTTTCGAGTAGTTGGCACATAGTTCTGCTCAATTTCTTTATACGCTCCTATCCATCATTACCGTAATAAAGGGGGAATGAACCACATTTGTGTCCTAAGTAAATAAAGTAGACTCCTATTTTCCATGTTCGTTATGTAGAAGCCATCCTTGGGCCCGGGGGTATATGAAAAGCTTTATTTATATGGTCAGGCACGGAGAGTCACCCAAAACGGAAGGGAACGAGAGAACACGCGGGCTGACCGACAAGGGGAGATCAGATTCCCGTAAAGATTGCAATAGGGACTCATGGAGCCGTTATGACCATGATGATGGGGCACTTTGACCGTCAGTACGACTTGGACTTGTATTAAAGACTTCAAAACCCGATATCTAAACAAAATGAACTTGACTATAACACTAGTGTCATACTTTATGATGAGCCTATAGGTTACAAAGAAGGGAGATAGAGCTATGAAAATGAAAATAAGTCAAATAGCTAAACAGACCGGTACTAGTATTCGATCCTTAAGACATTATGAAAAAAAAGGGTTGATAACCGTTTCTCGTCTTGACAATAATTATCGCGAATTTGATGATTCCATCGTCGAAGTTATTCATACAATTCAACTCTATCTTAATTTAGGACTCACAACGGACCAGATAAAAGATATTATGTATTGCAAATATCCCGAAAATCATGAATTCGGCGAAAAAGAAGAGTATTGTGAAGAATTACTGCAGATCTATGAAACAAAACTGGATGAAGTTATTCGACAAAAGAAAGCTTTAGCAGATGCGGAATTGAGTTTGAAAAAGCAAATCAGCTTAATGAAAAACTATCAAGATAAAAGAAATAAGTTTGAGGAGGCTGGGCAATGACGGTTTTAGTAACAGGAGCATCCGGAAATGTGGGTCGCCATATCGTTGAAGAACTTGTACAGGCAGGTCATAATGTGCGTGCGATGACGCGCAACCCGGCAAAAGCAAGTTTTCCAGAAGGGGTTGAGGTCGTATATGGCGACCTTGCTTCTCCAGAGTCTCTTGCGCCCGCGTTGAGAGGCGTTACCAGCATGCACTTGATCACTTTTAACAGTGAAGGTTTCGGCCCGCTGCACACTGGACCCGAAATTGTTGAACTGGCCCAAAAAGCTGGAGTAGAGCGAGTCACGGTATTGTGGAGCGGTGTGAACGGCCCCGTGGAGCAGGCCGTGGAAGCCAGCAGCCTTGAGTGGACCTTTCTCCAGCCGCCACCAGAGTTTATGTCCAATACACTTGTCTGGGCAGAGTCCATTCGCTCGGAAGGCGTTGTAAAGGAGCCATTCGCTGACTCTTTGGATGCTATGATTCACCCGGCCGACATCGGCAGTGTGGCTGCAACTGCGTTGACCAATACCGGTCATGCCGGTAAAATCTATACGTTGACCGGGCCCGAAGTGCTGACGATACCAGAGAAGATTCGCACGATCAGTGCAGCAATCGGGAAGGATATCCGTTTCGTCGAGCTCACCGAAGATCAAGCGCGCGAACGCATGCGGAATAAGGGAGCCCAAGAGGACGTTATTGATTTTGTAATAGGTTGGCATGCCAACCCTCCCAAATCTGCGTATACAGTGGTTCCTACCGTCGAGCAGGTCACTGGCCGCCCAGCACGCACCTTTGCCCAATGGGTGTCTGAACACGTGCAATATTTTAAAAACCCATAAATCGAAGTGTTACAAAGTAGCAACTAAAGATTAAGCTAACGGAGACGAGAGTTGAATGAACACGACGGCAGCCGGCCAGCACGAGGCTGCCTTTTTCTCTATTAATGGGCAGCATAGTTTATGTAGAATGAAAAGAATAGAGAAGGGTTTTCCTAGGGAAACATACCTATTTTTGGTTTAAAAGCATGAAAGCACTCGATTGAACTAAGCATAAGAGTGGAACGGCGCAAAGTAACGTCGAGAATGTTAATCTCGAGCAAGTCTTCTTTGGAAGAACATCGATAAGGTGTACCGCGGTTTGACAATAAATGCCGCATCGGCATACAATCGATACTGTACCGACAGTTGCGACAGCCGGATAGTCGCGGCTTGGCGAAGAAAGGAGGTGTGCCGGATGCAGGAAGTCAATATGAAGCAGTTGAGAAACGATTGCGAGCTATTGTCCATGCTGGACACTTCGCCGACCCCGGTCGGTGCGACGACTTTGGTACTGATACTGGGGGAGCAGTTGGGCATGAGCCAGGCTTCCATCGGCCGCAAGCTGATGGAATTCGATCTTCAGGGCTTTACTCGCTTGCAAGGGCGAAAAGGACGCGTTCTTACGATCGCGGGAAAACGGCATATGGAAGAACTGCAGCGGAAGCTGAGCTTGCGCGATCGAAATATGAATTTTCTGGAGGCGCTGAACTCGAGCGAAGAGAAAAACTTGCTGGACGTTCTCATCTCCAGAAGGGCTTTGGAGCGGGAAAACGCTTATTTGGCTGCGATTCACGCCACTTCCGAAGAGCTCGCATCACTGCATGAGATCATCCACTCGCAGCGAGAATCGCTGGACAACGGAACGATCCCGAATCGGGAAGACGAGAAATTCCATATGACGATCGCACAGATGTCCCGGAATAAAGTGTTGTATCACGCACTGAGGCTCGTCTGGGACGAGGGCATGAACCCGCACGTTACCGGGAAAATCCGTCATTCCTTAGGAAAGAATCTGGTTGTCGAGCATGTCCATATTTACGAATGTATAGCGGCAGGGGATCCGGAGGCGGCCTCGGAGGCTATGTTGCAGCATATCAACGGCATTATTGACGACGTGAAAACGTTTTTTGCCCTCAAAGGCAGCGTTGCGGCTCTCCCGAAGCTACAGTCGGTAGACTAAAATTCCATGGATTCAAGTAAGCCGCCAGATTAAAACCAAGTAATTTGCTTTGAATAGTTGACAATAGAAAGGGACGGCAGTACAATAGGCTACATTAACAACTGCAATTTTAGAGAATTTCGATTATAAATTAATAATCATCGATGATTAATAACGTATTGACCAATTCGATTCATGATGACATTTTACCCGAAGGAGCGATGAAATCGCGATGTCCGAGCAAAGCCGATTGTACCCGAACGGCCACCTGCTGGCTGATCTCGACTGGGTGGAGCGCAACAGGTCCCGTGAGGACGTAGTCCTGCTGGACGCCCGGGGATCAGGATACGAGGAGGGCCACATTTCGGGGGCGCGTCCATTCGATCAGGGACGTCTGAAAGATAGCTCGTCCCGTTCGATCGTCTCGGCCGAAACGTTCCGCGACCTGATGGAAAGCGCGGGCATCGGCGACAATTCGACCGTGCTCGTATATGACGACGGCAAGGGCCCTGCAGCCGCCCGAGTCTTGTATGTAATGGAATATTTCGGGTTCAGGGACAAGGTGAAGCTGCTGAACGGAGGTTACGCAGCCTGGGTCGCAGCCGGAAAGCCGATCGACGCCGTCTCGCCGGAAACGGTTAGAGGACGTCTGACGAACGTTTGCGCACAGGACGGCTTGATCACGACCAAGCGGGACATTCAATCCGGCATACTGGACGGCATCTTGCTTGACGTGCGTTCCGAAGAGGAATACAAAGGGGAGAACAAACGCCACAACCGCCATGGCGGACATATTCGCGGCGCCGTCAACCTCGAGTGGACGGAAGCGCTCGACCGGGATCCAGCAAGCGGAGTGTTTTCCTTCAAGTCGTATCCGGAGCTGCTACGATCGTTTCAGCGGCTGAATGTCGCCGCCGACAAGACGATCGTCCCCTACTGCCAGTTGAATTCGCGCGGCGCGCATACTTATTTTGCCTTGAGATTGCTCGGCTTCCCGGATATCCGGCCTTACGAAGGATCATGGGAAGAGTGGGGAAATGCGGAAGATACGGAGGTCGTCTGATTTCTGAGTGCAAAGCGGCATTTGTATCCCTCCACAGTCCGACCTTGGATATCGGGAGCAAAGCCCAATCCCATAGCATCATTTCAACCGGACAACCGGAGAGAATGTCTTGCATGACAAGACGACTCTTCGGTTGTCTTTTTTCCGTGGGGCAACCTTCGCGGTGCCAGCCGATACGCCATTGCCGGCATAACCGTTCAATCGAGCACGAGGTGGGGAAACATGATGGGTAATTTGCTGGAGGTTGACCGATTGCAAACCGTATTTCATACGGATGAAGGGGAAATCGTCGCCGTCGATGAGGTCAGTTTTCAAATTAAACCCGGCGAAACAATAGGGGTAGTGGGCGAATCCGGCTCGGGGAAAAGCGTTACCTCGCTATCCGTTATCCGCTTGCTGGGTGCGAAAGGCCGTATCGCCAAAGGAGAGATCCGCTTTGACGGAATCGATCTGGCCAAACTTTCGGAAGCGGAGCTGCGCCATATTCGGGGAAGAGAGATTGCAATGGTTTTTCAGGAGCCGATGAGCTCGTTGAATCCCGTCCTTACGATCGGAGATCAGATTGTGGAAGCGATTCGGCGTCATACGTCATTATCCCGCAAGGAAGCGAACAGGCACGCCATCGACATGCTGCGGAAGGTCGGCATTCCCCGCGCCGAAGCGGTGATGAACGTCTATCCCCATACGCTGTCGGGCGGGATGAGACAGCGGGTCATGATCGCCATCGCGCTGTCGTGCACGCCCAGACTGTTGATTGCCGACGAGCCGACAACCGCTTTGGACGTGACGATCCAGGCGCAAATTCTCGAGCTGATGAAGCGGATTCGCGACGACAGCGGTGCGGCGATCATGCTTATTACGCATGACTTGGGGGTGGTAGCGGAGATGGCTGACAAAGTAGTCGTCATGTACGCGGGCCAAATCGTCGAGGAAGCGGATGTGTTCACATTATTTCGCGAACCGCTTCATCCCTATACGCAAGGCTTGCTGCACTCGCTCCCGCGGCTGGAAGAGGACGTAGGCGAGGAGCGGCTCTACGCCATACCCGGAGCGGTACCCTCGCCGGAGCGGATGCCGCAAGGCTGCCGTTTCCATCCCCGTTGCGCGGCGGCTACCGAGCGATGCAGACGGGAGCAACCGCAGCTCGAGCCGATAGGTCCGCATCATCAGGTGAGGTGCTGGGAAGCGTTCGGCAGCAGGCAGAAGCGTAACGAACCCGGTCCGCGGGAGGAGAAGGCATGAGCGAGCAGGCCAATCGCGAGCTTGCAGCGGAACGGCCCCTGCTGCAAATCGAGCATTTGAAGATGCACTACCCGATCAAAGGCGGCATGTTCTCGAGAACCGTCGGCCACGTCAAGGCGGTGGACGATGTCAGTCTGAGCCTGAATGCCGGAGAAACGCTGGGGCTGGTCGGGGAGTCGGGCTGCGGGAAATCGACGTTGGGCCGGTCGATCGTCAGACTGGAAAATCCGCAGGAAGGACGCATTTTGTTCGAGAACACGGACATCTCCCGTTATTCGCAACGTGCCATGAAGCCGGTTCGCAAACGGCTGCAGATCATTTTCCAGGACCCTTATTCCTCGCTGAATCCGCGAAAACGGATCGGAGACATTTTGGCGGAACCCCTAATCGTTCACCGTCTGGTCGAGCGAAGCCGGATCGAGGGAGAAGTGGAACGGCTGCTCGACATGGTGGGACTACCCCGAGCCTATAAAAACCGGTTTCCGCACGAGTTCTCGGGCGGCCAGCGCCAACGCATCGGGATTGCGCGAGCGATCAGCTTCGAGCCGAAGCTGATCGTGTGCGACGAGCCGATATCCGCGCTGGACGTGTCGATTCAGGCTCAGATTCTGAATCTGCTGTCCGATCTGCAGCGGGAGCTGCGGCTCACTTATTTGTTCATCGCTCACGGCATCGGCGCGGTCAAGCATATAAGCTCACGGGTCGCGGTCATGTATCTCGGCAAAATCGTGGAAATTGCAGACAAGCGCGCTTTGTTCCAGAGTCCGAAGCATCCGTACACGCGAATATTGCTCAGCGCTTATCCGCCTCCGGACCCGACCCTTCGATCTGACAAGCGCATCCTGATCCAAGGCGACGTGCCGAGTCCGGCAAACCCGCCGCAGGGCTGCCGGTTTCATACGCGCTGCCCTTTCGCCGAGGAGCGATGCAGACGCGAAGAGCCGCTGTTAACGGGTGGAGCGCATGCGGTCGCCTGCCATTTGCCGCTGAACGGACGGCTCGATGAGGAGGGGTTCCGATAGTTCCCTATATCGCAAGGCGGCTGCTGATCGCGATTCCGGTGCTGTTCGGCATTACGGTGATCGACTTCGCGATTATCAATATGGCGCCCGGCAACCCGGTAGATTTGATGCTGGACCCGAATCTGCCGCAGGAGATGCTGGAGGCGAGGAAAGAGCTGCTCGGATTAAACGATCCGATCTGGCTGCAATACTGGAAGTGGCTGCTGACGCTCATGCAAGGGCATTTGGGCTACTCGTTCAGCTCGTTCGCCCCGGTGACACAACTGATCGCGGAACGTTTATGGCCTACCGTGCTGTTGACGGCCGCTTCCATGGCGCTTGGGCTGGCTATCGCCATTCCCGTCGGCGTAGCCAGCGCCGTAAGGCAAAACAGCAGGTTCGACTATATCGTAACCGGCCTATCCTTCGTCGGCACGTCCATCCCGCAGTTTTTTTTCGGACTGGCTCTCATTTATATATTCGCCGTGCATTTGAGCTGGCTGCCGAGCGGAGGGATGATGACGCTAGGCGGGGACGGAGGCTTTTGGGACCGGATCCGGCACATGATATTGCCCGTGTTCGTACTCGGCGTGCTGATAGCGGGCAAAAAAGTGCGCTACGTGCGAGCCGGTATGCTCGAAGTGCTGAAGCAGGACTACTTGCGTACCGCACATGCCAAAGGGCTGCATCCGTTCGTCGTCGTCAACAAGCATGCGCTGCGCAATACGCTGCTTCCGATTATTACCGTGGTCGGGGCGGAGGTGCCGCAGCTGCTGGGCGGCAGCATTTTGATCGAGCAAGTGTTCCAATGGCCGGGTCTCGGTCAACTGACGATCCAATCGATCCTGTCGCGCGACTATCCGACGCTGATGGGATTGAATCTGGTGGCGGCTCTCTTCGTGCTGCTGGTCAATCTGATTACGGATGTGCTGTACAAGGCGGCCGATCCGCGCATTAATCCGAATGAATAGAGAAGAGGTGGGCTTGTGGCGTCATCCGGATACAAGGGATACGAAATTCGGCATGCGGCAATAACGGACAAGGAACGGGAGGACGCCTCCGATCAAGTCTGGATGCAAATATGGAGACGGTTCGCGCGGCATAAGGCGGCCGTCGCGGGACTGGCGGTTACGGTGCTGCTCCTGGCCGTGGCCGTCTTCGCTCCGGCGCTGGCGCCCAAAAACCCGAATGCGGTCACGTTTTATTTCTCCGCGGCCCCGTCCGCTGAGCATTGGCTGGGCACCGATCAGGTCGGACGCGACGTACTGAGCCGGCTTATATACGCTACTCGTATTTCGCTCATCGTCGGTTTCGCCACGGTCGCCATCTATGTCGCCTTCGGTACGGCGGTCGGGCTCCTGTCGGCCTACTTCGGCGGCTGGGTAGACCAGGCAGTCATGCGAATAACGGATATATTCATGTCCTTTCCGTCGCTGATGGTTATCCTCGTTGTTATGAGCGTACTCGGCGCGAGCACGACGACGATTATCCTGGTGCTTGCCCTATTCTCGTGGCCCGACGTAGCGCGGCTCGTAAGAGGCAGCGTGCTGTCGATCAAGCAGCTCGATTATGTAAAGGCGGGCATTGCGCTCGGACTGAGCACGCCGAGAATTTTATTCCGCCATATATTCCCGAACGCGATCGGACCGATCATCGTCAATGCGACGTTCGGCGTTGCCGCGGCGATCCGCAGCGAGGCGGGGCTCAGCTTTCTCGGCATGGGCGTGCGTCCGCCGACGGCCAGCTGGGGCAATATGCTGTCGGATGCGCAGTCGTTGACTGTGCTGACCAATCAGCCTTGGCTGTGGATTCCGGCGGGAACGATGATTTTGATTACCGTTCTGGCCATCAATTTTGTCGGAGACGGCTTGCGCGACGCGCTTGACGCCCGGCAGTAACGACCATACATCGGGGGGAGAGCACTTTGGGAAACAGTCGTCAAATGAAGCTGGGTGCGCGTTTTTTCGGCATCGGCAAAAGCAGCCGAACGGCATGGAGGCATCCGCTGGTCGATCTCGGCGCCAATGTGAGCCTGGATCATCATGTGCAGCAGGCGCAAATCGCGGAGGCGGGCAAGTTCGATTTCATTTTTATGGCCGATAGCCCCTATATTGACGGGAGCTCGACGCCCAGCGTTTTGAACCGGCTCGAGCCGCTCACGATCCTGTCGGCGGTCGCGGCGGTTACGAGGAAGATCGGTCTGGTCGGCACCGTCACCACCTCGTTCAGCGAGCCTTACACGGTAGCCAGGCAGTTCGCCTCGCTCGACCATATTAGCGGCGGACGGGCAGGCTGGAACGTGGTTACTACCGGACTGGAGGGGGCGGCGAGAAACTACGGCAGAACCGAGCATTTGCCGCACGACGTCCGCTACCGGCTGGCCGAGGAACATTTGCAGGTCGTGCGCGGGCTATGGGATTCCTGGGAAGACGACGCCTTCGTCGGCGACAAAGCGACGGGACGGTTTTACGATCCGGCCAAGCTGCATGAGTTGAACCACAAGGGCGAATTTTTTGCCGTGCAAGGTCCGCTAAATATTGCCCGCTCCCGTCAAGGGCAGCCGGTCATCTTCCAGGCGGGAGGCTCGGAGTCCGGGCGCAACTTGGCTGCGAGAAGCGCAAGCGCGATCTATACGACTCCGGAGACGCTCGAGGAAGCGCAGGATTTCTACAAAGACATGAAGCGGCGGGTGGCTGACAGCGGACGATCGCCGGACGACTTGCTCATTTTCCCGGGGATTAGCCAAATAGCCGGTCATACGGAAGAGGAGGCCCGGCGCAAATACCGGGAGGTTGCGGGGGACATTGCGATCGAAGAGGCGCTGCTCCAGATTCAGCACAAATTTCCTTCCGTCCGCTTTGCCGATTACCCGTTGGACGAGCCGTTTCCCGATATCGGCGACGATGGGAGCAACGGCTACCGCAGCCTGACGGACCGCATCAAGCGGGTGGCGAAGCGGGAAAGTCTCACGCTCCGCGAAACGGCGCTGCGCTTCGGTACGCCGGACGATACGTTCGTCGGTTCGGCGATCCAAGTGGCGGACACGATGCAGGAATGGTTCGAGCAAGGGGCCGCGGACGGCTTCCTCGTCGGTTCCGCGCATCCGGACGGACTCGCTTATTTCGTCGAGCGGGTCATTCCGATTTTGCGGCAGCGGAATTTGTTCCGCAGCGAATACGAGCATGATACGCTAAGGGGCAATCTCGGTCTCGCTTTCCCGGAGAATCGGTACAGCAAGGCGCGAGTCGGACGGTAGCCGAGTCGATTTCCCTCCATGGGATGTCAGGACGTTCGAATAACATACGCAAACGGAGGATTTAACGAACATGAAGCATTCATACCGATTAATCACGATAGGCGCGTTGATTGCGCTGTTGTTCATGCTGGCCGCCTGCACTTCCGCCAAGCCGGCGGCAAACCCCGATTCGTCCGCCGGCGATCCCGCTCCGGGACAGAAGGCGTCGTCTTCCTCGTCAGGACAGAAGGAAAAAGTGATTTATCTTGGTGCCGTCAATCCTGCGACCACAGTCGGGCAAATCAAAAATCCCGATGCCGATATTTCTATTCTGCCTTTTAACGATACGTTGCTCGATGTGAACGACAAATTTGAATTTTTGCCCAAGCTGGCCAATTCGATCGAGACGAAGGACAACCAGACTTACGTCATCAAGCTGAATCCCGCCGCCAAATGGAACGACGGCCAGCCCTTTACGACAGCGGACATCGAATTCACGTTGAATACGGCTCTTCATCCGCTCGTGGACACCCATTTCAATTTCAACTTTATTCAAGGGCTGAATACGGCGGGCAAGTTGGATGAAGACGTTGCTTCGATTAGCGGACTGAACGTGATTGATGCCCAGACGATCGAGATTAAGACGAAAACGCCGATTGCTCCGACCTTGTTCAAGGAGACGTTCGCGACCAAAGCTTATTTCATTCCGAAGCATATTCTAAAGGACGTACCGAAGGATCAGATCAATACGCATCCTTACTTCCAGAATCCGCAGGTGACGATCGGTCCGTTCAAATTTTCCAAATTCGTAAAAGGCTCTTACATCGAGGCGGTCAGAAACGAAAATTACTACCTGGGCAAGCCGAAGGTCGATAAAATCATCATCAAGCAGCTTCCTGCGGAAAACTTGATCGCCCAGCTGCAAACCGGCGAAATCCATATGAACCTCGTAAAAGGCGGCATAATCCCGATTACCGATTTCGAAAAGGTCAAAAGCTTGACGAACATTGCTCTGACCTCTTCGGAGCCGACCGAGCCGGCCGAGTTGTATTTCAACACGAAGCGGTTTGCCGAACCGAAAGTGCGTCAGGCGTTCGCTCACGCGCTGAACCGCAAATTGATCGTCGACCAGCTGTTCAAAGGTCATGCGGACTTGCTCGACGGTCCGGTCCCGATCGGCCATCCGAACTACAATTCGAGCATCAAGCCTTACGGTTACGATCCCGAAAAGGCCAAGCAGCTGCTCAAGGAAGCAAACTGGGACTTCAAGCAACCGATCCGCTTCCTAATCCCGGTCGGCAACAAGAACCGGGAGCAGGCGGGCGAGATATTGGCGCAAAACTTGACTGAAATCGGTCTGAACGTTCAGGTGGAGAAATACGATCTGCCTTCGCTCGTTCTGAAGGTGCGCAAATTCGATTACGACTTGGCGATCTTCAACCGGGGGTTCCGCATCGATCCGAGCGCTTACTTCAGCCTGTACAAGAGCGACGACTCGGGGAATTGGCTGCAATTCAAAAATGCCCGGGCCGACGAGTTGATCGATCGCGGGCAAATCGAGCTTGACCCGGCCAAGCGCAAAGAAATATACGATCAGCTCCAGGTCGTTCTCCACGACGAGTTGCCCTCGCTCAGCATTTATTCGGAGAAAAGGCTGTTGGCGGTCTCGAAGAACGTTCTGCTCGGTAAGCCGCTGCGCCTCGGGATGTGGTATAACGTGCACGAGTGGGATTTGAAATAATGAGCTTCTATTATAGAAGAAGGGAAGATATCCAATGAGTACTGACAAGCCCGGCATTACACCGCAAAGAAGGGAACGCGCCTTTCGGGAAGCCGTGTCGTATCGGCAATTTGTAGAGAGCGCCCAAGTGAATGCAGATCGATTGAACGCGAATTACGAGGCGTATCGGTTGACCGGGGAGGAGCAAGCATCGCTTGCGGAAATCCCCGAACCTATCGACGTGCTCGTGCTGGCTCATGATTGGTGCGGGGATGTCGTGGCCAATTTGCCGTTGTTTGCCCGCATCGAGCAGGAGACAGGCAAGCTGAAGCTCCGTATACTCCCGCGCGATCCCGACAATCGGGACATTGCCGAGAGCTATGCGCCCGCCGACGGCCGCAGCCGTATCCCGACGTATATCTTTTTCGACCAGGCGGGCCGAGAGCTGGGAGTGTTCATCGAGCGTCCCGATTCGATTACGGAGCTGAATAACATATGGGGCGAGCAGTTCTGGGACGAACATCCCGAATGGGACGGACGGGGAAGAGCGCCGTCGGAGCTGGAAGAGACCGTTCGTAAAGCGTATTTCGCATTTCTTATGAAGGAGAAGCGGCCGACCGTACGTGATCGGGAGAAGCAGGCGATAATTGAGAAGATAAAGTCTATCGCCGCAGCGGGCGCATGAGTTTGCTGTACGGAAGGTAGGTTTATGGCTAAATAAACCAACAGGCTGCCGGCGATGGGCAGCCTGTTGGTTGCATTTACGGACTGTCGCGCTTCTATGAACGAGCCGATCGCGATCACGCTCACAACCGTTTCCGAAACGCTGTTGCGGAGACCCCGGTGTGCTTGCGAAATAAGCGGGAAAAGTAAGCGGGGTCGTCAAAGCCGAGTCTGGAACCGATTTCATTCACCGGTATATCCGTGCCCCGGAGCAGCCGCTTGGCCTCCGTTATTTTCACTAGGTTTACATACTCCCCCAACGAAAAGCCCGTCTGCTGCTTCACCAGCGCTCGCAGTGTGGAAACGGCCATATGATGACTGAGGGCGAGGGCGTTTGCGTCGAAACGATGGAACACCCGACTGGAAATATCGTCCAATATGGTGGCTGTCCGCTCGTTCAACTGTCCTGGCTTCGGACTCTGGCCGTCGAGCGCCTCGGTTATCTCGTACAGGAGAGACTCCAGCAGCAGTGCGGCGCGATCCGCCTTATTCGGCAATCCGCTGGCCAAACACTCCGCTATCGCCTCAAACTTGAATTTCCACCCATGTTGAATCCCCACTCTGGCAACGGTACCGGCCTCGAAGTACCCCGAGCTCATCCATTCGCTCACGCGCGGACCATCGAAGCGCACATAGTATTCGTCCCAGTATTGCCCCGCATCGGGACCGTAGTCGTATATTTGGCCGGGAGGAATCAGGATCAGGCTTCCGGCCGGCACCTTCTGCGCAGAAAATCCGCGCAATTGGTAGAAGCCGCGTCCGCCGACGATGTAGGCAAGCGCCCACGTTTGACAAACATGATCGCGCCTTCTTCCCGTTCTTCCCGGCAAGTACCCTACGCGAAATACGCGCAGGCCGCTTAATCTCAATAAGGACGGAGAAACCAGCAGGCTGTTGATGCGAAATGGCAAAGGTCCAATCGAATAGTCTAAGTATGTTCTCATCCTGTACATTCCCCCTTGTCGCAGCCCTTGTTATGATGAGGCCAGAACAGCCTGGGACAAGACGAGGCCTGTTCGCTATCAGTATACCATCTCGGAGAAAGGCGGGGGAACATGGGAATTTGCGAGAAGAACAAGGTGATCGGAACATGAGGAGAGGGTGGAAGACAGGTCTGGCCGGGGCGGTTTTGCTGCCTGCGATCGGCATGCTGGCGGTATCGTGCGGCAAAAGCGCAACCGATGCGCAACTAAACGGCGATACACCGGAGGCAGGCAAATCATCGGCCGTCGCGGTGACGAAGGAACCGGTGGAGCTCACTTATTTGATCAGTCCGGGCGGGCTGAACCAAGCGGACTTCGAACAGAACATCAACCAGCAAGTCCGCAAAAAATACCCGAATTTTACGATAAAACCTTTGGAAATGTGGCCGCAGGACGCACTCGCGACCCATACGAGCTTCGATATCATCGGCGGTTCGTTCACGACGATCGGGACTTTGGTCGATCTCGGCATTACGACGGATATAACGGATGCGGCCCAAAAATACGGCGTCGATCTGGAGCGGTTCGAACCGAATCTGCTGAAGTCGATCCGCGAGGCGGACGGGGGCAAGCTGTTCGGCCTGCCGTATTACGCCAATCATCAGGTGATGTTCTACAACAAGGACTTGTTTGACAAATTTGGCGCAGCGTACCCGAAGGACAATATGACCTACGAGGAGACGCTGGAAATTGCCCGTAAAATGACCCGAACGGAAGGAGGGGTTACGTACAGAGGGTTCGCGGGAGACTTGAACTCCATTCTCGGGCAGAACCGCTATGCGGCAAGCGTGGTCGATCCCGCAACCCATAAAGCATCTTTCGCCGGTGACGACCGTTGGCGCCGCCTATTCGACTCGCTCATTCCGTTATTCCAAGTGCCGGGCTATAACGCTTCGGAAAAATTGCTGGACCGCAATGCGCAAAGGGATCTGTTCCGCAAGGAAAAGAGCGCGGCGATGTGGGTGTCGGGGGCATCCGAGTACCCGAGGCCGGAAGATCGCGTTAATTGGGATATGGTATCGGAACCGGTATTTTCCGACTACCGGGAAGGCGGACCGGTAGCGATATTCGGCCTCTATCTCGTGTCTTCCACGAGCAAGCACAAGGAAGAGGCGGTTCTTGCGGTCGAGCAGCTCACTTCCGACGAGGTACAGGTGTGGCGGGCCGAGCAGATGACGCTTATGCCCGTGCTGCGGGACCCGCAGATCAAGGCCGCGATCGGCCGCGCCGCCGCTTTTCAGGGCAAAAATCTGAAGGCGCTTACGCCGGCAAGCTATTCGGAGCCCGTCCATTTCGGACCGTATTATGCCGATGCGCGCAAGCCGCTTTACCAAAACCTGCTCCAGGCCATAACCGGGGCGATGGACGTCAACACTGCCTTGCGTGACGCGACGGAGGCGGCTAACAAGGCGATTGAGGCGAAGCTTTCGGCAAGCAAATGACCGAGGGCCGATAACGAAGGAGGGCGATGAAGATGGCTCGCACCCTGAGATTGCATAGAATCGGTATGACTCTGCTCGCGACGATGCTGCTATCCGGCGGCGGATATGTCAATGCGCAATTACAAGCAAGGGAGGACGATCGGTTGACGGCTGCAACCAACGAAGATACCGGCTGGATTCGTCACGATTCGGTCAAATGGAACGTAATCCCCGAGTGGACGGCGGCTCCGGAGATAGACGGCGTGCTGGATGAGTCCGTCTGGCAAAACGCCGCATGGTTTGACGGCTTTACTACTGCTTATTACCGCATACCGGAGCCTTCGGCGGCCTACATGACGGGGTATGACGGCCAGTATTTGTATGTCGGGGGAAGCTGGCCCGTCGAGGAGGCGGACAAGCTGGCGGGGCTGGAAATCGTATTGCGCGCTCCGGGGGGAGGGGATGCCCATTACGCGGCGCATATTCCGATTCGTCCGGTCCCGTCGTCCGGTTGGGAGACGTACTGGAATCCGCCGCGGAACGTATCGGGTACGGACTTGTTCACCAATACGGGCCGAATCGATATCGGGCAGATCGACTTCAGCCTGACGGAAACGGCCGGCATGACGGTGATGGAAGCGGCGATTCCGCTCGGTGCGTTCGCTCCCGAGGGGATAACGCCCGGGGACGAATGGCGGATGAATATGATTCAGGTGCCGAATCTATATGCCCATCCGCTGTCCTCCTGGTTGCCGATCCGCAATTCCGAGCATTGGCACGGGCAAGATTCGCTCGCCTCGGTCAGGCTGTATGCGTCGGTGATCGACCAGGACCGGCTGGGGAGCGTATTTTTCGGTCCTATTCCCGCTGCGGCCGGCCCCGCTTCGCCAACTGTTCCCGTTCCATGGGATAAATGGCGATTGGCGGATACGAGGCTTCAGTATATCGGGTTTACGGAGAAGCGTCTGCTTCTGGAGCAGGAGGAGGGGGAGCCGGCCGTTTCGGATATTATCGCGGAGTGGAAAGCTCCGAACGGCGGCTGGCAGCCCGTCGCCGATAGCGCGATTGACGCATTGGGAAATGGCGCCTGGGAAGTCCGATTCAGCCATCCGGAGCCGCTGGAAGACGGGCTGTATCAGCTGCGGCTGTACGCGGTTCCGGGAAGCGGAGCGAATCCGAGGCTCGCGCTGCTGACCTTCGACCGGGAGGATCTGATCGCCGGCGGGCTGGAACGGATCGACTCGACTGCCGGCAGCACGGAGCGGCTTCCTGTCGCATGGGCCGAGCCGTCCGGGCAGGTGAATCGGATTATGGAGCTCATTCCGGAACAGCCGGGCTTCCGGTTCACCGGCTTGCCCGAAATGCCGGAGCTGCGGCCGGACGGGCTGTACCAATTGTCGGCGGACGGGAAAAGTCTGATCGCGAAGCAAACGGGCACCGTGTACCCGAACGAGCAATTCAAGGAAGACAAGGAATGGATCGTGACGAACAAACGGGGCGAGACCGTCTCGATTCCGTATTACGAGGATGTCTCCGGAAAACGTTATTTTATTACGGCTCACCTGTGGTATTTGCAAAAACAGCGGGCGCTCCAAGAGACGGCGGCCCTTGCCGCCACCGATCCGCTAGGGGCGGCGAGGCTCGTGTACGAATTCAGTCGGGTATACGAAGGATACAACCCGACCGTCGATTATCCGTTCGTCAACCGGTCCGTCGATCCGGTGACAGGACCGCCCTACGCATACTGGGGTGGAGTGTGGGAGCGCGGCTGGTACAACGATCTTGTCAATCTCCGCTATTTGCTTGACGCCTATGCCGGGATCAAGCGCACGAACGCCCTCGAGCTGCTCAGCGCCGAGGTGCAGGAGGATGTGGAGAAGAAATTTGTGGACGAGGTGGCCAAGCCGTCCGCGGACTATATATTTTCTTACGTGCACCGGGATTCGAATTTGAATGCGCAGACATGGCAGGGACTGGTCGCACTGGGCAAAGCGCTCGGGGAACCGGATTACATTCACCGCGTCGTCGAACAAATGAATCGGTTCATGGCCAGAGCGTTTCTGGGAGACGGCTTCTGGAATGAGGTGACGCTCAGCTATCACGCCCAAATTATGAACGGGCTGGTTGCGGTTATCGACCAATTGAGCGGATGGAGCGATCCGGAAGGGTACGTTTCTCCGCGCACAGGGACGCGTCTCGACGAGGTGGACGGTCGCGAGCAGTTTCCGGCCATCGATAAAGCATTGGATTGGTTGAACCGGCTCGTTTATCCCGACGGCAAATATGTTCCGATTATGGATACGTGGGCCAACGGCAGATCCGTTTCTCCCGACAGTGACGCCGGACCGCTGCTGCTGCCGGACGCCCGTATCGGACGGTTGACGGGTGGGGCGGGCAGCGATCAGACGCAGCTGTATTTGTACTTCCAACCGAAGTTCGGGCACGAGCATCTTGACGCTCTGCATCTCGGCTTATACGCGAACAGGCAGGAGCTGCTGCCGGACATCGGCTACACGAACAGCAAATACAGAACGTTCAGCCGATCGACGCTGGCCCACAATACGGTCGTCGTCGACAGCGAATCGATGCATAACGGCGAGACGGCAAGACGGGGCGGCAACATTGAAGCGTTCATTCCCGATGGCGGGATGTTCCAGGCTATGCGCGCCGAATACGGTTCGGCCTATGACCAGGTGGAGGAATACAGTCGGGAGCCGTGGTTCGTTCCGTTTGCGGACGGGGACGGCGAACAGGGCTACGTGCTTGATCTATTCCGGGTATCCGGAGGCAGCCGGCACGAATACACGCTGCAGGGAGACGCGAACCGCGACGCCTTTTTCCGCACGGATATGACGCTGGACGAATACGGGCCGGCTCTTGCGTCCGACGGCTTGTACAGCAATATCCGCGATGTGAGCCAAGCCGTGCTGTCGGGCGACCGTTATGAAGTGACGCTGGTTACGACAGCCGGCGGGCAGGAGCAGGCAAAATTGCGGCTGACCGGGCTGCTGGAAGCTGGCGCAAGTGAGCTGTATCTGGGCCGGGCACCCTCGCTTCGCGCGACAAGGCTGCAAGGATCATCGGCGGACAACAACATCGAAGCGGACAAGTATACGATGCCGAAGCTGCTGTTGCGGCGGGACGGGACGAATTTGCAAAGCGCGTTCGTGACGATGATGGAGACGTACGGAGCTGGCGCTTCCCCCCGCATAGAGGCGATCGAGCGGCTGGAGCCGCAGCAAGCGCCCGAAGGCGCTATTGCCGTACAGGTCATATACGGCGATACGACGGATATTTTGCTGAGCAACCCGCGACATGAGGAGCAGCCGCTTATCGTGGGAGACGTTACGCTGCGCGGACAATTGGGTATGATCCGGCTGATCGACGGGGAAGTGCGGGATATGACCCTTGTCGGCGGGACGCTGCTTCGGAAAGGGCAGCGGGAAGTAACCGGCGAAGGGCCTGCGCATGGCACGATTACGGCAACGAAGAGCCGGTTGAAGGGAGACGAGTACGACGCCCTCGTGACTGGCGCAGCCGTGCCGGAGGCTGCCGCCGGCCGGTATGTGGTCGTAACGCATCCCGACGGGAGCGCGAACGGATACGAAATCGGCGAAGTACGACGGAATCAGGGGGAAACGACGCTCCTTCTGGCGGAGCACGATCCGGGCTTCGAGCTGTTCGGCGACGGTTCTTCGGCGCAGAGCGCTTTCCCGGGCACGCGGTGGACCGGCGAGCATACGTTCTCGATCGTCAACCTGGAGCGGGCAAGCTGGACGGGCGCGTCAACCGCCATGCTTCAGAACGTCTCTCTGCAAGCCGGGCAAAGGCATCTGTTGCAGGGGGAGAGCGTGCAAATGGCCGTATACGGCTTGCGCACGGACGGAAGCGTGTTGGACCCGGCCTCCGTCACTCCGCAGTTCACGAGCAGCGCACCGGCTGTATTGAACGTCGATGAGAACGGGATTGTGACGGCACTGTCCGAAGGCGCGGCTGTCATTGAGGTTCGCCTGAAGCTGGGCGAAACGGTGAAAACGGCAGAGCTGACCCTATCCGCTCAAGTTCCTGCGGACGGTTCATTGAAAGAGCCGCCGCAGCTGCAGGTCGCCTCCGATCCCGTTTATCCGGGGCAGACGGTCTCGCTGGCATTTACGAATACGGAGAACTGGGAGCATGAAATTGCCGGGATTACGGTAAACGGCTCCTCCGTTTCCGAGCAGGTTTATACGGTAACGAACGGCAAACTGGTTTTAAGTCCGGATGCCTTTGCGGGCGAAGGGGATTATTGGGTTGTCGTCGCCGCTCCCGGCTACAGGCATGCGACGGTAGAGCAGCGTGTGACTTCCGCGGCGGCTTTGCGGGATATAACGGTCGAAGGCGGGGGGCTGGTGCCGGAATTTGTCCCCGGAACGGACGATTATGCAGTGAATGTCGGAGAGGCGACCGATTCGATTCGCGTCACGGTCGATACGTATAAGGCCGATGCGTATGTGACGGTGGCGGGTGCAGTATATGCCAGCGGGACGCCGATCCCGATCGCGCTCCCCGCCGAAGAAGGAGCATCGCTTGTATGGACCGGTCACGCCCCCGACGGCTCGTCGAAAGCTTACACGCTATCGATTCATCGAGCGCCCCCCGCCGTTCCGGTCGGAACGGTCACGGGAACGGTATACGGTCCGAACGGCAGTCCGTTTGCCGGGGCGATCGTTAATCCGGCCGGGTATCCGGCGATCCGAGCTTATACGGACAGCGCCGGGAACTTCACATTGACGCGGGTGCCGTCCGGCAAACGCTGGATCAAGGCGGTCAAACCGGGCTACGAGTTTGCCGTTTCCGATGCGGTGTATGTGCCCGCAGGGCAAGCGGCGACAGCGGCGATCACCCTGATGCATCGCTCTCCGCTCGTGCTGACCGAGGCGACGCGTATTGGCGTGAGGGCAGGCGTTGCGGTCGGCGCGACGAGCTCGGCCGATGGGACGCTCTACTTGGTTCCGAGCGGAACGGTCGCGACTCGGGAAGCGATCGAGACCGCCGGAGCCGCGGCGAACGGCAGGAATACGCCGGTCCTGGGTGGTACTCCGGCAACGCTCGATACGGCGGGATTGCCCGATGGCCTATATACGTTGTATGCGATCGATTTCGAGGGCGTCGTTTCGGACGGCTCCGAGCCGCTTGCGGTGATCGATCCGCCGGCACCGCCGGCCATCATCGACAACGGCAGTCCGCTGGTACGGTATTCAGGCAGCTGGATGAACTACGTGAACGCGCAAAATTACGGCGGCAGCTCGATGCAGGCGCGGGACAAAGAGGCTTATGTCGATATCGCTTTTTACGGAAGCCGGGCGACGGTCCACAGCCTCGTAGGCTCGGCTCGCGGCATCGCGGACGTATACGTGGACGGTCAGGCGGCCGGTGAGCTGGATACGTATTATCCGAGCGTTCGGTACCAGCATCCGATCTACGATACCGGTCCCTTGACGGAGGGGGTTCATCAGATCCGCTTCGTCGTAACCGGCCGGAAAAGCCAAAGCTCGACAAATTATTTTGTAAACTTTGACGTTCTGCGAGTGACGGGGGAATAGATCCAGCAGAGTGTGGTGCGAAATGCGATTAATGGTTCCGCATTCTGTTAGCATTGGGGAGTGGGCTTACAAGGCCGCTCCTCTTTTTTCGGAATCTACGACTCCTCATGTGGAACGGTCGTTACTTACCAAAAATTTAACAATGAAGAGGCTGTTTTCGTCCGTGAGCGGTCAGAGTAGCTTACTTATTGTTCAAAAAAGTGCCAGCAGAGCTTTGTTTTTCTAAATCAAGTTTCTCTTCCGCTAACAAAATACTCTTATTATAGCCTTTAACGGTTAGGCTAGTGACCTCTTTTTTAATCGGATAAATATACCATAATCTTTTGGTATTAGTGGTAGGAACGATTTCAGCTGTGTATTGATTCCTCTCATCTTGCGCAAGCACTTCCGTTATATTCTCGTCCTTGATTTCGCCGTAAACCAAAGAGATTTCTTTTAGAAAGTTGCTGTATAGCTTCTGTGGGATATCATTGATGTACCCCCCGGAGTAGGTATACTTTAATCCGCCAAGTCCCTTCTTTAAATGCGCAGCTCCAACACTGGATTCGGCATCTTTTACCAATTCATAGAAGATGATTTTGCCGTCAGGGACCTCGAGAACATGCAATAATCTGGAGTACTTAACTGAAGCTTTGGTCAATATTTGTTCGAAGTTTTGGCCTGTACCGGATTGATTGGAACAACCGACGATGAGTAAGAGTAGCAGGATAAGAAGGCTTTTTATACCAATATTCAATGTTGCCCCTCCTTTATTGGCAGTAAGATATTCCGAAGCCCGATCTCAAGAAGGGCTCGCAGCTCCGGTAACGAGTGGGCGGTATCTTGTACTTTACGGGTACCTCCGGCAAAACTGACATAGCTTCCATTCGGATACTTATAAATAACTTTGGTAACTTCTTTTTTGTCCTTATTAGCTTTTTCATACTCCTCTTACAATATTTTTGTTCCTTCGGTAATAAGGCGCGTAGTTATAACAAAGCCGGTTAACAATGCTTGCTTATCTCCATTTAATAGTTTTTGTCGATATTCCCATTTGTTATTTTTCACGTAATCATCGCTTAATGGCATAATATCGCTAAAATCCCATCCATGGCCGTTTTCCTTATGAATCTCCTTTTCATTGTTATGTATTGAAAGCCGGCCAGCTATTCAAACGATTCCATCCTCTAGATTAGATAACGAGTAGATTAAATATAGATTATTTTCCATGTCCTGTAAAACACGATAATGGAAATTTTGTAATTAATTAGTCTTGTAAAGACCATTTTGAATTGCAATATCCTCAGCACAATTCCCCAAAATCCCCTCCCAAAGAAGGAATCGACTGGAAAACGTCGAATCAAGTGGTAATACGTCGAAAGTCCTGATTTCTGATTCCAACTACCTAGGTGATCCTCATGACGCTGCCTGCACCTTTCACGAATGTATTCGCCCATAAACAAAGATCATACAAGATGGTCCTCATCCTGGCGGTACTCGAGATGATGGAGGAGCTGAAGAAGCAGGAGGTGCCCGTAACGCTGGTGCGGGCACGTTTCTTGCAGCAGCTGCAAGCCCGTGAGAAGCAAGGGCTGCCGGTCGATGCGCCTCCGGAAAGCGTGGGGCGGCATTGGGGCCAAGTGCAGGGCTTTCAGATCAACGGCCTGATCCAGACTCCGATAAAAGCTCTAAAGGACGTCCTGCTCCTCGATTCCAGTAAGCAAACGCTGCGCTTTACCGACGAGCTACGCGCCGAATGGTCGGAGGCGATAGCACTGGAGTTGCAGGAACACGCCATGCATGAGCTGGACGCCTATTACAACAACCAACAGCCAGTCAGCACCGTGTCGCTGAGGGAGCATTTGCTGCAAGTGATGTCCCAGTATGTGGACGCGAAGCGGCATCCTTTTACCGGACATGCGCTTGGCACACTGGTGCGCAATACGATTCCGCAGGAGCTGCATCGACTGCCATTCATCGATCGGCAGATGCGTATACAAGGCTCTGTGGGACAGGGGAACTGGGCGACCATACCATGGATTGCTATCATGGACCGGCGCATTACCGAGACGACCCAGCAAGGGGAGTATATCGTCTATTTGTTCGCGCATGACATGAGCGCCGTCTACCTAACTTTAGCCCAAGGCGTCACGGTCCCGCTCAAAGAAAAAGGAAAAGTCGAAGCGTACAAGTACCTTCGCCATAAAGCCGACCACATCCATTCGCTAGTGCCGCTCACCGGCATGCGCAAGGACCAGGACATTAAGCTGACCGCTTCCGGTCTAGGCCAGGACTACCAAGCTTCAACCGTGGCCTACTACCGCTATGATCGCGACAGCCTGCCGAGTGACGAACAACTGCTCACCGATCTCCGCAATGTGGTCGACAACTACAAGCAATATGTAGAGCTGTCTACCAGCGCGCCGAATACCGAACCGGAGCCGGACCCGAACCTGATTCCCGTCGAGGAGCAACCCGAAGTGGACCCAATATCCATACCCGAGCAAATCCAAGCGATCCAAGCCTATATTCGGCATAAAGGCTTTCATTATCCCGACCACCTGATCGAGAACTTCTATCTATGCTTGAAAACAAAGCCGTTCGTCATCCTCGCCGGCGTATCGGGTACCGGGAAAACGAAGCTGATCAAGCTGTTCGCCGAAGCGCTCGGCGCTACGAGCCGTAATCGTCAATTTACATTAATTCCGGTCCGCCCGGATTGGAGCGATCCGTCCGATCTGCTTGGCTACAAGGACTTGTCCGGTACGTTCCGGCCGGGGAAGCTGACCGAGGTGCTCGTAGAGGCCGCCGATCCGACGAATCGGAACAAGCCGTACTTCATCTGCCTGGACGAAATGAACCTTGCCCGCGTCGAGCATTATTTCAGCGATCTGCTCAGTGTGCTGGAGTCGCAGGAATGGCAGGACGGATACATCGTTACCGCGCCGCTCATCCATCGCGAATCATTGGCAAGCGAGTCGGACCGGGACGCGTACGGAGATTTGCAGCTTCCGGACAATGTGTACCTGATCGGTACGGTCAATATGGACGAGACGACCCATCCTTTCAGCAAAAAGGTGCTGGATCGTGCGAACACGATCGAATTTAACTACATTAACTTAGCCCAATTCCCGGAAGCTCCGGAGGCAGGCGGCGAACCGACCGCCGTACAAGCTAGCAACCTTTTCATGCGCTCGGACTACTTACAGCTCGCCGATATTTTCCCGGATAACCGGCAACTGGTCGAGGAGACGACCGGCAAGCTGGTCCAGATCAATGGTATTTTAGAGGATATTCACTCTCATGTCGGCTTTCGGATTCGCGATGCGGTCTGCTTCTATATGCTCTACAATGAACGGTTCCAATTGCTTGACCCGGATGCGGCTTTCGATCTCCAGCTCCTGCAGAAGCTATTGCCCCGAGTCCAAGGAAGCAGCTCTTCCGTCAAAAAAGCGCTGCTCAAGCTGATGGAAGTAGCGCTCGGACGCAGGCTAGCCATCCAAGAGCTAATGGAGGACGCCTCCGACCTATACGGAGACAGCTCGCTCCGAGCGGACGCGAAATACCCGCAAAGCGCAACCAAAATCGCCTTCATGCTGCGGAGGTTGGAAGAAGATGGCTTCACCTCATACTGGCTTTCCTAATACGCAGACCGAGCTGCTCCGGATCGAGACGAATTGGTTTAACTTGTATATCCAGGGCAAGCCGTTCCACCCGACCGTGGAGACGTTGCAGCTGCACCGGGAGCGGGACGAGGAGTGGGTGGAGGCGCACGTTCAGGTTTCCGCACTTGCGGCGTCGCTTACGGTCGAGTCGATCGCGATGTTCTGCTCGGAGCGGAGGGAGCTGGTGCCTTGGGTCGCGGGGGACCGGACGTATCCGATCTTTTACGAGACGCAGTCGTATGAGGTCGTGATCGAGAAGAAGCAGCAGGAGCTTGCGCTCGGCTTCCACCACGACAATGCGTACATTCGCCAAGCGATCAAGCCGTTAGGCAGTATGATCCTATCCGGCATCGTCAACTTCCAGAACGAAGTCGGGTTTACCGAGCTGGAGCTTCGCTGCAATGGGGAAGCCGCCTTTCGGCTGCAGCTGGAAATTTTCCCGTCGAAGATGGACTACAAGCGCGACTACCAGATGATCCTTAACGACGTCAACGAGCAGATCTACAACCTGTCCTTCGATTTCCTGCGCAAAACGTACCAGCTGACCGGGCTCCGGGACACCCGGCACCAAAGCTTGACCGAGTTCTTCACCATCCTCCAGCACGTATTCAGCCGGCTCGTCCAAGCGGTCGAGCGCATCCGGCAAGCGCCCCACTCCAAGCTCCAGGTGGAGAATCGGCCCGTAGAAGCGGCACGGGTACGCAAGGCGGGAAAGGAGAACGTCCCGTTTTTGGCTAAACGGCCGCACCTGCTCGTCGAGGATGCGAAGCAGGGTCTGATCCCGGTAGGAGCGCAGCGGTATACTCCAAGCCACGTGCTGGAGACCAAGCGTCATGTCGATTACGACACCGCCGAGAACCGGTTCGTGCGCTGGGTACTGCTTCGCATTCAGCAGAAGCTGAAGGATTTGAAGATCCGGTTAGCCCAGAAGGGCCGAGCGGAAGACCCTCAGCTGACGCGCAAAATGAACTTGATGCAGACCCAACTCCAACGCCTGCTGAAGCACGATTTTCTAAACGTAGGCGACATGCGCCATATGTCCATCACGCTCGTCCTGCAAATGGCAGTCGGCTACCGCGAAGTGTACCGGTACTACTTGATGCTCATGAAGGGTCTCTCGATCCAGAGCGACCTGTTCCGCCTGTCGATGAAAGACTTGGCCCTATTATATGAGTACTGGTGTTTCCTCAAGATTCACCATCTGCTCAGCCAGAACTACGAGCTGCTGAAGCAAGACATCATCCGCGTCAATCGCAACGGCCTGTTCGTCACTTTGGACCGAACACAGAGAGCAAAGATGGTATACCGGAACCCGCGCAACGGGGAAATCTTCACCCTGTACTACAACGCTTTGCCGAAGGGCGACCAGACGCCCACGCTGCCGCAACGGCCGGACAACATTTTAACCTTGAAGAAAAACAATGCCACGGTCGAGTACAAATACATCTTCGATGCCAAATACCGGCTAAACCCCGCCTACGAAGGCACACCGTACCGTCGCGATTACAAGCAGCCGGGGCCGGAGGAAGACGACATCAACACCATGCACCGTTACCGCGACGCGATCGTCTACAGGGACGAGAAGGAGAAAGAATTCGAGCGCAGCATGTTTGGTGCATATGTCCTTTTCCCGTACCACGATGAGGAGGAGTTCCAGCACCATCCATTCTACCGGAGCATCGAGAAGATCAATATCGGGGCATTCCCGTTCTTGCCTAACTCGACTAGCCTCATGGAGAAATTTCTGGACGAAATCATCCTCGACAGCCCGGAGAAAGCATACGAGCGCTCGACCAGGCCTCGGGGGACGAAGGAATATTATAAGAACAAGCTGTCCGGCAAAAATGTACTGATCGGGGCACTCAGCCAGAAGGAGCAGTTGGACGTTACGCTGGAGCACCGCTTTTACCATACACCGCTGAACAATATTTCAGATCATAAAATATTAACGCAGATTGAGTATGTGGCGCTCTACCAGTCGATTCAAATGTTTGGGCGGGAGGAAGCAGGGATTCGCTTCTTCGGAAAAGTCGCGGAGTGGAGGGTTGTGCAGCGGAAGGAGATCACGCAGATTCCGTCCGGGCGCGGGGCTTCTGACGAGCTGTATGTGGTGTTTTCGGTGGAAGCTTGGGAAATGCGGAAGAAGCCGATTTTGCCGGGTGGGAATGGCGTGCAGCGGGTGATGTATACGAGTAAGTATTTGTTTGATCGGGTTGGGGAGGTTGGGGAGTTGCGGTTGGTTAAAGACCAGCCAGAAAAATAGTAGTAATCTTGACTACGATTTTATGAGATCTTAATAATAAATCGTATTTATGTAAGTTAAAATAGTGCAATAAAAAAAGATTCAAAGGAAAAGTACAATAGGCTAGTTAAATTATGAATTTATGGATATTAGATGAAAATTAGAATTTACTGTCATGGTATAATAAGGTGAAAATACGGAAGATTAATTTTGAAATTTTAGTTGAATTGAGCAAAGATGGTTCTGAACTAATATTATTATTTTAGGTCTGTACTTCAGAACTATACTTAAATCCAAATGTAATTTTTGGAGGTTAACTATGGAATCCCCAAATGATTATGAAAAAGAGAATGTATTTCAAAAGGAGTTATATGTAAAATTTGCGCAACATGAACAACTTCCTATTAATGCTATGGCTAGAGTAGTTATTCAGTTAGGAGAGCAATTAATAGAAAATGAGATTGTAGCATTATTAGAGATTGTAAAAAACAGTTATGATGCGGATGCTAAAAATATTTTCATAGAAATTGATACACTAACTCGAACTAATCTCGGACAAGGATTTATTCGAATTCGTGATAATGGAAATGGTATGAATAGAGAACAAATTCAAAATGGATTTCTTGTGATTTCAACTTTAAGTAAAACTAAAAAAGAATTAAGTCCGAGGTATAATCGTATTCCCCTTGGAGAAAAGGGTGTAGGTAGACTATCTACTCAGCGATTAGCCCATTTTTTAAATGTGAAAACAAAATCGTGGAAAGAAGAAAGAGAATATCTACTTTCAATTGACTGGAGAAAATTTAATGACGAAGTTTTAATTGGTAAAGTAGAGGCGAATTTAGATAATAATGTATACTCAGAAGCAGCTGTCGATGAGATTCATGATGGCAAGTATTTACCTAAACATATAACAGATGGTTTATTTGGATTTTCAAATTTGTCGATGTACGGACTATTAAATCTTGACTATTGGAACCAAGAAGGGATAGAAAAAATACTTGCAAAAGAAGTAATAAAGTTAATATCGCCATTTAAAAAAAATAATAATGTCAGTATTACTATTAATTTAACTAACAGTAAACTAACTAATGAAGTGATAAGTACCAACAATATCGATGAAGATTTCTTAGAAAAAGCTTCATTATACAAAGTCATATTTCATTTTAAATATCCTGTTCTACAAATAGCACCTATATTTAAACCAATATTTTATAAAAGCCTTGAAGGTAAAGAGTCACGCACGAATCTGCCTGATAAGTACATTGAAAACCATATTCCTGTTGATGAAAAAATACAAAATATTGACCTAACTCAAGAAAATGATAAGTTAAAGTATAATCTTAGAAAAACAGCTCACAAGGGCAAGTTAATTAATGCAAATCCTGGTGAATTCAGTGGCGTGTTTTATGTATATAACTACGGAAATGATCCATCAGTAAAAGAACTATATAGCTCTGTATTGTCCCAGTATTCAAAATTATTTGAGGATTCCAAGGATATAAAGGATTTCTTGAAAGAAAATGTAGGAGTGAAGATTTTTAGAGATTTGTTTAGAGTTTTGCCGTATGGTAATGAAGATAACGATTGGCTTGGCTTCACAAAATTATCTCAATCTATTGGTTCTTACTTTGGCCCGAAGGTTCATAACACAATAGGATATATTGAGATCACTTCAGATAATAATAGTAACCTAAAAGAAATGACTAATCGGCAAGGATTTATATTAGATCCATATGGTGAGAATTTTATTTCTATTTGCAAAGAAGTAGCTACAATAATTTCTAGGGAATCATATCGTCAATCCACTCAGTTTAATAAGTTACATCCTAAAATCGTCGATGAAACTGCGCATGAAACTTTACAGAATACAATAAATCAGACATCAAGTGAATTTAAAGAAATTCTTGTTCAAACTCAAAAGATAGCTAGTGATCTGCGATCAAATACCGATCCTAATCAGCAAAGCTTGTTTGAGGACCCAATGAAAAATGCATTAATTGAAAAGGCAGAGACTTCAATTAGTAACTTAATTGAAAAAGCATATAAAGTATCATCTAATCTTGATAAAGCAACTAATGAAATACAAGTTGCAAAAAAAATATTTGACTTTACAAAGGAAGAAGTAGAACCATTATTTGAACTTTCCAGTCTTGGAATTATTGCCGAAGCGTTAACTCATGAGTTAAATAAAGCTAACATTAATACGAGATTTAGAGCACAAGAAATTCAAAGTATGCTTCTTGTTTGCCTAAGGAAAATAGAAGCTAAAGAAGACGTGAATGCATTAATAAAAAAAGCATACGGTGAAATAAGACTTATTGAAGCTGAAACCAATTCTATCGAAAGACAAATAAGACACTTGGCACCAGGTTTTAGACAAAGAAAAAGAAGCAAACAATTGATAAATTTAAATGATGAATTAAAAATGATGTACATTGATGGGATTATGTCACAACGAGCAGCAAAAGCTGGAATTAAAATGAAACTCATAGAAAATGGGGATATATACATAGAATGTAATCAAGGTCTAATAATGCAGATTTTTGATAATTTATATTTGAATTCTGAGCATTGGCTTCATCTTTTTTATTCAAACAATGAAATAGAAGTAAAAGAATTTATTATGAGATTAAATAGTGATTATACGGTTGAAGTGTGGGACTCAGGAAAAGGAATCGATCCTACGATTGAAAATGTGGTTTTTTTTCCTTTTCAAACACTAAAAAAAGATGGTAGAGGACTAGGGTTATATATTGTAAATAATCTGCTAGAAAATCAAGGCGGGAATATTAGATTAGCAATGGAAAGAAATGATTTTAAGAGAAGATTTAAGTTTGTGATAGATTTCTCAGGGATGAAAAAGGAGCCGAAATAACTCATGAGTCAAGAGATATCGCCGGTTAATATTTTACATTCATTGTTAAATCAATGGAATGTTAAGAACATAATAAGTCTAGATGATGATTGGAAGCCAACCAATAAAACGCTTGAGACTATTTTTTCGGAGAAAGGTGAGGATGATGTTAGACTAATATTTGATTTAATCCAGTCAAATAAAATTGATATAGATAATGAATATTTAAGAGAAAAAGAAAAGTTTGAACAAATTGAGATTATTGAAGATTTGCTAAATTGTCTTGAATTAGATCAATATAATCAAAAACTTTTTGAATTATCGTCAAATGATTCTTCATTGCTTATTAATATTTTAAATAACTTCTATAGTAACAAATCGGATTTTCAAAGTGATGATTTGAGTTTGAAAAATTTGGCTGTTATTTTAATGGAGCTTCAGAAGAAGGGGATTAATGTAACTGCTGTAAATACATATAGTAGAAAAATATTTGATTCTTCTGATGGTGCTTCGTTGTGGCTTTTAGATAGAGACTTAAAAGGGAACAATCAACAAATTTTTTATATTTTAAATGAGATTATCAGGAAGAATGATGTGGCATTAATAATTACTAATGATGATAGTGGAATTTCAAATAGATCTCAAATAGCCGACTTTGTGACTAATCGTAATGACGATAATATTGCGACAAATCACTTGTGGGTTCTAAAAAAAGGGAGCATAGAATCTGGTAATTATCTCGAACTGATGGTGGCTATTAAAAATGTATTACAAGGTTTTTCCATACAAAATATTACGGGGATTTATAAATCAATCTATACGAAAGCTATAGATCTAGCTGATAGAAAATTGAGACTGATAGATCCAGAAGACTATGATGATTATTTCAATATCTCATTTTTAGAAGGCTCACATGTTAATGATGTTGTATTTCGTATTAGAGAATCTCTTGTAAATCAGTATATGAATGAAATATTAGTCAAAAACGATAGTAACATTGTAGATAATTTGCTTAGCAGTAGAAGACTATTAGAAGGATTAAAAAATAAAGAGTTAGAAAACGCCATGCAATCAGGAGATGTTGAAGCAGCGCCATCAAAAGAAAATAAATTTTTGAATTTAAAAAAAGACGATAAGGTAGTATCTATTCATTCCTATGAACAATGGGATTATAATATTAACCTACTCTCCTATCCTATTTACACTGGAGATTTATTTGTTAGAACAGTCTATACCAGCAAACCTAAGTGGTCAACTACAAATGACATTTATTTGTTGATTACTCAGCCGTGTGATTCAATAATTAGGAAAAATAACCATAATGTTTCTCGTGGAGTTAGTTATGCTACCCTAATTAAAGGAACACTTTTCCAGTATGATACTCAGAGTTACAAGAAGGAAGTGAATTCATATCCACCTAACAAGCTTAAAGTGCATTTCCTTAAAGTTGGGGAAAAAGTTGGAATGGTCTCATTCGATATCAAGAATATGGTTCAAATTGATTTTAGAATATTAGACTTATGTTCTCTCGATAAGGAAGGAATTTCATTAATTTCAAAAACTAACGTTTCAAGAGCAAAAAATATGCCATCAATCTCATGGGACTATTACAATAAAACAATATATGATTTTATCGAAGAAAATAGTAAGCCTACTAAATTTGAGGAAACTATCGGAAGCATATTATCAATCCTACAGAAGTCAAAAGTTGATCAAGAAAGTTCACTAAGTATATTGGAAGTAGAATTGAATCAGTCCAAAGATGATATCATTAGAGATCTCAACGCGTCACAAGAATATAATAATATTCTCCTTCCCCCAGGAATAAAGAGATTTGGAGACGAAGGATTTAATATTCGAAGGGTGGCGCGTCTTAATGAAATATATGCATTGGATATAATTAAAAAAAGCACTGATTACATATCAAGGCAAGCGTTGCCTACACATATGTTCTAGAGATAGCGATATTGATTGATTCAGCGTTCCAAAAAGTTGTATAATATGTATAGAGCCGCGCACTTTGTGCGCGGTTCTATTATTAACTCAATTCTTTAGGTAGGTGAAGTAAGATGAACCTGATAACAAAGCTTGAAGTAGATGGTTCAAAATGGGAAGATATTGAACTGAACTATACTGGAGAAAATAATTTTGCTTCTTTTTTCTCATCAGAAGGAAACATTCACTCTTATCCAGCTAAAGCTGTGCCCAATATGGTCAACTCTTTATTGGAGAAAATAAAAGATTTGTACGGAACTAAGAAGGTATTAGATCCCTTTGTTGGGAGTGGTACTATAGCTTTAGAAGCCAAATACTTAGGGCTAGATTTTTACGGTTCTGATTTAAATCCGTTGTCAATATTGTTATCAAAAACTAAGTCCTTAACTATTCATAATGCTAATTATGTTATAAAGCAATTAAACTTATTTATGAATAATATATCAGAGGAAACACAACCCATAGTAAATATAGTCTACTTTGATAAAATAGATTTCTGGTTTAAAGAAGAGAATAAAATACAATTATCTGTTATTAAATATAAGATCAATAAATTTCTGCAAGAACGAAAACTAAACCAACTAGAAACATATGCTACCATCTTACTAACTGCCTTCAGCTCAACTATTAGATCAAGCTCTCTAACTAGGAATGGAGAGTTTAAATTGTATAGACTATCACCAGCAGATATAAAAAAGTTTAATGTTAATTCTTATGAAGTCTTTAAAGATAAATTGCGCAACCTTCTTGAGATGCTTCAAATCGCTAACAAGGCCTACAAAAAGGAAACTATTTCAAAAATATATTTAAGTAATGCGAAAGACCTATCCTATATGGGTAATCAGAAAGTTGATTTAATTTTAACGTCTCCACCTTATGGAGATTCAAGCAGTACTGTTGCATATGGGCAGTTTTCAAAACTTTCTCTTCAATGGATGTCAGACTTATTAAAAAGATATCTTGGCATCAGTGTTTTAGAAGATAATTGTGACGAATTGCTACTTGGAGGTAGAAGATCGTACTCCTCAGTTTCCCCTGATATTATAGAAAAATCACATACACTAAAAGCACTGTTATCAAATATTGACTCTGTAATTGAAAATGATAATGATGTACTTATTAAACTGAAGAACGATTTGACTAGTATTATGAATCTGTCAGAGAATGACACCCAATACCTGCAATTTATAAAGGACTCAAATGAAGTTTTATACAAACTAATAAAAGAAAGAGTCAGACTTGATGAATATAGAAAAATAAATAATAAAGGTGAGCTCACTAGAGATGAGGTCAAAGATTTAGCTATAAAACAATCAGATAGATACTTTGATGAACTATTGCTGGGTAATGACGAAGTAAGGAGATTACGATTCAAAGAACTTAAAGAGAAATTACCGTATGTGAAACAAACGATTAATCGAAAGATATTGTCTCTTCCAAGGCGAAGAAGTGCGATTTTGCATTTTTTTTATGATCTATATGAAGTAGTAGAACAAACAGACAATGTTATCAATAAACATGGAATTCAGGCTTGGATAGTAGGACATAGGACTGTGCTTGGTAAAGTCACGATTGACTTGGAAGGTATACTTTGGGAATGGTTTGAATCTTTGAATTACACAAAAGTTAGAAGTATGCAGAGGCAATATTCCTTTAAAAGAATGCCACACCATATTAATTCTACAGTAACACGAAATGAAGAGATTAAAACTATGATGCAAGAACATATTCTCGTCGTTCAAAAAAAATAAAGCTTTAGTTAATAGCTATTTTGGGAAAATTCCTATAACTAAGATTTTGCGGTTTATGCCCAGTTTGAACACCTCTCCTTAACTTTAACCAATTTCAGAATCACAAAGAATCGCTGATAATTCAAGCTTTCAGCGATTCACGCTTGAAACAACAAATTAAGTGTTAGGGGCTATAGAGGGGCGAGAAGCCCTTCTTTTGCTTTAGCGAAGCGGATAGCGTGACAAATAAAATTCACAGTATTACCCAAATATAATAGAAGATTCGTCAATTTCATGCTGTAAAAATGGGCTACTCAGAATTGTTTATCTTCTCAAGTTCAGCTTCAAATATTTTCAAAAGTTCAGATGGTCTTATATTCAGAGCATCAGATACAGCAACCAGTGAACCCAAGGTAGGTTGATGAATCCCTCTTTCAAGCATTGAAATATAAGTTCTATCTAAATTTGCCCGGTACGCTAATTCTTCTTGACTCACCCCGTGTTCTGCCCGGAGCGATTTTAGGACCTTTCCAAATACGATCTCGATTTTCAAGAGTATACCTCTTTTTAGACCATTATCCCGTTCGAAAAACGATGCATTCAACGGAGTATACTCTACAAAAATATTTCTATTTGTTGGGACTTGTGTTAAAATGACCATATAGATAATGGACTCAATGAATTATGAGGCTATCTATCAAGCAGATTCCCTCACGGCATCTTTGTATGTGAGTATATCACTTAGTCCATCAATAAATTCCTTTTGGTCGAAAGGCGGCTTGCAGCTTGCAGCACTAACTAAAAGGAGTTGTGCACGAACGATATAACCTACTTATCCCGAACCTTCCGATAAACACCCAGACTCTCCCTGAGATACTCAGCCTCGTTATCGCTTAATTTTTCAATCGACTCGCCCAGGTAGGCTACATTTTTAGGTTTTACGACTTCTACAGCCTCTATTCTTCTGACAGTACTTCGACCAAGCAGATAATCCGTACTAACCTCGAAAATATCTGCAAGCTTGACTAGCGTTGTCAGATCAGGCTCATTAATATTGTTTTCGTACTGAGATACGGTAGACTTTGCCATATTCAAGATAGCCGCGAGCTGTTCTTGAATCATTTTGCGTTCTTTTCGTAGCTGGCGCAATTGTTTTCCGATCAATAGAAATCCGTCCTTTAATAGAAGGTTGGCGGTTTAACGTTCTTCATAAATAAAATTGTACACGGAAAATGAACTTTGTTAAATTATCCTTATCAAATATTCATTAATCGTGAATTTATTTGTTGAATTTTGGTTATTTTGGGCTTATAATGAATTTAATATTCATGTTTCGTGAATTTTGATGAAAGGGGAATGTGCATGAACGATCGCCTTCGCAAAGCCCGACGAGCCAAAGGATTGACGCAGGATGAAATGGCGAAATTGTTAGGGTATCAGTCGAAAAGCGGGTATTCGATGATCGAGACGGGGAGGAACCGACCGCCTTTGCCGGTTGCTTTGCATATTGCCAAGATTGTCGGGCAGGAGGTCGAGCAGCTGTTTCCTGCGAGTGATGTTCATACTTCCTGAAGTTGCTCGCATTAACATATGGCGGATGGAGTAGTTCCCTATGAAGTGGATATGACGGTGGAGAACGGTATACATTCCCGTCTCCATATCGGGTGGGTTTATTCTAGCTTTCGTCAATCCGTCAGGTAGGATCGGAATGTCCGGTTCCTTTGAAAGATCTATCCTCACTTCTCCCAAGCAAATAGTCCGTACTCACCTGAAAGAAGTCTGCAATTTTAATTAACGTGGCAAAATCGGGCTCTCTTGTCCCTTGCTCGTAATTGCCTATTTGTCCGCGAGAGAAGTCGAGCTTTTCGGCCAGATCGTATTGGCTCAAACCTTTTTCGTTTCTTAGAGCCGCTAATCTTTCTCCAAACAAGAGATCACCCCCTGTTTGTTATTATAGGAAACAATTAGTTTCCAGACTACCTTGGACACAATAAGTTTCCATTTTGGTTGACGGACACAGTTTGTTTCGGTAAAATATGGGTAAATAGACACAAAACGTTTCCTTAGAAGGTGAGAATATGGAGCGAACGAAACTCATTTTACTTCGAAGGGATAAGACGCAAGCGGAGGTTGCTGCAGAGCTGGGTACGACGAGACAAATGCTGGGGGCTATCGAGAGGGGAGCGAGGAACCCGTCCTTGGCTTTGGCGAAACGTATAGCCGATTACTATGGAATGACGATAGACGAAGTGTTTTTTCAAGAATAACAAGAGCATCGAGGGGGCTGCTATGAACATAACCTGGATCCTCCCGGACCACACGATCCGGGAAACGAGCGTACAGCATATCAACAAGCTGCTGTTTGCTCTGGAAGTCGTCGATTCGGTATCGCTGGAAGGGGCGTCCTACCGAGTAGGGGCGAAGGAATTGACAGTGGAAGAGGAACGCTGCTTTGTTACGATCTCCTTAGCGTATCTAACCCCAGAATCAGATACGGCGGGCTTACGATCGTCTCCGTCTCATCCTCCAACTGTTACTCAATAAATATTTCACTCCATTAAGCTTCGAGAGTTTAACTATTTTTTCATAAGAGAGGGGCCGCTTGGATGCTAATCCCCACAGATGTGCCGCTGGCTGTGGTGGTTGTGTTGGTGGCCGTCAATTTCACGCTGTGCACGATTCTGGAAATACGGTTCCGCCGCAAGATCCGGCTGGGGCTTATCGAAGAGCACCGTTATACCCCTCGTCAGCTCGAAGAATTTCGACGCATACGGGACAAGATGGAGGCGAAGGGCGGAAGAGGATAGAAGAATCTGAACAACTCAAAGCGGGACGAGAGTAAGACCGTAGCGTCCGAAAATATATTAGCGGGTATCCTCTGTCACCCTTTCGTATTTGATTTCATCTTTAGGCAGATCTACGTTTGAATATGGTGAGAATATGAACGCAGTATCTTCCAGAGCCAGAGGGGAGTTTTACACCGGTCTTTAATAGAAGGCGTAACAAAACCGAGTAAGCCGGGTATAATCCAGCTCATTCGGTTTTTACGTAATTATTGAAATGCGACGAAAACCAAAATTAGAAGAGCGATTCCAAGAAGAGCCGCACTTAATTTTTTTGGCAGCTTTCTGTGGCCTCGTAGTGCTTTCCATCCTTTAAACTGAAATACGTTTCTGTAGAGGATAAAGAGTATCAAGAAATTTGCGATAGCGAGGACCCCTACAAATTGTTGGGCTTTATCCACTCCTAGTGAATACTCTTCAATTTTCCAAAATAAGTACATCCCGATAATCAAGATCAATAGCGCTCTAGCGAAACCAAGCATTAAGTGACTCGTTTGTTTCATGGTTGCATCGATCTCCTTCGGGATAAGGAAATGACAGGTCGAATATTTTGGTGACGGTAGGCTCGTTACGGGCAAAGTCAATCATGGTTATGAGGAGCTATCCACACAAGCTATGCACGGTTATGGAAATACGGTTACGCCGCAAGATCCTTTCAAACCCGACTACTACTCAATCCAATTGAGAAACACTTCCAATCATGCTCGTTTTGGGGCTCATGAGTAAGTGCTATAGTCCAGGACAACGATTCATTAAACAAATAAACATCTTCCGGGATATTTTTTTGTTTGTAATGATACATAACTTCTTTGAAAAGCAGTTTAAATATATGCTCTCTTCCTAAACTATAAAGTAGACCTAAACTAGAGTGAGCATCCCAAAAAAAACATACGTCTTCATCCTCACGGACATATTGATAAATTGCCTCAAACTTCATGGGATTATATTGAATGAGTCGCTCCCAAAGATAGGGAGTCTCGTTGCTGTTATAGCCAGTTGTAAATTTCTCCACGTATCCCGCCTTAAGTTGTGTAGCTTGTTCGGCCGGCAGCCGTGTTAGCTTCGTCAAATCCACTCCATCGGTTCTTAAAGGGTAGTACACCCAAATAAGACGGTTCACAAAATCATACTCTTCGATAACAAAAAGGTTATGGTGATCTTCTCTATAGGTAGTTTGAATCAGAAAATCAGCAGATAATGCCACAGAGTTGGAATCCAGTTTAAGATATACCCCATCGGGAAAAACTGCGCTCACAACTGAATGTCCGGAAAGCCGAGTCTGTTTGCCGTCAAATGAACCTGCAAAAAAAACGGAGTCCGAATAATTATAGATGGCCAGAAGATTACCGGACGGCGGGGAATCGTTGCTCTCTTCGGACAGTCCCATACAGAACTCTTTTAGAGTATTATGGCTTGTAAAGTTGGCTCCGAGCAATACTTTTTCATGTTCAATAGTTACGATGTTCAATCTGATCAGCATCCTATTCCGCTATTGCCTCGATTGATCATTTCCATTCAGAGGTTTCACAGTCTTCCAGAAAATGCCGAAACGATATAGGAGCAAGACGATAGAAAAGTAGCATCTATCTTCTCGCCCCTATTCATCTTCTTCGCTATTCTGTAGAAGCTTCTGATACTCCGCTTCCACTACCTTAAAAAAATCGGAAGGCTTGATCTTCAGTCCCTTGCACAGGTCGAATATCTTCGTGACGGAAGGCTCGTTTCGGCCCACTTCAATCATGGATATGTATGAGCGATCCACACCGCATTCATGCGCCAGATCTTCTTGACTCAAGCCCTGCTTCAAACGTAGGGCTTTCAAGGTTTTTCCTATCGTTCGTTTGATGATAATGGATTGTTCGTTCAAAGAGCAATTACTCCTTTTAAAACCATTATCATTCTGTTATACTTTCCAATAACAGATAAAGTATTCAACAAAAAGTAAATATATTACATTAAATGAAGCGAGATTTGTTCGTCATTTTCCGGCTTAGATTGCTTATCTTCATAAAACATCCCCTAATATTCCGCAAAGGAGCATCCCCATGAACATAACCTGGATCCTCCCGGACCAGACGATCCGGGAAACGAGCTACAGCATATCAACAAGCTGCTGTTCGCTCTGGAAGTCGTCGATTCGGTGTCGCTGGAAGGGGCGTCCTACCGAGTAGGGGCGAAGGAATTGACAGTGGAAGGGGAACGCTGTTGTGTCACGATCTCCTTAGCGCATTTAACTCTAGAATCGGATACGGCAGGCTTACGACCGTCTCCGTCTTGTCCTCCAACTGTTACTCCATAGATCTTTCACTCCATTAACCTTCGTGATTTTAACTATTCTTTCTACTGAAAGGGGCCGCTTGAATGCTAATTCCCACAGATGTGCCGCTGGCTGTGGTGGTTGTGTTGGCGGCTGTCAATTTCACGCTATGCACGGTTCTGGAAGTACGGTTCCGCCGCAAGATCCGGCTGGGGCTTATTAAGGAACACCGATATTCGCCTCGTCAGCTTGAAGAATTTCGACGCATACGGGACAAGATGGGGGCGAAAAGTGGACGAGAGTAGAAGGACGAGAGTAAGACCATAGCGTCAGAAAATATATGAGCGGGTAGTGAAGAGATATCCTCTGTCACTTTCCACAAATTCCTATAGAAGAAAATGGACCTTGCTACCTATATACATCAGATTTATGCAGGTGTAATTTTAAGAAAATATAACTGTTTAACTAACATAATTGGAAAAATGTTAATAATAATACATGATTATCAAAAAAACATCTTTTACTTTTGTTGTTTGCAGTTACTTTGTTATTAACCGTAAACGGCTGCTCATCTGGCAAAAGTAACGTTATAGACGAATTTAAAGCAGATGCTGGTCAGTATAGTCTGGTCGTTTTTGCAAATGGAAATGTTGACAATGTTGTCAAGGATGTAAACACGCAGATTATTGCAAAGTATCCGAATGTTTTTCAGCCTAAGGGTGTTTTTGATACGAACAAAAAAGAGAATAAGCAGAAAGCGGAAGCTCTGGGCATAAGTGAATATCCAGCTTATGTTGTAATTGATACTGAAAAAGTCGCAATGCAAACAACGGAGATTGATGAAGTTTTGGAAATGGCAAAGAAGATCTTTAACAAGAGGGTTAAATAATACGTTAGAAATGATGGCCAGCTTTTAATACATCTAATGTCACATTAAGCTACCACCGTCAGCTCGGAAGGTCACGAAGGGAAAGAGCATCTTTCCAAGCGACGAGGCGCTGCTGAAGATGCTCTATCTGGTGACGATGGACGTCACGTGCAAATGGATCGGTTGCGTCCCGAATTGGGGACAAATGCTGCTGCAGCTATCCGTTTTCTTCTCGGATCAGGCAGCCCTTGCCTAGACACTTGGAATCAATAATTGAGCTTAAGTGAGGCCAAATAGCCGGTACTTTGTGTTCGCGTGTGTATGTTATAATAGCACTGACGTGTGCATTCACCTATATAAAGGCAAATCAAGTCAGGAGCGTGACGAGATGAGCGTATCCAAAGAAACGATCTATAGATTAATCGCCGATATTCCTCAGCAGGAGTTGGAAGAAGTGGCGGACTTTATAGGGTATTTAAAAATGAAGCGTGAAAACAACATGGCTAAGGAGCTTAGCCAAGCTTCGGAAAGCAGTTTGGACTTCTGGAATAACGATATTGACGATGAGGTATGGAATGATGCTTAGTCCGGGTGATATTATTCTTATTCCGATTCCCTTTAGTGACCTTACTGCTCAAAAGAGAAGACCTGTTTTGGTTTTATCAAATGAGGACTACAATCGGCGGTATCAAGATATTATTGTGGCGGCGATTACTTCCAATGTTGCGGAACGCGAGTATGAGGTGATCATTACAAATGACGAGATGGCTGAAGGTGAACTGAAAGTGGTATCGGCTGTTCGCGCCGACAAAATATATACGTTATCTCAGTCGATTGTAGTAAAAAAATTCGGGAAAGTTCACGGATCTATCTTGACCAAAGTTAAGGCCCAACTGGATAGCTGTCTTACAGAACAAACACAACTCCTCTAGCGTGAGGTCTTGTGGTTTGTTTGACGTTCATGCTTCTAGGACCCGCGCTTCTCGCTTACTCAAGTTCCCGTGTTTACAAACCAAACGAAAGAATCAGCAGGCTGCTGGAATTGGCGGTCTGTTTGTTTTTAATCGGAAGATTGGCACTTCTCCTGTTGACATACCCTATGGGGGTATTGTATATTGAAGTCGTGAGGTGATAAGAAATGACGACCCAGGACAACTTGCTGCAGCATGAAACCGAGGCCTGCTGTGCCGCGAATAGCGAAAGGAAAAGCCATCATTCGGACAAAACGAAGAACAACCTTGTATCTCGTCTAAACCGTATCGAAGGCCAGATTCGCGGCGTCAAAGGCATGATCGAGAAGGATACTTATTGTGATGATGTATTGAACCAGATCGCGGCGATTCAATCCGCCTTGAACAGCGTGGGCAAGCTCCTGCTCGAAGGCCATATGAAGAGCTGTGTGGTGGAACGAATCCAAGCCGGGGAAAGCGAAGTTATCGACGAATTGTTGATAACCGTCCATAAATTAATGAAATAACGGCTTACGACGTGGCCCAGCCAGAAGGAAGCTTCAGGCGGCCATTCATTTTTCAACATTTTATACCCCCGTAGGGTATTTAAGAAGAGGTGGCAAATATGCAAAAGGGCATGACGCACGCACAACAAATACAAGACAGCGGAAACGATAAGGTGAAAGAAGCGGTGGATTTTGATATCGGCGGGATGACTTGCGCGGCCTGTGCGAACCGGATTGAGAAGGGATTAAATAAAATGCCCGGCGTATCGAAAGCCTCCGTCAATCTTGCGCTGGAGACGGCTCATGTGGAGTATGCGCCTGCCGAAGTGTCCGCTTCGGATATGGTGAAGAAAGTGGAGCAGATCGGCTACAAGGCAGCGGTCAAAGAGGATCGACAAGAGGCGGCAGACCACAGGAAGAAAGAAATTAAAGCGCAGCAACAGAAGCTGCTGCTCTCCGCGATCTTGTCTCTGCCGCTATTGTGGGCGATGGTAGGTCACTTTTCGTTCACGTCCTGGATCTGGGTGCCGGATCTCTTCATGAATCCGTGGTTCCAATTGATTCTGGCTACGCCCGTTCAGTTTCTCGTCGGCCGGCAATTTTATACCGGCGCGTACAAAGCGCTTCGGAATGGCAGCGCCAATATGGATGTTTTGGTAGCGCTGGGTACATCGGCAGCCTACTTCTACAGCTTGTATGTAACGATACAGTGGGCGGGCGACGCTCATGCTCACGATGCACCGGCTCTGTACTACGAAACAAGCGCAGTCTTGATTACGCTTATCATTCTCGGAAAGCTGTTCGAAGCGTTAGCGAAGGGCCGTTCGTCAGAAGCGATTAAAACGTTGATGGGCTTGCAGGCCAAGACGGCGCTCGTCGTTCGGGACGGTCAGGAAATCGCGATACCGATAGAGGATGTTGCCGCAGGCGACGTTGTGATCGTGAAGCCCGGCGAGAAAGTGCCGGTAGACGGGATGGTGCTCGAAGGTTCGTCTTCCGTGGACGAATCGATGTTGACCGGCGAAAGCATTCCGGTCAGCAAGCGGCAAGGGGACCCTGTAATCGGCGCGACCCTCAATAAAAACGGGATGCTCCGCATTCAGGCTACCAAGGTAGGCAAAGAAACCGCGCTTGCGCAAATTATTAAAGTCGTGGAAGAAGCACAAGGCTCGAAAGCGCCGATTCAACGGATAGCCGACGTGATCTCCGGTATCTTCGTTCCCATTGTCGTCGGTATTGCAGTGGTCACCTTCCTCGTATGGTATTTTGGTGTCGCCCAGGGCGATTTTGCTGGCGCTCTGGAGAAGGCGATTGCCGTGCTTGTTATTGCCTGCCCATGCGCACTGGGTCTCGCCACCCCGACATCGATTATGGCGGGATCGGGCCGCGCGGCAGAGATCGGCATCTTGTTCAAAGGCGGAGAGCATCTGGAGTCGACGCATAAAATTACGACGGTTGTATTGGATAAAACCGGTACGGTGACGAAAGGCAAGCCCGAGTTGACGGATGTCCTTGTCACGGCACCGATCGAGGAGAGCCGGTTCCTTGCTATTGTGGCGGCAGCCGAGAAAAACTCGGAGCATCCGCTGGCGGAAGCGATTGTCGCGGGCGTTCGGGAGAGAGGCATTATTTTTCCGGATGCCGAGGCGTTCGAAGCCGTTCCGGGATTTGGCCTTCGCTCGGTTGTGGAAGGACAAGAAGTGCTGATCGGAACGCGAAAATGGATGGCCCGCAATCGGATCGGGGCGGAATCGGCTTACGAACGGATGAATGAGCTTGAAGAATCGGGTAAAACGGCAATGCTCGTTGCTATCGACGGGCGGTACGCCGGTATCGTAGCGGTGGCGGATACGATCAAGGACAGCTCCAAGCGGGCGGTTGCCCGGCTCAAAGAGCTCGGTCTGGACGTCGTCATGATTACCGGCGACAACGAACGCACCGCCCAAGCGATTGCCCGCCAAGTCGGGATCGAACGGGTGCTCGCCGAAGTATTGCCTGAAGGCAAAGCGGATGAAGTGAAGAAATTGCAGCAAGCGGGCAAGCAAGTGGCGATGGTCGGCGACGGTATTAATGATGCTCCGGCTCTTGCCACGGCCGATATCGGAATGGCCATCGGCACGGGGACCGATGTCGCGATGGAAGCGGCCGATGTGACCTTGATGCGCGGCGATCTGAACAGCATTCCGGACGCGGTCTATTTGAGCCGCAAAACGATGGTCAATATTAAGCAAAACCTGTTTTGGGCGCTTGCCTACAATGTCGTCGGCATCCCGATCGCCGCGGCGGGATTTTTGGCTCCTTGGCTGGCGGGAGCGGCCATGGCGTTCAGCTCGGTTTCGGTCGTACTCAACGCACTTCGGCTGCAGCGAACGAAAGTGTAATAAGGAGCGTGAGGAAAGTTGGGCAATAAGAAATTTGCCGTGTCGCCGGGATTTCAGAAAGGCGGTTATCTATTTAAGCCGGAGCAGTTGGCCGTGCTGGGCTCGATTGTAGGGGCGGACGCGAAGATCGAACTAACCACATTCAACCAGCTGTATGTCGAGATGCAGGAAGAGCGGATGGACGAGGTGCAAGTACGATTAAGAGAAGTCGGATTGGACATTCAACCAGCGGGATTTTACACCAAAAATTTGATTGCGTGCAATTTCTGCAGGGGAGCCGAGGAGGCCGGTCTGCATGTGGCGACCTTGCTCGATCGGGCGGTTGCCGGCCAAGAAGTCCCAAGCCCGCTGAAGATCGGGTATGCGGGATGCGCGTTGGGCACCAGCGAGCCTTTGCTCAAAGACATTGCGGTTGTCAAAATGAACGAGGTGTACGATATTTACGTCGGCGGCGATGCCAAGGGCATTAAAGCCCGTCTCGGGCAGCTGTACGCTTGGGGTGTTCCGGAGGAGCGGCTTGTTCCTATCGTCACGGGGTTAATCGCGATTTTTCAAGAGCTGGGGAAGAAGAAAGAAAGGTTTTGGAAGTTCGTCGAACGCATAACGATAGAGGAGCTTCGGAAAAAAACGGCAAATCCTCATGTCCGGGGGTCGTGATGAAGACGATTCTGGTGGTAGATGACGAAGAGAAGATTCGCGATGTCGTAACCTCGTATTTGCGGAAGGAAGGCTTTCAGGCGGTAGAGGCGGCTACGGCGAGTCAGGCTCTGCAAACGCTGCAAAACCGATCCATCGATCTCGTCATTCTGGATCTCATGCTGCCGGATATGGAGGGGGAGCTGGTATGCCAAACGATTCGTACCCTCAATTCGGTTCCGATTCTGATGCTTACCGCGAAGGCTTCGGAACAGAATCGAATCAAAGGCTTGTCCATTGGCGCGGACGATTATTTGACGAAGCCCTTCGATCCGCGCGAGGTTGTCGCCCGGGTCAGGGCGATCCTGCGCCGAACGGATGACGGGTTTTTGCTTGCCGACCGTTTGTCGTTCAACCATGGACATCTGGAAATCGATTCTCTCCGGCATAGCGTTACCTGTCATGGAGAACCCGTCAGTTTAACGCCGAATGAGTACAAGCTCCTCCTGGCATTGGCGAAATACCCGCAGCGGCATTTTACGCGTGAGGAACTGGTGGAGAAGGTGCTGGGCTACGAGTTTGAGGGCGATATCCGGACCATCGACCAGCATGTGAAAAACATACGTCATAAAATCGAAGCCGACCCCAAAAGCCCCCGGTACATCGTGACCGTTTACGGTTCAGGCTATCGGTTCGCCGGCGGTGTCGCGAAATGAACAAGCGATTGCACGCCCGCCTTGCTTTCATCCTCATAGGGACCGCGACGTGTATTTTATTCATTTCGACTGCAAGCGTTATTTTAGCGACGCATTACCATATTTCCATGTTCTATGACCAAGCCGCAGGTGCGAACCGGGATAGCTCCCAGTTGGATTTCCATTTGGAGCAGGCGCTCGTTCAATCGATTATTTGGACCTTCGTCGGCTCGATCCTTCTTGCGGTCCTGATCGGGTTCTATATTGCCAGACGTATTTCGAAGCCTCTTGTGGATATGAAGCGGGTCGCGGAACGGATGTCGGATGGCCAATTGGACGCCAGGGTCGCCATCGGAGGAAACGACGAGCTGGCGGAGTTGGGAAACTCGTTGAACGCGCTGGCCGAGCAGCTGCATACGCAGGAGCAGCTTCGGATCACGATGACCGAAGACATCGCCCATGAACTTCGAACGCCGCTCGCCACGTTGAAGAGCCATATGCGGGCTTTTGAAGACGGCGTTTGGGAGCCGACCCCGCAGCGCATCCATTCCTGTTACGAGGAAATTGAGCGGCTCGCGAAAATGGTAGTCGAGCTGGAAGACTTGACCCATATGGAATCACCGGCTTTTCAATTGAAGCGGGCGGACATCTCCTTGGATGCGATTATCCGGCAAGGGGTTGACCTCGTATCGGCAGCCTATCTGGAGAAAAAAGTGGAGCTTGCGTTCGACTGCAGCTCGACGATCCGGGTTTTTGCGGACCGTAATCGTATGATTCAGATTTTGGTCAACCTGCTTAGCAACGCCCTCAAGTTCACTCCGGAAGACGGAAAGGTGCGAATTGAAGCATTGGAGGAACGGCAAAGCGTACGGATTGCCATTCGGGACTCCGGCAGCGGCATTGCGCGAGAGGATTTGCCGTACATCTTTGAGCGATTTTACCGGGGGGACAAGTCGCGCAACCGGAGGACAGGGGGCAGCGGCTTGGGCTTAACCATCGTAAAGAAGCTGGTCATCGCTCATGGAGGACACGTCTGGGCGGAAAGCGGCCAAGGGACCGCGATTTATATCCGGCTGCCTAAAACAAACTCCTTTATATAAGCTGGACTGATGCCAGCTACATAGGATCTTCACAAGTGGCGGTTATGCTTATACTAACCATCACTAGGAGGTTCCGATATGACAAAGACGATGACCCAGACTATGAAGGTCGGGATTATATCCGTCGCGGCGGCGTTGGCCTTGACGGGATGTTTCAACAAAACCGAATCTTCTTCGCAGCACGAGGGGCACAGCATGGGCGGTGCGGGGCAAGGGCAGCAGTCTGGTGCCGGATCCGGCAATCAGCCGGCGACGGCGGCTGCAAGCGCATGGGTAGGATCGAAAAATACGACGCGCATCAACACGAGTGATCCGACAGAAGCAGCCGCTCTCATTTCGCAAACGCTATGGATGGCCACAAATGACGAGAACCGGCCGGGCGGTGTAGTCCTAGCAAATGCGCAGGATTGGCAAACGACGCTGGCCAGCGCCGATTTGATTCACCATCCGAATAACGGTCCTGTGTTATTCGTGAACAAGGACGGGATTCCGGACGTCACCTTAAACGAGCTCAAGCGATTGAAGCCGAAGGGTGTGGACGGGAACAATGGGGTACAGGTCGTTCTGGTCGGCGATCTCGATCCAAAAGTAGAAGAGCAAGTCATGGCGCTTGGTCTGAAAACGGACAAGATCGCAGGAGCGAACCCCGCGGCTATAGCCAAAGCGATCGATGCTTATTATACGAAAACGGCGGGCGAGAATCCGCCTTCGGTCATTGTCGGTTCGATGGATAGCCAGGCCTATACGATTCCTGCGGTGAACTGGATCGCTCATATGCCGGAGCCTTTGCTTTACGTCAAAAAGGATGAAATTCCCGCGGAAACCGTAGATGCCTTAAAGACGCGGGGAGGAAAAGCCAATATCTACATTCTGGGCCCAGAATCCATAATATCCGCGAACGTGCAAAACCGATTGGGCGAATACGGGAAGGTCGTTCGGATTGCCGGAAACGATCCGTACGAAAACGCGGTTGCTTTTGCGAGCTATAAAGATCCGGCGACCGGCTTTGGATGGGGCATTACGACACCGGGACATAATTTCTCTTTGGTAAGCAAGGATTCGCCAATCCTGGTCCTTGCCGCCGCGCCGTTCTCTCATTTGGGCAAGCATGCTCCGTTGCTCTGGACGGATAAAGAGAAGATGCCGGAAAGCGTTCATAGGTATGTGATGTCCCTGCAACCCAAGTATAAGCTGTCCCCCACGGAAGGGCCCTACAATCACGCTTGGTTAACGGGCGGAGAAGATGCTCTCAGCGTCTCGGCACAAGGTGAGATCGACACGATGCTGGAAATCGTGTCCGAATCCGGAGAAGGCCATGGCGGACATGGCGGGGGTAGCGCGAGCTCGGGGACACAGCCCGACGACGGTGGATCGGCAGGACATAATAGGTCCGACATGCCGGGAATGAAGCATTAAACTGTTGATTTTACTCCGGAATGGGTAAAAGATAGAAGAACCTATTAAGGAGGCTATTGCCTATGTCGCACGAGCAAATTCAATCTTGCATTGAAGAATGTCTCCGCTGTGTGCAAGCGTGCAATCACTGTTTCGACGCTTGTCTTCAAGAAGAGCATGTCGCGATGATGAGAGAATGCATTCGTTTGGACCGGGAATGCGCCGACCTATGTGCATTCGCAGCGCAAGCGATGTCCTTGAACAGCTCGTATGCCAAAGAACTGTGCCGCCTCTGTGCGGACGTTTGCGAAGCTTGCGGAAATGAGTGCAAAAAGCATGAACACGATCACTGCCAGCGCTGTGCCGAAGCGTGCTTCATTTGTGCAATGGCTTGCAGGGCTGTGGCTGCTTGACAGTTTGTTTTTTTTGGAAACCAAGCTGGATATCCAAAAACGTAATAAGAGCGAGACGATAGAAAGGGAACATCTATCGTCTCGCTCTTATTATTAACTCGAACTAACGGTATATCATCTGGTTGTTGAAAAAGTCAAAAAGAGAGGTTTGTCATACAAAGAGAGGTGGGGGAAAGGTGCGGAAAGCGAAGCGGTTGACTTTAAAATCGTGTTGGAACCGCTAAAATCTTAAAAACAACACGATGTTAACGGATGTGGAGCGCATTCCCGCACCTCTTATCTCCGGCGCTTCCTCTCTTTGCAGACTTCTTCAACAGCCTCATAACATGTAGTTATTTTTGGTGAAGGCTATCCTGCTGCCGTTGTGAGCTGGAAAATGTACAGCTATTCTCGCTCGTTCTTGCCCATTTTGCGGTATAGCCTCGATTTAACTGCACGTTTTCCATCTATCTCGGTAAAATCCGCTTCTTTGCTGAATTTATCTGTATGTTTTACAGTAATTTTGCTGAGACCTCATTTTTGTTGCCTGACTAGGCTCCAATTCTTGGTACACAAACAATTTTACACCGTCTTTTGCTCCATGAATGACAGTGACCTACAGTTCGGAATACAGACTCACATCCCCCCAAGAAACCAATACTTCCCCCAGTAAAGTCCCATAGACAAGAAATCCCGGTCGTCGGAGTATATTCAAGCAGCTATCGGGAAACGAGGATAGGGTTATGTTATAATCGATACAGTGATTATTGGCTCGGGAAGATGGAAATATTTGTTTGTGAGGGGGAGATAGGATGCCGAAAGCAAAAGGGGATGAAGGCGATAACAGATTGATCTCTATTCCTGAATCTGAACGCAGAGTCATGATGGAGACAAGGCAGCTTCCGCTGTTTGAATTGTATCGCTACCAAGATTGGGATCGTTTGTTTCTGAACCCCGCCTTCAGTCTTTCGCGCAGATGGAGCTTGACCAAGAAATCGAGGGTTATCGAATCGACATTGGTCAGCATCCCGCTTCCCCCCGTGTATGTGGCCGAGATGCGGTCGGGTCCCCTGGTCGTTGTGGATGGACATCATCGGTTGCGCAGCCTCTTTGACTTCCTCGCCGGACGTTACCGGCTAACGGGCTTGACGCTCATGAGTCATCTCAACGGCAGTACGTTCGATACATTGGAAGCTTCGATCCGGAGAAAGATTGAGGATTACTATATTACAGTCCATACGATAACGCAAGAAACGCATCCGCACATCCTCTACGAGCTTGTTCGACGCATTCATGAGGGCTCCGAGAAGCTAAAGCCCGGACAATTCCGGGTACTTCTGTTGGAAGAGCGCGTACAACGTCTTCTTCTGGATTACTCCAAGGATGGGCATTTTAGCGAAGCGATTCGCGGGAAAATCCCCGGAACGTATGCGATGGATACGATTCTGCGTTTTTTCGCGTTTGCCGAGATGGGATTTTATCATTACGCGGGGGATTTGAATCGATATGTGGAGGAGTACATAGAGCGCTATTCGCATCTTCTGGCTTCCGACGGGACATGGGAAATGTTTCGAGATTCGATGGAGTTGATGGCCCGGTTGTATGGAGAGACTCGGGTGTATCATCCCAAGCTCCAGGGAAATGTTCAAGCGAATCGAGCGTTTTTCGAGCTGCTGGCCGTCGGCTTTACCCGATATTTGGAACAAATTCCATCCCGATGGCATCAAGTGCAGCTTTGTGTAGAGCAACTGATGAATGACGAACGGTTTGTACAGTCTCTGCTGAAGCAGCCATTATCCGAGGAAAATGTGCTGTACCGCTACAATACATGGTTTACCTTATTGCATAATTGCGTTGGAGGGGAGAGGGATACCTAATGCTGCATCTCTTTGATGTCAAAGATTTTAAAGGACACGCCGGCAATAACCGATTCGAGCTGCCGGGATTGACGATTGTGTCCGGTACCAATAATTCGGGCAAGTCCTCGCTCCTGCAAGGGACTTATCTCTTGACGCAGAACAAAACCAATGGAAAATTTACGACGCTGGAATTGAATGAGAGGCTTCGATTAGGCAGCTTCTCCGATGTGCTGAATAAAGAAACAGATCGTACGGATACCATTGAATTCGTGGCTTTCTTCGATCGCGATTTTCTTATGAAGGACTCTTTTGAAACTTTGCGGGTTCAACTGGTCTATCAGTCTCAAAGTCTGTTTGCTCCATCCGGCTTCATGGAAGAAGATGAGGCGCTTCTGACCGGAATGACGCTATATTATAGAAAAGAAAATGAAGAGCCTAGAAATGTTGAGTTTCAGCTGCTTGAAAACGAGAACAACAATGCGTTATTTAAAATTACCGGTGACACGGAAGAGGGGTACTCCAAAATAACCGGGATTGTGCCAGAACCGATTTTCTATAAAGATACGGACATGACGGAACGGTTTATTTGCTCGAAGGAGCTGGAAATCGTACGGAATTATTTAGCCCGATTAAACACGGACAATATTCGCTATTTAAGCACTCACCGGTCACCGGATGCTCAGAAGCCAAGCGGAGAGGGCAGACGCCACGGGGTTGGAGTATCTGGCGAGTATACGGCGGAAATGATTAAAAATCGACTCCATGACCTTATCGATTTTAAAGATCCGGACCATAAACCGTATGCATTCTCTAAATTGTTCGACATGTGGGTCAGCGAATTATTGGGACCGGAATACCGCATTCGGTCCGAAGTTCAAGATGGCGCAAGCAAAATATACGTTCATGAGCCGCATAGAAATATGAAGTTTTCCTTGCAGCAAGTCGGATCGGGCATTTCGCAGCTGCTGCCCATGCTTGTGATGATTTTAACGAGCAAGCACGGCGACATCCTATTAATTGAAAATCCTGAATTGGATTTACATCCCAAGCTGCAAGCCCAGTTCGTCGATTTATGCATCTTTGCATTGGAGCATGGCCGGAAGTTTATTTTGGAGACCCATAGCGAGCATATCGTAAATCGGGCACGCCTACGGATTAAGAATCGCAATGAGCTGCTGGAGAAAATCCGCATTTACTTTTTCAGAAAAATAGACGGGGACATCCGCTGCACGCCGATCGCTGTAACGGCCGAAGGGAAAATCGAGGAGTGGCCGGAACACTTCTTTGACCAGACCTATCAGGATTTGATGGGACTTATCGAATGACGGACCTCTATTTCAATCATTCTTTCTTGATCGGATCGGATGCTGCCGATATTCAGAGCGGGTTAAAAGAAATCGCCGCATTGACCGATTGCGTTCGCAAGGAAGGCGCAAGCCTCAGGTTCTATGAAATGCTCTGGCAAACGCAGCTTGTGGATGGGCAAAGTCTTCTTCAATATTTGTATAGGCTGCCGAAATCGGAGGACCTGAAGCTCGTTATGGGGTATGTGGACCAAGGTCCTCATTTCAAGGATCGACCGATCGCGGCAAACCTGACGATTGTTCCGGATGTTCCTGCGGACACATATGCCAACAAGCTGCTGCATATTTGCTTTGCGGATAAATGCGAGGGAGTTGTTTCTCCGGCGTCAGAGCGAGTGCTTTCCAATCGGGTCTATTCTCTCTCCACAAGCGTCGATACAATGGATGTTTGGAATATGATCGGAGTAGAGGCTGTCCGTGCCATACTGCGACGCCTCAACCGCTTCACCAAAATTGAGGAAGTCCTCAGCGATATTGAAGGTCGCGACTCGGGACAGCTGAACATTTTGGACTCCGCGAAGAAGAGCGCCAAGAGACATGATTTTCTAGGGCGGTTTCGTCAAGTGCATGAGGCTTTGCTTGCATTGGAAAGGATAGAACTGCAAAATGTACTCGCTGGTATGGAAGAAGTCGAGCGTATCCGGATATTCCGGCAAGCCACCGGTCTAGAAATATCCAAAGAGAGTCCCGAAACGTTGAAGGACAGCTATTATCGAAAGCAGAGACAATTTATGATTCCTGGCGGCACAGAAAAAGAGCTGTTTGAGTGGCATGTGAAAATCGGCAATCATATTCGGATTCATTATTTTGTGGACAAGCAGCACAGGACCATCTATGTCGGGCATTGCGGCAAGCATCTCGACGTTGCCAGTTACCGTTCGTGACGCCTAATCCAACACATACGGAGAGCCATTTGGCTCTTTTTTTGTTAAAAGCTTTTACGGTTATTTTTTTACTGTGTCGCTTTGCCCGCAAACAGGGATGGATATATTTTCCTATAGAAAGAAGCCGGCATCGAATTATGGAGGGATTTAGAGCAATTTGTCGAATATGGATACATAAGTCTTCCTTACTAGCGAATACGAGGAGCGAATAAGTTGCTCAAAAGAACGTTAATCATTTGCCTTGTCGGATTGCTTGCAATTTCGTTGATTCCGCTATCCATTCTCATAGAGAACGATAAACAAGCGGATGATTTGCGGGTTCGGAATGGAGTAATGGATCTTTCGGCGTGGAACTATGATCAGAGCAAGCGAATCAAGCTGGACGGCGAATGGGAATTTTATTGGAACCGATTGTTGGTCCCGGACGATTTCAAGCGAGCAGGAACGGACATGCCTTCCCGCTCCGCTTTGATAAAGGTGCCCTCTGTATGGAACGGTAAAGCAGTAGACGGTGAACGCTTGCCCGCTCACGGTTTTGCCACTTACCGGATGGTGCTGAGGAATGTGCCGTTCGATGGGGTGTTCGCTTTGAAAAAGACGAATATCCGGTTTTCGAGCGTTGTGTACGCCAATGGACATAAGCTGTTCGAGGATGGAAGGCCTTCCGATATTGCCGAGGATTATGAAGCGGGCAATGTTCCTCAGATCGGTTTTTTCTCGGCCGATAAGGGAGACGTCGAGATCATCGTTCACGTTGCCAATTTCGATTATGCCAATGCGGGCATTCCGGCATCCCTCTACTTCGGCGAGCAGACGGCGATGCTTGCGATCCAGCAGAAGAGCAAGGCGCACGAGCTGGGCATCTTTGCGATTCTCGCCACGCTTGCGCTTATTTACCTGATCAGCTTTGTGACGTCGGTCTTGTATCGCAAAAAGGACTACTCCTTGCTGCTGTTCGCTGTGCTGTGCTCGTTCTATGCCCTGTATAACGGCTTGGTCGGAGAACGGGTTCTCCTGATGTATGTACCGGAAATTTCATTCGAGCTGCTGTTTAAAGTGAAGGACTTTTGCTCGCTGGCTTGCTTTATCGGATTGGCCGTCTTGTTCTATCGATTGAAGCAAAACGTGATTTCCTTGGCTTTTACCCGGTTGTTCATCATCGTGCTGGGCAGCTATATGGCGATGGTCGTTTTCCTTCCCATTCCCGTTTACGGGACGGTCGAGCCGTTTATGATCTTAGTATACGAGTCGATGACGCTCTGGCTCGTTTTGAGAACGGCGGTGCTTTACGTCAAGAGTGCCGAAAACGGCCGTTTAAAGTCTTTTCTGCTATTCGTGGCGATTTTCTGCATGTTGTTGTACTCGGTCGATCTGATTCTGTTTTCTTTTTCCTTGAAAGAGCATGTTTGGCTGGGCCAATTTTATATCCTCGTATTTAACGCGATCATGATCTTTCTCGTTGTGCTCCGTTTTTTCGAAGCGTATCACACGATAGACGAGATGAAAAACCGGCTTCTCCAGCTGGACAAAATCAAGGACGACTTCCTGTCCAATACTTCCCACGAGCTGAAAACGCCTTTAAGCGCTATCGTGAGCATTACCGATACTCTTCTCAGAGGGGTAGAAGGACCGGTAAGCGACAAGCAGGCGCACAATCTGGCCATTGTACTGGGGAGCGGGAGAAGATTGACCCATCTGGTCAACGAATTGCTCGATTATTCGAAAATGAAGCATGGAGATATTGCTTTGCTCAGAAGCGGCATAGATCTGAAAGCGGTCGTCGATTCGGTCATCCAGATTCATTCGTTTCTGCTGGGAGGCAAACAAATTGCGATTGTCAACGATGTTCCCGGGGATATTCCGGCAGTATACGCCGACAGCAATCGTCTGATCCAAATTTTGCATAATCTGATCGGCAATGCGATCAAATTCACCGACAGGGGCATGGTGCGGATAAGCGCCAAGGCAATCGGCGACAAGGTTGAGGTTCGCGTAGAGGATACCGGCATCGGGATAGCGGCGCCTATGCAGGAGCGTATTTTTCAGGCGTTCGAACAGGCGGATAGCTCCGATACCAAGTCTTATGGGGGAACGGGTCTCGGACTGAGCATAACGAAAAAGCTGGTGGAGCTGCACGGCGGAGTCATTCATGTCGATTCCAGCCCGGGACAAGGCTCGGCGTTTACGTTCACGATTCCGTTATCGTCGGGTCCGGCTTCGGGAGGCATCGAGGAACGGGAAGAGGGTCGGCCGTACGAGAGTGCGCCTCTCTCCTTTTCGGAGTATCCGGTATATGTCAAAGGGAAAAGAGAGGAACGTATTCTCGTAGTGGACGACGATCCCGCCAATCTCCAGGCGATGATCAATCTGCTCAGGCTGGATGGCTACTCTATCGTAGTTGTCAATCGCGGGCAATTGGCGCTGGATGAACTATCTCAATCTCCGGACGTATTTCTCGTCGTATTGGATATGATGATGCCCGACATGTCCGGTTACGAAGTGCTGAACAAAATTAGAGAAAGGTTCTCCCCCTTTGAATTGCCCGTGCTGATGCTGACGGCCAAAAATAGGGCTGCCGAGACGAAGCTGTCGATAGATAACGGGGCAAACGATTTTGTCGGGAAACCGTATGAGGCGGAGGAGCTAATGGCCCGCGTCAGAAGCCTGACCCGGTTGAAAGCTTCCGTGCAAACCGCCAAGGACGCGGAGATTGCCTTCTTGCGTTCCCAGATCAAGCCCCACTTCTTGTACAACGCTTTGAATGCCATTGCCTCGCTGTGCCTGTACGAGCCTCGGAAGGCGGAGGAATTGACGCTGCAGCTATCGCAGTATTTGAGGAACAGCTTCGATTTCAAGCAGTTGGAGTCGTTAACGACCTTGGACAAAGAAATGGAGCTGGTGAAGGCGTACGTCCATATCGAGCAGGCGCGTTTTGGCGCGAGATTGCAAGTGGAATACGAGGTGGGCGACTATCCGGATATGCGGATTCCGCCTCTGATCCTGCAGCCGCTGGTGGAGAATGCGATAAGACATGGCGTCATGTCCAGATCGTCGGGAGGAATCGTGAAAATAACCGTAAAGCAGGAAGGGAAGGCTTCGGTACGCTTTGCCGTAGAGGACAACGGACGCGGGATGAGCGAACAAACCCGGGAAGCCTTGCTGAACATGGACGCGGACAAGAAGGGCGTAGGGCTGTGGAACATAAACCGGCGTCTCAAGCTTCTATATGGAGAGTGCATTCGTCTCGAAAGCGCGGAAGGAATCGGCACGAAGGTTTCCTTCGACATTCCCGTACGGTCGATCAAGCGAATGGAGGGTTGAAGCATGCTGCGAGCCATTATCGTGGATGACGAGGAATTATCGGTGAAACGGTTGAAGAGTCTGCTGTCCGAGAGCGGAGAGATCGGAGCATGCCCCGCCTTTCTGGACCCGTGGGAAGCATACGAATTCGTAAAGGCGAATCCGATAGACGTGGCGTTTCTGGATATTTCCATGCCGGAAATTAACGGTATGGAGCTTTCCGGGCTGCTGCAAGCCCTTGACGACTCCATCCATATCGTGTTTGTAACCGGTCATGACGAGTATGCGGTTCAAGCCTTCGACAAGAGTGCGCTGGATTACCTTCTGAAGCCTGTCACCGCCGAGCGGCTGTCCAACACGTTGGGCAGGATCGGCAAAAAACGTCGGAACGCGGTCGTCGAGCCTTCCCTCACGGTTCTCTTGTTTAACGGCCTGAAGATATACGGACAAGAGCGGGATAACAAGCCGTTGAAGCTGAGAAGCCCCAAAACCGAAGAGCTGTTCGCCTTTCTTGTATGCAAAGGGGCCGTCAGCCGGGAAGAAATCATCGATACATTGTGGAGCGGACTGGAAACGGACAAAGCGCTGAAGAACTTGAACTCGACCTTGTACTATATACGCAAAGCGCTCAGTACGAGCAAGATCGACAACTGCATACTGGCAGGCCGACATGAAATCGCCATTGATGAAAGCGGCGTTTGGTGCGATCTGTACGAGTTTGAGCGATTGCTGAAGCAAGTCAGACTGGCCCCGGAGCACAACGCCGAACTGTTCAAGCAAGCGGAAGTGCTGTATACGGGGGAATTATTGAAAGGTAAGGCCTATGAATGGGCTAGCGAGAAGACGCGCCAGCTCGAGCGGCATTATATCGAGCTGCTGGAAGCGGCCGCGAGATTCCACATCGAGATGAACGAGCCCCAGCAATCGCTGTATTACTTTTGCGAAATATTGAAGCTGGATGCCATTAGAGAGGACATTCATCACGAGGCGATCCGTCTCTATGCGGAGCTGGGAAGAAAGAACGAGGCGTTCCGGCAATACCGGATGCTGGAGGATGTGCTGGAGAAGGAGCTTGGGACGAAGCCCGATTCGCGCATTACACGATTCATAACGAAAATGGGCGAATAAGCAAGGACTGTCGAGAGTCGTTGGAATCATCCGGATTCCAGCGGCTCTTTGTTGTTTATTTTCCGTTTATCGCGGGCTTGTATAATAGGCCTGATTGCCGTCGAATGAGTTCGATATTCGGCGAATGCCGTCGGGAGGCTACTATTCATGTGGGAGGAGGCCAACTATGATGTCAAGAAAGGCAAGACAGGTGATGGGGAAGGCGTGCGCGGCTAGTCTGGCCCTGTTTATTGCATGCACAATCGCGTTCGGAATTCCGGCGCATGCGGCGGAGACGTGGAGCCAATATGCCCGGATCGGGCCGACGCCAAGCTCCGATTTGGGATCGTTCAATTCCCCGATAGGAATGGCGACGGACAGCCTCGGGAATGTATATGTGGCCGATTCCGCCAATCAGCGCGTTCAAAAGCTGAATAAGGCGACCAACAGTTGGCAAACGATCAGCAGCAATCTAGGCTTTAATGGACCTGTCGGGGTGGCGGTGGACGGCGCAGGGAACATTTATGTTTCGGAATTTTACAGCAATCGCGTTCAGAAGCTGGACGCCTCGACGAATACATGGAGTTCGTGGACAGGGTTCAATAAACCGTACGGGATAGCGGTCGATAGCGGCGGTAATGTATATGTGGCCGACAGCGGCAACAACCGTATCCAAAAGCTGGCGGCAGGGGGCGGCGGATGGAGCGAGTTGGCGGGATCGGGGAGCACCTCGGGCAAAGTTAAGGGTCCGTACGGAGTGGCGGTAGACGGCAGCGGCAATCTGTATGTGGCCGATACCGGCAACAATCGGATTCAGAAGCTGACCGGGGGTACGTGGAGCCAGTGGGGGAACGGCACCACGTCAGGGACCGTTGCGGGCCAGTTCAGCAGTCCGTACGGGGTGACGGTGGATAGCGCCGGGAACGTCTACGTAGCCGACACCGGCAACCAGCGCGTCCAGAAACTGACGGCAGGAGACACCGCATGGAGCGAGTGGAAGAAGAGCGGCGGCGGAAATGGAAGCGGCTTGGGCGAGTTTAACTCTCCGATGGGCGTTACGGTGGGCCAAGACGGAACCATGTATGTCGCCGATACGAGCAACCATCGCGTGCAGAAGCTGACGGGCGGTACGTGGAGCGAATGGGGAGCAATAGGCACGGCCTCGGGCAACGGGACGGGGGAATTCAATAAACCGTACAGCTTAGCGGTAAACGGCGGCGGAGATCTATACGTGGCCGATCTGCTGAACAAACGCATCCAGAAGCTGACGGTCGCTTCCGGCACATGGAGCAGCTATGGAACAACCGGCCAGTTTACTAACCCGGCCGGAGTGGCTATAGACAAGAACGGGAATATTTATGTGGCCGATATGGGCAACAATTACGGCGGTCATAAAGTGCACAAGCTGTCGGCAACGGGAACCTCGCTGACTTCGTGGGGAAAAAGCGATTCCCAATCCGGTACCGCTTTGGGCCAGTTTAACGGTGCGGAAGGCGTGGCGGTCGACAAGAACGGGAATGTGTATGTGGCCGATACGGGCAACAATCGGATCCAAAAGTTGACGGTGTCCAATAACACATGGAGCGCCTGGGGAAAGAGCGGCAATGCATCGGGTACCGGCCTTGGCGAGTTTAATAAGCCGAGCGACGTAGCGGTAGACGGCGACGGGAACGTTTATGTCGGCGATACGAACAATAACCGGGTTCAGAAGCTGACGGTCTCTACGGGGCAATGGAGCGAGTGGAAAAATAGCGGCAGCGCTCCGGGAAGCTTTAACTCTCCGCGCGGAGTGGCGGTAGACGGAAGCGGAAACGTGTATGTGGCCGATGTCGGCAGAAGTCGCATTCAGAAGCTGACGGTCGCCACGAATACATGGAGCGCGTGGGGCAAGAGCGGCGGCGTGCAGGGAACCGGCTTGGGCGAGTTTTTTAATCCGTATGGAGTGGCGATAGACGCGAACGGCGTTCTATACGTGGCCGATATGAACAACCACCGCGTGCAGAAGCTGGTAATAACGGTCACCGCGCCGAACGAGCCGACGGGAGCGACGGCAAAGGCCGGAAACGGCCAGGCGACGGTAAGCTTTACGCCGCCGGCGGACAACGGAGGCAGCCCGATTACGGGCTACACGGTAACGTCGAATCCGGGCGGAAAGACGGCGAGCGGGACGGCGAGCCCGATCACGGTCTCGGGGTTAACGAATTTAACGGCGTATACGTTCACGGTTGTGGCGACGAATGCGAAGGGCGACTCGGTGCCTTCCGCGCCAACCGGGAGCGTGACCCCGGCCGCCGAGCCGGATGCTCCGACCGGGGCAACGGCCACGGCCGGGAAAGGCCAGGCGACGGTAAGCTTTACGCCGCCGGTTGACAACGGAGGCAGCGCGATCACGGGTTACACGGTCACGTCCAGTCCGGGAGGACTGACGGGAACCGGGAGCGCCAGCCCGATCACGGTATCCGGGTTGACGAACGGCACGGCGTACACGTTCACGGTTGTCGCGACGAACGGGATAGGCAACTCCGCGGCATCCGGGCCGTCGGCGAGCGTGACGCCGGTTGCCGAGCCGAGCGCGCCGACCGGACTGTCGGTCGTTGCCCTGAGCGGCACCGCTCTCGTCAGCTTTACGCCGCCGTCGGACAATGGAGGGAGTCCTGTCACGGGCTACACGGTAACGTCGAATCCGGGCGGACTGACGGCGAGCGGGACGACGAGCCCGATCGCGGTGACGGGCCTGACGAACGGCACGGCGTATACGTTCACAGTCGTGGCGACGAACGCGGTGGGTGACTCGGTGCCTTCGGCGCCGTCGGCGAGCGCGACGCCCGCCTCCATGCCGGGGGCGCCGACCGAAGTGACGGCTGTAGCGACAGGAAGCGGCCAGGCGACGATCAGCTTCACACCGCCGGGAAGCAACGGAGGAAGCGCGATCACGGGTTATACGGTCACGTCCAGTCCGGGAGGACTGACGGGAACCGGGAG
>NZ_VDCQ01000033.1 GCF_006265175.1 Paenibacillus hemerocallicola | reverse complement strand
GGTTCGGCGGCGCTATAAGGTTCAAATCAACACTATTGTGCGATTCTGATCTACTCTTTGCCACCGAACCTCCATTTACCGTCGGCTTCACTTTTCCCCCAACCGTTATCGGTTAGGCTGAATTTCGGTAAAATAGTCGCGTACGAGCTGCTGCATCGTCTGCGGAAGCTGCGAACGGTCAAGCGAACGTGTCGCCTCCGCCTCATATTGGCTGTACACGTCCTCATACGGCCGCGATGCGCCGTCCATTGCGGGAGCGGAACCTCCTTGGAGGATGTCGCCTCCGCCGCTCCCGGCGGGCCCGGCATCGGATTCGGGGTTGCCCCCGCCTGTCGGCGTGCGCGGCGTGTTGACCAAGCCGCGGGAGCCGTTCCCGGTGCCCCCGGCCAAGCCGCCCGCACCGGAGCCAGAGCCGGAGCCAGAGCCTGTTCCGCTTCCCGCACCTGCACCGGAGCCGCTGCCCGCGCCTGAACCGGCACCACTGCCGGCTCCGCTGCCAGCTCCGCTCCCGGCGCCCGCTCCCACGCCTTGCCCTGGCGCCGCGCCGCTCCCGGGCGGCTGTCCGCCGCTGCCGGGCGACGCTTGGCCGCCCGCCTGGCCGGCTGCGGCTGCCGCGGACGCCATGCCCGCGGCCATGCCGTTCGCGCCCCACGCGGGCGACACCGCACCGCCCTGCGCCATCATCTGCTGGGCCGCCTGCAAGCCGGCTTGGGCGATTTGCCCGCCCAGCTGCCCCGCTTGCATCGCCGCCATCATCTGCCCCGCCTGCGCGTCCATCGCCCCGGCCAGCGCGTCGCGGAGCGCCTGCGCCGCTTCATCGCTCAAGCCGCCGGCCGTGTCCTTGGCTTCGTCGGCAGCCCCGGCTAACGCCTCCTTCAGCTTCTTCTCGGCTTCCTCGTCAGACGAATTCGCCGTTTCGGCCAGCTTCTCCAGCGCCTCGGCAAGCTGCCGCTTCTGCTCCGGCGTCATTCGGGCGACTTGCTGCTGCAAGCCCTCCAACGCCGAGTCCATCCCTTGGCGATTTTGCTCGGCCAAGCTTCGCGCCAAGTCCTTCAAAGCCGGACTCGCCTCCATTTGCTTCACCCATTGCTCGGCCTGCTTCTGTTCTTTATTCCACTGCTCCTCTTGCTCCTTCAGCCGTTTCATCGACCGCTCCAGCTCATCCAGCGCTTCCTTGGCCGTATCGCTGTCGCGAAGCCCTTCCTCCAGCTTATCCAGCTCTTGCTCAAGCTTTTGCAGCTCGATGGGAGGCAACTGTTTGGCTTTCAGTTCTTCCTTCATTTGCTCCGCTTTGCCGGTTTGCTCGGCAATCCATTTGTCCGCCGCCTGCCGCTTCTCGATCACGCCGTCCATCGGATTCGGCCAAATGAGCAAAGCGGTCAAAGCCGCCAGCAAGCCGGCCAGCATGCCGAGCCGTTTCGGGTATTTCGGCTGAGGCAGCAACTTCCTCGCATCCCGCGCAAACGTCTCCGCGAATCGGACAGCCTCGTCCCGCTGCAGCCTGGCGATCGGGCTATCCGCCTCCCGGTGCGCAAGCGCCGTGCCGACCCGTTCTTCCAAGCCGCCTGCGCGATCCATTTCCTGCGCCGTTTCTTTGTCATCCGGCTTCCGGAATGCCGCCCACAAAAGGCCGAGCGCCATTCCGGCCGCCACGAGACCGAGCGCCGTATAGCGGTAATACGGGATCGGGACAAAGCGCCCGAGCACGGCCAGCAGGAGTGCCGCAGCGCCGCCGCCGAGCAGCCCCGACAGCGCGAGACGCACCGAACGCAGCCAGATCAGCCGTTTCCGGACGGTCCCGATATGACGCTGCAATCCTTCCTTCTGCATGGAAAGACACTCCTTTCGCGGGTGAAATCCCCAATTTGTTATCCCTTACCGTCTTTTCAGCCTCGGTCTCAGAAAACGGATGGCCAACAGTACGGACACTACGGACAAGATCACGTGAACCGGAATGAACAAATGCCACAGCTCGAGAGCGCTCCATGTCCCCCGGAAAAACTCCTGCGAGAAGTTCGGCTCGAATATGCTGATCATCGCCGCAAGCGGATTAATGGCGATTAAAAATCCCGATAGCTCCCGGGCTGAATTATTCGTCACCGACATGATGAATATGGCGGCCAGTCCGGTGAAAACGTACAAGAACAGCCCGACCCCATAGGTAACTATAAGCGAGACGACCGTTTTCTTCAGCAGCGTCGAGAACAGCACGCCAAGCGAGCCCAGCGCGATCATGACGAGCACATAAAACCCGAACACGGCGACCAATTGACCCGGCGAAATACCTCCGAACAAAAATACGATGCTGTAAACGGGCAACGTAGCGAATACGATCAAAAACATGAAGCTCAGCGCCGAGAACAGCTTGCTCATAATAATCGTCGTCGAGCTTTGCTGCGTAGTGAGCAAAATATTCAGCGTCTGCTTTTCTCGCTCTCCGCTTATGACGCCCGCGGTTAAGCCCGGAGCCATGAAACAGACGAGCACGAGCTGCGCTCCGCTCAAAAAGTAAAACAGCATGCGGCTGGACTCGGGAGTAAACCCGCGGCTGCCCCTGTTGTGCATCTCCATATAGATGTAGCCGAGGGCGAGCAGGCCGATGACGACCAAATACGCAAGCAGCGCCAGTGGAGAACGAATCGTGCGCATGCGCAGGCGAAATTCTTTCTCCAGAACCGGATTGATCCATTTTTGCCTCCAGTTCATGTCCGCACCCCTTTCGTAATCTCCAGGAAGACGTCTTCCAGATCGGTCTGCGCCTCGTTGAACGTCAACACTTTATAACCTCCGGATACGAGCAGCTTCAGCAGCTCCCATTGCTCTTCGTCCCGTCCGCCGAAATGGATATGAATGCCGAGCTCGTCGTGCAGGACGAGCGAGATGAGCGGCAGCTCCTTCAAAAAGGCGACCGCCTCCGCCTCCCGTTCCATCAACCGCAGGTGCAGTACACGGTTGGCCCGCATCCGCTGCTGAATATCATTGACTTTGCCTTGCGCGAGCAGCACGCCGTTCTCGATGACGCCGATTTCGTCCACCATTTCGGCCAGCTCAGGCAATATGTGCGAGGAAATGATAATGGTCTTGCCCATCGACTTCAGTTCCTTCAATATTTCCCGCATTTCGATCCGCGCGCGGGGGTCGAGTCCGGACGCAGGTTCGTCCAATATAAGCAGTTCGGGGTCGTGAACGAGACTCCGGGCGAGGCAAAGCCGCTGCTTCATCCCGCGCGACAACGAATCGACGTAAAAATCGGTTTTGTCGCTCAAATTGACCAGCTCGAGCAGCTGCGGGATCAGCTTGAGCCGTTCGGACCGCGGAATGCCGTAGCTGGCCCCGTAAAAATCCAAATACTCGGTCGTTTTAAAATTGTCGTATACTCCGAAAAAGTCCGGCATGTAGCCGATCAGCCGGCGCACCTCCTTCGGATGCTCGGTCACCTCGTATCCGCCGACCTTCGCCGTGCCGGATGTCGGAAGAAGCAGCGTAGCCAAAATGGACATCGTTGTCGACTTGCCCGCCCCGTTCGGTCCTACGAATCCGAACACGGTGCCTTTCGAAATCGACAGATCGAGTCTGTCCAGCGCCGTAAATTGGCCGTATGTTTTCGTTAGTCCGCGTATTTCGATCATTGCTTCTTTACAGCCCCTTCCGCACTCAGAGCCGGATAAGTAAACCGCCCGTTGTTTTGACTGTTCGTTACTTTCAATCGGATACCGTTTCCGCCCGTCAGCGCTTCCTTGACTTGATCGGCGTTCAATTCGGCCTGCGCCCCCTGCAAAGCTCCCCAGGACTGCGACTTCTCGTTCCACAGCTCGATCTTGAACTGCTGCTGGACGGCCATCGCCAGCGCCACCTTCGAATATTGCCAATCCGCGCGATCGGGCAGCCTATATACGAGCGTCATATCCCCGCTTCCCATTTCGACGCCTCCATTATAATAGGAGCTCATATGCGTCACATTGGACGATTCCGTATACGGTACGATGACGCCTGCCGGAACGAATACGCGGCCGTCCTGGGCGTAATCCGGCTTCATCTGCTGGACGAACAAGTCGATCCGCTCGGACTGCACGTCCTTGCCGTCGATTTTAAACAAATTTCCGCTCGATTTGGAAAAGCCGAGTATATACGGCTCCAAACGCTGGCCGTTGATTTGTCCGTTCCAGTTGCTCCTCGAAAAGCTGTTCAGCAGCGATCGTTCGCGCTGCATCATGTCCTGGTTTCCGGAATACGGGAATATGAGATTGCCCCATTGCGGGTCCTTCATTCCGACCGAGCCGCCCAATGACGCCTGGAACTGCTTCTTCTCGCCCGGCTTCATATCTCCGAGACGGTACCATTGCCCCCCGAATACTACGCCCGCCTCGTACAGCTCATTGTTCGTATTGTTGACGACCTCGCCTTTGGCGCCGGAAGCGTCAAAATTGATCGTGTAATCGAATTTGCCGACGTCGTTCAAAGCTTCCTGGGCTGCGAACGCTTTGCGGACAGACCAGAAAGGCACGTGCTCGAACGAGGCTACCGTCTTGTCCGGCTCGGAGCGGATAATCATCTCCGCATCCCCGGCTTGAAGCTGGCGGCCGTCATTGATCATGATCGGCGAAATGTTCCGTTTGCCGTTCCATTCCAGTTCATAGCTTCCGCCGCTCGGGACGAACACGGAAGATGCGGACATCCGCGAAGCGGTTCCCGTTCCCGACAGCTCGTTGACGCTTAGCGTTTGGGCCAGCGTGGAGCCCCGTCCGGAGGCGCCGATTCCGTAGATGATCAAGCTCGTCACGATGGCTACGGACGGTATGGCAAACCAAGCCCATTCGCGCCTGTCCATTTTCTTCAACACGACATACATCGCCGGAGCGACCAAAATCGCGTAAGCGAGAAACAACAGCGTCAATATGCCGTATGCCGGCGGGATCAGCTGTGGAAATACTTCCAACGCGTTATTCAGCTCCCACTGGCCGTCCTGCTGACCTACCCGGATGCCGCCGGCCGAAGGGGAAACGGATCCGAACAAGATCCTTTCCCATATCGCGGCGTTGCCGCTCCATGACGCGAGCGGCTGGAGAGCGAGATCATACGCGACATACGTTACCGCGCCTTGCCCCTGAGGCGACGCCACGACGAGCGGAATGCCATTTTCGGAGAAAAGCGTTTCGCCCGATTTAACGGCTCCCTTGGACACCGTAAACGGAGCGGTCAGCGCCAGCTCCTTGCCGGTCGATTGCACGAATTCGGTCAACGCCGATACGGTCGCGGTGCCGGCAACCGTCACCGGCGATATCGCGCCGAACGCGGAAGCCGTTTTCGCATAGCCCGCTCCTCCTCCCAATACGAGCTTGCCGCCCCGCTCGACCCAGGCTTGGATTTCTTTGACCTGTTCCGGCTTTAATGCATCGGTTGGGGCATCGTTGAACGCAATGACGTCCAGAGCGTCGAGCATCGCCGAATCCCAAGGGAAATCGCCGATCGCGAGCGGTGCGAGCTGCACCGGGTAGCCTCTTTGGTTCAACAGCGACAAGAAGTTGAGCGTATCCGGATCGCGGGCCAATACGCCGACCAATAGCGTATCCGGCGAAACCGGTCTCGTATCGATCGTCACCTTGCCCTGTACGAACGGTATCAAGTCACCCTTGTCCACCGATTGATCATAAAACTCGACGATATTGTTGTTCGCGTTCAGCGCTTTGCCCGGCAGCGTAAACCAGACGATTTTCGTACTCTGCTTCGGCAAATCCACATGCTTGGCGTAAACGACGGTTCTCCCGCCGTCGCCCGCCATGCGTACGGTCAAATCGCCGGACACGTCGTCCCCCGGATTCGTAATCGTCATTTTGACCGGGAACCACCGTCCGTCTTTCATCTTTCCGTCAATTCCGTGTTCGATGGCGATCTCGAGCGGCAGTTTCGCCGCATCCGCCTTTTTGCCGCCGAACAGGGACAATCCCGACCCCATCACGGCGATAATCAGCAAAATTCCGATCCAGCGGGCCCACTTCGCCCGTTTTTTGTCCCGAATGTCCACAACCGTTCCCCTTTCCGTTACGTAACAGATCTCCCTCATTATAGACGAACTCCATCTTAAAAGGTTACATAGGAGCCTCGCCCGGCCCATACAAAAAAAATCAACCTGCCGTAAGCGGAGGTTGATGGTTGATCCATTTTAGCAATGCCGTTATGCCGGCTTGCCGGTCGTCTGCGCTCTTTTCCATAAGAAGCCCGCGGCGATAACGATTACGGTCGTAATGACCGGAATGCTCCAATGCGCGGTGCCGTTATGATGAAGCACGTAATCCTGCATTTTCTCGTCGCTTACGAACATTTCTCCCGCGGTATAGCCCAATATGCCAGCGCCCGCGTATACGAGAATCGGAAACTTGTGCAGCAGGTTCATGACAAGCGTGCTGCCCCATATAATGATCGGAATGCTCAGCCCGATCCCGAGAATAATGACCGATATATCGCCTTGCGCTTTCGCCGCGATCGCAAGCACGTTGTCTAGACTCATGACGAGATCGGCGACGATGATCGTCCAGATCGCCTTGCCTAGTGAGGACGCTTGCTTGACATTGGCATGACTGTCGTCGTCCGCCAGCAGCTTGACTGCGATCCAGAGCAGCAGCAGCGATCCGGCCGCTTGAATATAAGGAACGGTAAGTAAATAGACGGCTACGACGGTCAATACGAGACGGAGTCCGATCGCGCCGAACGCCCCCCACCATATAGCCTGCTTCCGCTGGTGGATCGGCAAGTTTTTACTTGCCAGCGCGATGACGACGGCATTGTCGCCGCTAAGCACGATATTGATCAACATAATTTGCAGAAACAGTAAAAACCAATCCAACATAAGTAATCCTCCTGCCTTATCGCTGATATGTACGGATATCGCTCCGCTTCCGCGCCGGATGTATCGCAGCCGACACGGGCTCCCTACTATTAGATTATTGGAAGCTGTCCATATCCATACGGAATATTTATAAATCGCCGCACAAATTGGAAGCCTTATAATTTCCGATACCCTTAAAACAACCGGTCTTCTTCCGATTTGTCGTCGGGCTTGACGAGCATCGTTTCCGTTCCCGCGACCGCTGCGCGTATCGCCTCCGGAAGCCATTCCTCCATCCATTGCTCCTGCCTCTCGACTACTTTCAGGCTCGGATTCGTGGACGGCGACTTCGGTACGAACAGCGTACAGCAATCCTCGTATGGCAATATGGAAATCGGAAATGTGTTGATTTTCTCGGCGATCGGTATGATTTCCAGCTTATCCATCGTAACGAGCGGCCGAATGACGGGGAGCGTCGCAACGCGTCCGATTACGTTCATATTCGCCAGCGTCTGGCTTGCGACCTGACCCAAGCTCTCGCCCGTCACGATCGCTAGCGCCTCTCTCTTGTCGGCCAATTGCTCGGTAATCCGGTACATTGCGCGTCTCATCAGCGTAATGATCAAATTTTCGCGGCACGATTCCTTCAGCCTGGTTTGAATATCCGTAAACGGCACGAGGTGCAGGTGGATCGAGCCGGCATAATCGGCCAGCACCCTCGTCAAATCGATCACCTTCTGCTTGGCCCGTTCGCTCGTATACGGGTAGCTGTGAAAATGAACCGCTTCGACCCGCAAGCCGCGCTTCATCGCGAACCAGCCTGCCACCGGGCTATCGATTCCACCGGAGAGCATCAGCATCGCCCTGCCATTGCTGCCAAGCGGGAAGCCTCCCGGGCCGGGAACCGATTCCGAATAGACGAACGATTCCTGATGTCGCACTTCCACGCGGAGATCCACTTCCGGATTATGGACATCCACCTTCAGTCCGTCGAAATGCTTCAGCACATGCCCGCCGAGCATGCGCTGCAGCTCGAACGTTTCATGCGGAAACTGCTTGTTCACGCGTCGGACGCTGACCTTGAACGTATCGGGCCGTTTCTGCAGCCGCGTCATCGCGAGCAGCGCAGCCTCTTCCAGAGCCGCCATTTCTGGGACGGTTTTGATCGCGGGACTGAACGAAAGCAGTCCGAATACTTTGCCGAGCAGCTTCGCCGCCTCGGAATAAGACTCGCCGTTCAGCTCCACATACATTCTTCCGTAAGATTCCTTTTGAAGCGCCGCTTTCGTCAGAGGCTTCAAAACCCGTTTGATTTGCTGTACGATCTGGTTTTCGAACCGGATCCGGTTTCTTCCTTTTAACATGAACTCGCCAAAGCGAAGCAAAATAACGTCAGTTCTCACCTGAACCTCCTTAATTGATGCATCGCGCTCTCCATCGCATTCGCCAGCTTGTCGATTTGCTCCGGCGTATGCTCGGCGGAGAAGCTGATCCGCAGCCCGCTGACCGCCCGAGCATGATCCGCGCCAAGGGCAAGCAGGACGCGGCTCGGGCGATCTTCGCCGGACGAGCAGGCGGATTTGGTCGAAATATAAATATCGTGCTCCTCCAAAGCATGGACGAACACTTCGGATTTGATTCCCGGAGCGGAGAAATGAACGATATGCGGAGCCATCTCTCTTTGAATGTCGGACCCGTTATAAATTAACCCCGGAATACGTTTGGCATGGGTCAAAAACCGACTGCGCAGCCCCGTCATTCGCCTTGCCGCCTCTTCCCGGCTATCCGCCGTCATCCGGAATGCTTTGGCAAAACCTACGATACAAGGTACGTTTTCCGTACCGGACCGCAGCCCGTTCTCTTGTCCTCCGCCGATCAGCATAGGCTGCAGTTCGACGCCTCTCCTCCGGTACAACAACCCTGCACCTTTCGGACCGCGAATTTTATGAGCCGACGCGGAAAGCAAGTCGATCCCCCATTCGGCAGGATAAAGCGGAATTACGCCAATGCTTTGAACGGCATCGACATGAAACAGAACCCGCCGATGCTCCCGGAGCGCCCGTCCGATTTGTTGGACCGGCTGAATCGTGCCGACTTCGTTATTGACATGCATGACGCTCACGAGAATCGTATCGTCGCGCACCGCATCGAGCACAACGTCCGCGTGAACTTTTCCCGTGCTGTCCGGTCGGATGAACGTGACCTCATAGCCGATACTCTCCAAATATCGGAAACATTCGTATACTGAGGCATGCTCGATGGCGGTTGTTACGACGTGCTTGCCGCGGGTGGCGTATTTCAGCGCGGTACCGAGAATCGCCAGGTTGTTGCTCTCCGTGCCGCCCGAAGTAAATACGATTTCTTCCGGAGACGACCTCAGCAGCTTCGCGACATTTTCCCGTGCCTTCCTCAGCAATTTTTCGGCGTCGCTTCCTATCCGATGGATCGAGGACGGATTGCCGAAATGGCCGCCCATCACTTCGCCGACCGCGTCGATAACCTCGGCGTATGGCGGCGTTGTTGCACAATGATCGAAGTACAGCATGATGTAAGGACTCCTTTAACCTTCTCAACTGATACGCGAAGCGGGATAAACGGCAAAAAAGACGATCAATGCCGATAACGTAAAAGGCATTGATCGTATTGGTGCCGGCGGCTGGCATGCGCCGATCCGTCCATCGTTTGTCGGCCGTCCGGACTGTACGGGAAGGACTAACCGTACTGCTGCTTCCGTGACAGCACTTTATCCACATATTGCCGCGTTTCCAAAGGAAGCAGATGCAGCTTCTCCTTCAAATCGGCATCGGTTCGGATTCCGAGACGATCTACCCGCCCGGGGCCGGCGTTGTAAGCAGCTAACGCAACGCCTTCATTGCCGTTATATTTGCGGAGCAGGCCCGCCAAATAACGGGTACCCCCCTCGATATTTTGAGCCGGATCGAACGGATCGGTCACACCCATCCCTTCTCCCGTTCCGTCCATAAGCTGCATGAGTCCTTTGGCGCCGGAGGAGGATACCGCATAAGGATTGAACGATGATTCGGAGTGAATGACCGCTTTGACCAAAGACGCTTCGACGTTATGCCTATCGGAGGCCTCCTCGACAAGAGGATCGTACAGGCTCGGTCTGGCCGGGCCTAACGCCGAACGCTGCATGCTCTGGAGAGCGGCATTGGAAGTATAGGCCGAAACCGGCAGCGAGTATCCGCCGAGTCCCGACGCCGCACGATTGCCGGCCGCGGTTCCTTCGGCAACCGTTTTCCCGATCAGAGACTCGAGAAGCGCGGAAAAATCCCCCGCACTGTCTGTGGATGGATTGCGCAGAGACAACGGATCTGATGACGTTTGGAATTGCAGCCGTAGCAGTTGAGTAATCAATCTCGGATCTATGCTCATCAATAAAGCCTCGCTTCAACAATAGGTTCATGCTTATTGTACACCCTTTTGTGCCGGACGAACAGTCCGATCTTCCAATCGTTGCACACAATGGCTTCAGCAGCCCGGTACTTGCGAATATTGCCCGACCAATTGGCGCATAATGGTTGCATAATGACCAGCAAAGGGTGACACGCCATGTTCTTCGCTTGGATTAACCGTATCCATTTGTTGTGGGCTTTCGCGTTGTTGGCGGCTGCTCATGCCGTCCTGTACTACTCTCTGGGCAATTCCAATTGGATCATGCTGGCGATTTTGGCCGCTTTGGTCGATACCGGCATAATTGCCGTTATACAAACCGTTTCCCGTATGAATCGGGGGAAAGCGGACGAATGATCAGAAAAACGTCTCTCCGCACAAGGCGGAAAGACGTTTTTTAACGTTATACAATTAAATTTTCGGACCTCGACGTTTTTCTTATAAAAATCGGCTTCAAGTGTAATAAGGAACCAATACGTAATAAGAAAGAAGGGCGATACCTCCGATAACGGCAGACCATGTGCCGAGGGAACGGCTTCCCTGTACAAAAGCAATTATGCCGAGAACAATGGCGCCAAGCCCCATCAGTACCGGGTAAATAAACAGAGACGCAATCGCCAGCACCAGACCGATCCACCCGACGGTTTGTCCTCCGGTACGGGCGGTCGCTCCTTCCTCGGAGCGATATGCTTCGACATCCCGTTCTTCCGGACGATCCGGCATTTGGTTCGCAAACATCGGACCGGGAGCCGCCTCGGTAGCGAATTCCTCCTCGAACAACTCATCGTTCTTGTCCGGGTGCCGCTTTTCCTTTTTCTCGTCGTCTTTGTCGTAATATTCGTCAAATCGATCCACCGGAGCATTACCTCCCTTGTACGGGTTTGCCGTACCTTTGATTATTTCTGCTTGAACGTATGACAACAAGTAGCCGAAGCGGTTGGAGCATGGTCTTGATGATCGGAATCGAAGCTTTCTCCCGCAAATTCTTCGTCGAACTTCGCCTTCGCATGGCTATCGATCTCGATCATAATAGCGTCGGCGTGGCAATTGTTGTTTTCGCCCCAGAACGCGCAGTTCGATACGCTGCATTTCACCAATGGCTTTGCCATCGATCATCACCTCCAACTTCAAGGTTCCCGATCGTCGCTCCGCCTATCCGAGGAGGTGTTTGACAATCTCCGCATCTGGCGCCATTCGGCCATAAGTTTGCTCAAAAGAAAAAAGATGCGGTCAAGTCCGCATCTTTCGTTCGTTTCCGTTTCGTATTATACCCGATCGCCTTGCATTCTTTTCTGGGTAATGTAGTCTGTCTCGTAGTAAGACAAATCTTCGCGCAGCTCTTCGAATATTTTGGACAGCTCGATCGTCAAGTTGCGCGCTTCGCGGGTCGGCTTCTTGCGGAAGCGGATCGCGTCCTGACCGGTATAGGCATAACGGCCGTCCTCCGAGTAGCATTCGTTTTGCGGATAGAAGAAACCGTTGACGCAGTTATGGTAAATGTCGTACAACGTACGCTCGGCAAAGTCTTCGTTAAAATTCGGTCGGCGCAAGCTAACCCCCAATTTCTCGTACGAAACTTCGCAAAATACGAGCAGGTGACGCGTATCGGATAAGTACCCGCGATAAAATTCGTCCATTGCCGGATCGTTTTCCGTCAGCAGCTGCGGCAAGCTGTAATGGTTCAAGAAAAGCTCCATTTTGGCGATTGCTACTTTTAACTTCGTCCGGGTCGTTTCACATAAATTTTTCACTTGGCCCGTTGTCATATCGTTGACCTCCTCATATGTCTGAACGGCTCGCGGGGGGACCCGTTTTGTTCTCGCCACAGTTTACTTTCATCGTATCATAATTCGCATTGAAAAGTAAGACAAAGACAACCGCTTATCCAAATTACCGCCAAGCCGCTCATGAATAAATCGTCAGCTTCTTCCTAACCTTAAGATACAAAAAGCCCGCAACCGATATCCGGGGCCGGATACTCTTCAGCCTTCGGACACGACAAGTCCTGCGGTTTTTGGAGCCATACCATGAAGGAGGACGCCCCAAACGATGTGGAAAAAAATTGCATCCGCCAGTTTGATTGCCGTATGTGCCATGTTTTTGTTTTCATCGGTTTATCGGACGAAGGCTCCGAAATCCGTCAACCCGCCTCCTCAGCAAGAGCTGAATATCAAGCAATCGATGCTCGAGCAGGACGTCGCGATGACGGAACAGTTATGCCGGTCTCAATGTTCATTGGATTTCAAGCAGGCACTTCATCAATTAAACCCCGGAACACCGGGCGATGTCAAGTCCGCACTCGATGAATTGCGCAAGCAGCACGATCATATGGCCTATGTGGAATGGCACGGTGCCGACAACGCCAAGGCACAAGCTTCCTCCGGAGAAGTTCCGGCACCCGTTCGCGAAAAAAACGATCAACTGCTAAACGAAGCGCGTGAAGCCGTCCGCTCGGGACATGCTTATCAATCCCCAAAAATCGGCGAAGGCGAACAGCAGTATATCGTGATGGGAGAGCCGTCCGATGACGGTCATTCGTCGCTCGTCGGGGTCATTCACCAAGATATTTTGCATAAGGTTGCCATCGATCAACGCAAAAACTTGCGCATCGTCCCTTATCCGAGCGACAAGCGATGGAAAATCGAATCGGTCGATTCCAATACGTTGAAGGACGTCAAGGTCGACCATCCCGAAGATAATGAAGGAACGAGCCATTACCATGTCAATCAAATCGTCGTAAAATTCCGCAAGGAGCCCACCGAAGCCGAATTGGCCCAAATCCGCTCTGAAATCGGGGCAACCGATGTTCGCAAGCTTGGCTATACTTATGTATTCGAATCGAAAACCATTGAGGCCAAGCAATTGATGAGCTATTTTCAAAAATGGGACGTAGCTTTCGCCGAGCCTCATTTTCTGTACATGACCAACGAATCGGTCGAACCGAACGATTTGCTGTATGCCAAATACCAATGGAATTTGCCGGCAATCGAGACGGTACCCGGCTGGGACGTCACGCGCGGCAGCGAAGATGTGGTCGTCGCCGTTATCGATACGGGTGTCGATATGAACCACCCGGACTTGGAAGGGCGTACTATCGAAGGCATCAACATCGTAAGCCAGCAAAGCAAGCCGCTGGACGACGTCGGTCACGGCACTCACGTAGCCGGTATCATCTCGGCGCTCGTCAACAACCGGGAAGGCGTTGCGGGCATTTCGTGGTATAACAAAATAATGCCCGTCAAAGTGTTGGACGAAACCGGAGCCGGCACCACGTACTCCGTTGCCCAAGGCATTATTTGGGCGGCCGACCACGGTGCCAAAGTCATCAATATGAGCCTGGGCAATTATGCCGACGCCCAGTTTTTGCACGATGCGATCCGCTATGCCTATGACAAGGATGTCGTCCTGATCGCCGCGAGCGGCAATGACAACACGGAACGTCCCGGTTACCCGGCTGCCTATCCCGAAGTATTTGCCGTCGCCGCGACAGACTCCAAGCAGCAAAAAGCATCGTTCTCCAACTACGGCGACTATATAGACGTGGCCGCGCCCGGCGTCAATATCGCAAGCACGTATCCCGATAACCACTATGCCGCGCTTTCCGGCACTTCGATGGCCAGTCCGCATGTTACGGCTCTGGCGGCGCTCATCCGTTCCGCCAATCCGCTGTTGAAAAACACCGAGGTGATGGACATCATGCGCCAAACGGCAATCGACCTGGGCGATCGGGGCAAGGACAAATATTACGGCTATGGCCAAATCGATATTGTCAAAGCCGTTTCCCAGGCTGCGGGAACCCGCGAATCGCTTGCGATGTGGCCGGAATGGTTCGAGCGGGAAGTGGAACGATTGGCGCGCAAATATAAGGAGGAGTAAGCGAAATCGTGAAATGAGAAAGACAAATGAACGGCCGCATTAGGTTCCAGGAAAGCAACGGCTTCCGCACTCCGTTGAACCCTTGCTTTCCAATCACACCTCGATTCGCTTCGAGGAAGAAAAAAAAGGCGGCCTAATGGCCGCCTTCGTTCTTTTGCAATCTAATGTGGCTGTCGGAAAGCTTGCCGTAAGCCGGGTTCTGTCCTTCCGGTGGTCATAACGGGCACCACAACCCTCCCACCATTGAAGTGACAATCATCTATCTAGGCCCGCCATTGCTGACGGACTCCAGCGACCAACCCGAACGCGCCTCGGGCAAAGGCTGCAGAATCGGCATAAGCCGTCCGCCACGTTCTCTTCGGTCTTGCTCCAAGTGGGGTTTACCAGGGAATAAGTCACCCCATCCCCTCGTGGTCTCTTACACCACGGTTCCACCCTTGCCTGTTCGCCTCGCGGCGCCATCGGCGGTCCGTTTCTGTGGCACTATCCTTCAACTCGCGCTGACTGGACGTTATCCAGCACCCTGCCCTATGGAGCCCGGACTTTCCTCCCGTGCGTAAGCACCGGCGATTGTCTGTCAAACTTTCCGAAACTTGTTCTAGTATACCGGACGCAGCCGTCCTCCGCAACCCCAATTGGTTGTCAAAGCAGGGTATTTTTGCAACGATTCGTCCAATCGCCTTCAGGCGCAACCATTTACAGCAGCTTGAACGTTTCGGTATCGACTTCGGACGCTACAGCACGAGTGTCCGCCTTCTGCTCTATCAAACGCTCATTCAGCCAATCGGCGACATGGTTCTTCAATATTTTCTCGGCATTATGACCCGGATCCACGATTGCGATTCCCGCCGCGATCGCATCCTGGGCCGTATGATAATCGATGTCGCCAGTCACGAGCACATCCGCACCGGCGAAAATGGCATGCCGGACGTATCGGCTTCCCGACCCGCCCAGTACCGCGACCTTTTTGATGTCACGGTCCAGATCGCCTACGACCCGCACGAAAGGAACGTCAAACGCTTGCTTGACTTGACGGGCGAACGACTCCAGCTTGACGGTCTCCTTCAGCTTGCCCACCCGACCGAGGCCGAACGTCCGACCGTTCAGGTCCATCGGGTACAAGTCGTAAGCAACTTCCTCGTACGGATGAGCCTTCAGCATCGCTTGAACCACTTTTTTCTCCACACTCTCCGGCACGATCGTTTCGATCCGAATCTCGGATGCCCGCTCCAATTTCCCCGGCTTGCCGATAAACGGATTCGTGCCTTCCTGCGGCACAAAAGTTCCCGTTCCGGCGATGTTGAAGCTGCAGTGGCTGTATTTCCCGATCCAGCCCGCGCCCGCTCCGAACATCGCTTCGCGAACTTGATTTTGGTGCGTATCCGGTACGAAGACGACCAGCTTCTTCAGCTTGTCGGTGTGAATGTCCTCCAGATGGCCGGATACTTCCAGCTTAAGCGCATTCGCCATCATATCGTTGACGCCGCCTTCCGCGACGTCCAAATTCGTATGGGCAATATAAACCGCAATTTCATGCTTGATCAGCTTCTCATACAATCTACCTGCCGGCGTATCCGTCTGCAGATGCGATAGAGGACGATAAATGATCGCGTGATGGGCTACGATAAGCTCGGCGTTCACACGGATCGCTTCTTCTACTACTTCGTCCGTAACGTCAAGAGCAACCAGAACCTTGCGAATTTCTTTACGCAGCGTTCCGAGCTGCAATCCGATTTTGTCGTCAGGCACCGCAATATGCTTGGGCGCCAACCGTTCTACCAGCTGGATTACCGTTTGACCTTTTGCAAACAATTCATTACCTCCTTGATCCGGTTTCGATGGGCCATAAGCTCAGTACGACGCTGGAACGCGGCCTCGGTACCGCCCTGGGACATGCCGTCCATAATTTTGTCCAGCTTCTCCAGCTCCGATTCCCATTTCCGGAATAACACTTCATCGGCCCGGTCGATCAGAATCGGGCCGAATCGGATCAATTCCTCCGATTCAAGCGCCAAGCTATCATCCAGCGTCTTCCTGGCGTACAATAATTTGTTCCTTTCCGCCGAATCGGACCGACGCCCTGCGCACAGCACCTCATAGAACATGCCGTCCTCTTCGAGCACCGACTCGTCCTCCAGCACCCAATCGCCCGCCAATAGCCAGCGGCGCACTTGATCCTCGGCTACATTGGGCTGCAAGACGAGCCTGCTTACGCCGGCCAGCTTACCCTTGCCTTCCTCCAAAATGTGCGAGATCAAGCTGCCTCCCATGCCGGCGATCGTCACGACGTCGATTTCGTTCGGGGCTATAACGGCCAAGCCGTCTCCTTGTCGGACGGATACGACAGCGGCCAGTCCGGCTTCCTTTACTTGTTTCTCCGCGGCCTCTCTCGGTCCCGCGTTGATTTCGCCCGCCACCGCGAACGAAACGCGCCCCCGTTCGGCAAGGTACACCGGCAGCAGCGCGTGATCAGACCCGATATCCGCAAGTCGGGCGCCCGCAGGAACGTAACCGGCAATCGTTTGCAATCGTTTCGATAATTTTACCATGTCAGAAAACCCACTCGATCCATTTTTTTCGTAGTCCGAACATGACGGAGCCGGCAATAACCAGCTTGCCTAACAGCAGCAGCTGCAGCAGCGCTCCCTCGACCTCCCCGGTATAGAAACCGTACGCTTCCGGCATCCACCAAAGCGTGAAGCAGACGAGCAGCAAAACCGCACCCGTCGATTTGCTGGCCTTATGAAGCAGCCAACCGAGCCAACCGAACAATACGCACAGCGGCAGCCAGCTAATTTGAGCGCCAATCCAGTCCAACTCGACCCGATCGTGCAAAATCCAGGCATAGATCAATATCAGTCCGATCCAGCCGCAATAATGAAACAATCCCATTCGGGCCGACAATCCGATAATAATCCAGACGAAGCTGCATAGTGCAACATAAGCGAGCATAAGCGGCGGCTCGTCCAATCCGTAGTAACGCAGCAAGTAAAACCCGGCTCCAAGCAACGCGATAGAGCCTGCCCCGACAAGACCATACCCGACAACCGGATTTTTGCGAGCAACCAGCAGCCCGGACATATAACACCCACCGATAATAACCAAGGCTGACATAATTTGCAATGGAAAACGAAAAGAGTTAAAATGAAGAACGATATAAGCGATGAGGGCGGTAACACCAAATCCAAAAAACCAATTTCTCCAATTGCTGTTCTTTATCGAATTTTTGGACACCCCCAACACGCGGGAGTCCCGTTCGGCCGGATCGGCGTCATACAAGTTCAACAAGAAGTCGCAATAATGCTCGGGGAGCAGCTTGCTTCTTCGCCATTGCTCGATTTCATAGACGATAATTTTTCGTTTGTCCTGTTCCATTCGGGGGAAACTACCTCTCACGTTTGTTTTCCTTTATTATACTCCTATCCCCGAAAAGTCAGGCAAGCCGCATCAAGTAGGAACATCGCTTTTTGGGGTGAAATTAGGAAGACCTTGCTGTAGTCGTACATTACAGTAAGGTCTCCGGCATACCAAATGGGCGTGATTCTATGCAAACCTTATTCCAAAAAGTCTTTCAGCCGTTTGCTTCGGCTCGGATGTCTAAGCTTGCGAAGCGCCTTGGCTTCGATTTGGCGGATTCTCTCGCGAGTTACGCCGAACACTTTCCCTACTTCCTCCAGCGTCCTCGTCCGTCCGTCATCCAATCCGAAGCGGAGACGCAATACGTTTTCTTCCCTTTCGGTCAACGTATCGAGTACGTCCTCCAACTGCTCCTTCAGCAGCTCGTAAGCTGCCGCATCAGCAGGAGCGAGCGCTTCCTGATCTTCGATAAAATCACCCAGATGCGAGTCGTCCTCTTCGCCGATCGGCGTTTCCAGCGAGACGGGCTCCTGGGCGATCTTCATGATTTCCCGCACTTTCTCGGTGCTCAGATCCATTTCCTTGGCGATTTCTTCGGGCATCGGCTCTCTGCCGAGCTCTTGCAGAAGCTGCCGGGATACGCGGATAAGCTTATTGATCGTTTCCACCATATGCACCGGGATCCGGATCGTACGGGCTTGGTCGGCGATAGCCCGGGTAATCGCTTGACGAATCCACCATGTCGCATAGGTACTGAACTTGTAGCCTTTCGTATGGTCGAATTTCTCAACCGCCTTGATCAAGCCCATGTTGCCTTCCTGTATGAGATCGAGGAACAGCATGCCGCGCCCCACGTAACGTTTGGCAATGCTTACAACGAGACGGAGATTCGCTTCCGCGAGCCGCCGCTTCGCCTCCTCGTCCCCATTCTCGATCCGTTTCGCCAAATCGACTTCATCGTCGGCGGAAAGCAGCGGAACGCGTCCGATTTCCTTTAAATACATCCGTACCGGGTCGTTGATCTTTATGCCGGGAGGCAGCGATAAATCGTCGTCGAGATGAAATTCGTCATGCTCGTCTTCTTGCCCCATTACCATGTCGTCTTCCGTCTCGTTGTTCACATCGATGCCTAGTTCGGACAGGTGCTCGAAAAACTCATCCATTTGCTCGGGATCCTGATCGAATGGAGCCAGTTTCTCCATTATATCTTTATATGTTAAAGAAGACCGCTTTTTCCCTATTTCGATCAGTTGATCTTTAACCTGTTCGAGCGTAAGTTCCGTCTCCAGTTCGGTATGTTGATCGTTCGCCATATCCAAGCTCCCTCCTCCCTAAAAATATCAACGTCTCAACTCTCGCGGCGTCGAAAAGCATCGCTTTCAGTGGATTGATTATTGTTTAGGGCTATTATCTCTTTTGCAGCTTGCCGTTCAGTGCAAGGATTTCCAATTCGATTCGTGCGGCGCCGATAATGTCGCCGGATTTTTCCCGTGCAATCCGTTCTTCTACCAAACGCTCAATCGCTTGCTGCTGCCGATGCTTGTGAATCTGCCTCAAGTAGTCTTCGATGACCTGATCGTTGATGCCTTGATCGGACTCCGTCATCAGAATCGAGCTGGCGAGACGCTCCAGCCCGTCATCCTGAAGCGTTGCCATGTATCGGCTAGCATCCGGCTCGAATCCTTGCGCGTAGAAGGCATATAAATAAGCAGCCAATGCTGCGTGAGCTTCATCGTTAAAAGCATCCCCCAGCCGTTCCTGAACGAGGGCTGTCACATCTTTATCTTGCAGCATAACGTATAGCAAATGCCGCTCGGCTTTGTCATAAGCCGGTTTTAGTTTCGGCAGTGGGGAGGAATCGGTCCCGTCATTCCTTACAGTATTCCACGAAAATTCGTTATTATCCCCATTACGGCGCTTTTTTTGCTCTTGCTCGCGAATCTCGTTCGTTTCCTGCTTCATCGTCTCAAACGACGATATGGCGCTGAACTCCGAGGACAGCTCCTTCAGGTAATGTTCCCTTCCGGTTGGCGATTCGATCCCGGCAATGACTTCGCGAATGGCGGTTCTCACGTAGCGCAGCTTGGCTTCGTTGTCCTGCATGTTGAAGTTGCGACGCAAATGCAACAGCCTGAATTTTTCTGTAGGTACGGCCCCTTCGATAATTTCCTTGCGGAAACGGTCCGCTCCGAACGTTTCGACGTAGTCGTCGGCATCGAGCTTGTTCGGCAGCATCGCTATTTTGATATCCAAACCCGCTTTCTCGAGCAATCCCAAGTTTTTGTACGCAGCCGATTGTCCCGCATCGTCCCCGTCATAGCAGAGTACGATCCGCTCCGCCGAACGTCTCATCAGCAAGGCGTGCTCTTCCGTAAGAGCCGTTCCCATCGTCGCGACGGAGTTGTGGACGCCGGCCGACCAAGCTTTGATAACATCGGCGTATCCTTCGAACACTACGATTTGATTCGTCCGTTTGACTTCGGCTCTGGCCGCATGCATGTTGTACAAAACCCGGCTTTTGCGGAACAACGCCGTTTCCGGACTGTTCAAATACTTCGGCTGCTCGTTGCCGAGCGTACGGCCTGCGAAAGCGATCACGCTGCCTCTCGCATCGCGGATCGGAAACATGATCCGGTTGCGGAACTTGTCGACGTAACCGCCGGACGATTTGGCCGCGATAAGCGCCCCTTTCTCCATTAAGGGCAACGAAAACTCGCGCTTCACGAAATACTGGACCAGTGTATCCCAGTGCGGCGGCGCGAACCCGATTTGAAACGTCTCGATCAAAGAGTCGGTGAACCCTCTGGACCGCAAATAATCGAGCGCCGGCTTGCCTTCGGCCGAGTTGTTCAGAATGTAATGATACAGCTTCGCGGCGAATTCGTGGCCGCCCACGATTTGTTCCTTCTCCTGCTGCCGTTCCGCCTGCTCCGGGGATTGCTGCTCCCAGGCAAACGCGATATTCGCTTCCTCCGCCAAGTGCCGTACCGCTTCCCCGAACGTATAGCCCTCGATCTCTTGGATAAAGCGAATCACATGGCCGCCTACGCCGCATCCGAAGCATTTGTAAATTTGCTTCTCCGGGTTGACGTTGAAGGAAGGCGACTTCTCCGAGTGAAACGGACAGAGCCCTTTCATGTTTCGGCCGAGCTTTGACAAATGGACGTATTTGCCGATCACTTCGACAATGTCGTGGTGCTTTAGGACTGCCTCGATGATGTGTTCCGGAATCAGTCCGCTACTCATCCTAATCACCCTTTGCAAAAGTACACGTATACTATTCGCTAAATCGTCCCATTTTCCTGCAAACGAGTCAAAAGTTTTGTCAAAGTTTGTAGAAACGACTGCCGATCCTGTTCGGTAAAAGGCTTCGGACCTTTTCCGTACTTGCCTCCCCTACGCTGCTTGGCGCTTTCGTGCCGGTTTTCGAGCAAAAAATCGATCGTACGGTCCGTATACGTCTGACCCCGGTTCGATAAGGCGATCGCTTTTTTGGCCAATCCGATCGTAGCGAGGCCGAAGTCCTGCGTGACCAGAATGTCGCCAGAAGAAATGCGGTTGGCAATGTACAAATCGACGGACTGGTCGGACCGGTCCACTTGAACGATCGAGACGCCTTCCCGGGCTTCGAGCCGGTGATCGTAAGACGCAACCATGACAACGGGGACGCCGAATCGTTTAGCGGCATCCGCAATTTCGTTTTTAACCGGACAAGCGTCCGCATCCACAATGATTTTGACCCCGATGATTACCACCAATTTCCTTTGCAGCTTTCCGTTATATTATATACGAGGAAAAAATAAAAAATCCTGCTTTCATTTTCAAATTACAGAAAAGCTCTAACGCCGGAATAAATTTAAAATAACGCCTGCGGTTTCCTCCACCGCTTTATTGGATACGTCGATAACTTTGCAGCCGACCCGCGACATAATTTTGTGGGCATGCTCCAGCTCTTTTTTGATCCGTTCGATTTGGGCGTATAAAGCGTTGTCTGCCAACCCCAAGCTTTTGAGCCGTTCCTTGCGGATCATGTTCAGCTTCTCCGGATCGATGACAAGCCCGATCACTTTGTCGGGCGACACCGAGAACAACTGCTCGGGAGGCTGAAGCTCCGGAACGAGCGGTACGTTGGCCACTTTGAGCATCCGGTGCGCCAAATACATCGACAGAGGCGTCTTGGAAGTTCTCGAAACTCCGACCAGCACGATATCGGCGAGAAGTACGCCCGTCGCGTCCCGACCGTCGTCATATTTGACGGCGAATTCGACCGCCTCCACTTTTTTGAAATAATCCTCGTCCAATTGATGAATCAATCCGGGCTGATGAAGCGGCTCCCGATTGAATGCCTTCTCCAGTGTCGAAATAATCGGTCCGAGCAAATCGATCGAAATGACTTTCCGCTTACGCGCCTGTGCGATCAAATAATCCCGCAGCTCGGGCACGACGAGCGTAAACAGGACGATCGCCTGCGACTTGGCCGCCTCCGCCACGATCAGCTCGACCCCTTCCCGTCCGGTAACATAAGGAGCCCTGCGCACTTCTACGATATTGGGATGAAATTGGATGGCCGCTGCCTTCAGCACGGACTCCGCCGTATCGCCGGCCGAATCGGACACGACGTATACGATCGGTTTCGGAATAATTCGATTCATGGTACAATCACCGCCAGTATACAAAAATCCCGCCTCCGGGTTCTAGTTGGCCGCGGAAACGGGTTCGGATGTTTCGAAAATAATACCAAATTCAGGTCCGGTTTGCAAACAACCTTCATATTCCATACTTGTCCATTTGATCGATGAAATTTCGCGATTTCCATTTCACATCGACATGCGCGTCCAGAAATTGCCGGATGCACTGCTTCAGCTGGTTTTTCGTCGCTTCCTTAACTTCCGTCTTGCCAAGACGTCTAATGTCCATATGCAAAAAAAGCCGGAGCAGCTTAAGCGTCCCATCCGAAACGGCCAGTGCTCCCGGATCGGAATGCCGGCAACGGCTGCATACCGTTCCGCCCAAAGAAACGCTGAGCGCCATCGTTCCTTCCTTGGTTCCGCACGAAACGCATTCGTTCAATTCCGGCATATAGCCGGCAATGGCGAGCATTTTCATCTCATAAATATGCGTAACGATTTGCGGATCCTTCTCTTCGTCCATCGCATCGAGAGCCGCTTTCAGCTGCTCGAACAACGGGGCGTTTCGTTCGTTCTCGCCGATCATCCGGTCGGTAAGCTCCATCAAGTAAGAAGCGTAAGCCGTCTTATGAATGTCTTCCTTCAGCCGGTGGTAGGAATTCCAAATTTCGCCGGCATTGAGCGTACCCATGGAGCCCGGTTTGTAGCAGTTGAATTCCCCGTACGTAAACAGCTGCGCGATCGCGGAGTACCGGCTTTTCAGCTTCTTCGCACCCCGGGCCATGACACTTATTTTTCCCGCTTCCTTGGAAAATAAAGTGAGTATTTTATCGCCTTCCCCATAATCGATGCTGCGAATCACGATGCCTTCGACCCGAACCAGCATGCCAATTCCTTCTCCCCATGACAAATGTTCCGCGTGAGATCTTCTTCTTCGGATCAGTTCGTCAATTCCATATCGTCCGGAATAAGATCTTCTTCCTCCTCCGGCTCCACGCTCGCCTGATGATCGATTTCTTTAAAAAGCAAGTACGATTCCACATCACCCGTCATCGTAAAATACTTCCACGAAAAGTCGCGCATGCGGTTCATCCTTTCAATGAGGAAATATCTGATCGATACTTCATAGGATGAGCGAACGGAACACGGAGTATCCAATGTAAATATCCCCACAATACGAAGACCGGACTTCCATGCCGCATCCGATTTCGAAGCCGTCAATCGTGCCGGAAACCCAAGTCTTTCAACACATGCTCGCGATTGCGCCAATCTTTCTTTACTTTGACCCAAAGCTCGAGAAAAATTTTCGAGCCGAGCAGCGTCTCGATATCGCGGCGCGCCTGTTTGCCGATTTCTTTCAGCATCGCCCCTTGTTTGCCGATAACGATACCTTTCTGCGAATCGCGCTCGACGAAAATGACGGCTCCGATGTTGACCAAGCCGTTTTCCTCCACCTTCATGCTCTCGATCGCCACCGCGATCGAATGGGGGATTTCCTCGCGGGTCATATGCAATATTTTTTCCCGGATCAGCTCCGCGCAAATAAATTGTTCCGGATAATCGGTTACTTGGTCGGCCGGATAATATTGCGGTCCTTCCGGCAAGTACTTGCCGATCTGTTCGAGCAGCGTATTGACGTTGTTGCCCTGAAGCGCCGAGATCGGCACGATTTCCGCGAAATCGTACAAGTCCTTGTAGGCCACGATAATCGGCAGCAGCGCCTCCGGATGGACTTGATCGATTTTGTTTAGAACGAGCAAGACGGGGGTGTTCACGTTTTTCAACTGCTCGATAATAAAACGGTCGCCGCCGCCGATCCCTTCCGCCACGTCGACGAGAAATAGAATCGCGTCTACTTCGTGGAACGTGTTCTCCGCCACTTTCATCATATAATTGCCGAGCTTCGATTTCGGCTTGTGAATGCCGGGCGTGTCGAGAAAGACGATCTGCATGCCTTCCTTCGTGTAAACCCCGTGAATTTTATTGCGCGTCGTTTGCGGCTTGTCCGACATGATGGCGATCTTTTGGCCGATCACTTGGTTCAGCAAGGTCGACTTGCCGACATTGGGCCGTCCGATGATGGCGACAAAGCCTGATTTATGTTTGGTCATGTAATTCGTATACCCCCATGTCCTTCAATCATTTCGATGCGAGATCTGCTGGACCGAACGCTCCGGGCAGCAGCCTCGATACCGTCGTCTTTGTAATATCGCCCTTCAGGTTGGCCAAATATACCGGCATGTCCGGCGGACACAGCTCGACCATGACTTGACGGCATATGCCGCACGGGGAAATCGGTCCGTCCGTATCGCCTACGACGGCCATAGCCGTAAAGCTCCCCTGCTTGCGTCCGTCCGCAATGGCACGAAACAGCGCCGTTCGTTCGGCGCAATTGGTCGGTCCGTAGGCCGCATTCTCCACGTTGCAGCCATAGTGGACATGACCCTGCTCATCCAGCAGGGCGCTTCCTACGCGAAATCGGGAATAAGGCGCGTAAGCGCGTTCCCTCGCGGCAATCGCGTGGTGGATAAGCTCCGCCGCGTCGATCCGGTCCTTGTCCATCCATTTAACCTCCCTCAAGCCAATATCAAATAAAATGCCAAAGCGGTCATAGCCGAGCCGATGACCGCCCCTGCCACCAAAGCGGGCAGCTGCCGGCTCCGTTTGTCGTACAGAACGAACGTCAGCTGAATCGACAGACCGTAGCCCAACAGCGCAATGAGCGAATTGGCCGTCAGCAGCGCGATCCAGGTCGAAATGGCGAACGAAACGGCCGTCAGCAAGCTTGGCCTCAACCGAAACCGTTTATCGGAAAAACGCGTTTGGGCCACGATGACGATCAATGCGACAAGCGCTACGAGCGTCAAGATCAGTCCCGGCGTCAAAACGCTTTCGGTAGTACCCGCTTGGCGGATCAGCAGATCGAGCGGCTCGTAAAAAACGACCATACCGACGATAGCGGCAAAAACCGCCGATACGAGAACGGCGGCTGCGGCTACGTCTTTGGCGATCTTGGCCAGCGGATGCCGGTCGGGCATGGCCAGATCGACCGCTTTTTCCACGGCGGTATTGATCAGCTCGCAGACGATTACAAGCGTGACCGCCGACAGGATAAACAAAATTTCCGCTTTCGGGAGCTTGAACCCTATCGCCATAATAAGGGCAAGCAGGGCTACCGAAAAATGGAACTGCATGTTTTGCTGAGTCGATAGGGCGTATTTGAGCCCTTCGTACGCATAGCGAAAGCTTCTGCGAAACTTTTTGACGTCTCTCACCGCCGCAGTCCCGCCTTTTGCAGCACCGCTTCCTGTTTCTCGAACATGATCCGCTCCGCTTCCTCGTCCCCATGGTCGTAGCCGATCAAATGGAGAAACCCGTGCACGAACAAAAAGCCGATTTCCCGTTCGACGGAATGACCGTATTCTTGCGCTTGCTCCAAGGCTCGCTCTACGGAAATGACGATATCTCCGAGCGGCTCCGGATATTCCTCGCCTTCATCGTCGTCTACCCCGTTTTCGTTCCGCTCGTCGCCGTCGAATTCCTCGTCCGACAAGCCGTCATCGAGCTCTTCCTCGTCCTCGTATACGATTTCCGGCTCGCCCTCCACGCTTTCCAGCATCGAGAAGGACAAGACATCCGTGGCTTTGTCGATATTCCGGTAATCGCGGTTCAAAACGCGAATCGCCTCGTCGTTCACGAAGCTGACCACCACCTCGCCGGATTCGATCCCTTCCGACTCGGCCGCCAGCTTGAGCAAAGTATCCAGCAAACCAATTAACGGTTCCCCGATATCGAGAGCGTCCTGTTCGTCGTTCCATTCTAAACTCAAGGTCATCCGTTACCGTCTCCTTACGCTTGTTTGGCTTCCTTGCCGTCGCTTTTGGCCGCCGTATCGGCAGGATATTCGATCCGGGAATGGAATATGCCGAGCAGCGTCTCGTTCAAAGTTTTGGCAATCGTATCCAGCTCGCGAAGCGTCAAGTCGCACTCGTTGAACTGGCCGTCGTCCAGCCGGTCCTTAATGATTTTGCGAACCATCGTGTCGATTTGCTCGATGGACGGATTCCGCAAAGAACGCACCGCCGCCTCTACTCCATCCGCTATGCCGACGATAGCGGCTTCCTTCGATTGAGCATTCGGACCCGGATACCGGTATTCCTCCTCCGGTATCGGCTCCGCGCCTTCCGGCTGCAGCTTTTTCGCTTTGAAGTAAAAAAATTTCAATAAGGTCGTACCGTGGTGCTGCTCGGCAATATCGCGAATCGGTTTCGGCATGTTATGTTCCTTGAGCATCTCGACGCCGTCCCGGGCGTGGGCCACGATAATCGATTTGCTCAAAGCCGGCTCGATATGGTCGTGAGGGTTTCCCATGCTCATCTGGTTCTCGATAAAGTAGCTCGGCCGTTTCGTCTTGCCGATATCATGGTAATACGATCCGACCCGGCACAACAGCCCGTTGGCGCCGACCGATTCGGCGGCCGCTTCGGACAAGTTGCCGACCATGACGCTATGATGGTACGTGCCAGGCGTCTCCGTAAGCAGCTTGCGCAGCAAAGGGTGGTTCGGGTTCGACAGCTCCACCAGCTTCAACGGCGATAAAATGCCGAACGATACTTCAAAAAACGGCATAAGACCGATGACCAGAACAGCCGTCAGCAGCCCGGACGCAACCGTAAAGCCGAATGACATCATAATCTCCGTACGCGTATATACATTATCGAGAAAGGTAACCGCCAAAATCGCGACAGCTCCGGTCAAAGAGATCATGATGCCCGATCTCAAAATCGAAGCGCGCTGATTCGCCCGCTGGATGGCGAATACCGACGTAATGCAGACGACGAGCGCCAGCAGTCCGTATCGGAAATCGAACAGCACTTCGCCCTTGATGTTATAAATAATGCTGGAAAGAAGCGCGAACAGGATGGACGACACGAAAGCGATCGGCATTCCGATCAGGATCGCGATCAGCATCGTTCCCATGGCCACCGGGGCCAAATAGCCGATATTCGCGTAATCCATGTTTTGTCCGAGCGCAACTATTTTCATTCCGGTAATATTCAAGACATAAATGAGAACGAGCATAAGCAGCTGTACGTTATTGCTGCGGATCGAATGCTCGCTTTGGCGGACGAACATGTACAACCCGAGTACGAACAGTCCGCTTAGCAGCGTCAGCCCCAGCTGCGGCCAATAGTTTACCTTTTCCTTCAGCAAATCCATCGTTTTCAGCCGCTCGTACGTTTCATCCGACACCATTTCGCCTTTATGCACGAGAATGTCGCCTTTGTTGATGTAGACCGGCTTCGTGCCCTCGCGAGCCTCCGCCCGCTCCTGATCCGTCGCCTTCTGGTTGGCGAACTTGTTCGGCGTAATGACGAATCTGGCCAGCTCCTGAACCATTTCCCTGGACGTGTTCTTGGTCAGTGGCGATGTGTTGACGAGCTCGGCCACCCTTGTCCGCGCCGACTGCGCGTTCGGAAGCTGGTCGTTCATCAAACGGCTGACGACGTCTTTGGCCACGGGCTCCATCGCATCCAGATCTTCCTTGGTCAGCCTGGGAAACTTGAAATACACTTCTTCCGGGATACGGTACTGCTGTTCCGTCAATGCCGTTTTGACCTCGTTCAGAAGACCGTCGTTCGCCGGGTCGCTCGCTCTGATCGAAGTATATAGATTCCCCGTGTAATCGCTGTACATCGTCGGGAAGACATTGCGGAATACATTGACTTTATCATTGGTGCTAAGCTGTTCGTCGGCGTTGATTTGCCTTAATTTCTCGAAAATCGTCTCGATCAGACTTTCGTTTTTCATCGGCAAAATGGAATAGACGGGCTGAACCCGCCTGGCCGCTTCTTCCTTCGCTTTTTGAGTTTCGATCGCGTTCTCGATCTGCTTCGTCGCGTAGATCGTTTTCTCGCTCACCGCTCCCGGCTCGATATCGTACGTTTGGGGGATTAACCTGCCGGCCAATGCAAAGTAAAACAGAAGTCCCAGCAATGCGAACAACAGCAAGCGGATCCCGAGGCTTGTTTTCCAGCCGCCCAGCCGGTACGAATGTTTTCCGTCGATGGAAATCCGCTGGTTTTGGTCCACGATCAGTCCTCGCTTTCATCCGGACGAAAGTCGATCAGCCCTTGTTTTCATTTTCTTGTTGGTATGCGACAATAATTTTTTGGACGAGCGAGTGCCGGACGACATCCTGCTCGGCGAAATGAACGATGCCGATTTCCGTAATCGGCTTTAATATGCGCTCCGCTTCGACGAGCCCGGAGCGGGTGCCGCGCGGGAGATCGATTTGCGTTTTGTCCCCGGTAATGACCATTTTCGAGCCGAAGCCTAGACGGGTCAAAAACATTTTCATCTGCTCCGGGGTCGTATTTTGCGCTTCATCCAGTATGATGAACGAATCGTCCAGCGTACGGCCGCGCATATAGGCAAGCGGCGCGATTTCGATCAATCCGCGCTCCAGCGATTTGGCCACCTGCTCCGGTCCGAGCACATCGTTAAGTGCATCATACAACGGACGCAAATAGGGGTCAACTTTTTCCTGCAGGTCGCCGGGCAAGAAGCCGAGGCTTTCTCCGGCCTCTACGGCCGGGCGGGTCAGTACGATCCGCTTTACTTTGCCTTCCTTCAGGGCGACGACGGCCAAGACGACGGCCAAATACGTTTTCCCCGTACCGGCCGGACCGATGCCGAGCACGATATCTTTTTTGCGAATCGTGGAGATGTAATGACGCTGTCCGATCGTCTTGGCCCGAATCGGCTTGCCGCGGTACGTCGAGGCGATTTCGCCCTTGTACAGGTCGAGCAGCTGGTCGGCCTTCATTTCCTTGGCCAGCTCCATGGCGTATAAAATGTCCCGCTCGGTCAGCGGATATTGGTTGCGGACGAGCTGCAGGAGCACGTCGAACAGCTGCTCCAGCCATTGGAGCTCGGCATCCGTCCCATGGATCGACAGCTCCGCTTCTCTCGTATTGATTTTCGCTTCGGTCGCGCTTTCGATCAAATGCAAAAATTTATCTTGCGGCCCGAATAGCGCCAAGCCTTCCGCTACGTTGTTCAAGCTGATTTTCAACTGGTTCGTTTTGTTCAAAAAAGCCTCAGTCCCTTTGTCGTCTTAGTCGGTTGCTTCGGTCGTTCGCCGGTGAATGCTAGTTGTTATGGGATGATCGGCTGCTCGACGGCGATAGGTTGTTCGATTTCGAAAAGTACTTTCATATAAACTTTACCATTGTCCGACTTTTCATGCAAAATAATCTTTTCGCCGCGCCATACCGCATCGGGGCCGGCCGCCGCCACAAGCTCCGCTCTCGCCTGCTCCAGCGCGATCTTTTTCGCTTCTTCGGGATCGAGAGGAATTTCCTCCATGCGCGACTCGAGCTGCTTCTCGCTCAGCCAGCCGAAGGGAAGCGACCATTTCCGCCAGTGAACGGTTTGCAGCCTGGACACGGTCTCGTACTGGACGAAAGGCGTCTCCCCGTATCCGGCCACTTGGAGTCCCCGGCTTCCGATCACGAGGAAAGAACGCGACTTCGTTTCGCCCGTATATACTTTCTGCCTTAGAATCAACGGAATTTCCACGGTGGCTTCCTCCCATACGATGCCGCGGACTTTCCCTTGGGCTACGACTGTCTGACGGTTCGCCTCGTCCCCGATGTAGCCCGAAATCAATATATCGCCTTTGCTGACGTTCGCGTTGGGCTTTACGAGGGGTTTGCCCTTCTCCGCCAAAATTTGCGTTACGAGCGCGTTTTTGGACGCGACGAGATGCCGCGGGTTCATCAATTGCCTGTCATCGGGCCGGGCGGACTCCACGATCTTGATCAGAATACGCGTTCCTTGGACGTCCACGCCTATCCAGGCCGAGCCGGGCAGTTTATTTTGGAGCTCCCGGGACAGCATGTCCGAATCTTGCATGCGGAATTTCCATTGGAAGCGATATATGCCCTGTTCCCGTGCCGCCTGCAGCACGTCGCTTCTGGCAATTTTCTCGTTGCCTTCCACGTCGATTTGCCAAACGAGCATGGAAAGCATGTAAATCGCGGCGAAAAAACAAACGATGCCGGCAATAAACATTTTACGGCGTCCGAGCTTGTCCAGCACGAACGGGAAACCGTACCTTCCCCGCACGCGAAGCTTGGAGCCCGTCTCTCTCAAAAGCGGGCGCAGCTTGAAAAAATCGCGGATGAGGATATGAAGCTCCACCGCTTCATCGTGGGAGCGTCGGATGTCCCAGACGACAAACCGGCCCGTAATGAGCGCATTCAACAGCTTTTCCATATTTCGGCCGCGCAGCTCGATGCGGACGAAGCCGCGCAGCCGGTTGAAGATCGTCGTTTTCACGGTGGAGCCTCCTTTAATAAGCCATTCGGCTCAAGCATCATTCCTATTTGTCGGAATAGCGGATATCCGAAATAACCCCTTCGATAAATACTTCTTCCGGCAAAATGGCGCGAATGACCAGTTCCTTGCCGTGAATTTCCAGCTTCCCCTGCGACAAGCCGAGCTTGAGCGTATCGCTCGAGAAATGGAGCACGCCGCGATGGTTTTCGATATAAAGCTGGCGGTTGCCGATCATCGTGAAGCGAGGAAGATCCAGCACGACGTCCTGAGGGAGATCGAGCAGTTTGGCCGTTAATTTGCTCAAGCGCCGGTTCCATTGCCGCATGTTCTGCTTTTCCTCCTTGCCGAAATAACCGTAGCTTTTACCACCATATGCGGGAAAAGGGCAAAAAAGACCCGCCTGGCGCGACTGGCGCAGGCGGGTCTTTTCAATCGGAGTTTCACTTCGGCTTGAATCGCAATATGACGTCGTCGTTCGCCTTCGGATCGCCGCGGCCGTCCCTATTGTTCGTCAACAAATAAAGGGAGCCGTCTGGACCTTCCGTCACATTGCGGATTCGGCCGTACTCATTTTTCCACAGCGGTTCGATTTTCTCGACCTTAGTTTCCTGTTGTCCGGATAAAGTCAGCTTCAATACTTGGGTGCCGCGCAAGTTGGCTACTAGAAGCTGCCCGTTCCACGGCCCTCTTGTAACGAAAGTCATGCCGGACGGCGCCCAGGTCGTATTGTCTCCGGAATGGATGAGCGGCTTCCGCAGCACGGTACCGGACGGCACGGCCTGCTTCGGTTCGGTCTGATCGCCCTCGATCAGGGGCCAGCCGTAGTTGGCCCCTTTCTCGATTACGTTGATTTCGTCCTTCGACGACTGTCCGTGCTCCGAGCTGAACAGTTTGCCTGTGCCCGGCTGCCACGCGAGCCCTTGCGGATTGCGGTGCCCCGAGCTGTAAACCGGCGATTTCGGATCCGGATTATCGTTCGGTATCGTGCCGTCAGGGCGGATACGCAATATTTTTCCGGCCAGGCTGTTCGGATTTTGCGATTGTTCCCGTATTTGGGCATCTCCGACCGTCACGTACAGCATACCGTCCGGTCCGAACCGGATTCGTCCGCCGTCGTGGGTTTGCTGTCCCGGCAGATCGGCAATGAGAACACGATCCAGCTTGGCTTTGTTGCCTTCGACAACAAGGCGGAGAACCCGATTTTTCATGGAGCCCTTTTCTTCGTATGTATGGTACGTATACATATATTTGTTTTTGGAGAAATCGGGGTCCAGCGCAAGACCGAGCAAGCCGCTCTCCCCGCGGCTTACGACGGGGGCGTCCGTGAAGGCGAAGATCGGCTCCGCGAGCAGCTTGCCCGATTCGATGACCCGGATCGCTCCGGGCCGTTCGGTAAAAAATAGACGGCCGTCCGATGCGAACGCAATATCCCACGGCACGTTAAGCCGTTCCGCCACCACTTCGGGGGCGGCATATGGGATCGAGTCTGTCGCCTCGGATTGCGCCGGGGCGCTCGGTGCGGATGGTTTCGGTTCGCACGCGGCAATAGCGAAAACGACGGCCGCAGCAACGATGCTCCCTGTAATCGCTCCGAAAAGGTTCATATCCGCTTCCTCCCTACCGGTTTCTTGGCCTATACGGCTTCTTGGAGCGTGGCGCTCCCATAATTTCCGCCCAGATCATACCCCGGATCGCATCGTTCTCGTATACGATCATTTCCCGATCGTTAGTATCTGCCGCCGAACCGACCGTCGTTGCTTTCACAGCGGAAGTATCGGGGGCGGGGGGCGTATATCGGTCGGCCTGAACGGAAGCCTTCTCGGTACGCGGCTCGCCCGGATGGTAGGCATTTCCCTCGTCTCCCCGCCGCTCTTCCGCTTCGCGCGAAGAGCTTTGCGACGTTTGCCGGCGATTCCGCGGAACGCCGCCACCGAACGGGGGCATCATCGGATTCGGCTTTCCTCCCTGGGTGTTTCCCGGCCCGCCTCCTTTTGCCTGACGCCTCTTGGCCAAAAAAGTGAGCACGAACCCTCCGATGACGATGAACAGACCCACATTGCGCATCAAAAATTCGAAGATTTCATTCATGCCGATCCCTCCAGTAGCCGCTCACATCCGGCTTTCTCATTCGGAATCCTTGTCATTTTTGTCCGGCTGCCCCATCTTCCCGAACGTGGAGCGCATCTGCGTATCCGCATCGATGTTGCGCATATTCATATAATCCATTACCCCGAGCTTGCCCTCGCGAAGCGCTTCGGACATCGCAAGCGGCACCTGCGACTCGGATTCGACCACTCTCGCCCGCATCTCGACTACGCGCGCTTTCATTTCCTGTTCCTGCGCTACGGCCATCGCGCGGCGCTCCTCCGCCTTCGCCTGGGCGATCCGCTTGTCCGCCTCCGCCTGCTCCGTCTGCAAATGGGCCCCGATATTTTTGCCGATATCGACATCGGCTATATCGATCGATAAAATTTGAAACGCCGTTCCGGCATCAAGCCCTTTGCCGAGTACCGTACGGGAAATCATGTCCGGATTTTCCAATACTTGCTTATGCGTATCGCTGGAGCCGACCGATGTAACGATTCCTTCCCCGATCCGGGCGATAACCGTTTCCTCTCCCGCACCCCCTACCAGCCTGTCGATGTCCGCGCGCACCGTAACTCTCGCACGAACCTTCACTTCAATGCCGTCCTTCGCCACCGCCGATACCATCGGCGTTTCGATCACCTTCGGATTTACGCTCATCTGTACCGCCTGCAGTACGTCTCTCCCGGCCAAATCGATAGCGGCGGCCCTCTCGAACGATAAAGGAATTTGGGCTCTTTGAGCGGCAATCAGAGCGTTGACAACACGGTCTACGTTTCCGCCCGCCAAGTAATGGCTCTCCAACTGGTTGACCGTAATCGGCAAACCGGCTTTATGCGCTTTGATCAGCGGATTGACGATCCGGCTCGGAATAACGCGGCGCAGCCGCATCGCGACAAGCGTAAAGATGCCGACCCGGATTCCGGAGGCGAGCGCGGAAATCCACAGCATAACCGGCACAAAGCTGAAAAATACGGATAATACGATAATCGCGAGCGCCGCGATCAGCAAAACGAAAATAAGCGAAGACTCCATCATGGGTCATTCCTCCTTTGATTTGGCTTGCGTTACTGCCGGCATGTCACTTAAATCCGTTTGACGATAACCCGATTTCCTTCCACTTTCACGACTTTTACGGGACAGTTGGCCTCGATGAAATCGCCTTCCGTCACGACGTCGATCTTCTCATCCCAAAATTCGGCCGTACCCGCGGGCCGCAGCGGCGTCACCGCCGTACCGACGGCGCCGAACAAATGCTCCTTCGAATCGTGCGACACGTATCCGCTCTCGTCGTTCAGCGAGTCACGCAGTATAAACTTGTTCCAAACGCCTCTGCGTTTGAATACTTTGGCGACGACCGCTACGACGATCACGGCCAGTACGAACGAAATACCTAGCGATATGAGAGCGTTCTCCGTATCGAATGCAGCCATCACGACACCGCTAATAATGGCTGCAATACCAAGTATGCCCAATATTCCGAAGCTTGGAACGAACATCTCGGCAATGAGCAGAACGATCCCCGCTACGAATAGTACGACATCCTCTACCCCCGCGAATCCGGCAATGTAATGTCCGAAAAAGTACAGGCCGAAGCCGATCACGCCCAATATGCCGGGCAAGCCGAAGCCGGGTACAAGCAGCTCGATCGCGACGCCGGCGATCCCGACGATAAGCAAGACGGTCATAATGACCGGGTCGACGAGAAAACGCGCCAATTTCTCCGCGAAGGACGGCTCGAAATGGATAATCGTGGCGCCTTTCAGCCCGATAAAGGCAATCATCTCGTCCAATGTCGAAGCGATTTTTTCGGCATAACCGACTTTAATCGCTTCCTCGGCCGTCAGAGATACGATTTCGCCCGGTCCCGATTTCCTCCCGATTTGCGGCATATCGACGACCGCATTTTTGTCTACCATCCCTTCGGCGATGTCGGGGTTGCGCCCCCGCAGCTCGGCTGCGGACCGCATCTCGCTCGACCAATGCGACACGACCTTGGCGCTCTCCACTTCATCGCCGGAACTATCGACAACCGAAGCCGAGCCTATCGTGCTTCCGGGCTCCATCACGATTTTGCCGGCATTGAGCGCAATATAGCTGCCGGCGGAGACGGCTCGTCCATGAACGAAAGCGGTTGTCGGTACCGGACTGTTGCGGATCAGCTTCCCGATTATTTCCGCGGAATCCAGCCTGCCGCCAAGCGTATCGACGTCCAGCACGATTGCGGCCGCATCCGCTTGTTCCGCATCGGCGAAAGCGCGTTCCAAGAAGCTGTACAACCCGCTCTCGACCGTCTGATGAACCGGAATGACGTACACCAGCTTTCCCGGCGATACCGTTTCGGCGCCTGCCTTCGGACTTGTCGTAGAAGCCGCCTGTACGCCGATACCGAGCAGCACGCCTCCCGCCAGCACAAGCGCCAGCATGCCGAACGCGATCAGCTTGAGGCGCAGCATATGCCTTGAACCTCCGTTATGCATGGCTCCTCCTTTACAGCGGCTCCGGGCCTAACGGATACCGCCGTCCTTGTTGTATAAGTTCATATGTTGTTCTACGTAGAGAAGGTACGAATGTTTCAAAACAAAAAAACACCCCTTTGGGAGTGTTGTTTTTGCGACCATATGAGACTTGCTCGTCCGATACTCAAGAAAGAAGCTGCTGCACGAGTTGGTTGACCAGCCTGCCATCGGCGCGGCCCTTTACCTTCGGCATCAACGCGCTCATCAATTTGCCTATTTCCGCTTTGGAAGATGCACCGGTTTCTTGGATGGTCTGCTGTACGATAGCATGAATTTCTTCCTCGGTTAATTGCTGCGGCATGTATACGGCAATGACTTCTATTTCTTTCCTGACCGATTCGGCAAGATCGTCCCGATCAGCTTTTTCAAATTCCTGGAGGGAGTCTTTGCGTTGTTTGATCTCACGATTCAGAATATCCAGCACTTCGTTGTCGTCCAGCGTCTTCTTTTGATCTATCTCAACGTTTTTAATCGCCGATCGAATCATTCGGATGACGGAGAGTTTGAACTTGTCCTGATTCTTCATCGCTTGCTTCATATCATCGTTCAACCGTTCGCTTAAGCTCATGAAAACAAAATCCTCCTAGAACTTTCTCTTCCGAGCAGCCTCCGACTTCTTCTTGCGCTTAACGCTAGGCTTCTCATAGTGTTTGCGCTTTTTGACCTCCGCCAAGACGCCGTCTTTGGCGATGGAACGCTTGAAGCGACGAAGTGCAGCATCAATGGTTTCATTTTTGCGAACTCGAGTTTCGGACACTAGTTTTCCCTCCCTCCGAACAGACCGTCCAAGACGAAAACACGGTTTATCAAACTACATTATAAATGAAACAGAAAGGGGGTGTCAACCTGCCCTAGAGTGCCCGGTTGTTCGACCGCTTATCCCTTGACGTTCAAGCCTCCCAGCTTCTCGCCGCCAATCACGTGAACGTGGATATGGTATACGACCTGTCCGCCGTCCGATCCGACGTTGTTGATCAACCGGTATCCGCCGTCGGCGATGCCAAGCTCGTTCGCCACCTTCTTCGCGGTCAACAGCACCTCTCCGAGAAGCTCCTTGTCTTCCTCTTCCGCTTCATTCATGGAAGCGATATGCTTCTTCGGGATCACGAGCACATGCGAGGGGGCAAGGGGCTGAATATCGTGAAAAGCCAATACGTTGTCGTTTTCGAACACTTTTTTGGACGGGATTTCCCCTTTGACGATTTTGCAAAAAATGCAATCCATCGGCGATGCTCCTTGTCAGTTTTTAGAATAGACGGATGATGACTTGGGACAGAAATTCCATCTCGAGCCGTTCGGTCATAAAATCGACAATCAGCTTTTGCTGTTGCTGCTGGGTCTCCTCGTCATCAGGCGTGATTTGCAGCTTTTCTTCGGATGCGATGAGTTGGTCGCGCAGCCAGACAAGCTCCTCCTGTTGCCCCTGAATCGTTTTTACGACTTGCTCGATTTCTTCCGTTTCCAGGACAAATTCGGCCAAATAATTGTAGCTGCCGGAGAAGATGGATTCGTTCTTGTAGAACTCCTCCTCCGGATATTGGCTGCTTACGTATTGCTGCAAGGCCAGCCCGATGAAATGAGCGGTTACTTCCGGCTTGCAGTTCAATTTCAGGTAACGCAAAAACCCTTGGGGGGAATTGGCTTCGGGATTGCTCAAATCCGGCTCGTCCCCGTACAGATCCTTATAAATCCAGCTTAAAATTTTGATCTCCGTGCCGGTATAAATCCGGTGAACGACGATTTCGTGAAAATCGTCCTTCAGCCCCTCGATGCTTTCTATCGAGTCGCAATAATGAACCAGTTGGTTGTACAGCAAATTTTTGTAATTAAGCAGATCGTGAAAGTCTTTTTCTTGCTTCACTTGGTCCAGCATTTTGAAGAGACTGTGGTTTAAAATATCAACGTTCGCTATATCCGCGAAGACGGGGTTTCCGATCAAATGTTCGTCATTCTCCATAAAAAATGCGACCACGGCTCCAAGGTCTTGCAAACCACTATACTTAACGATTGACATGAGAAGTGGGAACTCCCTCCGATGAATTAATAGACTGCTTCTATGATAACAGAAAAACAGTTGCGGCGCATAATGTTCCTTACTTCCAGCCGATCGGGATTACGATCCGGAAATCATGCCGTTCAACCGAGCACCCTCAACTCCTTGCTAACAACGTCGTTCACGGATTCGCAGCCGTCCTCCGTCACGATGACGATATCCTCGATTCGCACCCCGAACTTGCCCGGCAAATAAACGCCCGGTTCGATGCTGAATACCATCCCCGGCTCGATCGCGAGTCCGTTGCCGTCCTGGACAGCAGGTTCCTCGTGCACGTCGATGCCGATACCGTGTCCCGTCCGGTGCGTGAAATATGGACCGTACCCGCCCTCCTCGATAACTCCACGGACAATGCGGTCTATATCCGAAAAAGCGGCTCCCGGACGGACCGCGCGAATGCCTTCCAAGTGCGCCTTCTTGACGAGCTCGTAAACGGTCCGCTGCTCCTCGGAAGGCTCTCCCACGCTGAACGTACGGGTCATATCGGAGCAGTAATGGTCCAGTTTCCCACCCGTGTCGATAATGATCAAATCTCCCTTTCGCACGACCGCATCCCCCGGAGTATGGTGCGGGTTCGCTCCATTCGGTCCGGTTGCCACGGTCGGAGCAAACGACAGCTCGCGGATCCCTTCCCGCTTCCACAGCTGTTGAAGCTCTTCCAGCAGCTCCGCTTCGCTCCGACCTTCGCGAATGAGCGGAACAAATGATTGCATCACCCGATTGAGCGCGGACGCCGATTCCCGGAGCAGGTCCAATTCGTCTCGGTCTTTCACCCTGCGAAGCTTTCCGAGCAAATCGGCGCCGCCCGTCCACGATACGTCGGTCCGGTATTTCATTAGCCCGAGCAGATGCCCGCTAGGCCACGCTTCATCCACGCCAACGGCTCCCGACTCGGGGAGCGCATCTCCCAGCAGCTTGGCGGCATCGTCCCCATCGCGCCAATAAACGATCGGCAGCCCCACCGGATCAAGCTCCCCGCGATGCAGATCGGGAGCGACCAGCAGCACCGCCCCGTTCCGCCTAACCGCCAATGCAAGCAGTCTCTCATGCGCCTCTATCCAAACGCCGGTGAAATAAAACAAGTTTGCCGCCGATGCGACGATCACCGCCTCAACGTCCGTTTGCTCCAAAAGCCGTTGCAGCTTCGTGATCCGCTCCTTATACCGGTTTGCGCTCATCCTAATCCTCCTGTTCCTGTTAAGGACTTTCGCCAGACCAAAACTATTCGCTTGACCGAGAGGTCTTTCCTTCATTTTAAGCGATGTCGGATGGCAATTACACCTTTCATTTTTTAACGGCAACCCAAACGGTCCATCTATCCTTCTCGACAATGGGACCTTCCGGAACAATCGTACGCAGACGGGCGATCAATTCGTCTATTTCCCCGTCGGACAATTCGTGGAGAATCGAACGGCCTCGCCGTCTCTTCAGCTCCTCGGCAAGCTCATCGAACGTTTCATACGTTTTGCGGATTTCCCACAGCTTATCCTCCCGAGAAAACGCAAAACCGGCTTCCTCCACGGCGCGGATGACATCTTCCGCCGCATGTCTGCGTGCCGTCTCGATCGCCGCCAGATGAGGATACATTTCGAAAAAGGTTCCCCGGATATGCCCCGCGCCGCCCGGAAGCAGGCAATCTTCCGGCGTCCGGTCTTGTATCAGCAGCTTCCCTCCCTCTCGGATTACCCGGTACGCCTCGTCAAAGCAAGAGCGCAAATCGGTAAGATGATGGATGAGCGCCCGCTCGATCACCAGATCATAGTAGCCGCTTGCAAGAGAAGTCCCGTTTGCGTCGCCCGTCTCGAACCTGACATTACGATAACCGCTGCACGATTCTTGAGCCGCCTCGAGCATCTTTGCCGAGCTGTCTACTCCCACTACTTCCGCCGCATCCATTTCCGCAAGCTTCTTCGTATAGATCCCGCCGCCGCACCCGATGTCCGCGACACGACTCCCTCTGACCGTCGTAAAACGGTTAACCCTATTAGTCCAGCTGTCATGGACATTGCGGCTCGTATACGAATTTCGGTTTTGTTCGGAATGAAAATCGATTGGCATTCCCTTCACTCCCGCTCTTTTGGTTTCATCTAATAAAACCGAGTTTTGTTAGATGAATATAAGAACAGTATACAGTTCAAGACGGTTCTCTGTAAATCCACAATAACCCCTGTGAAAGCATGGCGTTGCATCGTTCGGAAGAGACGAATCAAGACTAAGGGCGAGATACCCGAAGTAAGAGTAACTCCTTTCGCTTTAGTGCAGTGAGGCAAATAATTATTCTCGTATGTAAAAAAAGAAGGGGCATCAGCCCCTCCTTCAACGATTTCATTGTGCAAATCAGCTTTGCCGCGGCGTCGTGTCGCCCAAATCAGGTTCGGCTTTAAATACGACTTCCGCAGATTCCGCGCCATGCAGCTCGAAAATGACGATCTCGTTGCCGCCTGGACGAAGGAGCGGAGCCGGAACGTACAAGCTTTTCTGCGGTCCGATGTTCCAATACCGTCCCAAATTGAAGCCGTTGATCCAGACGACCCCTTTCGTCCATCCGTCCAAATAAAGAAACGTATCCGCCGGCTGCTCGATTTGCAGCTCCGCCTTGTAAAAGCATGGCGTTTCCTGCGGGCAAAGCCCTTCAAACTTCAAATCCGATAAATGCTCGAGGGGCAGCGTGCGTATCGTCCAATCGAATAGAAACTGATACCCGAAACGGACTCCTTCCGTTATGCCCTTTCGATCCTTCATATAGGACCCATAATTGATTCTTCCCATATTCTCTACGAGAATTCCGAGCTTGACGCCTTCCTTCGGCACCTCGAAGCTTACCTTCGCTTCCGGGCTCCAACGCTCGATAACGCCGACATACCGTCCGTCCACAAATATGAGCGCCCTGTCCGCCACGTCTTGAATGTTCAGCTCGTGAGCAGGCCTCGGACCCGCAATGTGCGTTTCGTACCAAATAAACCCGTAGTTTTGACCGAGCTTCTCCATCGGCTCGGGACATACCGATTCGATCGTCTTCGATAAACCGTCGAAATTGGAAAACAAATTCGCCTGGCCGGTCATGCGAACGCGACCGTACGCTTGCTTGCGCGATGGCTCCGGCAGCCGGATATCCGGCACATCGGCGTACCGGGACAGCACTTCCCGGACGGCATAAAACTTGTCCGTAGGGTCCCCAGCCTCGGAGAGCAGCACATCGTAGTCATAGCTCGTGATCGTCGGCTGATAACGATTCGGAGCCGGGCAATTGGCGCCGTTGTAAAAACCGAAGTTCGTTCCGCCATGGAACATGTAAAAGTTAACCGATCCGTTGTCGCTCAGCATGTCTTCCAATACGCCAACTGCGTCGGCTGCGCCTCTAGTATGATGGTGCTCCCCCCAATGATCGAACCAGCCGTTCCAAAACTCCATGCACATCACCGGCCCGTCGGCCTGATACTCGCGCAGCTTCGCGAACGCCTCCCCGGCCCGCGAACCGAAGTTGACCGTTGCCAGCACTCCCGGCAGCGTGCCTCCCTGCAGCATCGCATCCGTCGGACCGTCCGAGGTAAACAGGAGCACATCGATGCCGCGGTCCGCCATCGCCTGCCGCAAAAAGGTCAAATACCGTTTATCGTTGCCGTAGCTGCCGTACTCGTTCTCGATCTGTACGGCGATAACCGGTCCCCCGTTCGTGGACAAGAGCGGCTTCAGCTTCGGCATAAGCACATCGTAATAGGCCTCGACCCGGTCCAGAAAAGGCTTGTGGAAGCAGCGAAGCCGCATATCCGAATCGGCCAGCAGCCAAGCGGGCAGTCCGCCGAACTCCCATTCCGCGCAAATGTACGGGCTGGGCCGCACGATCACGAACAAGCCGAGCTCGCCGGCGGTCCGGATGAATCGCTCGAGATCCGCCAATCCTTCGAAGCAAAAGGCGCCCGGCTTCGGCTCGTGCAAGTTCCAAGCCACATAAGTTTCAACCGTATTGAAGCCGCACGCTTTCAGCTTCAACAACCGGTCGCGCCAATATTCGGGCACTGTGCGGAAGTAGTGCATCGCGCCGGATACAATCCGGAACGGTTTATCCTGATAGTAAAATTGTCCTTCTCTTGTTTCCAGTAGCCGCATAGTTTGTTTCCCGACCTTTCTGTACGCAATTATCATTCCTCGACTCCATCATAATCAAGCGAACATTTCGGCACCATGCTCATAGCGTCCGTTTTTTTGACCATTTGCGCCGGATCGGCCTCCCGCTTATAATGAACGAAAGATTGGACAACTGTTACGGATGAGGCAACCATGGAGATCGAAGTATATTTCCCGAACATGACCAGCACGCTGCAAATAACCGGCTGCGGCTTTAACGTCAAGCCGCCGGGCTGGTCTTATCCGATACACCATCACCATCTGTTCGAGCTCGCGTACGGCTTCAGCGGCGAGGCGCGCCAGCACGTGAACGGAAATACGGTTTGCGTTCGCGAAGGAGACTGGCTCCTGGTCAAATCGGGGGTCAAGCATGGCACCGACAACCGGTCCGACTCTCCCTATTCGTTCTTCAATATCCATTTCGACGTCGACGACCCCGAGCTCCGCAAAAGGCTAAGCGCCTCCGACTACGGCCTGCTGCCGCGCGCCGACGCCGAAAAAACGCGCCTCCCGTCCTATATGAAGCATATCGAGCGTATTTTGACGGAAAGCCTGATGTCGTCTACATACGGCACAGCGAACCCGATTCCGCTGGATCGGATCGGCCCCGGACCGAAAATCGAACTGCAAGCATATGTTCTTCTTATCGTAAAGGAAATAGCCGACAGCGCCTCCATCCGAACATCTCTTGCAACCAACGCGTCGCTGCCGGTAATCTCCACGCTGGAGACCGACCTCGCCCATGCGGTGGAGGAGCGCCTTCAGCTTATGGCGCTGTCGCCCGCCGAGGAAACGATTGCGGGTATCGCCCGGCAGCTGCATATCAGCCGCAGCCAATGCACGAAGACGTTCACCAAAGTATACGGCGTCTCGCCACGCCGTTACGTCAGCCGCCTGATCGCGGGACGCGCCAAATTTATGCTTGTGACGACCAGCATGTCTATCGAAGACATCGCGCTCGAGCTCGGGTTTCGTTCGCTCAGTCATTTCTCCCGCCAATTCCGGCGCTGGACTGGCGTATCCCCTCTTCAATACCGCCCCAAACACGAATAAGCTTGATAATCCACAAACAATTAGACCGGTAGTCTATTTTCGGATAGACTACCGGTCTAATATGCGTTACAATATCACCATAATCGGTCCGGGAGGCTGATTGTCCATGAATCTGATGCGTCCCTCCACCCGCAAGAAACGGGATCTGGTCATCGAAACGGCATTGAGCCTGTTTATGCACAAAGGGTACGAAAGCGTATCCGTAGACGATATTATCGCAGCTACGCACACTTCGAAGGGTACATTTTACCACTATTTCAAAAGCAAAGAAGACATCGTAGCAGAAGTCGGCGATCGGCAGCGCGCCATCATCGAGCAGTGGAGCAAACGTTCCCCCACGCACGTGCAATCGCTAGAAAGCCATATCAACCGACTGTTTTTGGACTTGGCGTCTAATTTAAGCACCTATCCCCGGCTCATCCGCAGCTTTAATGCGCTTTGCCTGCAAAACGACAAACTGAACCGGAAGCAGCGCGATTTATCGGATTACCTTCTCTATGCCCTGCAGCGATGGCTGCCCAATCGGCACAAGGCGGAGCTTCTGATCAGCGTTTACAACGGCATCGTTTTGAAGTGGTGCTTGAACGAAGATGGAGACGGCGATCTGGAGCAATCGATACGTACCGAATTTTCCATGCTGTGGGCGGGATTGCGTACGAACGAACCGGCGGGACCGCTCTCGGTCACGCCGAAACAGAAGGAGGACCCCCCTATGAAAGTAGCCGTCATCGGAGGCGGATTAGCCGGGTTGACTGCAGCCGCCTATTTATCGGAGGAGCCCGGTATCGAAGGCGTCCTGTTCGAAAGAAGCCCCCAATTGGGAGGCCGCGCATTCACCTATGAGAAAGCGGGCTTTACGTTGAACTATGGAGCCCATGCCGTCTATGGCATCGATCGGCACAAGCTGACGACGCTCGAGAAGGAGCTTGGCTTATCGTTCAGCAGCAAGCAGGTCGACAAACGCAAAGTCATGTACGAGAAGCACGACCAAGTTACCCCCGCTCCGCTCGACTTCGTCAATCTGATGAAAACCGAGCTGCTCAGCACGATGCAGAAGGTCCGATTCGTAGGCGAAATTACGGCCATCATGGCCAACATTCATCAAATAAAAAATTACCGGACGTTGGGCGACTTTTTGGCGGATTCGAATGCGGACGAGGATGTAAAGGAACTTTGGGAGCATCTGGTCTGCTCCAATTTCTTCATCACTCCCGAGGACGCGCGCCGGGTGCCCGGCACCGTTATCGCCGATTACTACCATAATCTGTTCCTTTCCTCGCGACCCGTCAATTATGTGCTCGGAAGCTGGGCGGTCATTACGAACCAGCTGAAAGAAAAGATCGAGATGTCGGGACAATGGGAAATCGCTCTGCAGGAAGGGATCGAGGGCATCCGCTACGAGGACCGCAAGTTTGTGCTCAAATCGAAAAGCCGGGAGCTATCCTTTGACCGCGTCGTCTTCGCCATGCCGGTTCAGCAGGTGATCAAGCTGCTCAAAGGAACGGCTTGGGAGCCGTTCCTTGCCCCTTACGAGGGGAATACGGCGACAGAGGTGATGGTGTACGATGTCGGGTTAAGCCGCGTAGTTGCCCGACCTTTCTCCTACATCAGCGATATGAACAACAAGCTGTTCATAAGCGACGTCTCGGCTACCGACTACACGCTCGTTCCGGAAGGCGGTCAATTGCTGCAGGGCATTGCCTACCTGCACGACGATTTCGCGAATGAGGAGCAGCGCAAGCAATATTTGGAGCAGCGGACCGGGCAAATGGAGCAGCTGTTCGACCGTCACTACCCCGGCTGGAAAGACGCCATAGCCGTCAAACGGGTGTCCAAGAAGGCCATGGTGGCAAGCGTGAAAAATATCGCCTCCAACTCGCTGCTGCCGAACCGACTGGAAAACGTTCCGTTTTATTTTTGCGGCGACGGCTGTACCGGCAAAGGGGAGCTCGCCGAGCGGGCTTTCTCCAGTGCACGGAACGTTGCCAAACATATTTTGAAAGAAGCTCCGCAACCTGCATTCGTATGACCTCTCGGCCCGTGTCGCAGCGTCCAATCGCTAGGCACGGTTTTTTTCTCTCGTGAAGGCATAAGCCCCTGCATCCCATATCTGGAAAATGAAAGAGTCGCTCTAGCAACGCTCCAACCGGGTAAATCAGCACTTCCCCTCCGACCATTCTCTTAAATCCGACAAATTTAGACGAATTTTCATAGAATCCCCCAAAGAAATCATGTATACTGAATGAAGATTCGACAAAGAACATTTTTCCAATAATTTCGTACGAACCGGAGTACGTAATCCAACCTTCACGAGGGGTGCAGCAAGTAGCATGAACCAAAAAAACGCAAAAGTGTTTGCTCTCGGACATTTCATTTTCCCTATCGTGCTGCTGCTTCTCTTCATAAGCCAAAAGCAGTATGTGCTGCTTGCGCTCGCCGTTTTATCGCTGGCTTTCACCGTCTTTCTCGTCCATAGAGCCCATATCGTCGGGGATCTGAGCCAGCTTCTGCGCATGCCGAGCTTGGCCGTTATCGTATTCGTCGACATGGCGATGATTACGATGGTATATGTGCTGCCGGATTGGCACCCCGGGGTCAGCCCGACATGGCTGCTTTTGTTCCTGCTTCCGCTGTATGCATCCGAGCTGGGGAGGCGGACCGCACTGGTCATATGCGCCTTGGCCGTCGGCGAAATCCTTTTGCTCACGATCGTTCAGGGCGGTTATTTTTTTTCGCTCAATACGGTAATGAATTTGCTCGGCATGATCGTCATGATCGTGTTGGTCGGACGCACGTCGGACAACCTGGTGAAAATGGCCTATTACGATTCGCTGACCGGGATGCCGAACCGGGAAATGTTTAAAGATCGACTAACGTCGTCTCTCAATAAGAGGAGCATAAGAAACAAAGGGCTCGCCGTCCTGTTTCTCGATCTCGACCAATTCAAGCACGTTAACGATACGATGGGGCACGAGACCGGAGATTTATTACTGAAAACGGTTGCAGAAAGAATCCGCTCGAATATCGATAAAGACGTCATGCTTGCGCGGCTGGGAGGCGACGAATTTGCCCTGCTCGTCCAGAACGTCTCCAATGCGGACGATGCCAATCAAGTATGCAGCGCCGTTTTCGAATGCTTGAAGGAAGGCATCCTTCTCGGGCCCCATGAAATATATACGACGACGAGTATCGGCATCGCGCTGTATCCGACCCATGGAACGACTCCGGAAATGCTGATGAAAAACGCCGAGGCTGCCATGTACCGGGCCAAGCAGCAAGGCCGCAACAACTTTCAGTACTATTTGGCTCCCGAGAAGACGGAAGCGCAAATCGAACGTTTCGCCATGGAGGCGATGCTGCGCAAAGCGCTGGAAAAGGACGAGCTGCTCGTCTATTACCAGCCCCGCATCAACACCAAATCGGAACGGGTCGTCTGCGTCGAAGCGCTGGTGCGCTGGCAGCATCCGAGTCTCGGCGTCATCCCGCCGAAAGATTTCATCCCGCTCGCCGAGGAGACCGGGTTGATCGTCCAGCTGGGCGAGCAGGTGCTGCGCAAAGCGTGCGTTCAAATCAAACAATGGCAGGATGCCGGCATGGAGGACTTGTCCGTCAGCGTCAACCTGTCGCCGCTCCAGTTCCGCCAGCAGCATCTGCCGGGAGTAATCGGCCGCATTTTGCGCCAGGCCGGACTGCTGCCTCAATATTTGGAGCTGGAAATAACGGAAAGCGCGGCGATGCAGAACGTCAACCGGAACATTCTCATGCTTCGGGAGCTGAAGGAAATGGGCGTCAAAATATCGATCGACGACTTCGGTACCGGTTATTCTTCCCTTAGTTATTTGAAAAAGTTCCCGATCGACGCGCTCAAGGTCGACCGTTCGTTCATCAGCGGCATTCACGAGGATCCGGACGACGCCGCGATCGTTAACGCCATTATCGTGCTGGCCAAGACGCTGAAGCTGAAAGTTACGGCCGAAGGCGTGGAGACGGAAGAGCAATACATTTACCTGCAGCAGCACAAATGCGACGAAGCGCAAGGCTACCTGTTCGGCAAGCCGATGCCGCCGGAAACGTTCGAGGAATGGTATAAGCTGAACATGACGGAGAAGGACTTGATCCTGTCTCCGGAATATTGAGGAATAGACTGTGCGCGAAACGGCGCCATTACAACAATCCCCGCACGGGCATCGGCCCGGCGGGGATTTTTTTTGTCAACGCAGCCCCGGATTTACCTTTCACCGAGTCGAACGAAATGAGGGCCGTCAAAAAAATACAGCACTTTTTCCTTCACGGGCCGGCGCCATATATGCTCGATCGCTTTGGCGTACAGCCCGAGCTGGACCGCATATCGCTCCTTCAGCATATCCAGTCGGTCGCCGTATACGGCATCCGTTTTATAATCGAGCAGCACCAGTCCCCCGTTCTCCTCGAACAAACAATCGATAATCCCTTGCACGAGCACCGTTTCGCCCCGTACCGACTGCTCCGCTCCGGGATATGCCTCCTCGGCGGGCAAGCCGTAGCTGAAAGGCACTTCCCTATACACCTTATCGGCGGCCAGCAATCGGCGACCGATCTCCTCCCGGAAAAAGGAGGCGACGACTTCCGCATCCACCGCATCCCTATGCTCCGGGGCAAGCAATTGGCGCGAAACCATCCGGTCAATCGTGATCCGGACGTCCTCCGCCGAAATTCCGTTCTCCAGAGGGATGTGCTGCATGACCGCATGATAGATCGTCCCCCGCTCCGCTGCCGTCATCTCCCGTTTCCCAAGAAAGGCGGGCCTTCTCGCCAACGACTGCAGGGCGGAGCGGCTTCCGGGAACGTTCTGTCTACCGGCCGCCGTTTCATCCGGTTCGAGCGGCAGCTCCGCCCAATCCGCCGCTTCCGGGTCTTCCCGCCCGAACGAACGATCTTTAAGGCGCTTTAACTCGGAGACGGACGTTTTGGAGAAAAATTCGGTCGCCTGTCCGTAGCCGTACGTCCAATCGAATCGTTGGTCGAGCCTTATGTCCGCTTCCTCCCGCTCTTCCCGACCGGTCACCGGCTCGAGCTGCGCGACCGACTCCATCCGGTCGTCGGCGAACCGGACCTCGACGGCGGCCGCAGCTTGGGCATAACCGAGCGAGGAAACGATTCCCGCACTCCACCTGGACGGTTCGGCCGTCATAATGGCCGGGACGAAATAAGACTCGCCGCTTTCGCCCCGGTCGCGGAATACCCCGGCGTCCGGATGGCGGATGAGCGCCGGACCGAGCCAATCGAGATAAGACCGGGCTCGGGCCATTTCGTGGGCGGGAAGCTGCCAATCGGCTTCATCCTGCATGCGGGTCCATTTCTGCGCGGCTTTGTCGGCCGATTTGACCGTGCCGACGAGCACCATCTTTTCCTTCGGCCGGGTCAACGCCACATAGAGGACGCGGAACTCTTCGGCTATCATCTCCATTTTCATCCGTCGGCGTATAGCCAGCATCGGCAAAGTCGGGCATGCGACGCGCAGAACCGGGTCCGTGAACATCGGACCGAAACCGAGCTCCTTGTGCAGCAGAAAGGAAGCGCCCAGATCGGTCTGATTGAACGATTTGCCGAGTCCGGCGACGAATACGACGGGAAATTCGAGTCCTTTGCTTTTATGGATCGACATGATCCGGACGACGTCCTCCTGCTCCCCGAGCGCGCGAGCGGCTCCCAGGTCCGCCCCGCTGTCCCGCATGCGCTCCACGAACCGCAAAAATCGGAACAAGCCTCGAAGAGACGTCGCTTCATATTGTCTGGCCCGGTCGTAGAGCGCACGCAGATTCGCTTGACGCTGTCCCCCTCCGGGCATCCCTCCGACAAAATCGTAATAGCCGGTTTCCCGGTATACGTTCCAAATCAATTGCGACAGCGACCCTTGACGGGCCTCGTCCCGCCAGCTTTGCAGCTTGGCGATGAAATGCGAAAGCTTGGATCGGAGCTCGGCAACGTATTCGTCTTCGTTATGTACGGCGTTTGTGCCGTCCGGCATTTCGGCGTCGCCCGCCGCATACGATAGTACGGCCTCGTAGTAAGGCTTGTTTCTGCCTAGAATACGTATCTGCGCAAGCTCCGCGGCATTCAGTCCGAACATGGGCGAGCGGAGCACCGCCGCGACGGGAATGTCCTGGTACGGGTTATCGATGATTTGCAGCAGCGATAGCATCGTCTCGACTTCGGTAGCGGTGAAATAACCGGTGTTCAAATCGGCATAACCCGGTATTCCAGCCGCACGCAGCTCGTCCATAAATACGGGAGCCCATTGCGACGTGGCACGCAGCAGGATGACGATATCCCGGAATACGATCGGCCTCAATCCGCCGGTGCCGCGGTCGTGTACCTGAAACGGCGTATGACCGTCCTGCCCCATCATGCGGCGTATGCGCGATACGATATATCGAGCCTCCAGCTGCGCCGTTTCGGCCTGCTTCTCTTCCTGCTCCAAAGTCGTCCCCGCAGCAGCAATATCCGAGATATCGTCCGAATCGTCCGTATCGTCGCTTTCGATTCCGTTCCCTTCTGCCGCATCTTCCTCGGATGCGGCACCGCCGCGATCCATCACGGCCATTTCGACCGCCAAATCGTTCGGACTACCCGGGTAGACGGCACCGCATACGAGTCTTGCCGCTTCGTCGTAGTCCATTTCGCCGACCCGCTCCGTCATGATCTGCTTGAATATATAGTTGACCCCATCGACGATTTCCGTGCGGCTGCGGAAGTTGCGCGCAAGGTCGATTTTCCGGCCCCCGGACGGATTATCCTCCCCGGACGGCTCGAACGATCTGTATTTGTCCATAAACAAGCCCGGTTCGGCTAACCGGAAACGGTAGATGCTCTGCTTAACGTCGCCTACCATGAACCTGTTGCCGGGCGCCGGCCGGGAGATCAGGCTGACGATCGCCTCCTGCACCGTGTTCGTATCCTGATATTCGTCCAGCAAAATTTCTACGAACTGGTCGCGGTATTGCTCGGCCGCATCCGACGGAATCAGACGTCCCGGAGAGGAATCCGGGTGCCGCAAAATGTCCAGACTGTAATGCTCGAGATCGGAGAAATCGACCAGTCCCTTCTCCGCCTTCTTCAAGCGATACCGTTCTCCGAATTCGATGACAAGCTCAGCCAGCTTGCGCACGACAGGTGCCATCTCGGCCATTTCCGCGGCATATTGCTCCGGCGTCCGCTCGAACAGCTCCTCCCGGATATCGGCAAACTGCTTCTTGGCCCGGTCGCGAAGCTGCTTTACCCGTTCCTGCAGCGCTTTGTCGTACTCTTTTCCGCGACAGGCGTTCAGCTTGCCGAAAGCCGTATCCCGAATCGCGGCGAATAAGCCGTCCCACGAACGTTCCGCAGCGGCAATCGCCCCTTCGATCTGGACAAGATCGTCCTTCATGTTGTCCGTGTACGGCATCGGACCTCCCGGCTGGCTGCACAGTCGCAGCGCTTCCTCCAACAGACTGGCCATGCCTTGCAGCTCCAGCTTGACATCGGCAATCAATGCCTTACGCCATGGATCGGACTCGCCCGAAGTCTCCCCCGCTTCGTCAGACGACGGCTCGAACTTGCCGGCGGTGTCCAGCAGCCAAAAATCCGGCCACGGATGGCTTCTCGAATAGTCGTATAGACGCTGGACGAGCCGAAACAAGGCATCGTCGCCGCGTTCGCCTCCGAAGGCGTCGGCGAGCCGCCAAAACGCGCTGTCGTCTTCGCTTTGCCCGTATTGCTCCTCCAGCAGATCGCTTAAAATATCTTGCCGCATCAGCTCCGCTTCCGTCTCGTTGGCGATGCGAAAAGCCGGATCCAACCGGATCCGCTGATGGTGGCGGCGAATAACGTCAAGGCAAAACGAGTGCAGAGTCGTAATCGATGCGCGATGAATAAGCGCGATTTGACGCCGCAAATGCTCGGATTCGGGATGCTCCGCGAGCCGCTTCTCGATCGCCTCGCGAATGCGCTGCCGCATCTCGCCGGCTGCGGCGTTCGTGAACGTCGCTACAAGCAGACGGTCCACGTCCACCGGTTCCCGCTCATCCGTAATGCGCCGTATGATTCTCTCTACAAGAACGGCCGTTTTGCCGGAGCCCGCCGCCGCAGCTACGAGAATATCGGATCCGCGCAAGCGGACCGCCTCCCATTGCTCGTCCGTCCATGTGCTCCCTGCCGGCTTGGCCGCCCTTGCCTGACGCCCCCCTGCTGTTCCCGCTTCGTTCGTCATGCGATCCTTGTCCCCCTCGGCGTTTCCGTTACTCACGAATGCTCGGCCCCGCGCTCCATCGCCTGCCATGCCTGTTCCTTATCGATACGATGCAGCCTGTTGTAGTCGTTCCCCTCGAACATAGGCTCGAATTGGCACACCGGCTTGTACGGACAATACGTGCAAGCCAGCTTCGGCCCCATCCTGGATGGACGGATATCGACGTGTCCGTCCGTTATGTTCTGTCCGATGCGCATAATCATTCCCCGGACGTACCCGCGCAGCGAGTCCCACTGCCCTTCCGAAACGACCGAAGAATTTTTGTAAAAGCTTCCGTCCGCCTTGAGCGCGACCGGAATAAGCTGCGAATGGCCGTTCCGTTCGCGGAACGAACCGTCCATCATCTTGACCGTTTCCTCGTCTTCGAGAACGAGTCCCTTCATTTTGAACCGTTTCAGCAGCTGGGCTTCAGCTTCTTCGGGCGATAGCGAATTTTTGCGTACGAGCATCGGATTGTGGACATGAAAGTACAGTACGCCGGCAGGCAAGGTCGGAGTACCGATCCAGTGCTCCGCGTAGGTGATGACAACATCCAAATACGTGAGCATTTGCAGCGACATTCCGTAATAAACGTCGGCCATCCGCAATGACGTATCGCTCGACTTGTAGTCGATCACGCGCAGCAGTACTCCCTTGTCGCTATTCGCCCTGTCCACCCTGTCGATTCTTCCGACGATTTCCATCCGGCAGCCGTTATCCAGCTTGAACTCGAGCGGAGGCAGCGGCTGTCCCGGTCCGAACCCGACCTCCAGCCCGATCGGCACGAATTGACCGCTCCGTGCGTGCACCCCGAGCACAACGGAAGCCCGGCCGATAATTTGTTTCAATTTGCGGGCGATGTAGCCGTATCTTTTCGAGCTGAGCAAAATCTCCCCCTGGAGACGGGGCGCCAGCTCGTCGACGGCTTTCGCCGCGCGGTCGAAGCATTGCTCGGCTGACAAGGAGCCCCAATCCGCTCCCTCGCGCTGAAGCTCCTGCGCAATCCGGCTAAGAGCGGCATGGAACAGCTGACCGATATCCGGAGCGTCGAGACGGTATATGTGTCTCTCGGCCAGCCTCAGCCCATGCGACGCAAACTGCGAGAACGGGCACGACACGAACCGTTCCATCCGCGACACGCTGGCCCGCAGCATATCGCCGTACAGCTCGCGGCTGATCGATTGGGGCAAGGGCGGCTCCATATTCGTATAAAATAAGGACCGGAGCGTGAGACGCAGCCGTTCTCTCCATTCCGGCCGCGAGCAAAGCCAGTTGTAGACTTCCCACCAAGCCTCGGCGATAGGAACGCCCCGCATCCAGCCGCGCAGCTGCACCGCGAGATGGGAAAGCGCCTTGGCCGGATTGACCGCGTATTCATAAGGATCGCCGTCCGGATTCGCTTCCCCGGCCGGAGGATCCGTAAGCAGCTGCTTTTCCCGTATTGCCGGAAACATCGTTTTCAGCCTTTTGACGATTTCCGAAGGAAGAAGCGACTTGCCTTCCTCGTCGGCGAGAGGATAGCTGACCCAAAGCGATTCGGCGGGCGTAACAAGCGCTATGTAGATCAAAAACGATTCGTCCAGCAGCTTGCGCCGGCTCCCGTCCGCAAGCTCGAGTCCGGCCTCGATCAGCCGTTCCCGCTCGGGCTCCGACAAAACGCCGGCCTCGTCGGGCTTGGCCGGAATAACGCCGTCGTTCGCCCCGAGCACGAAGCAATGGCGAACGGCGCCGGAGCGCGTACGGTCCATCGTACCGATCAGCACCTGATCCAGCGAAGGCGGTACGAGCCCGAGCCGGACCGTTTCCAATCCCGCCTCGATAATACCGGCAAAACGGTCGAGCGCCATTTTCTCGTCGCCCAGCATCTCCACGATCTGGTCGAGCAGGTCGACGATACTCCCCCATACTTGCATATGCTCGCGAGCTTTCTCCGGCTCCCCGGCATCCAGACGTTCCCGACTCCAGCGTTCCAGCCTTTCCGGTACTTTTATCGCCTCGAGAAACCGGAACAGCGATTCCGCCATCCCCCGTACCGTGTCCGCTTGACGAAGGCCCGTCTCCAGCTCCGCCAGCGGCTTGACGATCATTTGCCGAAGCCGGTCCATTTCCAGAAAAAACGTCTCGTCCGGACCGCGCGCCGCTCCTTCCTGAACGTCATCGAGCATCGAGCCCGCCCGATACGACCATTTCCGCTTTTCCGTCCAGCGGGAGCCTTGGATGCCCGCCGCCAGCACATAATTTTCCAGCCGGCACATCGCGTCCCTCAGACGGTTGGCCTCCTCCGCCCCGTCTTCTTCACCGGCCGGAAACAGCAGGTCCGTTTTGACGCAGCGAAAAACCGCATCGTTGCGCCAGCGACCTGCTGCAACCTCGAGACCGGAGCGGATCAGCTCGACGACCGGATGATGGAGCACCGAACGCTTCTGATCGAGAAAATACGGTATGCCGTAATCCGTGAACGTGACGGACAGCAGCTCCCCGTAGCTATCCGGATTGCGCACCATAACCGCAACGTCCCGCCAGCGGCAGCCTTCGTCCCGCACGAGCCTGACGATTTCTCGGGCCGCTCCTTCCGCTTCCGCGCGACGGTTCGAGGCGGACGCCAAGACGATCTCGCGATCGTTCCCCCCCGCCGCTCCTCCCGCGAACGGTCTGCCGCTCCTGTATTCGAACGACCGCTCCAAATGAGCGAGCTTCGGACTGCGCTCGAAACGGGATGGGCTTCCTTCGAGCATGATGACGCTCTCCTGTCCGGCTTGCCGCTCTTCCGCAACCTGCTTCAGGCGGACGAGCGTCCGAGCCGTCGGATGAAACAAATTCAATTCGTCCGGCGCATCCCCGGAGCCGTAATCGCGGTCAACGCACAGGCTGACGGTCACCTGACGGCTGCAGCTCATCAACTCGCCGACCGCCTGCAGCTCTTGAGGGGTAAAGCCGAAAAAACCGTCAATCCAGACGAGGGCGTCCCGGATATAAGCCGATTCCGGCATCATCTCCGCCATCTTGGTCAGCAAATGCTCGGAGTCGATATAATGTTTGGACAACTGTTCCTCGAATCGTTTATAGACGAACAGCAGGTCGTGCAGCTTGTCCGTGGGCAAGCCGAACGCGCCTCCCGGTTCTTGCCTCCGTTCCGCTTGGAGGACGAACTGCTCCAGTCGGTCCGGCGTTATGCAGTACCGGCGGAATTCGCCGTACATCCGGTTCAAGTTGTCGATGAAGCCGGACTGCTCGGAGGATGCGCGAAATTGCCGGAGCTCCTCGCCATGCTTGTGCAGCAGCTCGTACAGCAGCATTTTCTTGCCGCTGTCGTCGATATGGATTCGGGCCGTTCCGCCCGCCTCCTGCATGATCCGGAAGGCAAGGCGCCGGAAGCTGAGCACTTGTGCGCGAATCGTCCCGCCAAGCCCGGGCGTGGATACGAGCGCATGCTCCGCCTGAAATGTGGCCTGCTCGGGTACCAGCAGAACGAGAGGCGGACCTTCCGGCTCACGCCGCAAAATGCTTCTTATTTCATCGAGACAGCGCTCCGTCTTGCCGCTGCCCGCCCGGCCGAGTATGTATCGGATCGCCATATGGGCCTCCTGTACGAAAACAAATGTTCTTATCTATTCTAGTATTCTAGCATATTTTTGCGCGGTTGTCCGCCGACTGGGGCAGATTGGCACGCCCTCCTGCGGCCGCCATTCGCGGTTGTCTGTGCTATACTAACCGTATCCGCAGCAACTCGCAGCATCCGAAAGGAGAGTCGACCATGCAACATTTCGAAGCGCCTCTTATCCGTCCTTCCGGCACCGGTACATGGACATACGTGCAAATTCCGTTCGGCGTGCACGAAGCATACGGAGTCCGGGGACAATTGAAAGTAAAAGGTACGGTCAACGAAGCGCCGATCCGCGGTTCCCTTATGCCGAACGGAGACGGTACCCATTACTTGGTGATCAACCAATCCGTCCGAAACGAAGCCGGCGTAACGACCGGCGATATCGTCCGGGTGTCGATCGAACCGGACACGGAGGAACGAACCTTGGACGTTCCGGAAGATTTTCAGGCGGCCTTGGACCGGAACGAAGAAGCGGCCGTTTTTTTCGGGAAGCTGTCCTATTCCCACCGCAAAGAATATATCCAATGGATTTTGTCCGCCAAAAAAGCAGAAACCCGCGCGAAGCGGATCGGACAGGCGATCGAAATGCTCGTTCAGGGGAAGAAAGCGAAGTAAGTCCGATTTGTGTTTCGTATTGAAAGCTTATACAAACATAAAGAGCCGCCGATTCCAGCTCGACGACTCTTTCGCTTCAACCTTTTTCATCCAAAAATCAAACCTGCTTCGCGACCGTGCCGGACAGGCCGTCTTCCTTCTCGCCCTTCGATGGATCGCCCGCTTGCTCCGGCATCCGGTTGGACGTCCTCAGCGGAATTTCCTTCAAGAAGAAGACGAGCAGCAAAGCGACGACGAGCAGCGCGGCACCGGACAAAAACACGGTCGTCAGAGAGGTGCTGAGCGCATCCCGGAGCATATCGATCATCTTGGCGAAAATCGGCTGCACTTGCTCGGGCAGCGTCTGCCGCAGCTGCTCCAGTCTGGGCTGGTCCAGCAGCATTTCCGGGTTATGGAATGCCGCCAGCTGCTCGGCCACCTTCGGATCCAGCTTCGTCAAATCGACTCCCTGGCCGGATTCGGCCGCGGACTTCAAGCTGCTTTTCAGGCTGGACGCCATAATCGTTCCCATGACGGCGATGCCGATCGTTCCGCCCATATTGCGGAACAGCTGCGAGGATGCGGTCGCCACGCCAAGCTGATCCGGCCTGACGGCGTTCTGCACCGTAAGCGAGAAGACCGGCATGCCGAGTCCCAAGCCGAAGCCGAAAACGATCATGCTGAGCACGGCCAGCCAAATGCTGTTCATAAACGCCATCATAATCATGCCCACGATCATGATCGGCATGCCAAGCAGCGCGTAACGCTTGTACTTGCCCGATTTCGTTATCCATCTGCCCGTAAAGGAGCTGATGACAACCATGCTGATCGACATCGGCATCGTTACGTAGCCGGAGTAAGTAGGCGATACCCCTTCCACGCCTTGCACGAAAAACGGCAAATAAATCAAGGCGCCCATCATCCCCGCATTCATCAGAAAACCGGTCAAGTTCGAGATCGTGACGATGCTGTTCTTGAACAAAGACAACGGAAGCACCGGACTTTTCACTCGGGTCTCCACGAACATAAAGATAAGCAGCGCCACCAATGCCGCGCCGAACAAGCCGATAATTTGCGTCGATCCCCATGCATACTTCGTGCCTGCCCAAGAAAAGCCGATAAGGAGCGGGACGATCGTTAAAGTAAGGAACAACGATCCCAAGTAGTCGATCGATTCCGACTGCTTCTTATCCACCTTCGGAAACAAAGCCATGATCAAAATAAACGCTACGATCCCGACAGGGAGGAAAATCCAGAATACCCATTCCCAATCCATATGATCGACGATCCATCCGCCGAGCGTCGGGCCGAGTACGCTGGAGAAGCCGAATACGGCCATCATGACGCCGGTCCATTTCCCGCGCTCGCGCGGCGAGAACAAGTCCCCTACGGCCGTAAAGGCCGAAGCCATAATAATACCCGCGCCGATCCCTTGAATACCGCGGTAAGTGATCAATTGAAAAATATCTTTCGATAATCCGGTCAAAAAAGCGCCTATGATGAAAAACACGATTCCCGCCAAAATAAACGGCTTGCGGCCGTAAATGTCCGACAGCTTTCCTACAAGCACCGTCGATATCGTCGAGGTCAGCATGTAGATCGTAATGACCCAGGTGTAGTAATCCATGCCCCCAAGAATTGCGATGATTCGGGGCATCGCCGTACTTACGATCGTTTGGTTGATCGCGGCGAAAAACATGGCGGCGATAATCGCGACCATAATCGTCATTTTGCGCTTATGCGATAAATGCTCCAAGCTTCTCTACTCCTTCTCTAATCCTTCTCTAATCCTTCTCTAATCCTTCTCTAATCCTTCTCTTGTTCCAACTGATCGACGCGTATGAGCATAAGCTCGAAAATACGCTTCAGATGATCGATATCTTCCTTCGGCAATCCTTCGAAAAACAAAGAAATCGTCTCCTTCTGCTTCTCCAGCAAGCCGTCGAGCATTTCTTTCCCTTGCTCCGTAATGCTCAAATAGACGACTCTCCGATCATCCTCACTCCTTTGCCTTTCGAGTAGCTGCTTCAAAATCAATTTATCGGCTAGGCCGGTAATCGCTCCGGACGTAACGCACAAAATTTCGGCCAAATCGGCCGCCTTTTGCGGTCCGCGCGAATTTAACACGTAAAGCGTACGGAATTGCGTCATCGAAAATCCGTCGCCCATCCGCCGTTTCCATTCGTTGGTCATCTTCTTGACCAAGCTTCGGAACATGGTACTAAGTTCCAGCAGCTGGCTGCTGATCTCGGGCATTTCGCACCCCCATTCGTTTACGACTCATTTGTTTATGAATAAATATTTTAGTACTAAACTAAATGTTAGCTTACACGATTCCGCATGTTCAAGTCAACGCCGGGGAATATGGCAAATAAACGGTAATAAGGCCCATTCCGCCGAATGAGCCAAGAAATGTCGCTATTAGAGTAACCATACTCGCTTTTTCGTATGTACCCGCTATTAAAGACAAAAAGATTAATATTCCATTATCAGTTCCAGCATGTAATGCACCGACTCTCCGGGCTTCAGACATGGCAAGCTCCCGAGATCTTGCTCCACTGCCTCTCGTCCCCCCACTACGCAGTTCGATGGCTCCAACCCGAGAACATGATCACCGGCGCCGGGCATACGCCACTGCACCAACAACGGCAAAGTGTGTGCCGACCACCTCAGCTTGACGGATAATGGACGCGAAAGGCCGCCAATCGGAAAAGACGGATTCCGAATGTGTACTTCGGCCATTCCCGAATCTTCGAGCTTGTCCCGGAGCAGCCGATGATAATAAACACGCTCGACCGCTTCCCCGTCCGGAGTCTCCCAATGCTCGTGCCGATCGGTGGAGTAATCAGGATCCCGGGGCGATAAGGTGGCCGGAGGGAAGGTGACGGTCGTTTGTTCGCCGAGCAGCGGAAAACCGAAGTTGAAATGATACAGCATAAGGTGCGGGGCCGATTTGAAGCCGAAATTTTCGACAGTGTCCCGAATAACGATGCGGTTCTCACCCATTTTGGCGGAAATCTCGCGCGAAAGCCTTAGCTTATCCCCTGCGATCGACGTCTCTTCGACGGTTCCGGACACTCGCAGCTCGAGCTCGTCTCCCGCCCATTGCTCCGCAGCCGATACAAGTCTGGCCGGAGTATGGTGAGCTCTACCATGAAGTCCGTAGCTGCCTGTATCGTCAACGCTAGGCGAGCCCGCATGAACGAGACCGCACGTCATCAACAGTCCTCCGGAAGCGGTCCGTAGCCAGTCCGCCCCTTTCGGCTCGTAATGCATGGGATGAACATTGCCGTTGGGGGATTGCCACGAGACGGGCGCGCCGAACAGCTCCGCCAACGATACGTCGAGCCCTTTCTCGGGCGTCACTTCAAATACAAGGCCGGCACCCGTGCGCAGCTGGATAACCTCGACGCCGGCTTCTTTTCCTTCCTGATGCCTCAATCGCCGTATGCCGCCTATTTGACCCATATTCCCTACCCGGGCTTCAAGCTCCCGGCGAGTCCATTCTTTTCCGTATAACCGCATCGACGGCCCTCCATTATTCAGCAGTTTGTCGTGGCTGCCGAAGCTAAGCTAGGCTTGCCTCGGCGTTAAATAACCCCGCAAAGCGGGGCTACTGCTCCGATGTTTATCCAGGTACTTTGCGAGGAGCCCGAAATCCATAAATTATTAACCGTTAAAAAAGCTGCCCTCTCGGACAGCCGTTCATTGCGGACGCGGGACCCATGGTCTAGGTCGGCCGCTTGAAAATCGATCAAACTTTGCGCGGGAACGTGGTCGATTGCCGCACGATCAGCTCAGGCATCAGGACGATTCGCTGCTTGGTCTGTTTTTGACCGCGGACTTCCTGGATGATCAAATCCATCACTTGCCGACCCATTTGCGCGATGGGCTGCGCAACGGTCGTCAGCGGAGGATCTACGATGCCGGCCAACAACGTATTGTCGAAGCCGATGACCGACAAGTCCCACGGAATCGTCAGCCGCAGCTCCTTGGCGGCTTGTACGGCTCCGATCGCCAGCAAATCGTTGCTCGCGAATATGGCCGTAGGAGAATCTTCCGAGCGAAGCATCTCCAAAGCATGCCGCTTGCCCTCTTCGACGGACGAGACGCTTTCTACGCAAAATTGCTTGTCGCCGTCGATTCCGGCTTCCTCCAGCGCGTACCGGTACCCTCTCACCCGCTCCTTGCTGCTGTTCAGATTCAAATCCTCGGTAATGACCGCGATGTGCCTGTGGCCGAGGCCGATCAAGTGGGACGCCGCCTGATAGCCGCCGAGGAAGTCGTCAATCTTGACGCTGTCCGCTCCAAGCGAAGGAATATCCCGCGTTACCAGGGCAACCGGAATTTTTTGCTTGGCCAAATTTTTCAAGCCTATTTCATTGCTGACGCCGGTAGAGATAATAATGCCGTCTACCCTTTTTTGCTTGAGAAAGGTAATATAGTCCCCTTCCCTCCGCGGATTGTTGTCGGTGCTGCACATGACGAGATTGAAGCCGAGCTCCCGCCCGCGGTCCTCCACGCTCCGGGCAATTTCCGCATAGAGCGGATTCGCCAAATCCGGAATAAGCAAACCGATCGTAAACGTGCTTTTGCCGGTCAGCGCCGATGCCACGACACTCGGCTGATAATCGAGCTCCTGCATGATTTCATTTACGCGCTCACGAGTCTCAGTGCTGATCCGGCCCGTGCCGTTGATGACCTTGGAGACGGTCGCGATTGATACGCCCGCCGCTTTTGCGATGTCATAAATGGTTGTTTTCATCACTCGTACGCTCCCAGCCGACTCCATGTCATGTCGTTTTTTATTCTATTATATCATTTGTTGCGGCCGAGCAGGATATATTTTCGTCATTCCGCAAATGTTTCCCCGGTCCGTCTGCGATTGTCCGCTTCAATGCATCCTGATACAATATGGATACTAATGGTCCTTCATCGAAAAAGGCCGGGAAAGGCCTTCGCCATCATTTGAAGCAGGAATCCAACCGGCGGTTGAACGATTCGATCCGACGGACAAAACAAATCCCCGTCCGATTCGGCGCTGCCCGATCGGACGGGGATTTGTCGGCGGACGCCCGATCTCTCAATCGAACCGGTATGTCCAAAATCGTTCTTTGCCCCACCGGCTGCGCAGCTTCTCGTCCTCCAACGATAAAATGCTCGACATGTGCCGGAACTGGGATTGATGCGCTTCGAGAGAGCGAAGCTTCAGATCGAGCAGCTCGCTTACATCGTTTACGATATCCGGCTGGCCCAATATTTCCTCGCAGCCTACGGCGAAAGCGACGCAGTGCACCTCCGGTCTGGCCGAAGCGGGCATTTTCTCCACCGCGCCGATTACGGCGCTCCCGCAAGCGTCATGGTCCGGATGCACACTGTAGCCAGGGTAGAATGTGAGAATCAGAGACGGGGATAGCTCCGCGATGACAGCTTCGATCCGCCCGATCAAAGCATCCCTGTTTTCAAACTCGACGGTTTTATCGTGCAAGCCCCACTGCCGTAAATCTTGAATGCCGATAACCCGACACGACTCCTCCAGCTCCAGCTTGCGGATGGCTGGAAGGGTTACCCGGTTGGCAATCGGCGGCACCCCCATATTCCGCCCCATTTCGCCCAAAGTAAGGCATACGTAGGTTACCGGCGTTCCTTGCCGAATATGCAGCGCAACCGTACCCGATAGCGCGGTTTCGTCATCCGGATGCGGAAGTATCACCAAAACGTGTCGCTGACGTTCCATCGCCTTCCCCCTCTTTCTTATGCGAGAATTCGTTTCAAAACGGTTTCCGCCCCAGCTGCAGTCCGACTACAAGCTTGCCTTCGCCGTCAAATCCCGCCATAAGGAGGGTGTCCTCGTCTTCGCCCTCCCAATGGGTCAGGCCTTCGGAATAAACCCAGCCCGTATCGGTTTTCAGCCCGACGCGAAATGCGGGGCCGCCGCCGGCAATCGATCCTTCGGCAAACCGGACGACGCCGTTCTTCAAAAAAGTGGAAGCCGTAAATTTCGAGCTGTCGAAATGCGAAGCGTAGGCGCCCGTCGTCATTTCGAGATGGAGAAACAAATCCTGGTTTTTCAGCTTATCGATTACGCGCTGTACCGCATGCGGGTCAATCGGCTTCATGCCGTCTCCTCCCTTTCGGAAAGCTGTTTTAGAACAAGTACCGTAGTCGGATCCGAATCCTATGCTCTGGAGCGCACCTCGAAAATGGCGAACTTCAAATAATCGCCTTCATCTACGCCCAGTATATGCGGGTGGTCTTTGCCCGCGCCGCGGTATTCGATCAGCCGCAGCACTTTGCGGGCGTCGGCCGCAGCCGCCAAAATCGTATCGAGAAACGCCTCCGGCCGAACATGATACGAGCAGCTTGCCGTAACGAGATAACCGCCCTCGTTGACGAGCTTCATCGCATGCAGGTTTATATCCTTGTACCCTCTCAGAGCTCCGTCCACGGCGCTCTTCGTTTTGGCGAACGCCGGAGGATCCAGGATGATCACGTCCCATGTCCGGCCTTCCGACCCGACCGGCTTGGAGGTGTCCACCTTCTCCCCGGCTTGCCCCGCATTGGCCCGCGCTCGCCGTTCGTCAAGCCCTTTCACCTGAACTCGCAAATAATCGAACGCGTCGGCTACGACGAACTCCACCCGATCGGCAAAGCCGTTCTTCTCTACATTCCGTTTCGCATTCTCGATCGCATGCTCGGATATATCGAGACAGGTGACCCTCTTCGCTCCGGATTGGCACGCGTTCAGCGTGAAGCTTCCCGTATGGGAGAAGCACTCCAGCACGGACGCGCCGTCCCAGTAGGGAAACGTGACAATTTTGCCGTTTGCGTTGACGGGAACCGGCCTGCCCGAGTCTTCATCGACCGACAGACGGATCCCGCTTCGCGCCCCCCACCCGGTCATCAGCTTGCCGATGGCCTCGCGGTTTTCGCGCTGATCGAAAAAGTATCCCGTCTTCTGCCCTTGCTCGATATCGACCTCGACCCGGAGGCCGTTCTCGAAAATGTCCACAAATCGCGGACATTCGCCGTAAAGCGTTCCTTTCGTCTGCTCGAGCCCTTCAAGCTCGCGCACCGACACATCGCTGCGCTCATAGATGCCCTTCGGCTGGAGCAGCTCCGCGAGCGTCTCCACGATTACGCTTTTGCGCCGCTCCATGCCGAGCGACAGCACCTGGATGACCAACACGTCGCCAAACCGGTCGACGACCAGGCCGGGCAGAAAATCCGCTTCCCCGTAAACGAGCCGGTAACCGGTAGACTCGCCGACGAAGCGGCTTCTAAGCTGCATCGCTTGACGGATGCGGTCGGCAAAAAACTCCCGGTCCATCTCCTCCAAAGGCGAGTACGATACGATCCGGACGGCGATTTGCGATTTCGGATTCATATAGCCGCATCCCAAATATTGCCCCGTATGGCTCATAACCGAGACGAGGTCTCCCGGCTCGCAGCTTCCTTCCATGCTCGCGATTTCATTGGCGTAAATCCACGGATGCCCTTGCTCCAGCCGCTTTTTCCTTTTGCGGTCCAAAATGACGGATGCCATAACTTATTTTCCTCCAGCTCCATTTTCGCTGCCTGGACGGCTTATTCGCATCCGCAGCTTGTCATGCTTGTCTATCCATACACATAAGATGGTACAAACGGTTCGATTCCAGTTAAAAAGGAGACCTGCATGATCACCCATATCCTATTGCCGATGCTGGTCGGGCTCGGCATATTTCTGACCGGCATGAAAGTGATGGAGCTGGCGCTGCACCAATGGGCCGGCTCCTATTTGACCGGTCTCGTAGAACGGTTTACGCGAACTCCGCTCCGCGGCATGCTGATCGGTACCGGCGTTACCGCCGCGCTTCAAAGCAGCAGCGCGATAACGGTTATTACGATCGGACTGGTCAACGCCCGAATCATGACGTTCCCGAAAACGCTGGGCATTATTCTCGGCTCGAATATCGGCACTTGCATTACGACCGAATTGATCGGGCTGAATTTGACCAAGCTGGCCTTTCCGCTGCTGCTCGCCTCAAGCTCCGTATGGCTGTCTACCTTGTTCCCTTGGCCCATCGTTTCGCGCAGGATGAGGTTCCATCGTATGTTGCACCATATCCGTTCCCTTTCGCTCGCCGTCAGCGGCTTCGCTTCGGTCATGCTCGGCGTCGAGGTGATGCAGACGATCGTCCCAGCCTTGCAATCCCGCGGATTGTTCGGCTGGTTCGTCGAGCATGCGCAGCGGAGCATCCTGTGGGGCGTTATCGCGGGAGCGGTGCTCACCGCGATTATCCACAGCAGCGCCGCCACGATAGCGATGACGATGGGACTTGCCGCAGTCGACGCCATCCCGGTCGAGCTCGGCATCGCCATCGTGCTGGGCGCGAACGTCGGCACATGCGCAACCGCTTTGCTTGCCGCCGTCGGCGGCAGCAAAAACGGCCAATTCGTAGCCTGGTCGCACATTGCGCTCAATGTAGGCGGCGCGCTGCTATTTCTCCCGCTGCTGCCGCTGCTGCACGAGTCTTCGGCGCTGCTGGCGGCCAATCCTTCCGGTCAGATCGCGCACGCCCAGACGATATTCAACGTTGTCTGTTCGATTATAGCGCTGCCTGTCTGCTATTTGCCCGTATTGAGAAGAATCGGGACGAAGACGGTATAAAGTCCATGGGCCTAAAAGGTCATTACCCGCCATCAGTAAGATGCCGTTCCGCCGGCGCCGCTTACGATCGCTACTCCCGAGCTCGTACCGAGTCTCGACGCCCCCGCCTCGATCATGGCCAGTGCGGACGCCAAATCGCGGACGCCGCCGGACGCTTTCACCTGAACGTCCGGCGAGACGGCCGCCCGCATCAGTTTCACATCGTCAACGGTCGCCCCTCCCGGACCGAAGCCGGTCGACGTTTTGACGAAATGCGCCCCGGCCTCCTCGGCCAGACGGCACGCGGTCCTTTTCTGCTCTTCGTTCAAAAAGCCGGTTTCCAGTATGACCTTTACGATCGCTTTCCCCTTTACCGCTTCCACGACCGCCCGTATATCCTCTCTCACCAGCGACTCGTCGCCGGCGAGCAGCGCCCCGATCTGCAAAACCATATCGATATCGGTCGCGCCGCACTCCGCCGCCTTGGCCGCTTCGAACGCCTTCGCCTCGCTAAGGGTGGCGCCCAGCGGAAAACCGACTACGGCACTGACTCGCACCGCGCTTCCATCCAGTGCCCGGATGCAGGTCGGCACCCAACCGCTGTTGACGCACACGCTGTAGAAATTATAGCTGCGAGCTTCATCGCACAGCTTCAAAATCGCCTCGGACGTCGCATCCGCTTTCAGAAGCGTATGGTCGATATACGACGGCAACGTTTCCACCCGAAAACCGGATATTCCGCTCATGATTCCACCTCGATCCGCAAAGCTTCAAGCGCTTTTTTCAATACGGAATCGTTGTTCGCGTAACCCGACTGCCGCTGCCGCTTCCACGCTTCCAACGGATCGAACCATTCGACACCGCTAATTTCTTCCACCTGCGCCCGCAAATCGCCGCCGGTGGCCTCCACCAAATAGTAATGAACCTCTTTGTCGACGACTCCCCACTCGGCATGCGTATATTGGTACCCGATCCGTTCCAGCGGAGCAACGATCGTGCCGTCGATGCCCGTTTCTTCGCGGATTTCGCGGATCGCCGTCTGTTCGATCGTCTCTCCCGGCTCCATTTTGCCCTTCGCCAACGTCATTTTCCCGTAACGATCCATGATCAGCTGAATTTCCTTCTTGCTTTCCCTCACGCGGTATACGACACCGCCGGCCGATATTTCCTTCATGGGAACCCGCCTCTCCTCCATTGCTTATACAAGAAAGATTCCGCAACCCGGCAAAGGCCGGATCGCGAAATCCCCGATCGCATTGCAACATCCTCATTCAGCTGTTGACCGCCGTTTTGCGGATAACCGGCTCCAATACGCGGACAAACTCGCCCTTGCTTTCGTTGACGCCCGGTTCGGTAAGCTTCACGCGGCATATTTGGCCCAGCATGTCTTCCGTGCCCGGAAACACGAGGTTGACGTAATTATCCGAATACCCCATCAGCAGCCCGCTGTCGGGCGCTCCTTTGTACGTACGCTCGGGAATGACCTCGAGCACTTCCCCGACGAATTTTTGCGCATAAGCAAGCTGCATCCGCTCGGACAGATCGATCAGCTCATGGACGCGTTCGTTTTTGATTTCCTCGTCTACCTGGTCCTCCATGCGTGCGGCCGGTGTGCCGGTTCGCTTGGAATACGGGAATACATGCATTTCGGCAAACTGCATTTGCTCCATGAAACGGTAGCCGTTCCGGAACATTTCCTCCGTCTCCCCCGGAAAACCGACGATAACATCGGTCGTAATCGCCACGCCCGGCAAAGCGCGATGCAGCTTCTCGATTTTGCCGCCAAACTCGGCCGTCGTATATTTGCGGCGCATGCGCGCCAATACGGCATCGTCGCCCGCCTGCAGCGGAACGTGCAGATGTCGGCACATTTTATCGGAAGCATTGAGGACGTCGATGACTTTATCGGTAATTTGGCTGGCCTCGATCGAGCTTATCCGGATTCGCTGCAGGCCGTCCACCTTGTCCAAATCGCATAGCAAATCGGCCAAATCGTAGTTTTGGAAGTCTTCCCCGTAGCCCCCGGTATGGATGCCCGTCAGAACGATTTCCTTGTAGCCGGCCTCGACAAGCATGTGAGCCTGCTTGATGACGCTGTCCGCCTGACGGCTGCGCATCAGCCCGCGCGACCATGGAATGATGCAGAACGTACAGAAATTGTTGCAGCCTTCCTGTATTTTCAGAAATGCCCGCGTACGGTCGGCAAAATCGGGTACGTCCAGCTCCTCGAACTCGCGCGTTTTCATAATATTGCGCACCGCATTGATCGGCTGACGCTGCTCATGGAACTGCTTCACGAGCGGAATGATTTGGTCGCGGCTTTGCGTGCCGATAACCAGATCGACGCCGGGAATCGCCATGATTTCCGCAGGGGACGTCTGGGCGTAGCACCCGGTAACGGCCACGATGGCGTCCGGATTGCGACGTACCGCGCGGCGTATAATTTGCCGGCTCTTCTTGTCGCCCGTATTCGTTACGGTACAAGTATTGATTACATATACGTCGGCCGTTTGCTCGAAATCCACCTGCTCGTACCCTTCGTTTTTGAACAGCTGCCAGATCGCTTCCGTATCGTAGAAATTCACTTTGCAGCCAAGCGTGTAAAACGCCACTGTAGACATTCGGGTCAACCTCCCATCTCTCCCGCTTCGTATAACATACACGTCAGTCCGACCATTCCGGCCGTTTCCGTCCGCAATATCCGCGCACCGAGCAGCACCGGCACGCACCCGACCGCTTCCGCCTCACTCGCCTCCCGCTCGGAAAAACCGCCTTCCGGACCGACAATCAGCAGGACGTTCATTCCTTCCGTTCCGCCACGCGACGCAATGGCGCGCCGCAGCTCTTGCTTCAGCATCGTTCCGGCTTCCTTCTCGTAACAAAAGAACGCCGCATCGGCCTTCCCGACCGATTGCAGCAATTCGTTCCACTTCAGCGGGGATTCCACTGCCGGAACCCGGTTGCGGTGCGCCTGCTCCGCCGCCTCCTTGGCGATTTTGGCCCAGCGCTCCAGCCGCTTCGACTCTTTCTTGGCGTCATACTGGACGACGGTCCGTTCCGAGATGAACGGGATGAATCGGACCGCTCCGATTTCGGTTCCTTTTTGAATGATCGTCTCCATTTTGTCGCCTTTCGGCAAGCTTTGGGCGATCGTTACGCGAATGGCCGGCTCCGCCGACATGGGAAGCATCTCGGCAATGGAGGCGACGACGCGGTTTTTGCCGATATCGGATATGGCTGCCAGCGCTTCTCGGCTGGCTCCGTCGCTTACGATAATCGAATCGCCGATGCGGGCCCGCATCACGTTCGCGATATGGTGAGCATCGTCCCCGGTCACGACCGCTTCCGATTCCGTCATTTGCTCAGGCGGTATAAAGTATCTCTGCATGGTACCCCTTCTTACTGTCGGATCCTGAAACCAACTTCCATCATACAACGTTTCGGGACGAATTTCTACTGATCGGACACGTTCCCGAACCGTCCCGGCCGCGCAATCTTTTCCTTGGATTCAGGAAAGCAGCTAAATAAAAATGGATATAAACCGGCTCATGCCGCTTAATATATCGTTGCCGATAGCAAACAAAGGCTGGATCGTCACCCGTGAAAGCGGCGGAATGAAAATGAGCATGAGGAAAATAAAAATGCCCCATTGTTCATTCTTTGCCATTTTCAACCGAATATGCGTCGGCGCCAAATCCTCGATGATCCGATACCCGTCAAGCGGCGGCAGCGGGATCAGGTTGAAAATGAACAAAACCAGATTAAGCTCGACCAGCCGGGTAAGGAATAGCGCTATCGCATCGGCGACTCCCTTGGAAGCGCCGTCCAACAGTCCGGCGGCCATAATGATATGAACGATCAGCACCCCGATAAAGGCGAGCAGCAAGTTGCTTAGAGGACCGACCGCCGATACGATAATGCCCATGAGCCTCGGATATTTGAACCGGCCGCGGTTGACGGGAACCGGCTTCGCCCAGCCGAAGCCGGCAATGAAAATAAGAATCGTGCCGAGCACGTCCAGATGCACCCTGGGGTTCAGCGTCACCCGGCCCAACTGCTTGGCCGTTGGATCCCCGAACTTGTATGCAGCGTAGGCGTGGGCGAATTCGTGCACCGTAAAAGCGAGTACGAGAACGATAAAAATAAACGGCAGTTCTTCTAACGGATACCTCAGAAAGCTGTTCAATCCGTCCACCCTGATTCCCTCCTACGGTTTCTTCGCCACGAAGGCGATCCAATCCTGGTCGCGCTCCTTGCGTTCGATGGCGAAGCCTGCTTGAACCAGCCCCTTCTCGACGTCATCCGCCTTGTTCTTGTATATACCGGACGTGATGTAGGTGCCTCCCGATTCCAGCACATCGTATACGTCTTGGATAAACAACAATATAATTTCGGCCAAAATGTTCGCCACGACAAGCTTGACGGGCAGCTTCACGCCCAAAGCCCCGACGTCGACGCCCGGAGTCCGACCGCTTCCTTCCTCCCCGCCGGCTACAAGTCCCGCGCTCCGCAAAACGCCGAGAAGATCACTCTCCATGACCGCGACAATGCCGCCTACTCCGTTCAACTGCACATTTTCCGTGGCGCTCTCGACCGCGACGGGATCCAGGTCCAGCGCCAGCACGCGGCGCGCGCCGAGCTTCGCGGCGGCAATCGCCAGTATGCCCGAGCCGGTTCCTACATCGATGACGTCCGTTCCCGGCTCGATCGCTTTTTCCAGCGTCTGCAAGCACAGCGAAGTCGTCGGATGCGTCCCGGTGCCGAAAGCCATGCCCGGATCCAGCTCGAGTATGATCTCGTCCGCGCTTTCCGGCTCGTACCGCTCCCACGTAGGCTTGATTGTAAGACGGTCGGAAATGCGCATCGGCTTATAATACTGCTTCCAAGAATGGGCCCAGTCTTCCTCGTCGACCTCGCGCGTTTTGATCGTAGCCTTGCCTACATCGTATTCCAGCTCGTCCCGGACAAATCGGACGTGCTCCTCGAGCTGACCGATCAATGCCCCTACGTCCTCGGGATCGGCGAAATAAGCTTGTACGACCGCTTCCCCTTCCGGAATGTCGTTCAACGGCGTATCGTACAGCTGGCCGAGCGACGTATCCCGCTCCTTGGCGAGCGTACCTGACTCCTCGATCGTTACGCCCCCTGCTCCCATCTCGTGAAATGCGTTCGCGACCAGTTCGGCTACTTCCTCGCGCGTATGTATCGTTATTTCATGCCAACGCATCGTATTCCCCCTAATGTATACAACGGCCCGATTGTTCCGTATGTGCAATCTGTTTCATTGTACAACATTCCCGCGCCGGGAGTAAAACGTTCAACGGAATGTATCCCGCCCGGGAGCGGCTGTCGCCGGCGAGTCCTCTCTGGTACAATGGGTTTACCGAATCCGTATATCCGAAGGAGCAATCAGATGATCCGCAACCGACGTTTAATAACCGAGCAGGATTTGCAGGAAGCGATGGAGAACGAACTGGCGATCCGGGTGTTCAAGGACGACCATATGATCGATTCGGGGGGCATTATTATCCGTTTCGACGACACGACCGTCGTAGTCCAATCCGGGGTTAGCGAGCTCGCCTACCATTCGAGGGAGCAGTGCGAATTTTTCGAGATGAAGAAGAAGCACTGAAGCGAGAAGCACAAGCTTCCGTATCAAGTGCAGATAACAGAATTTTCAAACAATAAAGGGAAGTCGGCCGAAATGGCGAATACTGTACATACGTCACTTTCATCACATTCCGAGGAGGCTGTGCATGTACGAGTTGAAGGACAAAGAGATGATATTCGTCTTTACCGGACCGACCGGAGCGGGGCGCAAAACGATTGCCGAGCTGGCCGGCGCCACGATCCCCATGAAGCAGGTGATTTCGTATACGACCCGCGAGCCGAGAGCCAATGAAGCGGAAGGCCGCGACTATCATTTTATCGGCGCGGACGAATTCCAATCGGCAATGCGCAACGACGAGTTCGTGGAAACGGTGGAAATCGACGGCGTGCATTACGGGATCAAAAGCGCCGACGTCGAAGCGGGATTGCGGCAATACGGCTGCATCTATCTCGTATTGAACCGGTACGGGGCGGACATTTTAAAGAAGCTGTACGGGGATAAAGTGAAACGGTTTTTCATATACGCCAGTCCGGATACGATCGTAAGCCGTTTGGTGGAGCGGGGCGATTCCCGGGACCGGATCGACCGGTATGTCTCCCACTACGACGAAGAGATGGAGTACAGGGGCGAATGCGAGCACGCTTACGAGAACCTGGATTCCTCCCGTACGATTTATGACGTGGCCAAAGAGCTGGAAAACTATTTGCAGCGCGGACTGCTCGAGCTGGATTGAATGCCGCAGCTCCTGCCACGAACGCCAAAAGAGACTGCTCCGCCGGGAAAATCCGGAAGGGCAGTCTCTTTTTTTGAAAAACCGACTTCCGCAACCATTACAAAATCGGAGAAAGCAACCGGGCGCACGATTCCAGAAATCGTTTGAACAGCGGACGCTTCCGATATTCCTCCTCGGTCAGGAGCCTGCTGTGCTCCTGATCTTCCACGAAAATATGCTGCAGCTTGGCGGCGGTGGCGGTATCGTACAAAACGGCATTGACTTCGAAATTCAGCTTGAAGCTGCGCAAATCGATATTCGCCGTCCCGACCGAAGCTACCCGTCCGTCTACGACAATCGTTTTGGCATGCAAAAATCCTTTTCCGTACAAATAGCACTTTACCCCGACCGATAGCAATTCGCCCAAGTACGAGGTGGACGCCCAGTAAACCAGGGGGTGATCCGGCTTTCCCGGCAGCATCATCCGAACGTCTACCCCCGACAAAGCCGCCATCTTCAAGGCGGTCATCAAGCTTTCGTCGGGCACGAAATACGGCGTTTGAATCCAGACGCTCTGCTTCGCGGCATGAATCATCTTGATATACGCCTTCTTGATCTGCTCCTTATCGTTGTTCGGTCCGCTTGAAACGATCTGCATCCCTACCTTGCCCGGATGGCTGGCAGCCGGAAAATACGGCGTCACGTCCCCTATTTTGTTGTCCGACGACAAGTTCCAGTCGAGCACGAACAGCATCTGCATCTGGAACACGCCGCCTCCCCGCACCTTCAGATGCGTATCCCGCCAATCCCCGAACCGTTTGTCGAGTCCGAGATATTCGTCGCCGACATTGAGACCGCCGATGTAACCGATCGTACCGTCAATAATCGCAAGCTTGCGGTGATTCCTGTAGTTCAGACGGAAGTTCAAGTACGGGATCCTCGAAGGAAAAAAGGCGGCGGTCTTTCCTCCCGCATCCGTCAAAGGACGGAAAAATCTTCTCGTCAGCCCCGAGCTGCCGATCTGATCGTACAGAAAACGGACCCTTACTCCTTCTCTCGCTTTCGCGGCCAGCGCTTCCACGAGTCTGGAGCCGATTCCGTCGTTTTTGACGATATAGTAGACCAAATGAATATGATGCTTCGCTTCGCCGATCGCACGAAGCAGCGATTCGAACTTGCTGTTGCCGTCCGTAAAAATTTCGACATCGTTGTCTTGGGTATACAGCGCTTGCCCGCTGGCCAGGTTCATATAGATCATATCCTGAAAATGGATCATCGTCGGGTCGTGGAAATGGATTTGCCGAATGTCGCGCTGCTGACGCTCCACCAGATGCTGGACGAATTCGCGCTGTTCTTCCTTGATTTTATATATTTTGCGGCGGCTCAGGTTTTGCCCCAAAAACAAATAAAGAATAAACCCGACGCCCGGCAAAAAAAACAGCACCATAAGCCAAGCCCACGTGGCCCCGACGTTTCGCCGTTCCAGAAAAATGACCGTTGCGGCGAGAAGGATATTGATCAAGGAGAGCGGCAAATACAAATTTTGCGTAATACTCATGTGCGCATCTCCTCATTCCGTATAAGGTACGATTCGTCTCCGAGCCGGCATTAACCGTTTCCGGTGTCGGCCATGCTTCCTTAACCGTCTCTCGGAGGATTGATCCGCAATTGAATGAGGCCGTAAATATGTACGATTATGATTTTCGCGACCGCATACACCGGCACGGCGAGAAGCATGCCGAGAGGACCTACGAGGCTTCCGACGACTAGCAGCAGCAGCAAAATCGTGAGCGGATGAATTTCCAGCTGTTTGCCCATAATTTGCGGCGAGATGAGATTGCCTTCGATTTGTTGGGCGATTACCGCCACGATGATGACTTTGAGCACCATGAACGGCGAATCGACAAGGGCGACGAGGATAGCCGGCACGGCTGCAAGAAATGCTCCCACGTACGGGATGACGTTCGTAATCATGGCCGCGAGCGCGAGCAGGAACGCGTAATCGACCCCTACGATCAAATAGCCGACCAGACATAGCACCCCGACTACGAACGCCACGATAATTTGACCGCGAATATACAGACTGACCGTCTCATCCATTTTGGTCAAAATGTCTCTGATGCTTTCCTTGCGCGTATTGGGCAGCAGCTTCAGGATGCCGTCGCGGATTTTGTCCCCGTCCCTGAGCAAGTAGAATAAAATGAACGGTACGGTCACGATCAGGAAAAACACGTTCGCGACGAAACCGATGACCGTCTTGAAATTGGAGCTGAGCAAATTCAGCCCGACGACCAAATAATCGGAAACCTTCGCCGACAATTGGTTGAAATCGACGTCGAAGCTGTCGATAAACCGGGTGAACAGCTCGCTCTCGGCAAATTCCTGGCCTTTGTTGACCGCCGTCTGCAGCAGCACCGGCAAGCTGTTGATCAGCTCCGTAAACTGCCTTTTCAATACGGGCGCGACAAAGATGACGATGATCGTCACGAGCAAGGCGAAGCCCAAGTAAATGATCAAGATCGCCAGCGACTTCGGCACCCGCTTGCCGACCAGCAAATTGACGAGCGGCCGGAACAAATAAAACAACACGCCGGATATCAGTATGGGCGAGAACAGCGTCTGAACGAGCACTTTCAGCGGATAAAACACGAAGCTGATTTTCATGCCGACCCAAACGATCAGAAAGACGAGAAGAATGCCGTACCCGATCCGGAAAAATTTGCTTTGAGGCATCATGTCACACCAACCGTTTCCCAAAATATGGACCGCAGGCCGCATTGGTCTCATTATATCAGGTAAAACGCCGCGATAACAGCACCGTTCTCCTCCGGACCGTCTCATTCGTTCAGCTTTTTCGGCTTGCGCAGCGCGCGTTTCGGCTTCTTTTCCGCCTTCGTATCGCCTTCAGGCTTGACTTCGGCGGCCGGCTGATCGGCTCCCGTTTCCCCTCCGACGGCTTGACCCGCTTTGTCGCTTGGGCTGCCTCCGTCCGTTTGAACCGTTCCGCTTGAGCTGCCTCCGTCCGTTTGACTAGTTGCGTCGCCCGCCTTCATTCCGCCGTCTTGGCTCGCGGTGCCTGCCTGTTTCTTCGCTTCGCTGCCGCTTTTATACAGCTGATTGCCGCCGACGCTCTGTCCGGCGCCTGTTTTGGCGGGTTCCGGCCGTGCCGGATTTCTGGAGCCGATTGCCGCCTCGGGACTACCGTCCTTGCCGGGAGCATAAGGCAGCGTCGCCAGCCGAATGTTGGTGACCTTGCTCGTCCACTCGTCCATCGCGATCAAATCGCCGGTATTCACTTCCGAGAGCTTGCTTTTGCCGAGTGCGCGAATGCCCAGCTTGATCTCCTCCGCCATGGAGACGAAAAAGTTTTCCAAATAAGCCGCCGACTTGTCCTCGTCCAATTGGTCCGTGCTTTTGCCCGGATAAAAAGCGAGCTCCGTAGGAGGCTCCCACGGAATCGTCTTGGTCACCTGATCATGCGTCATCGCCCACAGAAGCGCGGTACCCATGAAGACGGCATCCGCGCCGAGCGCGAGCGCCTTGAGGCATTGGCCCGGCGTAGAATATCCGCCTCCCGTCAAAATCGAGATCCGGTCCCTGACGCCGCGCTCCTCCAAATACCGGATCGCCCGCGACAGGGCGAATAAGGTCGGCAAGCCGAAATCGTCCTCGAGGATCGGGGCGCCGCCTTTCGTCCCCGCCTGTCCGCCGTCGATGCTGATAAAATCGACACCCGCTTGAATGACGATTTCGAGATCCTCCTCGAAATGTCCGCTGGCGCATATTTTGACCCCGATCGGGACGCCTCCGGTCACTAGCCGCAAATGGTCGACCAGCTTGCGCAGGTCGTCCCCTTGATTGATTTCTTCGTGTCTGCCGGGAATGACAACAAAATCGTCGTTTTTCACCCCCATAATTTCGCTGGCCCGGCCTTGAATGAACTCGGACGGGATAATGCTTGCGGTACCGGCCGTGGCCCCTTGACCGAGATGAATCTCGATCGCGTCGGCCTGCTTCAGCACCTCCGGCTTGCGCGACCACGGTCCGGCGCTGTACTGCCATATGAAATGTTTGGCCAGCTCCCGTTCTTCCGGCAGAAAACCGCCTTCGCCCGAGTTGGTGGACGTGCCGACGGCCGCCGTAGCGCGGGCAATCGCCTTCTTGACCGTTTCGCTGACGCCGATTCCGTATCCCATCGCGCCGGCCATTAGCGGAATATCCAGCTTAAGCGGTCTCTTGGCGGTCGGCCCAATCTTGACCGATATGTCAATCTCCGTGCCCTCGTGCGTCGGAAGCGCGGCCAGCTGGGCGGCCGAAAACATCAAGCCGTCGAAGTTCAAAAATTTGCGCGGACTGCCGAACGGTCTCTCGATAATGGCGCCAGTCGCCGCGCGCAAGCTGTTTTCCACGACTACGATCGGATTGATGCGGGTCATGGCCGTAACCATCTCCCAAATATTTTCCGAATAGCGGTCCGACATCAGTCTTGCGATAAACTTCCCCAGCACATGCTTGATCAGCGGTCTCGCGAATATAACGGCGATCAAACCGGCCAGCATGACGGCCGCAAACGCGGCGGCAAAAGATCCGGCCGCAAACCAAAACCAATGATTACCCATGCATATCCCCTCGATCGTTATTGGAATGCAAGCCCTTATTGTGGGCGATTTTCCAAGCATAGCTTTCCCTTTAATCCGCGAAAAATCAATCGTCGAGCCCTATTCGTGAAAAACCCGCAGCGGCATACGAAAACAGACCCTCCCCGAAGGGAAGGTCTGCCAGGTTGTTGAGAAAGTCAAAAAGAGAATAGAACCCTCTAAAAGGGGGTGGGGAAATGCGCGTAAAGCAAAGCGTCTGACTTTATAATCGAGTTGTAACCGCTACTTTTCATGAAGACAACACGATTTTAACGGAAGTGGAGTGCATTCCCCACCCCCTTGCCTTCATGGCTACCTCTTTTTGTACGCTTTCTCAACAACCGCACAGACCTTCCCCGAAGGGAAGGTCTGCAGTATGAAGGATATAAGATTCCATCCGGAGCTCTAGGCCACCACTTTGCTTTCCGAAATGACTTTCGGCTTCAGCTTGCCGACGGTCAAGCTGATCGGCAGCGCTACGAGCGCGATGAAGGTAGCGATAAGGAAGACGTCGTTCACGCTCATCGTGAAGGACAGCAGTTGAATTTCCATTTTGTCGGTCACGCCGCTCTTCGCCAGATCGGTAGCGTGCCCCGTCGTGTACGAAGCGAGCAGCGAGGTGAAGATGGCGATCGAGAACGAGCCGAACACGTTCCGGGTCCAGTTCGACATCGAGGAAGCATGACCGGCGAGCTGAGGCGGAATCCGCTCCATGCCGGCATTGCTGCCCGGCATCATGACCATGGCGATACCCATGTTCCTTACGATCATCCACAGAAGGATATACATATGGGAAACCGTTACGCTCAACCAGCTGAGTGCGAGCGTTCCGACGCCGAGCAGCAAAATGCCGATGCTAAGCAGCCAGCGCGGACCGGTCTTCTCGTATATTTTCGCGACGATCGGCATCATGAGCGCCATGACGAGGGACGCCGGCAACAGGATGAGCCCGGTCTCCATCGGCGTTACGTGCTGGATGTTTTGCAAAAACACCGGAATCAGCAGCATCCCGGAATAAAGACTGATCGTCAGCACACTGACGATAATAAGCGTCAGCGTATACCGGCCGTTGGCCAAAACGCGAAGATCCAGAAGCGGCGTCTCGGCCGTCAATTCGCGCCAAATAAACAAAAGCAGAAATACGATGCCGACGATGAACAGCGTTACGATTTTGGTCGAGCCCCAGCCCCAAGCATGGCCTTGGCCAAGCGCAACGAGCAGAGAGGCGCTGCCGACGGTAACCGTCAAGAAGCCCGCCAAATCGAACGACTTCGGCACATTAAGCCGGTAATAAGGAATAAACCGGAACACGCATAGCAGCGACAGGACGCCGACCGGCAAATTGATCCAAAACAGCCATTTCCAGCTCCAGCTTTCCAGCAGCCAGCCCGCGAATGTAGGTCCGATAGCCGGTGCCAGCATGGCGGACACGCCCCACAAGCCGACTGCCATCGCCTGCTTCTCGCGGGGGATGACTTGATAAATGATCGTCATCGTAGCCGGTACGATCAAACCGCTGAATGCGCCTTGTAGAATGCGGAATACGATAAGCGATGCCGGATTCCAGGCGAACGCGCACAGCCCGGAAGCGACGGTAAAGCCCAGCAGCGCGAATAAGTAAAGCCGCTTGTAGCTGAACCTCTCGCCGAGATAGCCCGTGATCGGCGCGATCGTTCCCATCGCCAGCATGAAGCCGGTGATCGTCCACTGGATCGTGCTCAGGCTTGTCTCGAAATGGTGCTGCAGCATCGGCAGCGCGATATTGATCGTGCTCGTCGCCAGCGTCGATATGAAAGAACCGAAAAAGATGGCGATCATGACCGGCCAAAACCGGACGTTTTGCAGCTGTTTGTCCTCACTCACCCAAGTATCCTCCACTCCGTGTTTTTGCTGATATAATCTAAGTATTTATTTCGGTAGGCCTTATCTTACTCCCTTTTGCAGGGGGTGTCAACGACACGCACAAGCGGCGTCAGGTATTTGTTACATACATTCACGCAGCAACAAATACAGCCTAATTTTCCCGATAATTCCGCTGCCGCCTATGCTGATTATGTAGGCGCAACATATGGTGTTGGTATGACCTTGTCGAAAGGGGACGACCGATGAGCATTGTTGGAATACTAGTCGATGCCAGAGTGTTCCGGAACATCACGAGCGGCAAAACCGGCAACGAGCATATTCGCCATTACAATAGAGCCGCGGCCAAATACGGGCTGACCCCCGTCTACTTATGTCTGGAGCGGCTGCATCCGTCCGAAGGATACGCTTTCGGCTACAAATATAACGGAAGCAAGTACAGCTACGGGAAAATCGCGATTCCGCGGGTTATCCACAACAGGACAATGCCGACCTCCGAGCGAGACCGGTCACGCATGAAGCGGCTGAGACGAAGAAGCTATGTGTTCAACTCGAGAAACCGGTACCTCAAATACTCGATACACCGGATGCTGGCCGGCAAATTTTCTTCCCATCTTCCCTTCACCACGAGTTACTCGAGTTCCAATTTGAGCGGCATGATGGACCGTTTCGACAGCATCTATGTCAAGCCGCAAAGCAGCAGCATCGGCAAAGGGATCATGAAGCTGTCGCGTGCCGGTAGCGGCGGCTGGAAGGTTCAGCTGCCAAAAGGGACGATCGTGGCCAGAAGGAAAACGGCCATGCAAGCCGTCGATCGCATCGCCCGCAAAAAGCGCTACCTTATTCAGAAGACGATTCCGCTCGCCAAATACAAAGGGAGGCCTTATGATATCCGGGTGTCCGTACAACGCGGAAGCGGCGGACATTGGCAGGTGACCGGCATAGTAGGAAAAGTCGCCCGTAAAGGCAGCCACGTAACAAATGTAGCGCGCGGAGGGTCGGTGAAACGGTGCGAGTCGTTATTCGGCGGGGGCGCCATGAATCCGTCGAGAGTCGCCGGCTCCGTCAAAGCGCTGTCCTTGAGCATTACCCGTTATTTGGGCAAGCGGCTCGACCGGCTCGCGGACGTCGGCTTGGATATCGGCGTCACATCGGCCGGCAAGCCGTATTTTATCGAGCTGAATTGCCGCGATCAGCGATACAGCTTCAAGAAGGCGAACATGTCCGATACGTTTTACGAAACATACGCCAATCCGATCCGATATGCCAACTATTTGCTGAAAAAACGGTAGTCAAGAAACGCTCGACAATAAAAACCTCCCAAACCACGTTGTGCACATGGTCAAGGAGGTTTCTTCGTCGGTTCGATTGATCCATTGGATTACAAGCCCCCGGTCGGTTTTAAAGGAAGCTCCAGACGCAGCGACGCATCGTCTCCAGGGAAGCCTACGGCCGCGTATTCCGTTCCAAAATCCACGTCATAGTCGGGAATCGACTTTCCGACGGAAAGGGCAAACAGAAACGCCGCCGATTCAATCGTCCGGAAATCGAATGTCCGCCTCTCTCCTTCGTACAGAACGAAATCGAGGCACAACCGATCGTCCTCTTGCTTCAAGCTCCATTCGGGGGTCGGCTGAGTTTCCTTGCCGTCATGGAAAGCGGCGAACAAACGTTTCAGCTTCACCGATATGCCCCCGATTTGCAGCTCGGCCGCTTCCCCTTCCGCGTTCCCTGTGACCCGTTCCAGGCATCCTCCCGTTTCCAGCCGCAAACGGAGGTCGGACGCTTCGATCGTCCCGCCCGTCTTGTCCAGATTCGGGTGGGTATCGCCTCCGTCCGTCATGAACCGGATGCCGAACGCGATATCCGGTCCGTTCTGGACGCTCGAGAAGACGGCCGAGCTGTAGTCGTACCCATCGTGCAGAAATCGCAAATGGATATAAGCCGGACTTCCTCCATTATCGAAATAGCCGACCAGATTGCGGCATTGGTTCCACAATATTTCTTGGCTGAACGTGCCGATCGCGTATTGCGGAGTCATATAGGTCGTCGCCCATTTCTCCAGCCCGCGCTGCGGATCGGACATATACAGCTGGCGGACTGTCTCCGTCCTGGACTCAACGAAACGCTGGAATAAACGTTCCGGGCAAGCCAATCCGCTTCCGTACCATTCGGCGGAATAATGCAGCTTCTCCTGCGGCACGAATCCGATCTGCCCGCCAGTCGATACTTGCAGGAAGGACTTGGTCTCGGCGCCCAGAAGCGTTCGGTACGAACGGCTATGCGGGCCGCTCCACTCGCCCGTGCGCGCGTGAGCATGCGCGGCAATCATTTCCCACGCCAACTCGAGCAGCTCCCCGCTCATCCGCTCGGCCCGCTCCGACACGGTCATCGTGCGGATGCGCGACAGCTCCAGTACCGATACGACCGCATACGTCGGACTATTGTACTCTTGGAATGCTTTCAGACGGAACGTGAATTCGTGGAACTTCCCGAGCCGGTTCTCGCCGTATTCCGCATAGGCGCCGATTCCCAGATGCTCCCCGGCGATCAGCGTAACGAGCGCACCCATTATGGCGATATTCGTATAAGTCGGGCCTACGTCGCGCTTGATTATGGCGTCGCAAGCATGGCATACCGCCTGTTTCACCCGCTCGCGCAGCGGCGCGGGGAAGCGCGGACCATGGCGGAATAACGCCAGCAACAGCTGCTTGCCGCAGAAGTCGGCCCAGTTCCAATCCGGCGGCGACATCCGTTCGAGCGGCTCCTCGTAAAACCAGGGCCATATGCCGAACGTATGGCGGCTTCGGTCGGTATCCTGCAGCTCCACGATCGTTTCGATGATGTCGAACGCGCGCCGCTCGTATTCCGGCAAAGCCGTGTCCAGAAGAGCCAAGGCATAGATCAGATTCACATATGTCCCGTGCACGAAATCGGCATTTTTTAAGGTGGTGTGATATCCGGGACTGCTGAAGGGCGTTCTGAGCAGCTTCAAATCCGGATTGTATTGCGCCTCCCAATCCTTCACCCGTTCCAGCAGCAGCCGTTCGTGGTCAATCGGCAAAATCGCGTTCATGCGGACTTCTCTCCTGTCCTCCGGAATTGGCGAGAAGCGTCAGGACGATTCGTCCCGTTCTCCCCGCTTGGCCCATTCCAGCTCCCTGTATTCGCTCGGGGTAAGGCCGGTCATTTTTTTGAAAATGCGCGTAAAGCTGTTCACGTTCGCATACCCGACGGCTTCGGCGATATCGCGGATTTTCCCGGTGCCGCCGGCAAGCAGCTCCTTCGATTTTTGGATGCGGATTTCCATCAAATAATCGATAAAGTTGCCGCCCGTATAGTCCTTGAACATTTTGCTCAGATGGGAAACGCTCATGCGGAATTGATCGGACAGCATATTGAGCGACAAATCGCCGTGCATGTAATTGTCGCGGATGAACCGCGTTATTTTCTCGATCGCCTCGTTCTTTTCCTTGCTGCTGCGCTTGAGGCGGATTCGCTCGATCAGGCCGGCCAGCATATGCATCGTAAAATCGCGGATTTGCTCCAGACTTTCGCGCTGCTCCAGCGTCTCCTGCAGGCTTTGCGCCGGTATGAGCTCCTCCTGGCTCACATCGATCTCCCCGGCGACTCCGGCCGCTTTCATGAACAGCTGTACGACCAGCTGCTTGATGATATCGGGCGGCACGCCGGTGGAAGCCATCGCCTCGAACCAGCTCCACACTTGCTGGCGCAATTTGTCCTCGTCCGACTGCTTGATCGAATCGATCATGTTGTCCGTCTGCGCGAACAGACGGTGAAACTCCCCGGCGCGATAATCCTGGATGTCGTCCGCCGGGATAATCGTATTGTTGCCCATGACCAGCTTATATTTGAGCGCCTCCATCGACTGCTTGTGCGACAGATGGATGTCCCGCATCGCATGCACTTCTCCGCCGATTCCGATCGTGATCGTCCTGCGGAAATATTGCTCCGCGAACTTTTTCAGCACGTCCGCCGCCGCGACCGCCCGTACGGTATGCATCGAAGCGTCTTCGTCCCCGAAGCTGATGATGATCGCGCACTGGCCGTCCGACCATTCGATGGCCGCGCCCTTGCTCTCCGCGTTGATCAGCTCCTCCGCCGCATTGCATAATGCGTAGGCGTACAGATGCAGATCGCGGGACGAGCCGATTTCCGTCTTGTTGTCGAACTCCGCGCTCATTACGATGAAATGGTTCGGATGCAGCTGTACGCCGACCAAATCCATGTATTGCTGGATATCCCGGTTATGGGGCGGATATTGCGTCAATATTTCCGTCATGAGCCGCCATTTCATGATCGGCTTCGTTTCCTTGATCTGCTTCTGCAGTTGCTCGCTGTCGGACAAAATATGCTGCACGACCGTTTCGAAATAGGCGAATTCGTTGCCTTGCTTGACGGCCGCCTCGAAGTAGCGCGGATGTCCGCCGAGCTTGCTCGTCATGCTGGCGGCGAACCGGTTGAACGGGGTCAGCGTCCAATAGCCGACCAGAGCGGCCAAGAGGGCCGCGGCAACGAACAATAAAGCGGCGACGACGATCAGGACGTTGCGGATGTTGATCAGCGGCTTGTTCAGTTGGATTTCCGGCACGACGTTGACGATTTTCCAGCCGGTATAAGCCGAAGTAACATAAAACACGGTGCTTTGCTGACCGTCGGCCTCGGCCCGAAAATGCCCTTCGCCGGAACCGTTCAGCAAGCCCGACACGACGGGGGATTCGCTGATGTCCCGCCCGAGCCTGTTCTTGTCGACATGGGACACGATCGTCCCGCGTCCGTCCACGATAAACGTCTCTCCCAAGCCCTTGTGACCGGAATCGTTGAGCAGCCCGTGAAGCGCCTCCTCCTTGATATTGACCGCGATCGCGCCGCGCCGGTAACCGGGGGAGTGGACGAGCGGATAAGTCCGCACGAGCGTGACCACATTTCGGTAGATCGGGAACGAAGAGCCGTTCATCGACAGCTTTCGGGTCGACAGCCAATTGGAGTAGCCCTCGTACAGCTCGAACTGTCTGATCCATTGATAGTCGTCCGGTATGCCCGAATCGAGCAGCATGTTGTTCGAGAACAGCCGTTTCCTGACGTAGGAATACAGGTCGATCGAGAATACGTACTCTCCCCCGTTGATGATGCGGTTCAAGGACATGCTCAGCCGGTAATCGTTCTCCCTGCCCGCCGTTTCATTCGTAACGGGATCGAAAAACGTCTTGATTTCATCGGTGCCGAGCATCTGAATCGTCTCGTTGTCGATAATTTGCAGCATCAGTTCGATTTTGTGCTCGATTTGCCCGAGCAGCGCCATATGGGTGTCGTTCAGCTCGAATTTGAGCCGGTTCGTCGTCACCCGGTACGACAGGAAGGAGATGACGGACACGACGAGGAACAGGAGCGCGACCAATACCAACACCGTTCTTTTGGTCGACCGGTACCGAAAAATGCCCATGCCCCGTTCCCCTCCCGTCAGTGCCGCGCTTTATTTGAAGCCGGCTTTATTTTTCTCGTACCATTCCTGCGCCAGCTTCTCCGCATTGTCCCCGCCGAGACGTTTCCATTCCTTGCGGATGTCGTCAAGCGCTTTCTCGGCCGGATAATTGCTTTGCGTAACCGTTTTCGCCCGAATCTCGTCGATCGTTTTTTGAAACGACGCCTTCAGCTCGTTGATTTCGATAATGTTCGGCTGGTAAGGAATGTCCCGCCGGAACTTGTTTTTGAGCGCCGTCTTCAGGGATTCGACCTCCAGCTTGACGATTTGCTGCGACAGGGCGTCCTGCGCCGCTTTGATCGGCAAATCTTCCGGCTTCTCGACGAGCGGCTTCAATACGGCGTATTCCGCGGCGTAAGCCACTTCCTTCTTGAATTTGTCGGCATCCGTTTTTTGCGGTATGCCGCTCACCAGCTTGTAGTGAACCCCTTCTTGACCGTTGCTCAGCGCAAACCAGCCTTTGTCGACGAGCCAATCCAAATAGGCGACGGCCGCTTTCGGATTTTTCATGTTTTTGTTGAACGTGACGTAAATATTCGCCGGCGTTTCCTGATACAAGCCGTATTTGCCGTACTTCGTGGAGACGGGCTCGAGGGGCACCGCCTTCGCGCTCGGATCGTTAAGCAGCAAATCCTTGACCATGGTGGACGTATTTCCGCCCCATTGGCACAGGCAGATGCCGGCCTTGCCCGTCGTCCACAGCTGCTTCGCCCGGGAATTGTCCTTGTCTGTAAAATATTCTTTGTCGGCAAGCCCGAGCTCGTATATTTTTTTCTCCGTTGCCAATGAATCGCCGTAGCGGTCCATCGTCGGCCCGTACTTCATCTTGTCGTTTTCCAAATACCAGTCGACCCAGGTGACGCCGTGCATGGCGTTGTATACGTCGCCCGTCGTATAGCCGATAATCGGCACCGTATCGGCTTTGTTGTTGCCGTCGGGGTCCCGATCCTTGAACGCCTGGGCGACCGCGATCAGCTCGTCGATCGTCGTCGGCATTTTCAGGTTCAGCTTGTCGAGCCAATCTTGACGAATCCACATGCCGTGATTCGCGACCGCGCTGACCGCCCGTTTCGTCGTAACCGCATACATTTTGCCGTCAAACGTAAGATACGGTTTCAATTCCGGATTTTCCTGCAAATATTTTTTGTAGGAAGTGCTGTATTTCTCGATATACTCGTCGATCGGCTGGATGACGCCTTGCGTGACGAGATTGCCGATATAATTGCGATCGTATTCCCAAATGAGATCGGGCGCCTGGTTCGAGGCGATCAGCACGTTCAATTTGTCCTGCGCCTGATTGCGCGGTACGGGCACGACTTTGAGGTTGATGCCGGACTGCTCGCGGATCCATTTCACCCAGCGGTTTTCTTCGTACGTCCCTTCGTCGCTGGACACTTGGCCCCTGTCGAACATGGAGATGCTGACTTCCTTCGGCAGCTTGTCGAATTTATCCCCGTTTGCCGAAGCTCCGGCAGCGGACTCTTGTCCCGAATCTTTGGAGCAGCCGGACAGTGCGGCGATCGCCGCGAGACAGAGCGGCAGTGCCGCAACGGCCCATTTTTTCGCGTTCGCTTTCATACATTTCCTCCCCGAGCCTCATTCCAGGCTATTCTATCATAACAGATATTATTGCTCTCGAAACCGCTACCGGGCAAAACAAGCCGGTTTTATCCTTTGACCGAGCCCATCAGCACTCCTTTTACGAAATGCTTCTGCAAAAACGGGTATACGCACAAAATCGGCACGATCGCGATGACGATCGAGGCGGAGCGAATGCCCTCCGGCGTAATCGTCGCCTGCAGGACGCCTTCCCCGTTCGTCGTGTTGAGCATCTGGGAGCTGACGTTCTCGAGCATCTGGTACAGCTTGACCATCAACGACACCTTGTCGGTGCTTTTGATGTAGATCAGCACGTTCATGTAGGAGTTCCACCAGCCTACGGCGTAAAACAGCGTCAGTGCGGCGACGACCGGCAGCGACAGCGGAAGGATGATCTTCCACAGGATCGTCAAATCTTTCGCGCCGTCGATCGCGGCGGATTCCTCCAGCTCTTCCGGCAATCCTTCGAAAAACGATTTCATGACGAACATGTTGTAGACGCTGATGAGGGCAGGCAGCCAAAGCCCCCAATACGAATCGATCAAGCCCAGCGCGTTGATCAGCAGGAAATTCGGAATAAGTCCGCCGCCGAACAGCATCGTGAACAGAACTCCCATCAGCATGACGTTCCGGCCCTTAAGCCGCCGCTTGGATAACGGATAAGCCGCTATGACGGTGAACAGCATATTCAGGGCGGTGCCGACAACCGTGATCAACACCGTATTTTTCATCGCCACGAGCAGTTGTCCGTCCGCGATCAGGTTGACATAAGCGTCCAGATTGAAATCCACGGGCCATACGGACACTTCGCCGGCATTGATCGCCCTGCCGCTGCTGAACGATACGGCCAAAATGTTGATGAACGGAAGCAGTGTGGCACAAGCGAAAAGCGCAAGAAGGATAGCGTTTAACCAGCCGAACCATCGCGACGATTGGATCATGTTACCATAGCCCCCTCTCACCCATCGCCCGGATGAGCCGGTTGACCGTTACGACCAGGATGAGCGACACGACCGACTGGAACAACCCGAGCGCCGTCGTATAGCTGTACTGCAGGCCGACGATCCCGCGTTTATACACATAGGTGCTGATGACTTCCGACACGCTGGCGACGGTGGAGTTTTGCAGCGCGTAAATTTGCTCGAAGCCGACGTCCATCATCCGGCCCATTTGCAGCACGAGCAGGATCGCCACCGTGCTCCGGATGCCCGGAAGCGTCACATGCCAGATTTGCCGCCATTTCTTGGCCCCGTCGATCGCGGCGGCCTCATAGAGATGAGGATCGATGGAGGACATCGCCGCGAGGTACAGAATCGTGCCGAACCCCGCTTCCCTCCATATGCTCGACCCGACGAACGCGATCGGCCACCAGAACGGACTCGCCATGAAATAGATCGGCTCCAGCCCGAACAGCTTCAATCCCGCATTGACGATACCGGTGCTGGGCGACAACATCGCGATGACGATGCTGCCGAGTACGATCCAGGACATGAAGTGCGGGAGGTACAGCAAATTTTGCAGCAGCCGCTTGTACCCTTCCTTCCGCAGCTCGTTCAGCATGAGCGCCAGCACGATCGGTACCGGAAAAGCGAACACGAGGTTGTACAGATTGAGCAGCAGCGTATTTCGCAAAATTTGCCAAAAGTCCCGGCTCGTGAACAGCTTGCGGAACTGATCGAATCCGACCCACGGACTGTTCCATATGCCGTCGGCCAGCCGGTAGTTTTTGAACGCCATCACTTCGCCGAACAACGGCGCGTACTTGAACAGAAGGAAATAAATCGCTACCGGCACGAGCAGCAAGTAAAGCGCTTTATCTCTTCTCCAACGGTTGCGCCAAGCCGTTTCTTTGTTCGGACTCGCATTCGGGGCCGCTTCCCCCGCTTGCAGATTGACCGGGTGCTTGGCTATCCGGTTCATATCCCCCCTCCTTCGCATACGATCCGCTTGACTAAGCAGCCGTTACGTATTGCCCGCCTGAGAAGGGTCGCGATTTTCTCGTCGTGACGCTACCGGCAACGATGTTGCGTAACGGATCCAAAAGGCCGGTGTCATAAAGGATGATGCCCGGCGGATCGTTGATTCGAACGTACCAGATGAGGCCGGATCGGGGATAGCTTCACTTTTTATTCGGTGCCGCAACTTATGTTCCGGGCCATCTTCTTTTTTTGTGATGCCATTCTTTTTTTGTCCGCGGCGGGTTTTGGAAGCCTGGGAGAGGTTATGGGATATGAATGGGGCGATAAGAGAGGGATCGATATTTCGCCGAACGGACACTCGCACGCTGTTCCCGTGCCCGTTTAACGATTCTCGCGCGTCCGTTAGTTTCTGAAATGAGCGATTTGCGAGGAATACAGTCTAAAGTGTCCGATATCGGTGCGGGAAGCTGTCCGAACCGGTTCAAAAAACTACAGCAGTATCATTCGCGTCCAATCCGGAGGCGTTTTGATGGGCGTGACATGATCATTGCCTGCGAATAGAGGAACTATATTCCGTTATGTTCCCGAATTCCGTTGCATTCTTGAAAATTACGGAACAGGCTTCCGCTATCTCGATTTGTCCGGGTGAAATTGATTATGAACAGCGGGATTAGCGGAACGGTTTTCCGTTAATTTGCCATCAACACGATTGCTCGGGACAATAGCATACCCCAGTTCCGTTAATTGTTGGATTTGCCGTCCCGCGGGGCGCTGGCAAGGCAGCCGACGTTCGCCGCTCAGGCGTTATACGCGAATGATGCAGTAGTAGAAAAAAGCCCGGCTCCGGAGAGTCGGGCGCATCCTCGCATCGCAGATCGCTTTCGGAATGCGAGCGGAGCTTAAGCGGCAGCGGAACAGGTCCACGGTCTGCATGGCGCGTTACCGCGTCGCCTTCCCATGTGCGGGCGACCGGGACGCGGCACCGCCGAATTGGGCGTAGTAGACGAAGGCGGCGGCGATAATCAATACGCCGAGCAGCACGAGAATGTTGCTGTACAAAACCGCTTCTCCCGGCGGGAACGGATTTAACCGGAACGAGGCGGTTCCCGCATCCAGCGCTTTGCCGATCAAGGTCGTCGCCGTCGCTCCGGCGATGAAATTGAGCATCGCGAACAGTCCCATGCCTACGCCGGTCTGCTCCTTCGAGAGCGTGCGGGAAATCGTGTTCGACATCGCGATCTGGATAAACGACTGACCTACCGTCCCGAATATCATGAAAAGTCCGATCCATACCGGCGACATGCCGACGACCGACGACAGCGCGATGAAGCTGAGCAAAATGAGACCGGCCGCCAATGAAAACAGATGGGGATTGCCTTTCTCGTCCGCAAGCTTGCCTCCCCTGCGTCCCAGCAGCGCGGCGCATATTGCCGCCGGAAATAGGACGATACCGATGGATAGCGGCGACAAATGGTTCACCTGGGCCAAAAATTGCGGCGCCATGAACGGAATGCCGAAGTTCAGTCCGGTCAGCACGAAGGCGATGCCGAGACCGAGCGTATACGATTTGTTCCGGAAAATCGACGGTTGGACGAACGGCTCGGCAGCCGTGCGGATCCGGATCAGGAACAGTACGAACAGCAAGGCTCCCAGCCCGAAAAGCAGCCAGCTTCCTTGCGTAATCGCGAGCAACAGGGATGCGACCGTGCCGGCCAGCGTAAGACCTCCGATGTAGTCGATATTCCGGGCCGTGCCTGTCTCGTCGTCCAAATATTTGCGGAAAAAGGGCAGCACGAATATCGCCAGTATGGACAAGGCGAACAAATAACGCCAGCTGACGAGCCCCGAGACGACACCCGACACGATCGGACCGAGCGCCGCCCCGAGCGCCAAGCCGACGGCGGTCGTTCCGAGCGCCACGCCCCGCTTCTCCGGAGCGAAATAACGGACCGGCACGATCATCGCCGTAGCCGGTATGACGGATGCTCCGGCAGCCTGGAACAGCCGTCCGGCGATAACCATCCAAAACTCGGACGCGGACAATCCGATGATCGATCCGAGCGCAAAGGCGATCAAGCCGTAAGTGAGCAGATCCTTCAGCTTGTATTTGTCGGCCAGCTTGCCGAACGTGACCGAACCGATCGCGTATACGATCATATAGCCGGTCAGCATCCAGCTCACTTGAGACGGCGTCAGATCGAACTCCGCCCGGATTACCGGCAGCGCCACATTGAACATCGAAGCGTTCATGACGGAAATGATCAACGTAAACACGAGTACGCGAAGCAGCTTGTTGGCCTGCTGCTCGCGCGGGGGCAAAGACTTTTCCATCCTGATAACCTTCTTTCCGCGGCTGCTTTATTTTGCAATATTATATACTTAGTATATATTTATGTATAAATAATAGTATGGTCAATCTTTCCGCAATTGTCAATCGCAATCGCATGGCCGATTCGAACGATTTGCGATCCGGATAAAAAAGAACCTCCATCCCACTTCGCGTGGTTTTGGAGGCTCATACGCTACCTATTTTACACTGTCGTCACCGAGATGCCGCGCGCCTCGAGCTGCTCGAGCATATCCCGCTCCAGCCGCCGATCCGTTACGATCGCATCCACCTCGTCAAGAGCGGCTACTTGCGTGAACGCTTGGATGCCGAATTTGCTCGAATCGGCGAGCAGGACGACGCGGTCGGCCATGCCGATCATTTTTTGCTTGATGCGGGCTTGCAGCTCGTTCGATTCGCTGATCCCCCGATCGAGATGAACGCCTTTACAGGAAAGAAACGCTTTGTCCACATGATACGCGTCGAGCGAACGCTCCGCCAATGGTCCGACGTAGGACAACGAACGGGAAGCGAGTATGCCTCCCGTGGAAATGACCTCGATTTTCTCCTTGCCGGCCAGTTCGGTCGCCACCTTGATCGAGTTCGTAAGCACGGTCAGCGGGATATCGGGCACATTCGCGGCCATATACCAAGCCGTGGAGCTGGCGTCCAGCAAAATGCGGTCGTTCGGCGAGATGAGCTGGACCGCCTCCCGGGCGATCCTTCGCTTCTCCTCCGCATAGGTCACTTCCCGTTCGAAATAAGGGATTTCCGGCTGCTGCTCCTTGACGCTCACCGCTCCGCCATGCGAGCGGCGCAGCCGTCCGGCCTGCTCCAACCGGTCCAGATCGCGCCGGATCGTTTCTTCGGTGACGTTGCACAATTCGCTCAGCTCGGACACCCGGATGCTGCCTCTCTCGCCCACCAGCTGCACAATTTTCTCGTACCGTTCCGCGACCAGCATGCGCTCCCTCTTTCCAATCGTAGTTAGTTAAGTCCGGCTATCGCCCGGAACCGTCCGTAAGCTTCTTCCCAAGCCTCGCGCTCCGTTGGCTCGTAGATCGTAACCGGGAACGATTCCCGGATAACCGCGCGCGCTTCGCGGATATTCGCGAATTCGCCTTGGGCGATCCATTGGACGGCAAGATTGCCGATCGCGCTTCCTTCCGCGGGCCCCGCCCATACGGGCTTGCCGATGGCGTTCGCGGCCCACTGGCACAGCAACGTGTTCTGTATGCCGCCCCCGACCATATGAAGGCCGTTAAAACGGTTGCCCGACAGCCGCTCGGTCAATTCAAGCACATAGCGGTATTTTAACGCCAAACTTTCCAAAATACAACGTACGACCGCACCCGGCTGCTCGGGAGGCTTCTGGCCGGTTTCCCGGCAATATTGCGAAATTCGCTCCCTCATCTCGCCGGGATGCAGAAAGCGCTGGTCGTCTGGATCGAACCAAGACGCGAAGGCCGGAGCCCGCTCGGCCAAGGCGATCAGCTCCGGGAACGAGTAAGAGGTGCCCTCCCGCTCCCACTCCCGCTTCGTTTCCTGCAATATCCACAAGCCCATTATGTTTTTCAGCAGCCGGTACGTCCCTTCCACGCCGCCTTCATTCGTAAAGTTCAGCTTGAGCGCCAGCTCGTTCATGACCGGCCGCTCCACTTCCGTCCCCATGAGCGACCATGTGCCGCAGCTTAAATAGGCAAACGATCGCTCCGTTGCCGGAACGGCCGCCACGGCCGAGCCCGTGTCATGCTCCGCGACGGCTATAACCGGAATGGAGCCTGTGCCGAGCTCCGAGGCGACCGACGGCAGCAGCTGCCCGACTCTCGTACCCGGCTGCACGACGCGGCCGAACAGCCCCGGAGCTATGCCGATTTGCGCCAGCAGGTCCGCATCCCAATTTCCCTTCGACGGATTGAACAATTGCGTCGTCGTCGCGTTGGAAAATTCGTTCAGCTTTTCGCCGGTCAAAAAGTAACGGAGCAAATCCGGAATCATCAGAAACCGATCGGCCTCGCGCAAAAGCGGACTGCCCGCCCGCTTCATCGCGGCCAGCTGGTAGATCGTATTGAAAGGCAGAAACTGAATGCCGGTTCTCTCGAAAATATAGCTCTCCGGCATGTCGGCGAACAGCCGCTCCATCATCCCGTCCGTATGGGAATCCCGGTAATGGTACGGATTGCCGAGCAGCTCCCCGTTTTTGCCGAGGAGACCGAAGTCGACCGCCCACGAGTCGATGGCCAAGCTTTTCAGCGCCACCCCTTGATGCTTAGCTTTTAGGAGCGCCTGCTTCATCTCGTGCAGCAGCCGGAGAATGTCCCAATGCAGACGTCCGCCGGCCTGCACCGGATCGTTCGGGAACCGATGAAGCTCCTCCGTTACGATTTTGCGGTCGGTCAGCCGGCCGAGCAGCGCCCTGCCGCTGCTTGCGCCCAGATCATATGCGAGAATGCTCGCCACCTGGCATCATCACCTTTTGTTTGATCTTATTCGCCGCGCTCGGACAATACTTCCCGCTCGTACGCTTTCACTTCGGCAAGCCATTCTTCGCGGACCGGAACGCCGGATTTCTCGCAATAGTAGTCCCATACCGCCCCGAACGGATACATTTTGAACTCTTCGGTCAAAGCGAGGCGCGTCGTGTAATCGCCCTCCAGCTCCGCTCGTTTCAAAGCATCCGCCGGTACGAGCATCGCGCGCATCAGCGCTTTGATCGTATTGCGGGTGCCGATGACCCAAGCGGCGACCCGGTTGATGCTCGCGTCGAAGAAATCGAGACCGATATGCGTTTTGCCGAGCAAATCGCCCTGCACCAGCTCTTTGGCGATATCGAGCAGCTCGTCGTCCATCGTGACGACATGATCGCTGTCCCAACGCATCGGGCGGCTTACATGCAGCAGAATGCCGTCCGTGAACAGCGACAACGAAGACAGCTTGCCCGAAATCGTCTCCGTCGGATGGAAATGGCCCGCGTCCAGACAAATCAGCTTGTTGTTTTGCAGCCCGTAGCCCATATAAAATTCGTGCGAGCCGACGACGTACGCCTCCGAGCCGAGTCCGAACAGCTTGCTCTCGACCGCGTCGAGATTGTGGGCAGGGTTCAGCTCTTCCGCGAACACTTCGTCCAGCGCGCTTTTGAGCCGTTGCCTCGGAGCGAGCCGGTCCGCCGGAACGTCCTTGAAGCCGTCCGGTACCCAGACGTTCGTCACGCACGTTTGCCCCAATTGCTCCCCGAAATAGGCCCCGATTTTCCGCGAAGCTTTGCAGTGGTCGATCCAGAACCGCCGGATTTTCGGGTCCGGGTGACTGAGCGTGAATCCGTCCTTCGACAGCTCGTGCGAGAAGCAGGTCGGGTTGAAATCGAGACCGAGCCCCTGCTCCTTGGCCCAGGCGACCCATTTCTCGAAATGCTTCGGCTCGAGCCGGTCCAGCTCGACCTTCTCCTCCGTGTCCGCATAGATGGCGTGAAGGTTCACTTTATGCTTACCCGGGATCAAGGAGAACGCTTTCTCCAGGTCGGCGCGCAATTCCTCCGGCGTCCGGGCCGCCCCCGGATAGTTGCCGGTTACCGAAATGCCCCCGGTCAAATCTTGATCGCGGTTCAAAAATCCGCGCACGTCGTCCCCCTGCCAGCAATGCATGGAGATTTTGATGTTCGCCAAGCTTTCGAGCACCGCATCGACGTCGATCCCGTGCTTCGCATATAGCTGTTTGGCATCCTCATAGCTTCTTTGGACAGATGATTGCATCCGCTTACTCCTTCCGGACAAGCCCGTATTGTTCGTTCGACGATATAAGTTACGAGACCGGGTATGCTACGACAGACATGAGCGCATTGGCCGGCTGCGTCGCATCCAGCCTGCTGTACTGGACGATGACCGGGATGTCGCTCCGCACTTCGATCGCGTACGGGACGCCGACCGGAATCGGCACCCCGTCCTTCGCCAGCGAGCTCGTGCGGATATGATTCGTGCGTCTGGCGGGCACGATGACGAATATGTCTTCCATCGGCTCCCGGTCTTCGAAAAAGATCGTAATGATCAGCTGCGCGTCCTCGGACGAGCAGTTCAGCACGCAAATCGACTCGTGGCTGGTCAGCTCTCCGCTGCTTTTCTCCGGAATGTAGCCGTCCGGAATGATCCAATGTGTTGCTCCCGTTCCTTTGTGCATACGGTTCACCTCGTTATTATCGTGTAAATGCCGCCGGTACGCCGCCGTCGATCGTCAGCATGCAGCCGGTCGTTTTGTCCGATTTGGAAGAAGCGAAGAAGGCGATCCCTTCGGCAATGTCCTTCGGAAAAATGTTGACGAGCAGCGTCGTCCGTTTCCGGTAATACTCCTCCAGCTGGTCGGGCTCGATTCCGTAAGCGGCCGCGCGTTCGTTGCGCCAGTTGGAGTTCCAGATCGCGGAGCCTTGCAAAATCGCATCCGGCAATATCGTGTTGACGCGAATGCCGAATTCGCCGCCTTCGGCCGCGATGCAGCGCGCCAGATGGGCTTCCAGCGCTTTGGCCGCGCTGTAGGCGGAAGCGTTCTTGCCGGCATAGACGGCGTTTTTGGAGGCGATAAACACCATGTTGCCTCCGACGCTCTGCTCCTTCATCAGCTTGAACGCTTCGCGGGCGACGAGAAAGTAGCCGGTTCCAAGCACGTTCATGTTCAAGTTCCATTCCTTCAGCGACGTTTCGCCGAACGGACTGGAGGTGGCCAGTCCCGCGTTATTGACGATAATATCGACACCGCCGTACGCCAGTGCCGTCTCGGCATAAGCGGCGAGTACGGCTTCTTCGTCCGTTACGTCCATTTTAACCGCAATCGCCCGGTTCTCGCCGTACTTTTCATTGATTTCTCCGGCTACCTTCTGCGCGCCTTCCAGATTGAGATCGGCAAGCACGAGATGAGCGCCTTCCGAAGCGAGTCTGCGAGCCGTTTCGCTGCCGATGCCGCCCGCTCCGCCGGTAATGAACGCCACTTTGCGGGAAAATTCGGCCTCGGCGGGCGCCAGGGTCAATTTGTACAGCTCGAGCGGCCAATATTCAACATTATAGGACTCGTTCTCCGTCAGCGAGACGAACTGTCCTAGCGCCGTAGCCCCTCTCATGACGGCAATCGCGCGATGGTAGAGCGCCCCGCTTACTTTCGACATCGCCCAGCTCTTGCCGGTGTTGACCATGCCGACTCCCGGGATCAGAATGACGCGCGGCGCCGCTTCGAACATGATATCTCCAGCATTCTTGTTGCGCTCGAAATAGGCTTTGTACTGCTCCTTGTAGGCGGCTATGGCTTCCTTCAGCTTCGCTTTTAACGCTTCGACGTCGTCGGCGTCGGGTGTCCAATCGACGAACAGCGGTACAACCTTCGTATGCACCAGATGATCCGGACAAGCGGCGCCGATCTGGGATAGCCCGGCGGAGTCGCGTCCCCCTACGAACTGCAGCACATCGGCCTCGTCGTCGAACGAAAGGATCATCTTCTTCGCATCGCTGACCGCGCCGCGGATCGTCGGCATCACGCTGGACGCGATAGCCCGCCGCACTTCGGCCGGGAGCGCCTCATGCTCGGTGCCGCCGAACAGCTTCGCCTCATCGACGCGAGCTTCGATGTAAGCTTCCGCTTCGTTGATGATCGCGATCGTCTTCGCATAGCTTTCCTCGGACGTTTCTCCCCATGTGACGAGGCCGTGCTTCTCCATCAGCACAAGCTCCGCCTTCGGATTGGCCAGTACGCCTTCGGCAATCATTTTGGACAAGGTAAAGCCCGGCCGCACATAAGGGACCCATACGAAACGGTCGCCGAAAATTTCCCTCGCCACCGCTTTCCCGTTATCCGCGCAGCACAGGCTGATGATCGCATCCGGATGCGTATGGTCGACGTGCTTGAACGGTAAAAACGCATGCAGCAGCGTCTCGATCGAGGCACGGGGATGTTTGGCATCGATCATGCAATGAGCCAAATAGGCGACCATCTCCTCGTCGCTCATCTCGGCGCGCTCGAACAACGGACGAATGTCGTCCATCCTCAAGCCGGTGAAATTGCCGGCCTTCATCGTCGCCAAGTCCGAGCCGCTGCCTTTTACGAACATCACTTCCACATCGCGGCCGCGAAAATCTTGCATGACCACCTTGCTGGATGTATTGCCGCCGCCCCAATTGCATACGCGCCGGTCCGTGCCTATCAGATTCGAGCGGTAAACGAGCTCGTCAAGCCCCCCTTGCAGCTGCGACGCCTTCGTGCTGTCCCACAAGCTTTGTACCATGATGTCTCCTCCGTTTGTTTTTGTTTTCGTTTGATCCCACTATATCATCTTTGTTTATTTTTGAATATACTTTTTTCAAAAGAAAACAAAGATAGTTCGCTTGTGAAAATCGGCACATTCGGGCATGCTCGGGGATTGGGCGATCAGTAAAAAAGCCCGAACCGCGCGATAGGGTCCGGACTGCTGCTGTTCACGAGCTCACTCCGCTCGGCATCATCGCTCGAAATAAGCCAGCGCATTCGGATAATCGGCCGTTATCCCGAAAATATTGCGAAGCGCTCCCTCGGCCCGATGCTTCTATGGTTCATCAGACATACTCCTCTCTTACATAAAGCTTTCCTTGTACCAAATGCCTACAACGAGTACAAGCTGCAGCACGCAGAGAAGAGCGAACAGCACCATGACCGTACCGGCCACAGCGATTCCGATCCATTTTCCCGATTTCGCCAAAATTCCGCTTATCATTCGCCCAACTCCTTTATACCGATGACGTTCGCGCTCACCGATTCAGCATCCCATCTTCTGTTCGCGTAGCCGAACGGCGCATTCAACAGCTCCAGCCATTCCGGGTTGTCTTCCGCCCAGCGCTTCGCGGCTTTGGCGCCCTCTCTCCGATTATTCGCCTCGTGTAGCGCCGTGGATAAACCGGCGAAAGCCCCTGCGTCCGGAGCGAGCTTCGAGCTATATGCGCCGCTCAAATTACCGTCCAGCTCCAACAGACCGAGCCTCAGCCTGGCGAGCGCTTGAACCGCCTCCCCGAAACGCTTCTCCAGCTCCGGCTGCCGGCCTCCCTCGACGATTTGCTGTTCGAATTGAAACAGCAGTCCTTCATAAGTAGCATCGGTTTGGCGGGCAGCTTCCGCATATTGCTCTGCAGCACGATCCCAATATCCCAAAGCTTCGCCGACCGCAGCCTCATTCAGACGGTGATAAGCCGTCGTGGCGTCGGCCATCGTGGAGTCGACCAGCTTCATCCCCCCATCCACATATTTGTACCTATCCGTCGATTCCCGCTGCCAAGGCCCGGCCCCGGCGGAACCGATCAATCCGCCACTCAGCACGATAGCGCTGTCCTCGAGCGTAAAGGAACTTACGGACGGCATCGTAATCGTACCCGGCACGGAAGTCCATCCTTCTTCGTTCCATTTGGAGACCGAGTAGCTGAAAGCGGTCGTATGCGCGCCAATCGTCCCCCACCGCCATACGATTTCTTTCGCCCCGTCTCCGTCCAAGTCCCCCACCGCCTCCACGCGCGGGATCCCCGTCGCGTCTTCGGGCAGCTCGGCCGAATTCAGCAGGTATGCATCACCCGCTTTCGTTATCGTGATGCTCACCGGACGACGGATCGTATAACTGTTATTGTTTGAAGCTACTTCCGTTCGCGCCTCCTCGACGAATAATACGGCAGACCATACCAGAATTCCGCCGGCGTCATCCGTCAGCTCAAACCGTGTGACGTCGATCGGTTCCCGCTTCGAATCGTATACTGCCGCAAGGCTGTTCAACCAGGCTGAAATGTCATTCGGTTTACCGGAAGGTCCCCCGATCGGGGACTGCTCAATGCCGAGCGTCCATTTGATTTCGCCCAGCAATCCGGCGACCGACAAGCTTCCATGCGGACGATTTAGCGGATCATTTGCGGCGGCGTAAGCTGTCGGCCAGTCCCGCTCGTCATTTTGCGGAATATGTAGCTGCTCCGTTGCTGTAGCGGAAGCGCTCCCCGTGTCAGTTGCGGAGACGCTCCCGGCAACCGGCGGGTTCATCTTCCCGCCGCAGCCGGATCCGTATACAAGGCCGCTAAGCACAAGCACGATAAGCGTGCGTCTCATGGACATGACTCTCCCTATGCGGGTTTCCCCTGATGGCTATATGGCTGGCCGTGCTTGGAACGATGCAATAATGTGAAATGTGCGGTCAAGTAAATCGGGCCCATCATTACGATTGTCGGACTATCGAAAAAACTTCGGTCAGAAGCTTCATTAATTAGACTCCGCTAAGCCGGGAAAAGTTGTAGACGACGCACCTGGTGCCGGCTCCGGTATTATTGCCGTACTTTTTAATTGCTCCTTCGGCGCTCTTTCGCTCATACGGCCCTTGAAGTGCTCGTCTCCCGATCGAAAATCCGATTAGTGAACCCAACGGTTACTATAGACTCAATTCCTCTTAAAATCGGCAAATTGGTGCAATGCGGATCACTATTAAATGAACTCATATAAGATGAACTAAAGAACCAACTAAGAGTAGCCCAATG
>NZ_VDCQ01000032.1 GCF_006265175.1 Paenibacillus hemerocallicola | reverse complement strand
GCTATCGGCGTACCTGTCGTCGCATTCGTTTGCCTTCCCTCAGCTGTCGGCGTACCTGTCGTCGCATTCGTTTGTATTCCCTCGGTTATCGGCGTACCTGTTGGTGGATTCGCCCGCCCCCCCGTCTGCAATCTCGTCCGTCGATCGCCCGAAATCGCTGTCCGCGGCATCGGCCCTTAAGCGAACGATGGGCGCGATCACCCGCATGATGTCCGCGAACGACAGCTCGCTGCCGCCCTCCTCATTCATATGCTTCAGCAGCAGAGCGGCCTCGTCGGTCCATTCCTGCAGCCCGATTGTCGCGGCGGTCCCTTTGATCGAGTGGAGAAGCCTGTATACCTCGGTTTCGGCTACGGTTTTGCCCGAGGCTCGCCACCGTTCCAATGTCCGGTCGAACTGCCGGATAAAAACTTGCTTGTATTTTTGCATCGCGGTCGTTCCTGTTCAAATGATCGTTATTTAAAATCATTGACCATTTTACCCCATATTGGTTGCGGTGCATATAGGACAGTCGGACCGCCCTCATCCGCCCTCACCCGCCCTCCCGATCGGAATCTGCGTCACGAGCCGGTCCGGTACTACTTTGCTCCGTATCTGGCTCCCTCTGAAAACGACTTAATGGAAATCCTCCAGTTAAAAGTGGCGCATCTTACCGAGAGCGCATTTTAACGGGAAAATGTACAGCTATTTACACCGGAAGCGCCGTGATCGGTGCAAAGCGGTGAGATTAAATGCATCTTTTCCAGTTACTATACCGGTTATAGCGATAACCCAACATAATAACTGTATGTATTCCATTTACAGACGCGAGAAACTCTGTCGCTTTTGCCCGTGCTGCCCCTCCAAACCATTTCGGCGTCATCGGACTTGGTCCGGGATAGCGGAAGCCAGATCGGCGTCATCGGACTTGGTCCGGGATAGCGGAAGCCAGATCGGCAATTACCTTATGTTGGCTGCAGCCATATTTCGATCCAGGAATCGTCCTTGTTTGCTGTCGGGCCGGGATCGACCTGTTCCTTCAGCCGAGAAAGCGGCCCAAAAAAACGTCCCGATCGCTCTTGTTTTTGTCCCGATCCGCCATGATTTCGCCGGTACGGATGATTATGATGGAACTATGAAAGCCGCAACAAGATCGAGCTAACGTTCCCGAGAGGAGAATGAGGATGAGCCAACCTACGGGAGTAGGCATACTCGGATTTGCCCACGGTCATGTCAACTCCTACTGTGAAGAATGGAAGCGTCCGGAGTACGGCATTCGCGTTATCGCGGGCTGGGACCACGATCCGGAAAGGCTGGAGAAGGCGAAGAAGGCGTTTGGATTGGTAGGGTACGCCGACGCCTCGGAAATGCTTGCCCGGGATGACATTCTCGCGGTCGTCGTTTCGTCGGAGACGTCGATGCATGCGGACTTGGTGGAGCTGGCGGCCGCCGCAGGTAAAGCGGTTATCCTGCAGAAGCCGATGGCGCTGACGATCCGGGAGGCGGACCGGATTGTCGAAGCGGTGGGCAAACATCGCATTCCGTTCACGATGGCGTGGCAGATGAGGGCCGATCCGCAAAACATTCAAATGAAGCAATGGATGGATAGCGGCGAGCTCGGCAAAGTATTCACAATCCGCCGCAGACACGGGCTGGCCATGGGGCTGCAGCCGTCCTTCGCCGATTCGTGGCACGTCAAGCCGGAATACAACCGGGATATATGGGCCGACGACGCCTCCCATCCGATCGACCTGCTGCACTACTGGCTCGGCGTACCCGATAGCGTCACCGCGGAGATCGAGTCGCTGCACAACCCGCGCATCCCGATGGATAACGGGATTGCCATATTCCGTTACCCGGGCGGTCCGCTCGCCGAGGTGAACTGCTCCTTCACCTGCAATGCCGCGGAAAATACGACGGAAATCGTTTGCGAACGGGGCACGATCGTGCAAAATTACGGCGACGCGACGAGCTGCAATGTCCCTCGTCCGGGCGAAGGCGCGGGACTTAAGCGGTTCGATGTCGCGACCGGCGCTTGGACGGCAAGCGATATCGGGAGCCCGCCTAATCACGGTTTCCGCATTCGCGGGCTGGCAGAACCTTTGGCCCGATTTGTGCGGGGCGAGCGGGGCGCGCTGGCATCGGCGGAGGAAGGCCGTACGTCGCTAAGGATGGTGCTGGCCTGCTATGCTTCGGCGCGGCAAGGACGCAGAGTTACGTTGGATGATCCGATGATAGCCCAATTGTAAGCGATATCAATTATTCTAATTGGAGACGAAAGGCAGGTGAAGTTTCCGGCAGTCTTCGGACTTTATGGACCGGAAACGTAACATATGGCGTTGAAAATCGGCATTGTAGGCATGAACGGCATCGGTAAAAACCACGCGGCCTGTTATAAGGAAGACGAGCTTGCGGATCTGGTTGCGGTGTGCGACGTAGTCAAGGAGCGGGCGGACGCCGCGGCGGAGAAATTCGGAGTCAAGGCGTATTACAGCCTGAAGGATATGGTCGAGAACGAGCCCGACCTGCAAATCGTCGATATTACGACAGGCGGCATCGACAACGGCAGCTGGCACTTCGAGCCCGCGATGGAAGCGGTCGGCTACGGCAAGCATGTGCTGGTCGAGAAACCGATCTGCCATGACGTCAAAGAAGCGCGCGAGCTCGTCGCCTTCGCGGATAAGCAGAAAGTATATCTCGGCTGCAATTTGAACCATTACTTCACCCCTCCGGCCGAGAAGGCGAAGCAGTACGTCGACAACGGCGACATCGGGGAGCTTGTATACTGCTTGGCCAAGATGGGCTTTAACGGCGGAGAAGCCAATTACGCTCTCGCGGGCTCGCCGAAGATCAAGGGCCATCCTTATTTTCACATGAAGGCGTTTCTGACTCATCCCCTTAGCGTGATGCGGCATTTTTGCGGGGACATCACCCATATCCAGACGTTTTCGGACCGTCCCGGCTTCCGGAGAAGCGCGGGCGACGTCATGGTATCGATCAACAGCATTCACGTGAAGTTTGCGAACGGCGGAGTCGGCTATTTGCTCAGCCAAAGGGGCGATGCGGTATACGGGCTCGGCGGCTGGTGGAGTCTGGAAATGGCCGGCACGAAAGGAACGTTCTGCATCGAGAACTGCGTGGAGAAAGTGTCGTACTGGAAAGCGGAAAAAGGCGTGCCCGCCATCAGCGTCCAGCCGAAGCCGGAAGTGACCGACTACGGGACGAACGATTTCGGACGGACGTTCAACAATCGTCTGCACGCGTTTCTCGAGGACATATCCAATAACGTTTCGCGCGACCAGCTTCGCGCCAACGGACGGGACGCTCTCGCCGTGCTGGAATACACGTTCGCCGTAATCGAGTCTTACGAGCGAGGCGGCGAGACGGTCAGGCCACATCCGCTGCCGCCGCTGCACGGGGACCCGCTTTATATGAAATAACACATCTATCATGGAGTAATGGAGGAACCGAGACGATGATCAAGCTAGGCGTAAACTCCGTGCTGTTCAAGCACTTCAGCTTTGCCGAGGCGGCGAAGCAGATCGCGCTGTGCGGATACGACGGCGTCGAGATTGCCGCTATCCAAGGCATGTGCGAGCATCTCGATTTAAGCCGATGGAAGGAGCAGAAGGGCGAGCTGCAATCGATCGTGCAAGAAAACGGGCTCGCGTTTTTGTCGACGGAGGTCGCTTCCTTGAGCGAGGAAAGGCTGCTGCCCGCTTTCGAGGCGGCTGCCGAGATCGGCATTCCCGTCATCAACGTCGGCCCCGGCGGAAAGCTCGGCGTCGAGCAGGACGTGGTCGCGTCGATCGACAAGCTGTCCAGGCTCTCGGAGCGAGCCGCTTCCTACGGGGTTACGCTGTGCGTGAAGGCGCACGTCGGCAACGCCATTTATAATACGCCCACTACGCTTAGGGCGATGGAGGCCATCTCTTCTGCCGCGTTCGGCATCGATATGGACCCGAGCCATATTCACCGCGCGGGCGAGAATGCCGAGGAGGCGCTTCCGGCCGTGCTCGGCCGGGTGAGACATGTGCACATCCGCGACTGCAAGGGCCGGGAGAAAGGCCCCGGGCCGATCGAGCTGCAGGCGTGCGGACGCGGCGACATCGACCTGTTCGGCTACTGCAAGGCGATGGTGGACGGCGGCTACAGCGGTCCGGTCGTATTGGAGGTCATCGGCGCCGGTCCCGATCATTCGCTGGCGCAGGTGTCGATCGTAGCCGCCGAATCGTACGGCTACTTGAACGCCTGCCTGAAAAAGCTGGGTGCCCGGTAATACCGATCAACTAATCCGCGATTAGCCCAAAAATGGTCCAAAATAGCGCAATGAGGTTCACAAATAAGCAATTCGGGTTCACTGTTCGCCAGCGAATGTGAGAATTGAAATTCGATGCATCGTTCGCCGGCTTTTGCAATACATCCCAATAATGAAAGCTTTGAGGAGGAATCCGAATGCCAGCGAAAAAACCGAACGTAATCATTTTCGGCATCGATAGTTTGCGCCGCGATCATATGAGCTCTTACGGCTATTCCCGCTTGACTACACCGCACATGGACAAAATCGCCGCCGAAGGCGTGTTGTTCGAGCAGCACTTCAGCCCGAGCATTCCGACGACCCCCGCTTACGCCTCGATGCTGACCGGGATGGACGTCTTCGGAACGGACGTGGTCGCGCTCCGGCACCAAGGCCCGCTCGGCGGACATGTCAGGACGCTGCCCGAAGTATTGGGCGATAACGGCTACAATACGACATGTATCGGCTTTACGGGTAACCCCTCGTCACGCGGGTTCCAAACGTATCTCAACTACGAGTCGTGGCATCCCGACGAGACCGGGCGCGCCCCGAAAGCGCACAATTTGAACCAAGTGGCCGTGCCCGAGCTGGAGCGTCTTGCCGCGGACGACAAACCGTTTTTCCTGTTCCTGCGGCATATGGACCCGCACTCGCCTTATTTGCCGCCGCAGCCTTATGAGCGGACTTTCTATGGCGAGAACGAGAAGGATCCGGACAATCGCTCCATGGAGCCGGTGTATGGCTTCAAGCCGTTCGCCGATTTCCTGAAATCGTGGATACCGGAAGGCGTGACGGACTCTAACTACGTATCCGCGCAATACGACGGAGCCATCGCCTATATGGACGCCTGCATCCAAACGCTGTTCGCCAAGCTCGAGGCGCTCGGCCTGACCGAAGAAACGCTCATCGTCATTACGTCCGACCACGGCGAGACGCTGTATGAGCACGATTGCTACTTCGACCATCACGGCTTGTACGACTGCACCCTCGTCGTCCCGCTCATCATCAAATTTCCCGGCGTCGTCCCGGCCGGCAAACGGTTCTCCGACGTGTCGCTTATCCAGGACATTATGCCGACCGTACTCGACCTGCTCGGGGTCAAAAACAAAATCAAGTTCGACGGGCAAAATCTGGTCGACTGGATCAAAGGAAAGCAGCACGACCGCATCAGCGAGTTTTACATTACCGAATGCACATGGATGCGCAAGCACGGCTGGCGCACGCCGGAATGGAAGCTGATCCGCGCGCTCGAGCCGGACTTCCACTTCAAGCCGGAGATCGAGCTGTACAATCTCGTGCAGGACCCGGAGGAGAACGTCAATCTGGCGGAGAAAGAACCGGAGGTCGCGGCATTCCTTGAGAAACGGATGAACGACCATATCGCCAAGCGCGAGAAGCAGACGAAACGGACGAATCCGATTTTCACGAACCTGAACTGGCACGGCAAAGGCGTCACCTTTACCTCTTCGCAGGAAGCATACGACGCCATGCATATCGGCTCGATCGTAAATGCACGCTCGCTCCAGGAGAAAAAGGCGGAAGCCGTCAAGAAATAATGACAAATAACAGCCTCCAGAGACCGCAATTTTCATAAAACAATCACCGGCGCGCGGAATAGGAGATGCTTGGGACTCTGCTCCAACATCTCCTATTCGCGAAAAACGGCTGAGCTCACCCACATAGAAGGTATTGGAGACTCTTATACCATTTCGGGGCTCGAGCCGACTCCGCCCGACCCGAAACCAGAAAGGAAGATCACGATGATCAGAGTGGCGGTTATAGGCGTCAACCATATCGGCAGCATCCATTGCCGCACTTACCGGCAGCACCCCGATACCGAGCTCGCGGCCGTATGCGACTTGCTGCCGGAGCGGGCGGAAGCGGCCGGCCGGCAGTTCGGCGTCCCGGCCTATACCGATCTTGCGGCCATGCTCGATAAAGAACGGATCGATGTCGTCATCGTGGCGACGGCCGGCGTCGAGAAGGGAAGCCACCACTTCGCGCCCGCCATGGCCGCGATCGAAGCCGGCAAAGACGTGCTTGTCGAGAAGCCGATCTCGAACCGGATCGACGAGGCGAGACGCATGGTGGCATTCGCCCGCGAGAAGGGCGTTCGCCTGGCATGCAACCTGAACCACCGGTTCGCCCCGGCCGCGTACAAGGCCAAGGAGCTCGTGAGCGCCGGCAAGCTCGGCTCCCTCCTGTTCCTCAATATGCGGCTGACGATCAACAATCCGCAGGACGATACGGAATGGCTCCATATGCGCGCGCTGCATCCCCACTCGATCGACGTTCTGCGCTATTTCGGGGGCGATATTAAGCGGGTGCAGTCGTTTATGACGAAAGCTCCCGGTCGTCTCGCCTGGTCTACCGTATCGGTAAATATGGAGTTCGCTTCCGGCGCCGTCGGGCATTTGACCGGAAGCTACGACATGTCGATGAAGCATCCGATCGAGTATTGCGAGGTGGCCGGAAACGTAGGCAGATTCGTCATTGACAACGTCTATGAGAGCATGACATACTACCCTCATCATTCGAACGATTTGACCGTTTTCCGCAATCCGATATTCGGAGGCATGCAGGGCTTCGACGATACGTTCAAACAGCGGATCAACCGGTTCGTCGGGCAAATCAAGGCCGGCGACGCCCCCGGCGAGATCGAAGCTTCCGGGGCGGATGCGCTGGCCGCGCAGGAAGTCATCGAAGCGGCCATCCGTTCGCACCAGCTTGGCGGAGCTCCCGTGGACGTACCATACGGCAATGATAACTCCGGAGGATCGGCGACATGATCGAACATGGAAATGTATTATGGTTCACCGGATTGTCCGGAGCCGGGAAAACGACGACCGCGGAATACGTGAAAGCCCGGCTGCTCGAGCAGGGACGGCGCGCGGAGCTGCTCGACGGCGACGAGCTGCGCCGGACGATATGCAAAGGACTCGGCTTCACCCGCGAGGAACGGCTCGAGAACGTGAAGCGCATCGTCTACGTGGCCGGCTTGCTGGCCAAGCATGGCGTCGATGTGCTCGTATCGGCCATTACCCCTTATCACGAGATGAGAGAGTATGCACGCAGGACGCTTCCCGGCTACGTGGAAATTTATGTGCAGTGCCCTTTGGAGGAATGCGAGCGTCGCGACGTGAAAGGACTGTACGCCAAAGCAAGGCGGGGCGAGCTGAACCATTTTACGGGAATATCCGATCCGTATGAAACGCCGCCCAGCCCCGACATGACGATTTGCACGGCAACCGCATCCCTTGCGGACAATACGAACGCCATCCTGTCTTGGCCGGGCTTGCACGCCGCCAGCGCCCGTTAGGAGGAAGCCGGATGAAAATCATTCTGATCTCGCTGGACACGCTTCGGGCTTCCCGGTTAAGCGGATACGGGTACGGGAAACCGACCAGCCCTTTCATGGACCGTCTGGCCCGCGAAGGGGTATTGTTCGAACGCGCTTATGCGGCCGACATTCCTACCGAAGTGGCGCATACCGGGATCTTTACCGGCAAAGTCGGTTTGACGACAGGGATCGTATCGCACGGCTCGGAGCTGACGCATCTGCCGAAGTCGACGGCATGGCTTCCGACCATGCTGCGATCGTCGGGGTTTGCGACATCCGCCGTCGACAATTTGTATCAATTGAAGGAATGGTTTGCCAGAGGGTACCGGTATTATATCAACAGCGTCGGCGGCAACCGTTGGATCGACGGGCGGACCGTCAACGAGCTGGCATTTCCGTGGCTCGAGCAGCATAAGGACGAATCGTTTTTCCTGTTCCTGCATTATTGGGATGCTCATACGCCGTATTTGCCGCCCGAATCGTACGTGCCGCAGTTTTACCCAAGAGGACGGGACCCGTTCGACCGCGCCAACACGAGCATGGAACGGGCTTACAACCATCTGGCGTACCCGTTCTTCAAGCATCATCATTACGATCTGCTCGGCCCGGTTACCGACAGCGATTATTACGATGCGCTCTATGACGCGGAAATCCGCTATTTGGACGACCGGCTTCAAGACTTGGACCGCCACTTGGAGAAGCTCGGCATTCGCGAGGACACGTTAGTCATCCTGTTCGGGGACCACGGGGAAAGCTTGACCGAGCACGACATTTATTGGGATCATTGCGGCTTGTACGAACCGACCGTGCACGTCCCGATTATGATGAGATGGCCGGGCCGTATGCCGGAAGGACGCAGAGTTCCGGGATTCGTGCAGCAAGTCGACCTGCTGCCGACGATATTGGAAGCGGTGCGTCGCGAAAATCCGCGGGGGATCGACCCGGGCAAGCTTGCGGACCCGACCGGGCTCGACGGCAAGAGCCTATGGCCGGCGATCGAAGGCCGGACCGACCGTACGCACGATACGATTTATTTGAGCGAATGCGCTTGGCAGGCGGCGCGGGGCATCCGGACCGACCGTTACAAGCTGATCCGCACCTACGATTCCGGACCGTTCGTCCGGCCGGATACGGAATTGTACGATTTGCGGGACGATCCGGGCGAGACCGTCAATTTGGCCGAGTCGCAGCCCGAGCTTGCCGCGAGGCTGGAACGGCAGCTTATGGAGTGGGTATCCGGCAAGCTCGCGGGACGGCCCGACCCTATGGAGCAGCAGCTGCAGCAGGCCGGGCTGCCGTTCCGCAGAAGAATCGAGCAAATTCTCGCTTCGACGGGCATGAGCTGGGACGATTGGCGTCTGGACCCGCGTCGGGAACGATTCGATACGGCATTGCGCAGTCATGGATAACCTTCTGGAATAACGTCAAATTTCGACCGGAACAAACGGAGTCATTGGCGAGGAGTGGGAAGCGGATGAAGTCGATGATCAGGAGCAGCACTTTAATGAAGGATGAGTTTCCGTTCTGGATAACGCGGATTAACCAAGCGGCGATTCCCGAGCATGGGCACGAATTCGTCGAGCTCGTCTATGTCGTACGCGGCGAAGGCATCCATATATTCGAAGGCACGGAATATGAAATCGGAGCCGGAGACGTATATATTATCAATCCCGGCGAGACGCATGCCTACTCCGTGTCGAAGGGGGAGCAGCTCGAAATCGTCAACTGTTTATTCATGCCGTCCTTCATTCCCGATGCGCTTCTGAAGGAGCTGGAAATTACGTCCTCGATGGACTATTTCTACGTGCATCCGTTCATGAAGCCGAACGTCCGCTTCAATCATCATCTGAATTTGCACGGCCAAGATGCGGTCGCCGTCCTCGTTCTGCTCGACAGCATGATCCGGGAGCTCGGCAATCGGGGACCGGGCTATACGACGATTATCCGGCTGCAGATGGTCGAGCTGCTGGTCCTCCTCTCCCGCTACTACACGCTAATGCGCAACCGCGGCGCCGCTCCTTCTCCGCGGCAATTGGAGCGCGAAATAACGGCAAGGCGCATCTACGGCTACATGGAACGCAACTATGACAAAAAAATTACGCTGGAATCGCTGGCCGGCTTATTCAATGTCGGCATCCGCCAGCTGAACCGTCTCATGAGACAGGAGTTCGACAGAAGCGTCATCGACGTGCTGCACGGAATCCGGATCGAACGGGCCAAGCATCTGCTCGTCGAATCGGACGAAAAAGTGATTACCGTCGCAACGCAGGTCGGTTATGACGATCCTTCGTTTTTCAGCCGGCTGTTTCTGAGACATGTGGGCTGCCCGCCCAGTCAATACCGCCAAGGGCTCGATCTGGACAAAGCGCTCCGCGCGGGAAAATGAGCCGTATGCTCGCAGGAAAGGATGATCACGGACATGAGAGATAATCCGCCGAACGTCTTGTTGATTACGGCCGACCAGCTTCGCTACGATTGTATCGGCTCCAGCGGCAAATACCCGGTCCGAACTCCCAATCTGGACTTGCTGGCGTCGCAAGGCACCGTCTTCTCCGCCGCATATTCGCATATTCCGGTATGCGGGCCGGCCAGACAATCTCTCCTGAACGGCAGAAGAGCGGAAACGTTCGGAGCGCTATGGAACTTCAACGGCGCTCTTCCCGTCGCCTCTCTCGAGCCGCGCCATTATTGTTGGGCCAGAACGTTGGCCGAGCATGGTTACGCTTCGGCTTTTCTCGGCAAATGGGGCGTTCACCCGACTCTCGATCCTACCGCTTTCGGCTACGGTTCCTACATCGGAGAAGCGGACTACGGGCGATTCGCGAAAAGCAGCTATCCCGATGCGAAGTTTGCGAACGGCTATTTCGGCGAGCCGAATCCGATCCCCGTCGAGCATTCGCAGACGCATTGGTTGGCGGCTCGCGCCGTCGAGGCGATGGAGCGGCTTCAATCGGCCGGCTCCCCTTGGCATATGGCGCTGCACTTTCCGGAGCCGCATCTGCCTTGCCGTCCTTCCGGACGATTCGCCGACATGTACGCTCCTGAAAGCGTTCCCGAGTGGAACGGATTTCGCGATACGTTTGCCGGGAAGCCGTATATCCAGCGGCAGCAGCTGTACAACTGGGGCGTCGAGACGTTTACGTGGGACGATTGGTCTCCTGTAGTGGCCCGGTATTACGGCGTCATCAGCCAAATGGACGAAGCGGTCGGCATCGTGCTGCAGGCATTGGACCGGCTGGGCGAAGCGGACAATACGATCGTCATCTTCACCGCCGATCATGGCGATATGTGCGGCTCCCACCGCATGATGGACAAACATTACGTTTTATACGACGATGTCGTTCATGTGCCGCTAATGATCCGATATCCGGAGCTTGCCGGTCGGGGGACGACGTGCAGCCGGTTCGTATACAGCTTTCTCGATTTGCCCCCTACCCTGCTGGAGCTGCTCGGACTTCAATCGCACGATCCGGGAAATTTGCAAGGCCGGTCACTGGCCCCGCTACTCTCGGGGGCGTCGGATGCGACCGAATGGCGTGATGCGGTCATAGCCTCCTATAACGGTCAGCAATTCGGATTGTACACGCAGCGCATGATCCGCACGAACGAATGGAAGTATGTATGGAATTTGACGGATACGGATGAGCTGTACGATCTTGCGGCAGACCCCGCCGAGCTGGACAACAAGGTCGGCGATTCCGCACACGCCGGGCTCGTCAAGGAGCTGCGGCGCCGGCTGTACGAACAGTTGAACACCGACGGCGATGCCGTTGTCGCCAACGAGTGGATGCGGCGGCAGCTGCTGCAAGGGAGCAAGCTATAGCTCCGCTTGCGAACGGCTTATGCTCCGCTTGCAGGTCAAATCCCCGTTCTTTCGGCATCCCCGCCATCACCTCGCAGAAGCACCTAGTTTGGAATTGCCAATAACAGTCTGTACAGCATGAAGCATGCCTCGCCTCTGCGTAGCGGGGTAGAAGCATTCTGATCAGGATGCGCCTGTAGACCCTGAAAACCGCGGATAACCAGCTCATCTTCGATCATTCGGTGAAATTCAATACGATTCACAGGCTCGGCATCACGTGATCGTTCCCGCTCTCGGTGCAGCTTCCGGGCCGTTTCCAACGGATTCGGGCTGCCCGCGAGCAAGCTGCCGAATGCGCCCGCCCATATGCTGAACGTATGCCGGTCAAGGATCTCCTCAGGCTTCGCATCGTAATCGGCAAAGAAGCCTTTCGTACCGAAATATTGTACCGCAGGAACCCAATTGTGCCGGGTCGCCATATCGAATTCATTAAAAAAGCTGACCATCACTTGGTTCTCCGCCAATTTGCGCACCAATTTATCCGCATCAAGCTTTCCAGGCGGGATCCCCTGCCCGGCGGCCAAAGCAATCGCATACGCCGCAGATTCTCCCAAGTGCATGAACACGGGCTCGAGCCGAAGGGTGCCCCATCCGATATGCGAGCAGGACAAGCAGATCGTCACCAGCAGGTTATCCACATTTTGGGGCAGCAGCGAACGGTAAGGAATTTGGGAAGGTCTCGTAGATTCGGACAACATCAGCACGCCGTCGTTGCTGCTTCCCGGTCGTCTGTCGGCCGTGCAATCATGCGAGCTAATGGGCCATTCGGCGATACCTATGGAATCGGAATGAACCGGTGCCCGGTTCAGACCGGACGCAAGAATCCCGTCATGCTCCGTGAAGGTGTAACGTCCGACCATCCGCCGCCCTTCGCGCACCAACAGCTCGTACGGAAAATGTCCATTATCGATAAATTCGTCCTTGGGCAGCCCCCATCGCAGCGCTTCTTGCCGAACATCCGGTCCCACAGCTTCATCGTTTTGCAGGAAGTACAACATGCCTAATGCAAAGTCCGCATGCTCGCGAATGATCTCCTTTCGGCGCTCCCAGCCGGCGTTCGGATACTCGAGCTGAGCGCCCAGCAATAAAGGGTCGTTCCAAGTCAATTTGTCGTTGGGAATATGGCTTTTCAACCGCCAGCTGCCGTCGCCCAGCATCAGATGGGTTCTCAGAACATGAGTGCGGCCGCGGTTGTCTTCCGGCTTCTCTACGATTCCCAGGTAAAGGGTTTTGTCATAGGAGTCCGGTTTCGACGGATATACCCGGTTAACGGGATTGCATGTCAAGCATACGCGAAAATTATAAGCTTGAAATGCGTTATCTCCTTCTCCGGTGCTGCCTGAGAAAATTTGCTGCGTAGTGCCTGCGAAAGGCTCCAAATTCAGCAGCCCCTCGACCGCATCTCGCGGATATTTGCCGCCACCGGTTTGAGTAAATATTTTCCCTGCGTGAGGCTCGTCGTACTCCCCGCGGCTCTCCCTGCCGGCTCTCATTTCCACTCCCGCAGCAGCGGCAAGATCTCCCTCATGGCTCGCATCGACGAATGCGTCTGCTTCCAGCCGGATCGGAGCCCCATCGTCAAAGCTCCGGATCGTCACAGCTGTCAACTTGCGGCGGACCTGCTCGACGGATACCGGATAATAGCGGTACAATACCGAAATCCGGCTTTCCGCTTCTAGCATACGGGTAAATACAAGCTCGGCCACATGCGGCTCGAAGTGTAGCTTCCGCTTGGAATAACAAGCCGCGTATTGTTCGGAATTCTCGCCATATGATTTTTTATAGTACTCGCGTACGGACTGAATAAACGTTTCATAGATCGGCGCACGGAACCCGTCGTAGAGTGTGTCCGTCACACCAAGCCCCGAGCCCATCACGCCGCCCAAGTGATCGGTGAGGTTGACCAAAATCACATTCAGCCCTTCCCCGGCACATCGCACAGCACAAGCTATCCCGCTCGGGGTCCCTCCTATAACGACTACATCCGCTTTCCGGTAAATTCTACTCGCCTCCCGTGTGTTAGATCACGATCCCTACTTTGCCTTCGTCAACCTGCACCTTGTAGCTGCGCGTCCGCACCTTGTCGCTGAAAACCGATTTGCCGGTTTTGATCTCGAACTCCCAGCCGTGCCACGGACAGCGGACGAGCTCGCCGCTGCGGCCATATTCATATTCGTATACGCCCGACGGCAAAGTCGTTCCGCAAATAGGGCCTTTGCACAACGGAGCGCCTTCATGCGGGCATCGGTTGTGCAGAGCGTACAATTCGCCCCCTACACGGTACACCCCGATCGATCTGCCCTCCACATCCACGATGATCCTTTTGCCTTCTTCGATCTCGGCGGCTTCGGCTACATAATGGATCGCCATTCCTACCCCTCCGCTCTATAAGTTATCCGGTTTTTTGGCATTATCGCAAAAAAATTTGTGCCTGGCCTCCGGACGGAGCCTCCTGATTCTCCCTTCGGATTGCCTTGCTGATTCGTTATGTTATGCCGATTGTCTTCACATTTTTATTGTAATGGGATTCATTTAGTAATACGATTGGTAATCATATCGTTATATTAGTAATTCTTCGATTTCGGTCCATACAGAAGGAGGCATACTCGGATGAAGATCGATAACATCGCATTCCAGCCGGGCGTGGGAGGCAGCTGGATCGTCCCCTTGACGATGACCAAGCATCATATCCTTCTCCTTGTCGTAAAAGGCGTGGCCATTTACCGATTTGGCGACAGAACCGTCCGGGTCGGCAAGGGCGAAGCGCTGTTTTTCCCGCAAGGCTCCACCCGTTCGGCGGAAAGCGACCTGAAGGATCCTTCCCAGATGTATTCCGCCCATTTCAGGGATATATCGCCCGAGGATTTGCCGGCTAGTCATCAGGAACCTTACATTCATTTCCGACCGCTCGGCTATGAGTATCTCAAGCAACGGTTTTCGCTGCTGAACGAATGCTGGCTCGGCAAAATGCCGAGCTACGAGCTCATTTCCCGCGGCATCCTGTTCGAAATATTGGGCATCGTCCAGCGCGAGCTGTCCGGAGGCGCCCATTCCTCCTCCCGCCGCAGTCTCGCCCTGCGCATCCAGCAATATATCGTGCAGCGTTACCGCGAGCCGCTCCGGCTCAGCGAGCTGGCCCAGGCGGTGGACCGTTCTCCGACCTACGTCTCCACCGTATTCAAGGAAGTGACGGGACGAACGCCCGTGGAGTATATGCACGAAGTACGCATCTCCGCCGCCCGGGAATTGCTCCTGACCAACAGCATGACGATCGGAGAAATTTCCGAATCCCTCGGCTACTGCGATCCTACGTACTTCAATCACATGTACAAAAAAATAGTCGGCCATCCGCCGTCCCATACGCTAAAGCTTCAACATCTCACTTAAGCGCGGAAGCGAAAAAGAAACCATTGCCGGCAAACGCAAGACGCGTCGGCCGGCAATGGGATCTTAGATCGCGTGTGCCTCGTCGTGATATCGCAGCGGCGTTTATGAACCAAAGTTCGCCAATACTGAAACTCATTGCGCTAATCGTTTGCCGGATTGGCGAATTTGGCGAATAGTGAACTCCATTTCACTGTTACCGAACCTGAGTTCAGAAATAGAGACTTCGGGTTCGCTGTTCCTCCTAATGCCGTAGAGAGTAACCGTTTTCCTTCCCATAGCTGCTGTTCGGTTTTCGGCCGAATCTTAGCGGACAACAAATGGGCAGTCGAGAATGCCGTGCATTCCCTATCGCAGTTATTTGGACATGGCCATCTGTTCTTCGATTTTTTTATTCGCTTCCTGCTCGTAATCCCTGAGCGCCGTATTCATATCTTTGGCGCCGAGCACCACGCTGCTGAAGGCATTGAGCAGACTGGAGTCTGCCAACGTGTAAAAGCGCGAATAGGACGGCGCCGGTGCGAGCTTTTCCGGGAAGAAGGCCGACACGTTTTTGCCCGCGTAATTTTTGTTGTTTTTGCCGAAAGCGTCCTGAACCGCCTTATCTTTAATGACGGGGGTGAACCCTTCCTTGGCCAGCTCGATTTGGGATTCCACCGTCGTAAGGTAAGCGCTTACCTCGAAAGCCTGCTTTTTATATTTGCTGTTCCCCATAATATAGAGGAAATAAGGATCCGCGGCGGGCGCCACCCCCTTGGCATCGGAATAATAAGGCAGCGATACGGCATCCCAGTTCAAGTTGTCGGGCAGTCTTCTGGACACGTTCGTGAAATGCGGGTACATCGCAAGCGTCTGATCCTTGAAAAACATATTTTCCAGCTCTCCGCCTTTACTCATGGCCGCATTCGCTTCATAGCTCGGAATTTTGAAAAATCGGACGAAATTGTCGAACACCCGTTTCGTCTTATCGTCCGAGCGCGCCTTATTCGTCGCCGGATCGACCAGCGACAACGGAATTTGACTCGTTTTAAAATGGAAAGTCATGTTCGTGCCGAGTCCGTAATACTTTTTCCCGCCCTCCGTACGGCTCATCTTGACCGCGAGGTCATACGTTTCGTCCCAGGTCATGCCCATCTTGGGATAACCGACGGCAAACTTGTCGAACAAATCGCGGTTGTAGAGCATAAACGGGATCTGCACGAACACCGGCAATCCGTACATGCCGCCCTTGGCGATATCCCGCTGCATATTGACAATGGACGGGTCGAACCGGTTCAAGTCGAATTTGCTCTCTTTAATCAGACCGGAAATGTCGTATTCCAGCCCGTACTTCAAAATGTTGTCGGCCGTACCCGACGTGGTGACGAGCATGAGATCGATCTGATCTCCGGCTGCGATCAAATCGCCAAGCGTGATCTTCGATCCGGACACTTGAATGAATTTTGGGGTAATATGCGGAAATTTCTTCTTGATCGGGTTGCCGTATAGCGCCCAGAACATGTCCTCGGTCCAGTTGCTCTGTCCCGCATGAAAGACAAGCTCGATCGGCTTTTCCGTCGTTTCCTTCGCAGCGCCCAGGTCCCCACTGCCGCCGCCCGAGCCGCATGCCGCCAAAATCGCCCCGCCCGTGGCTAGGAGCGCCAACATCGCACAGCTTCGTAAAATATTCATGTTTCCCCCCGAAAATGAAATATTTTTTATGCCTCTTTCGTCTTTCCGAATCCGGATTCCCCTTTATTGTAATGGGAACAAATGCGGGTTACGATTGGTGATCGTTCGTTTTTATTAGTAATTCTTCGATTTTTGAAAACGCTACCATTTTTTTTGGGACGACCGGTTCTGCGGTTCGATAACCATTCCCAAGCAGCACCCGCTGCTCGGAATCAGTCGGCTGCCAACCGGGAAAGAGAGGTCAACCCGTTATGACGCAGAAAAATAAACCGAACGGCCGGACAGCAAAGGCACATCGTAGCCAAATTGCGGAAATACCGCCTGGCTCCAACAAGCTGGGGAAACGGGCGGACGAAGTATCGGCGCATATAATATCGACGGACGGTTTTATTCGCTTCGCAACGTATGCCCGCACCAAGGGGCCGAGCTGTGCAAAGGACAGACTAGACCGCTCATCGTCTCCTCCGCGGCAGGCCGCTACGAGCACGAGCGAACGGGAGAAATCGTACGCTGTCCGTGGCATCAATGGGAATTCGATATTAAGACGGGCCGTATGATCGTGGATCCGGCCATGCGCAAGAAGTGTTGCGAGGTATCCGTAGAGAGGTTCGATACTTCCGTCGAAGAGGATCAAGTGGTCGTTCATATTTAATTCGCAGCAAACGAGGAAGGGCTCTCCTTCCTCGTTTGCGTTCCTGGTGGCGAGAATCAGCAATAAAGAATCTTCACACTCCATTATTATATATGATATAGTAAATATATTATTTGATGCATCCAATCCATCGGCTAGTACTGCGTTTCAGTAATCCGTTCCCTTCGCGGAGAGTCGTCACGCAATCGCGACGGTGAAGGTCGCCCGGCGGGAACGACGGTTACGAACCGTTGGCGGCACCAGCTCCGCATTTGCGAAACGCTGTACTATAGGGGGTGATCCTTCTAGTCCGGGATATTCGAGAAAGCGCTTTAAGCGATGGGCCGATTCACTTATGCAAGCCAAAGCTTCAACTACAAATGATGGGCAGGGAGCGATTCGCCTGCACGGGAGGATCCAATGGGAGAACGAAATTACGAGTTCCGCAACCGGCTGGAGGAGGTTCATAAGCCGAACCGCCGCAACCCGGAGCTGCTGCCGGAAACGGATGAATGCCGGGTCGACGACGAATGGCAAATCGTCATCAGCGAGAAAGCGACACCGCTCGTTATCCACGTCGCCAAGGATTTGCAGGACTACTTCTTTACGAGCATGAACTGTTCGTTGCGGCTTCTGCGGATTCCGAATGTAAGCGATGCGGCGGAAAACGGGAAACGGGTTATCGTGCTGGCCGAGAAGGGGGACCTGCCCGGATACGGCGAAAGCTTGACGGCGGCGCGCAGCTACCGGATCGTAGCGGAAAGCGACAGCATCGTCATCTGCGGATGCGATGAGCGCGGTGTCGGACAAGGAAGCTATTTCCTGGAAGACTTGATGAATTTGCGCGAAGCTCCCTTCATCAAGCAGCAGGATACGGTTCGCGAGCCGGTATTCTCTCCGCGCATGATCCATTCCGGTTGGGGTCTGGACGTCTATCCGGATGCGCATCTGAACGCCATGGCTCATGCCGGCATCGACGCGATTCTCGTCTTTGTGAAGGATATCGACCAGACGCCTTTCGGCTACCTGGATTTTAATTACGTGATCGATCGCGCCGCCCTGCACGGACTGGACGTATATATGTACAGCTATTTGCAGAGCAAAAAGCATCCCGACGACCCGGATGCCGAAGCTTACTACGACGGCACGTACGGGCGGATCATGCAGCAATATCCCCGCTTCAAGGGCATTATTTTCGTAGGGGAGTCGTGCGAATTCCCGAGCAAAGATCCGAACACGACGGGAGTCCTCCGTTTGGAATGGCCGAAGGACAAACCGAGAACGAAGCCTTCTCCGGGCTGGTGGCCGTGTACCGACTATCCGCAATGGCTGGACATGATCAAGAAGGTGACCCGCAAGCATAATCCCGAGCTCGATATCGTCTTCTGGACGTACAACTGGGGCTATGCTCCCGAGGAAGAACGCTTGAAGCTCATCCGTTCGCTGCCTACGGACATCACGCTGATGGCTACGTTCGAAATGTTCGAGAAGTTCGACCGCGACGGCGTCATCCATACGTGCGTCGATTATACCGCTTCCTTCGCGGGTCCGGGCGTATACTTCGCCAGCGAGGCGAAAGCCGCCCATGAACGGGGCATCCGGCTGTATACGATGGCCAATACCGGCGGATTGACCTGGGATATCGGCGTCATCCCTTATGAGCCGATCCCTTACCAGTGGGCGCGGCGTCATGCAGGCCTTCGTCAAGCCCATGACGACTGGGGACTGGCGGGACTTATGGAGTCCCACCACTTCGGCTGGTGGCCGTCTTTTGTCACCGACTTGACCAAATGGGCGTACTGGAGCCCGAGCCCCTCCGCCGAGGAAACGTTCGCGGCCGTCGCGAAGCGGGATTTCAGCGAGGAAGCGGTACCTCTCGTGCTGGAGGCATGGCGGCATTGGAGCGAGGGCATCCGGCACTACATCCCGACCAATTACGACCAGTACGGACCGTTTCGGGTCGGTCCGTCCTATCCGCTCGTATTCCGGGAGCCGGCTTATATCCCGCAAGCGTGGTACGCCCATTTCGGCAGCAACAACCGGATCGTGACTACGGCCTACAGCCCCAGAACCGATCATGAGAACAATTTGCGAGTCAATGTGGAAATCGCCAACCTGGAGAAAATGGCCGACCTGTGGCGCCAAGGCAATGACGCCTTGGAGCAAGCGATCGCATCAATTCCGGAGAGCAAGCTGGCCGATGCCAACCTGCTGCTCGGACTGAACCGTTTCATATTCCGCTGCGTGCAAACGGCTATTCACACGAAGCAATGGTGGAAGCTGAAGCAGAGTCTGCTGCAGGAACAGGATCCCCGGCAAGCCGAATCGATTGCCGCGAGCATGGCGCGTCTCGCCGAGCTGGAAATCGCCAATGCGGAAGCGACGATCCCGCTGACGGATGCCGATTCCCGCCTCGGTTGGGAGCCTTCGATGGAGTATATGACGGACCCGGAGCATCTCCGATGGAAAATCGCGCAGGTTCGCCAAGTTATCGACCGCGAGCTGCCCGAATACGTGAGCTCGCTCGTTCACGCCTAAGCCGCGGCGGATTATCGCCGTCATGCAACGATACCCCTGCCTATCCGAATCGGATAGGCAGGGGTATTCCCGTTTTATTGCCGGCTAAGCACGATATGCGCCACCGTCAGTTTCGGAAGGGTCAACTCGAACCGGTTGCCCTCGATCGAAGCGATGCCCGTCCGTTCGCCGATAATCGGACTTTCGCTGTCATAGGCCCATACTCGGGCGGACTTGTAAGCTTCGGCTCCTTCGATGCGGAACACCGCGTTCATCTCGTAGTCGAAATTTTTGTTCATGACGATCAGATGCAGGCTGCCGTCTCCGTCCTCGAACATCGAGCCGTAGATGGAGCTGTTCTCCACGTCGGTCGTTTCGGCTTGCACCGAAGTATCGCCGAATTTGCCGTTATGGCCGTCGTAATTGTTGTATATTCGGGCCGCTGCCGTCGAGTAGGCCGTTTTCTCCGGCGCCACCATTTTCCAATAGTTCGCCATGTACACCCCTTGCTTGCCGAACACGCCGAGTACGTCCGCCATGGCGATGCCGCCCGATATGTGGTCTTCCCCTCCGTAGTTGTATTCGGTAAAGGCCAGCTTCGTTCCGGGGTTATACGTGCCGATCGATTGCTTCAGTCGCGGAATAAGCGGAAGGAACGAGCTGTAATGGTCGCCGATCCAGCTGTTTTCCTTATAGCTCGGGTCCCATAACGATCGCGGCGCTTGCACCCGGGCTTTGTGCGTCTCCAGGTTGTTGGCCGTCCACGGATCGGAAATACGGACGCCCCCTCCCGTCGCTTCCGGGTACCAATGAAGGTCGAGCACGTCGAGCAGCCTGCGGCCTTCTTTCGCCGATTCCGCGCGCAATTTATCCAGATAGTAGTCCATATACCAGCTGTAGCCGCCTTTGATCGTCTCCCACTCCGCCTTGTTGTCCATCATCAAATATTCGCTGAACCCATACGACACGGGTCCGAACAACTCGACGGCCGGATCTACGTTTTTCACCGCTTTCGCCAGCGCGACCGATTTGTTCAACACCTCGACGCCGCTCGTCTGGACGGGATGCACATACTTGTGGTTTTCCGCCCACAGCCCCGGCTCGTTGTCGATCTCCATCCCTTTGATGCCGGTCGCCGAGGAAGCCGGCCCGTACTTGTTCACCAGCAGGTTGACGAATTCATCCATGTAGACGGCATTGTCGTTCAAATCCGGCGTCAGGCTGAACGGCGAGCCTTTGGCCGGCTTCACCTCCGCCCATCTGGCGTTCGGAGCCGTCTCGGTCACGGCGGTGTCGTTTCTGTCCGCAGCCACATAGCCGGCCGTTTGCAATGTGATCAGCGTATAGGCGCCCCTGGCGAGAGAACGGTCATGGAAAGCGGTCGTGCCGATGCCCGGAACGCTCCACAGGGCGCGATCCATAATATTTCCGAAAAACCAAGGGACGTATCCGTCGCTGCGCCAGCCGTCGTCCTTGCCCGCGTTGGAGGCGTTATTTTCCCAGTTGTACGTAGTCATCCGGTTGCCTCCAATCCGGAAGGAGGTCCAGTTTTCCAAGCCGGTCAATTCATCGTTCGTTCCATAAATGTACGGGCTGATCAGTGCCCGCTCAGCCGCGGAATTGACGGTGAAATTGACCGTGAACGGACCTGTCGGAACGTTGACGGTAGCAAGCTTCATCATCTCGCTCCACGGTCCCAGCGTCGCGCCGTCCTTCGCTCTGACCCGGTACGTGTGCAGGCTGCCCTTTGCCAGCCCGGCATGGGTGTAGCCGAGAGCGGTACCGATCGATTGAACGGAGCCGTCGACTTCGATATCGTAGCCGGTAATCTCCTCCTCCAGTGCAGCCCACGTAATTTGTATGGACGTTTCGAAACGTTCCGCCCTCGCGTTGCCCGGCGCGGGCAATAGTTGCTCTCCGTTCGTTCTGGCGGTCAGCAAGGAGCTCCATACGCTGTATTTGTCGCCTTTTATGGCTCTTACTTTGTAGAGATGCTTCGTTCCCGTACGGAGCCATTCATGGGTAAAGACAGAACCTGCCACCACCGCGGCCGTTCCGTCGGCGACGATCTCGTAGCCAGTCGCGCCTTCAACCGGGTCCCACGTTACGGTGATGGACGTGTCGGCCGACGACGCCCTGATGTTGTCCGGGAATGCGGGCATATCCGACAGGACCGGCTCGATGCCCCATGCGAGCTGACCGGATACGTATCCCGGCGACTTCTCCGCATATGTGTAGCTTGGCGCTTGCAAGTACGAGTAGTCGTTCTTCTGGTCGAACGATTGCCAATTCGTTTTATGAAACCAAGTGGATACCGTGGCATAGGACCCTGCGTTCAATGTCCCTGCCTGATCCGTGAAGCCGAGCTCCAGATAATGGTCGGCCGCGGCCGAAGGAATCGGCATCTTGACGAACTTCGTCGTCACGTTCTGCTTCGCGACCGTGCTCCAGAAGTCGACGGAAAGCGGTGCTTCCTCATCCAGAGTAAAATAGTACCTGGCTTTGACGTTTTGTAAAGGCACTGCTGTTGTGCTCGCGTTCTCCAGCTTGAAGGCGACGGTCGGCATTTGAGTATTCAAGCTTTCGCTCGTTTCCAGGCTGACCCGGATCGCCGGCGTATTTACGGCCGCCGTCGTTTTCGCCGTGACGACCGGGCTCCAGTCGCCCGTTACGGAGGCGTTGCCCGCCCTCACCTTGTACATATGCGCCGTATCGGGCTGCAGTCCCGTGTGGGCATAGGCTGCCGAGGCAAGCGGGATGATCGTTCCGTCCGCGTCAAGCTCGTAACGCGTTGCTCCCTCTACCGGGTCCCACGTTAACGATATCGACGTTTCGGCGGCCTCCGCCTTCAACCGGGACGGTGCCGGCAACGGGGGCTGCGGCTCGCCGCCTACCGTAAAACGGACGGCTGTCCGGTTCAGACTGTATGTTTCGGTACGGTCGGGCTTATAGATGCCGACCTCCACTTGATACGTTCCCCTCGGCGCATCGACCGGAACGGTCCAGCTTGCGAGCAGCGGTTTGGACTCGTTCGCCTGGAACGTCTCATGGAACGGTCGCGTCCAAATGTTCGAGCCGTCGGGCCCGATCATGCCGATTTCAATAAGCGCGCCGCTATACGTGGCGGCCGTTACGGTCGTCGACACCGTGACGCTTCCTCCGGGCTCAACGGCTGCAGGGGAAGCGGCGGAGCTGCTCGCAAAGCTTATGGTCGGCGTTCCTTTCATGACCGTCAAGGAAGCGGCCCCCGCATACCAGTCGTACATGGCGCTCCAGCCGGCGCCGAACAGCCCGAAGCTGACGATGTATTTGCCTTCCGGCAAGCCGGCGGGCACGCTCCATGTGAAGGGGACGGTCGTTTTCTCCCCCGCCTTCGCCTTGACGTTATCGACGAATACTTGATGTACTTTTTTAAGCGACGCATCGAAAATTTCCACATCTACAAGCAGCGATGTATCCGCGGAAGACGTGACGAACACGTTAATGGCGGCAATTGCTCCCGCTTGAACAGCGCTTGGCGAGGCTTCGACCGAAGCTTCGAACGATGCCCCCGCATACGCTCGGCCAGCCGGGACGAACCCCCCGGCGCTTTGCAGGAATACTACGACGGCGATAACAATAGACAACAGCCGAAGCCCGTTTTTTGGAATGGTGATCATTGTAGAATCGTTCCCCTTTCATAATTGGCACCTGATACGTCGTTTATTATACTGCCGGACTTCTTTGCGGAGGAGGATGAACTTTTCTCACCCCGCGTATGGGGAACGCGCTTTATTCCTTCCATAAAATGAGAATGCTGAGGTATAATGAGCTGTAGGTTGCAAAGAAATCGAAATGAAGCTGCGGCTTCTGCATAAGGTTGTACATGTTCCACCCGTTCGAGTTGGAGGCTTGTGATGGTTCTCTTGTATTGCACCATTTTTGTATCGTTGTGGACGTTGGGCACGATCATGCTCGTCCATAATCCGCGGAACGCGCATGTCCGCTGGTTCAGCGTATTTCTGTTCGTAACGGGCTTCGCCAGCTTCTCCGTCGTCCTGAACGTCCTCCTATTGCCGTGGATGCGTTCGTCAGCTTCTTTCGCTCCTGAAAACATTGAAGCCGTCAGGCTGTTCACGATGATAGCGTGGGGAATCGAATATCATTTTTTGCCGTACCTTCACCTGATGTGCGCACTCGTATTCTCCCGCATATTCCGTAGAGGCGCCCTGTTCCTGTTTAGCCTCGCGGCAGCGCTGCCGATCGTGATTTATTTGGTCGCCGTGCCTCCCTTGTATCCCGAGCTGCAGCTTGGCCATCCGCTGTTCCGGATCCTGTCCGGCGTGTACTTCGCCGCGGGTATTTCCATCTACTGGATACGCTATTCGACGGAGAAGCATCCCTCGTATCGGAAGAACAGCTTCCGCACCTCCATGGCTCTCATGGTGTGCATCAGCTTCTTGTATGGGACGGATTACTTGGGTATGAACTATTTTTACATCGCGCGGGACGGTCTGCAAATCAACGGCAACAACTTGTGGCAGTACAACTTCCTGATCTCGCTCGTCTTCGTAGCGTTGTTCGTCTTCTATTCGATGAAATACGGCTTTATGGGCATCAAGCTGCGGATCGAGCGGCAGAAGCTCGATTATTCGATGAAAAATTTGACCAAAGGGGCGCTCATTCTCAACCATACGATCAAAAACGAAATTCAGAAGATCAATTACCTCAGCAGCCGCATGCGTACGGCGGCGGCGAACGACGACAAGGAAGTTATGCTTCATGATCTGGAAAGTCTGGATAGGGTGACCGGGCACATTCTGGGCATGATGAACCGGATCAAGGAAAAAACCGACGAGATCGTCCTTCATGAACAGGAGCACCGGCTCTCCGCCCTGCTCGATTACAGCGTTCAGACATTGGAGCCGATCTTGGCGCATAATCGGATTCATCTATCCAGGGATATCCAGTCGGATCCCGTCGTGCTGTGCGATGCCGGGCATATCCGTGAAGTGCTGGGCAATATGCTGGGCAACGCCATCGATGCGATGGAACCGGGCAAAGGCAAGCTGACGTTGTCGCTTCTGAACGACAAGAAAGAAGTTCTCGTCTGGGTGAGAGACAACGGCTCGGGAATACCGAAGGAAAGCGCCGCAAAAATATTCGATCCCTTCTTCACGACGAAGAAAGGGAGTTCGAACTATGGTCTCGGACTCAATTATTGCTACGGAGTTATGCAAAAGCACGGAGGGAGCATCCGGCTGATCGAGACGAATCCGGGTGCGGGAACATGGATGGAGCTTCGGTTTCCGGCCAAGCGGGTGCGCACGGCAACGGCGGCGGCAGAGCGGCTCGGGCAGATGCGGAGCGGCGTTTATTGAGAGGAAGTGTACGGATGACGCAGTCCATACGGGTCATGCTGGTGGAGGACGATCCTTTCTGGCGGGAAAGACTGACGGAGGATCTCGGCAAGGAGCCCGACATCGAGGTTGTCGCGGCTGCGGCCACCGGACAAGAAGCGTTGGAAGCGGCGGCTACTATCGGGATGGATGTCGTGCTCATGGACATCAACTTATCGGAAAACCGCTTGGACGGGCTGGACGCGACGAAGGAATTGATGCTGGCGAGACAATCCGAATTGAAAATTATTATATTGACTTCGTTAACGGAGAAAGAAATCATTGTGAAGGCGTTTCAGAACGGAGCGGTCAACTACATCGGCAAGTCGAACTTCCATCATATCACGCGGGCGATTCGGGAAGCTTTCGACGGCGAGTCTTCGATCCATCCCGATGCCGCCGGCGCGATGAGGGAAGAAATACGACTCATGCAGCTGACCCCCTCGGAGCGCGAAATTCACGAGCTCAAAGAACGCGGGTACAACCGCACCGAAATCTCGACGATGCTGAGCAAGTCGTTGAACACGATAAAGTCGCAAATTCGCAGCATACGGGGCAAGCTTCTGAAATGATCCTGAGTCGGTCAGAGCCTTCTTCGGTCGACAGCATATGAAACACGAACACAAGCTGGCGGGTTCCGCCAGCTTGTCGTAGGTTCGCTCTATTTCGATAAATCCGCCCTAAGGTCTCGTTCGACCCCCGCCCATGCCGGGATTTCCTCCGGGGCCGCCACGGCCCCCGCTGCCGGCGGCGGTGACGCCCGATTCGGACAACCAGGTCACGGCATTCGATATTTTGAAGTCAACCACCTTCGTATCGCCCGAGTAGAGGGTATAAGTCGTATCCTTATTCAAATCCGGCGAGCTGATGACAACCGACTGATAAGCCTTGGTCGGGGCGAATGTCGCAACGACGTTCCCGTCGCCGTCCTTCAGTACAACCGTACTGCCCGCCTTTTGAGACTGGGAGTACTTCATTAGCAAGGACAATTGGCCGGACGACTCCGAAGGTGCCGCCGCCATGCCGGCGCTTCCCGCTGCGACCAGGAAGCCCCCGCTCAGTTCGAAGGTGCCGTCATAGTCCAGAGAGCCGTTGTTGCTCGCGGTCGGACCGTTCACGGTTACATTGCCGCCGGTCATGACGATCGAACCGTTCGCATCCAATCCGTCGCCCGCTGCATCCACGGTAATGGAGCCGCCATTGATCACGAGCTTGATGCTGCCCGAGGCGGAGAACTGATTTTGTCCGGATCGTCCTCCGATCGAGGATCCGTCGTTGCCCCCCGCAACATTGACGCCGTCATCGCTGGCCGTTATGCGAATGTCGCCGTCCGCGATCGTGATTTCCGCACTTTCGATTCCTTCATAGCTCTTGACAATATCGATGCTTCCGCCCGTGATGGCAATCGAGACGTCCGCATGAATTCCGTCGTCGCCGGAGGTTATCCTCAGTTCTCCTCCTGCGATGGCAATAGAACCGTTGCTGTGCACCGCATCGTCCGCCGAATCGATAGCGAAGGTCCCGGCGTTCACCGTAATGCTCGATGCCGCTTTCAACGCTTTGGCGCTTTTCGAATCCGTTGCGGCCGCCTGCCTGCCGGTATCCTGTTTTCCCAACTGCCCTTTTTGATCGTCTCCCGACTTTTTCGTACCGTTGGCGCTTCCTCCGCCTGACACAATCGCATAGGTGCCGCCGTCGATCCTTAAGGATGCCGCCGATTGGATGCCGTCGCTTCCGGCCTTGATGTCGAACGAACCGCCCTCGATGGCGATATTTCCTTTTGATTGTTCGGTATCGTTCGTGCTTTTGATGCCGTCTCCGCCGGCTTCGATGGTGATAGTTCCGTCTTTGACCGCTACGAGGTCCCGGCCCATAAGGCCATCGTCCGCCGCATGAACCTCAATCGTACCGCCCGTAATTTTCAAATCGTCCTTGCTGGTCACTCCGTTATTATAGTTACCGTGGACGATCAGCTTGCCGGTTCCGTTCACGGTTAGATCCGCTTTGCTGAACACGGCCGCATTCGGCTCGTCGTCGGAAACATCCGCGGTGGCGTACGTTTCCCCGTCCGAGACGATGTTCTCCGTACCTTCCGGCAACGTAATGATCGCCTTCTCCGCTTCTTTAATATAGATCGGAGCCCTATCCACGCTTTGAATGTTTACTCCGTTCAGAACCAATCGCACCGTCTCCGTATCCGGCACGTCGACGACGACCTGTCCTTCATCCCATTTTCCGCTGAACACGTAGGTGCCTGCTGCCGTAATGGCAACGGACTTGTCCGTCGCTTCGGCACCCGATCCGTCGATGCTCGCAGCCGTTCCGTTCAATCGGATCATGGTCGGGTTCGCCTTTGTCCAATCCGTCGCATAATCATCGTCCTCGTACTTCACTTTCCCGGGTAAATCGCTGCTTGCTTGAGCCTGGCTCGATACGGATTCATTCACCGTTTTCGCCGGTGTAGTCGTCGCAGTCCCCGAATCGGATTGCGTTGCGGACGGTTCGATGGCGGTGCTGCTGCAAGCGGACAATACCGCGATACTTAGAAGAGCGATCCCTAATTTGCTGCGATGTTTGTTCATAGTTAAGTTTCCTTTCCGACTGTTTAATATTCTGACGTTGTGGGGCTCATCGTCAAGCTGATATCCAAATTCCCGTTTCGCACTCTAATCGCGTCCAGAAATTGCTTTTGGTTCGTGAGATGATCCATCGAGACCAGGTACACCAATTCATACAGGCTACCCAGCTCGGTCGTGCTGACTTTCTTGAGCTCATAGGCGATATCGAATGTTTTAAATATTTCGTCGAACGCTTCCTCATATCCCAGATCCTCGGGAATCGTCACCTTGAGCATACGCTGCGTCGCTTTCTTTACTCCGAATTTGGAGATGCTTAAGAGGAACATCAGCAGGCAGAGGCAGATTGTAAATAATACGGCATAGCCGAATGAACCTACTCCTACGGCCAGTCCGGCCGCCATCGCAAACAGGACATAGGCGATATCTTTAGGATCGCCGGGCGCGCTTCGGAAACGAATAATGGAGAAGGCTCCGGCCAAGCTGAACGCCCTTGCGATATTGCTTCCGATCAACAGGATAATGATCGCTACGATCGCGGGCAGCAGCACCATGGTCAGCGTAAAATTCGGCGAGTACCCGCTGCGGCTGCTCGTCTTCATATAAGTGAGGCTGATGACCCAGCCTAACGCGATCGAGATCAAGATCGTAATACAAGCATGGGACAAAGTTAATTCCGTCGTCGTCGGAGACGACGCAAACAGGGATTCAATGGACTCGAGCATACGGCGTATCTCCCTGCGGCGTTTTGACGTTTGCTGCATATTTCTTGTATTCATTGCCGTATTTCGAGAAGCTCGTCCGGAAAAGCCGATGCTCCGAGAGCATTCTCGACAGCCACAGCGGGATCGTCTTCCCCGCCTTCACTTCCATCAGCCACCGCCCGGGCGCAAGCAAAGCTTCGCCATGGTCCCCGTTTTCCAGCTTCAAGTCGTAACGCCTGGATCGGATGTTCGTGTCGAACGTAATTCTCAGATCGCGGTTGTCGATGCAGAACATCGCCTTCCGGTCATAAGCCAGGTACACCTTCGGTTCCAGCTCGTATCTTTGCAAAAAGTAATGGATCTCGTGAAGCACTTGCTTGTTCATATAGTCCTTCTGTTCGGGCTCGACGCCTGTCCTGACGAAATCATAGGCTTCCTCCAGCCGAAGCGCCGTCCTTCTCTTGTTGACCAAGCCGAACACCTTCTTCTTCAGTTCCAAGTATACTTTCGCATCCCCCTTCGGAACGCCGTACGCCCGCAGACGAAGCTTTTCTTTATACTTCGGCTTCGAGATGCTTTTTCGGACGAGCGCGTCGTCCTTCGTATCGAAATAAATGTTGCTGATGGAATAAAACGCATGCTCTTTGTTATATTCGTCGAGCTCCATATATTCGAGCAGCCGGTTGTAAAACGGGTGGAAGGCCGCATGATCAAGCAAGTACTTGTTTTCATATCGATTGAACACTTCAATAGCCATTATCCAGCCCCCTCCTTCGTTCGTGATCTGACAATACGAAGTATATTCCCTCAAGCTGAAACTGTCTTGAGGGTAAGCTGAATGATTGCTGAATGACAAGAAAAAGAATACTGCCGCATAACCCGCATTTAAGCCGGAGGCGTTTTGGCGGGCGTTTTGGCGGGCGTGTCGACATGTTGCCTGTGTATAGCGGCGCTGAGTTCCGTTATCGTCTAGAATTTCGTTGCACACCTGAATATAACGGCACAGACTTCCGCTATTTCGATCTCTCGGGGGGGAAGTGGGGAGTGAACGGCGGAATAAAGGAATGGTTTTCCGTTATTCCGCAATCGACACTCGGTTTCGGACCTATTAACATATGTCAGTTCCGCTATTTGACGGATATGCGGTCTCGCGAGCGCCGGCAAAGGCGGCAAGCCTGCACCGAGCATCCGAGGTATGTATTTCTGTAGGCGAATGATGCCGTCCTGCAAAAAAAAGACACTCCGAATTACGGAGTGCCTCTTCATTCGACTACGATAACGCTGTCCGATCCCGCAAGCCCCGATTCATACCTTCAGTCCGAAGTTATGCTTCAAATGCTCCGATATCGACGTAAAGCGGAAGCTTCGCAAGATGTCCTCCAGCTTCGCCTGGGTACCTCGCACATTGTAATAATGGATAAAGTTTTCTTTGAAAGGCAGAGTCAGCTTCTGCTCGTCCGCATCGATTTCTCTCGGATGCAAGTACACGATCGAGCTGTTCCCTGCCCGGTTCGCGGAACGAATCGCATTCTTGATCAGAAACTTCGGAAAAAATCGGAAGTAGAAGCCTCCGGAGTACCCCATGTTCCTTCCGGCCAGCTTCATGACGGACATCGGCACCTCGTACAGGTCGAGCTCCCTCCCGTTGACACGGGGCTTATGGATGACCGTCGGGGCTGTCGGAATGCCGTACAGAAACGTCTTTACCGGGAATATGCTGGCATCGTATTTCAGACCCAGCTGTTCGAGCGCTTCGAGGTAATGCAAATTTTTTTCCACGATAGACCACGATGGCGCCCGGTAGCCGAGCACTTTCGTGCCGGTCAAGTTTTCCAATATGTCAACAGACTTCTTCACATCGTCGCGAAACTGTTCGAAGGTCTGCGTATAAGCCAACTGATGCCCGTAGCCGTGCGAGGCCACGTCGTGCCCGTCGCGGACGATCGCCTTCACTACCTCCGGGTATTGTTCCCCGATGCAGCCGAGTACGAAAAACGTCCCCTTGCAGTCGGTCTCCCTGCAAATGCGGAGCAGCGTATCCATATGGGAGCGGAAATTCGAGCTTTTGCCGGAAACGGGAGTCAGAGGACTGTCGTCGTAATTGGCATGAAACCATTCCTCGATATCGAAGGTGAGCATATTCGTTATGCCGCGCCCCCGGACAGGCTCATGTGCGGTTCCGCTTACGGCTCTATCTGGATTCGTCAACGTTTCTTTCTCCCTTTTATGGCGAACGAAGTACAGAACATATCGGACAACATGCCTTCTCCGCTGCTTTTCGTCACGAATTTGAATGGATGGTAAATGTGCAGGAATTCGATTTGCTCGAAGCCGTATTTGACGTACAATTGCTTAAGCTCGTTCATCGCGTACATCCGGTCGAATTTCTTGCTCTTCTCGAACAGCTTCAGCAGTTTGCGTTGGACGGAGCTGCGGTTCAGCGTCTGGATCAGCAGCGTGCCTCCCGGCTTCGTAACCCGCGCAAGCTCCTTGATGACGTCCTCATACTGCTCGATCAGCTGGATAACCCCGATGCACAATACGACGTCGAATTTGCCTTTCTCGAACGGCAGTGCGGTCAAGTCCTCCGACATCGTCTTCAGTCCCCGGGCTGCGGCGAACTCCAGGCTCTTCACCGAGAAGTCCACGCCGTATACCGTGTTGTGCTGGACCAGAGGCTCGCTGAACGCGCCTACCCCGCAGCCGGCATCCAATACTTCCTTGCCTTTCACTTCGCCGAGCCACCGCAGCGTGTTGTCCCTCTGCATAAAAAAGCTTTCCTCGTTAAAGTAGTCGGACGATTGGACAGCCGCCCCATGCGTTTCGGCTTTCTTGTCAAAATATTGCTTCCAATTCGTATTGCTCATGAATATGCTTCCTCCGACCGTCAGGTCATGTAAGTTTGTAGGGTCCTATTACGGCATGAGATATTTGATCAGCGCTTTGCCTGCCGGGTCCGTTACGAAAGCGGGCATCGCTTTCCAAAGCTCGACGAACATGCTGAGGCTCTGCTTATCCGGAGGCCCTCCGGCATTCGTACCGCCATCGTAAACCAAGTAGCGGAGCTGCTCGGGTCTTGCTCCCCACTGCTCCTTGTACTTGTATGTACCCGATCCCGTCTGCGACCGGCCGAGATCCAATGCCTTCAGCCCGTTCCGGATCCCGAACCGGACCGCTTCCCAATACATGAAATTGTTCAAGTATTTGTTGTTGTATTCGGACAGGTTGGCTCCGTACGGGTAATAAAGCGTCGAGTTCCCCGGGCTTGCGAGCAGAAGCATGCCCCCCGCAACGGCGCCGTTTTCCTTGTCCAGCACCGTGAGCAAAGTCGAATACTCGGGCAAATATTCGAAAAAGCGGCGGAAAAAGCGGATATCCGGAGCCGGAGAGCCCAATTGCTTCATCCTTCTCACATATACCTTATAGAACGCCTCCAAGTGGCCGGCGTCGAAGGAAACCTGAAACCAGTCGTTCTTATACACTTTGCGGACATGGTTCCGATTGCTGCCGTTCGACAGCGCCAGCACCTCGTCCTCGTTGTCCGATAGGGGGAGCACAAAGGTATGATTGTGGACGTTCAAACTCCAATCCGGACGGTCCAAGCTTTGATCCTTCAATCGCAGCTCGACGTACCCGAGCCGCAGCCGTTCCTTCAGCGAAACGATGGAATCGACGGCAAACCGGAACGATTCCTCGCTGTCGGCGCAAATATCGGTATAGTTGACGAAAGGAAGCGAGACGCCGACCTTCTTCATGCCGAGATTGCGGCCGATTGCCAGCGGAACGATCGCGCAAATCCGGTTTTGCTTGTCCACTATGGCGTGGTAGCCGCATTTGTACCCAAAAGAATCGATCAAAATTTGTCTGAAAGCGATCGTATGAAACACGGTCCCTTTCGAAAGCGCAAGCTTGTCCCACTCGGTCTTCATCGATTCGTCATAGCCGACACAGCTTAACATTTATTTGATTATCCTTTCAACCACATATATACGCCCACCAGGATGACGACGCAGCCGGCCCATTTCATCAGGCTGATCTGCTCGTGAAATACAAGGATAGACACGGCCAGCAGCAGCACGTACTGAAAGCTGGACACGAACGTTACATAGCTCAAGTCGAACTTGGACAAGCAGTATACCCACAGAAAAGCCCCTACCGCATAAGAGGCGAAGCCCGCCAGCAGAACGGGCGAAGTCATATAGCCAAGCGCAATTCCCCATAACGCTCCCTCGAAGTTGACCGAGCGGCTCCCGAGCTTCAGAAGCGTGCTTCCGGCAACGGTCATGGTTACGCTTGCAAGCAGTATCAGATAGTTGATTCCAACCCACCCTCATTCTGTTTCTTTTCCAGCTCTTCCAGCCTGAGCTTGGTCAGTCCCAGCTCCTGTGTAAGCGATTTGTTGTGCATCTTCAAGCCCGATATGCTGACGCTCATTTTCAACAGCAGCAAATAAGCGCACACGATAAGGATGGCAAAGAAAGCCGACGGAGCATAGTACACCCCGATCATATGCGAGAACCAGTCCATCAAGCCTTTGAAGACCGACATGACCAGCGTAAATAAGCCGATCAGGAACCATACGAGCGAATATTTCTCCCTGATCATCCTTGCCCTTACCATTAAAAATACCGAGACGATAATGATCAGGCTGAACGCAACGCCCATCAACTGAACACTAACCAGATTTCCGCCTTCCATGCCGTTTACCACCTTGTCCTGATATAGGAGAAGAAGATCGATAGGATTACTTTAGCCATATAATACGGGCTTTTGATCAGCGTAATCGAGGACGTGCCGTGCTCCCGTTCCCTCATCTCGACGCCGACCTCGCTTATGTTCAGTCCGTGCTTCTTCAATAGAATGATCGCATCCGGCTCGGGATAATCGTCCGGATAATGTTTGGCCAACAGCTCGATGCTTTTCCTGTTGTACAGCCGGAAGCCCGACGTGCCGTCGGTAACCTTCGTCCGGATGAGCAGCCGGAACAAATAATAGAACACTTTGATGCCGAGCCGTCTGGACCAGGTCGTCCGGAAAGACTTGATATCTAGAAATCTGGAGCCGATGATCATGTCGCTGCCGCTGCTCTTCATCGTGTCCAGCAGCTTGCCGACCTCTTGGGCCATATGCTGGCCGTCGCCGTCGATCTGCACCATGTAGGAGTAGCCTTTGGACACGGCGTATTTGAATCCGGTCTGTACGGCTCCCCCGATTCCGAGATTGTGCGGGAGGTCGACCACCTTGACCCCCTCGGCCTTTCGGGCAGTTGCCGATGTACCGTCCAGCGAGCAGTCGTTGACGACGAGGATGCCGCATTCGGGAATATGCTGACGGACATCCCAGATGACCTTCAGAATATTGTTCTGTTCGTTATAAGCCGGAATTACAATGAGTATTTTCCCTTGTTCCATAGCAGCTTCCCCGTTAGTTTTTTGGCGATCCATATAGCTCCGTAAATCACTCTGTCCGCTCCGTAAGCCGCCGCTATCGCGATAAACGGAATACCCGGCGCTTTGTACCTGAACATTCCATCGATAAAAAACAAAATGCAAAATAAAAATACGGACAAAACGAGCAGCCACACAATCGATGCTTTCCTGAACTGCTTGTTCGCGATGGCGATGACGGTTGCCGTCATAAAGAGAACTGTCGGAAGGAACTGCCAAGCAAACCGCTTGATTCCGGCGAGCGACGTGAGGTCGGTAGTCCACACCCATCTCCCGAGAAAGGCGATGCTCCTTTTGCCGTAAAGGATCAGAATATGGTCCCAATTGTTAATTATAAAACTTAATATCAGGCTGTTCAATATATTAATCGTATAATCCGGCCTGAACTTATGGTCCTGAGGCGATGGGTGATCGTACACCCAGCCGTTGGCATAAACGTTGTACAATACTTTCTTGGCGTTAAATTGCATCGAGTCGATGAGCGAATCCAGCTTGCCGCCGGCGTAGACCCATACGCATACTGCCGCGATGGCAACAAGGCCGCCCCCGATGGCCATTCTGTGCTTTTTGAAGAAAGCAAGCACCGTTCCCCGATCGAGGTTGATCACAATATATATCAACATAAAAAATACCGTCATGATGCCGGCCGGTCTGAAAACGAGCATGTACAGGGCCGTAGCGGCAAAAGCGATTTTGTAAATCCGTTTATCGGATCTGTAGCATTTCAGAAGGAGGTACACGGACAACAGCAGCAGGCTTATAAAGAAGCTGTCCGTAAGAATATAGGTGGTCCACAGCGTAATGTCCCATGAATAGGCATAGAAAATACCGGCCATGATCGCGGTTCTCAGGTTGAACAGCATGCGAGCGATTTTAAAGACGAGCACGACGCACAAACTCGCGGTTACGGCTTGGATCAGCAGTACGGTAACGGGGTCCTTGACGAGGGCAAGTAGCACGGTCAGCAGCAAATTGTAGCCGATATACATAATATCGTTCATGTCCGAGCCGATTTTAAAGTTGGCTATCAAATTTTGGGCATACCGGATATACCAGTCCGAATCGGGGGATTGGGGATATCCTTTGCCGGACCACTGCAAATAGTAAAAATACTGCAATCTCACATGAAGAGAAAGCAGCACAAGAGGAATCGTGTAAATAAAATCCCGAATTATGACTCGATGGTATAGTTGAACTAGTCGGTGCACTTTTTTACACAGCTCCAATTCGCTCTTATGACTGAAAAAAATAACGCGCTTTGTCAGTTTTTCTACTGTACTCCATCCCGCAAAAAGCAACCGTACGAACAGTTTTGTCATCAGGGCATGGCGGCTCTCCTCCCATTTTGCACTTATTCGGGACATTCGGCAACACTTTTTTTCCGGACGGAAAAAAGAAGCCATGCGAAGCGCTATAATCATATAGGGTGAACGCAATTTGGACAAAATATGCAAACGGACTATTGCCGCCCCGTCCCGATGCGTCACCCCGTATCCACCCGATCATGTGCCGAGCACCTTTTTCCCTCTCGGCTTGGATCCGCCCGAATCCGGCTCCAGCGTAATCCCGATCGCGTCAAATAGCCGTTCCTCTTCTTCGATTTTGTAAGTCAGCACGCCGTTGCCCTGCGAATCTACCCGGAACGTGCCGCAATTGAGCCTGTTGCCGTTTTTGACCAGCCACACCTGGTACGCCTGTTCCCCCTCCAGCGCCGGCAAACCGCTCGTCTGCAGAACGAGCTCCATGCTGCCGCCCTTCGCCGTCAACCAAACTTGCCCGCTGGCGGCCGGTACGGCCGGGTCGAACGGCTTCAGACTATACCGTTCCAGCACCTCTGCGGGAAGATGCAGATTGTCGGAATGCGTCAGCGACCGGTTGCGCCATTGGGACAGTTCGACCAGCCCTGCCGAACCGATCAGCAGCGCCAGCACGGCCGCCGCCGCATAGAAACGGTAACGCCGTTTTCCGGGTTTGACCGGATACGCCGGCTTGCTCTGCGCCTGATCCTTCAATAAAGGCCCGAGCACCTCGGACTTCAGCTGCTCCGGCAGCTCCAATTCGGTCATCGCATGAGGGAGGGCGTCCCAAACTTGCCCAAGCTCCTTCAGCTCTTCCCGGCAAGTCGGGCAATCGGATAAGTGAGCATGGAAAGCCCGTATCTCTTCATCGGTCATTTCTCCCAAAAAATACGAAAACAGCCGATCGCAAACGTTGTCGTTCCTGTCCCTGCTCACTCGCTTCCCTCCTCTCCTGCCGATTTCATATGCTTGCGCAATATTTTCAACGTCTGATGAAGCCTGCTCTTCACGGTGCCGAGCGGCTCGCCGTTCCGGTCGGCAATTTCGCTGAGCGTATAGCCTTCCCAGTAAAAAGCTTGAATCAAGCTCGTCTGGCTGTCCGACAAATAACGGTACGCCTGCTCGATGCGCTGCTTGAGCCATTTGCGGGATACGATTTCCTCCGGCTGCAGCTGCAGATGATCCGGGAGCCGCTCCCAGACGGAAGGCTCGAAAGGCACTACGGCCGCATGCTTCTTCTGCTTGCGCAATTGATCGATGGCGATATTTCTCGTAATCGTCAGCAGCCAATTGACGAACAGTCCCCGCTGCGAATCATATCCGATCTCAGTCGTCCACAGCCTCGTAAATACAAGCTGGACGATCTCTTTGGCGAATTGGGCGTCCTGCGTATCCTTGCACGTCTTCATCGCGAACGAATATACGAGCTTGGCATAGCGATCGTACATTTCCTCGAGCGCGCCGCCATGCTTCTCTATGATCATCCTCATTAACTGTTCGTCGGAATATTGCCGCACTATTGACACTCCCCGCGTCGATCAACTCATCTCCCAATCCGGTTCATAGTGATCTTCTTATATCCGCGCCCGTTTTGCAAGATGCCGACAAAAATAACCCCGCAAAGCGGGTCGAGGTTGTTGAGAAAGCTTGCTAAAATAGGAAGCGATGAAGACAAGGAGTCGGAGAATGCATTCCGCTTCCGTTAAAATCAAGTTATTTTTATGAACAGCAGCGGTTATAACTAGATTTTAAAGTCAGACGCTTCGCTTTACGTACATTTCCCCAACTACTTTTAGATGGTTCTTTTCTCTGCTTGGCTTTCTCAACAATATATCTCGCAAAGCGGAACCTTTGCTCCGATGCCGGAGAGGCCGGCAGTCTTTGCCCGCGCTTTGCGGGGCTCCCGAATCCAACACATAGCGGAACTGGAGTATGCTATTGACCCGACCACTCGTATGGATTGCAAAATAACGGAAAACCGTTCCGCTATTCCGCCTGTTCATGATCATTTCACTCCGCAACATCGAGATAACGGAATTCTTTGCCGTTATTTTCGAGAGTATAGTGGAATTCAAGACCATAACGGAAATTAGTTCCTCTATTGACGGCGACATGCTGCAGCCGATTCATCAAGGGCCTCCCGGTTGTACGCGGATTATCCCTGTCGTACAAAAAACCGGCTTCCCCGGAAAAGCCCGATCCAGGAAAACCGGATTTCTTGTAGACGGCGCCGGCCGCGGCAGCCGTTATTTCACGATTATTTTTCCTTTCATGTGTTCCTTATGCGGCAAACAGTAGTACGTATACTCCCCCGGCGTGTCGAACGTCAGCGTAAACGATTCGTCTTTGTCGAGCATCGGCGTTTCGAACAGCGCTTTGCCGTCTGCTTCCAAATCCGACACTACATTGTGGAAGGCATTGTCTTTATTCGTAAACGTAATGGTGGAGCCCGCTTCGATCGTGATTTCCGGTTGGGCGAAGGCGAATTTTATAATATCCATCGCATACGCCTTGCCCGCAGCCGCTGCCGGCTGTTCGGCTTGCTTGGCTTCGGAGAGGTCGATCACGTACCAGACGTTGTTCACGCCTTGGCCTTTGACGTCTCCCGCATTCTCGTCCTTGATGAAATAATAGAGCGGCATGCCATTGTAGGTCGTTTGCTTCGTGCCGTCGTCGCGGACGATCGTACCGAAATCTGCGGCGGACAAATCAGCCGGGGACGACACGTGTCCGGAGTAGAAAATAGGCCAGTTCGTTTCGCATGTCCCCGTGCATGCGCTCTTGTCTTTGACGTCTTTCGTAAACCAATACAGCGTCCTGCCGGTCGAGTCGGTCAAAAACTTGCCGAGTCCTTCCTGGGAAGCGGCCGCTACGGAGGAGAAGCCTACGACGAACCACACGTTGTTGACGGCTTGGCCTTTTACATCGCCCGCTTTTTCATCCTTGACGTAATAGTACAGCGGCATCCCTTTATAGGTCGTCTGCTTTTTGCCGTCTTCGCGTACGATCGTTTTGAAGTCGGCGGCGTTCATTTCGCCGGATACTTGGATGCTCTCGGCATAATAAATCGGCCAGTTGGCGGCGCATTGGTCTTTGCACGTGCTCGTATCCTTGCTGTCCTTGGCAAAATAGTACAGCGTTTTGCCGCTTTCATCGACCAGATAAGAACCGAGCGTTGCGTCGTTCACAACGTTGATTCGCGCGTACTTCGCCAACGGGACTTTATCGGCAGCGATGACTTTCGCATCGGCAAGCGATTCCGCAAGCGTCTTGCCGCCGACCTTCAGCGTCGCTTTCACTCCTTCTACGGTGGCCGTCGCGATATGGCCGTTGCGCAGTGCGCCGGCATCTGCGATTTGGGACAATCCTTTTGTTTTGGCGTATGTAAGCACATCGGCATACGTAAAGTCGGCATCCTGCTTATAGCCGATCGCTTCCAGCAGCACTTTGTAATATTGCTGGGCCGTTACGCCAGATAGCGGATCGAACTTGCCGTCGCCCGTTCCCGTCCAGCCCAGGGCGGGGTTCGCTTTCAAATACGACAGGATCGCTTTGTTCCCGTCCCCGACGAGCGAGGCGTCCGCGAAATTGTCCGTTCCTTTGTAAGCGAGAGCCGTCTGCTCCAATCCTTTCAGCCGCAAGTATAAGATGGCGGCTTGCATGCGGGTCGTCGTCTTCGCCAAGTAGGCGGCGGTGATCCCGCTTCCGTCTCCCTGCAGCACCCCGAGCTCGGCCGCTACCTGCGCATCCGTCTTCACATTGGCAGCCGCGGCCCCGTCCGCCGCAAATACCGGCAGCGCCGACGACGCCACCATCCATCCGGTCAACAGCGTTGCGATCAGCTTGCTTCGTTTCTTCATACCGGCGAATCCTCCTCGTTTTTCAAATGATCTTCTTTGCATGTACATCCCTGTTTACGGGAAGACGCTTTCAACGGTTTGTGTTCTTAGCAAAAAAGTTCATGAATGGCGAGGAGGGAATCGCGGTCGACCGACCGCCGTCATGCAGCAAATCACCGCGCGCCGGGAGCTTCATGCGGTGCGTAAAAGCGAACCGCAAATAGGCGGCAATGGTATTCATACCGCTTCTTTCCGAATCGATAGCAAAAACCCCGACAAAATCTGCCGAGGGCACTATGTAATCCAATACGAAATTTGTTCTTGTGGAAGCGGATAGAGCAGGTGGTACGCCCTCTTTACCCATACAGTCCGCTCAATCACGCGCGCTTCGTCAACGACGGCACCGTTTGAAGACGTGACGCCGGAAGTCTTGTGAGCGGAAAACTTCCGGCGGCTTTTCCGCCCAAGCGTAAGAACAGCTTATTCAAATATGGATTGCCCGTAATTTCGTAGGCCTGGTAATTTTCCCCTTCTAAACCCATACAAGCTGCGCCTAGTTTCGTGTAGTCTTTTTTAGAGGTACGCTTTACGAGTTATTTTCAGAGTAGTCAACAATAATTGTCCTTCAAAATCTTTATATATAAAGTGAGTCAATTCCAGTAATGTTGGAGACGGTGCTTATTTCAATTCCTCCTTTTTAAGGCGTTTTGTGCAATTCTCAAAACATCTAAAGTGATTCGCAGCAAGCAACTAAACATCTAATTCATACGGATATGAATATCATATCCAAAATTCTCCGGGACGCAAAGGTAAGCTGCACGATCTATTTCATCTGGCCAATCGCCTGATCGCGCGCATTCCTAGTCTGTGCCGCAGTTGCGCTTCGAACAAGTCCTCCAGCTCCGGTGTGGTTGCAAGATCGGCAACGACGCAACCTTTGAAGCCCGGCACCGTCCCTCTCCCGCACAGCTTTGCCGACGGTTCGGCTCCGCGAACCCCCACCAAAGCCCCATTCGGCATGCAATCCGGCTGGTAGACCCAGTCGCCGGAGGAGCCGATCAGACAAACATTCCAATGCACCATTCTTCTTCCGAGAAACGGGCCGAAACCGTCCCCGCCTCCCGGTTTTCCATCGTTATGCAACGTGATATCGGTCCGGATCGAATCAAAAGACATCAAGCGGTGCGAATCGAATGTTCCGTGCACCATCACGCCTTTACGCCATACGTTGCCGCTAGACAAGCCTTCTGTATTGATGCCGTGAACGGTTTTCGATTCGATGCGGAAATCGGTGAACACATTGTCATGGGAGTGCAGGCGTAATGCCAAGGCGTGATGATGTTCCCGACCGGACACGGTAAGTCCCGAAACGGTCGAACTTTTAACTGCCGCATGTATAATTCCGTTCTCCGCATTGTGAATCGCCACCTCCCGAACCCAACAATGCATGGCGCGATTGAAGTAAATGCCGTTGAAACCTTTGTCTTGTAAGTGCACATAGTCGCTATCATTATGAAGCATGCGAATGGTAAGATGCTCTATTCCGACTTCACGAATATGCGACCCTAATGGACGGAGCGCGACGTTCCATTTCTCCCGCACCTCGAGCCGTAACGGCTGCTTTAACGTCACCGTAGTCCCTTCCACCTTGGCGATCTCCGTCGGCCAGTACCAGCGAGGCCAACGTGTCAGCATTTGCCCGTCCGATACCCAGTCGGTAGCCTTCATCCGCTCATGCCCAGCGATCGCTTCGAGCAAAGAGTGATCGGAGGGGTTATCCCACGTCATCTGAACCGCCATGCTCGGAGTCAGCTTTCCCGCATCTTCCGCGTCCACCTGTACGGTCATGGCTCCCTGCTTAGCTGGAGCAGTCAGCGACGCCAGTGTCTCCTTATCGTCCCACCCCTCCCAGTTGTCTTTCGTCATTGAAGCTTGCGGTCCGACCCAGATCAGACCTCCACACCATGCATACTGCGATCTCAGTGGATGAACTCCGAACGGCAGCGGCCCCAAAATATCGGTCAACGATTTGGCGAACAGCAGCTTCGTCTTGTCTTTTCCCGCTCCGCGCATCACAATGCCGGAATGACGAAAATACAAAATGTCAGACAATAGGTACTCTCCTTCGGGAACGTAAATCGCCCCGCCTCCCGAGAGTGCCGCCCGTTCGATTGCCCGCTTGAATGCGAGGGTGTCGTCTCTCTGTCCGTCTCCGGCAGCGCCGGTGTCCTTCACGCTGATAACTTCGGGAATATCGGGCAATGCCTGCTCACTGTAACGGTATCCAGCAAACGAGCAATCCGGTATATGGGTATGCGTCTGCGGTGCCGCGGCATATTCGTTCCACATTGTGGCGCTGTCCGAGACGACGGCATAATCTCTCCATGAATTCGAATGTTCCATCTTTCCACGCCTCTCTGCGTAATCGTGTTTTTAAATCCCGTTTATGCGTCTTAACGATAGTTGCAAATTAGTTCGACAGCCCTGACGCGATGCGCTCTTGCAATTTCTTATTCACTTCAACCGCAGCCTCGCGCAAGGCGGTATTGACATCTTTTTTCCCAGTCATGACATTCGTAGCCGCGCCGCTCAACGATGGCCGGATAGCGAGCACATCTTGAGACATCGTTACAGCCTGTGCGAACTGATTGACGAACATGGCTTCGACATTTTTCCCCTTCAATCCGATTACTTGCGAGTATGCGGATTTCAAATCCGGAATTTTAACTGCGGGATAAAACCCTCTTTGTGCCAACATTTTTTGAGCCTCATCCTCGAGCAATGCCGTTATTGCCAAAAAAGCCTCATTTTTATGCTTACTGACCGAGGAAAGGTAAAAATAGAGCGGCTCGATCCCCGAGCCGACCCCTTTCAAGTCTTCATAGACCGGATGGGAAACAATATCCCAATTGGGCGGCACTTGATCGGGATTACCGATTACTCGATTGCTGTATGTGATCTGCATCGCAATACGCTGTTCTTTGGCGAAGCCGTTTAGTGACGCATTTCCTATCAAAAATTCATGTCCCGGTATTTCGAAAAACCGCAAGAAATTTCGCATGATGTCGGGCCATCTGCCGCTATCAAAAGTGACTTTCTTTGTCTTTGAATCCATCTCCTCCTGCCCGTATGAATTTAACCACAACATATTCCCATTCAAAAAATGATAGCTGAACCCGACATACTGAATGCCATTATCGTATCGCGTCAGCTTCTTCGCAAGGCTGTAGGTATCGTCCCAGGTCATCCCGTCAACTGGATAGGAGACACCGAATTTATCGAAAAGATCCTTATTGTAAAACATAAGATTATAGTTGATATAGATCGGAAGCGCCGTCAACATTCCATTGCTTGCTTTTTTAATGATGTCTATTGCTGTCGGATCGATGCGCCCGAGATCGAACTTATATTTTTGGATCAGTTCATTCATATCGGAAACATAGCGGAAATCCGCTAACTGCGCAGCATGATTCGCATTGGAAAAAATAATATCGACGGCTGTTTGTGTAGCGGCAAGATCATTCATTGTCAACGTTTTCGTATTTACCCATTTGACATGAAAGTTCGGATATTTTTTTTGGACGATTTGCCAATAGTTTTTTTGAAAAGAGTCTGGCGAATCATCTCCAAAAGGATAATACACGACCAGCTCGATCGGATCTTTCGTCGCCTCCGGCATTTTCTCTGCCTGCTGAAGCGCACCGTCAGTTGTTGCCGATTGCCGGTTCCCATTGCATCCGCAAATAACGATCACGGATATCGATCCCATAAGCACCAAACGCCGCATGCTTCTCATACATCACCTCAACCCCTCTATTTTATTAATGGAGACAGCTTAATCTTAATTTCATTACAAGCTTGCAACAATAACAGCAGCGCCTGACTTTTTCTCAAAAATGGCTAATCTGTCGGTAAGATACGAAAAGGGCGGAAGCATTACATTGTTCCGGTTGCTGGCATGGAGCGCTGTACCGTTTTTTATACGATAAAGGCGTCTCCTTCACCTGCTTCCGGAATTCCCGATAAAAGGAAGAGACACTCTGGAATCCGCATTGATCGCAAATGTCCTCGATAGACAAATCCGTCTGCACCAGCAGTCGCTGCGCAACCTGTACGCGCAGTTGGAGCAGGTACGTTTTGAATCCCTCCCCCATTACCTCCGCAAACAGATGACGGGCTCGCGACGCGCTGAGCGACATTGCTTTGGCAACGTCGTCGAAACTGATGTTCTCCCGATAATGGGATTGAATGTAGGCGAGACCCGAGCGGACCGTTGCGTATTTGGTATAGAACGGCTGCCATCCCCCGTCCGTTTCGGTGTCGTAATGGCGCGCGAGCAAAGAGCAAATGTGAAACAACAAGCTTTTGATAAGCGTGCCATAGGCCGGGCGGCGCTCCGCCAGCTCCTCCTGCATTTGCAAAATAAGCTTGCCAATGTCGCGAGCTACAGGAAGCTGTGACGATATGCGATGCGTAAAACGGTTGCGGTCGAATAGGAACGGGCGGAGCAAATGAAAGTCCAACTGCTCAATCGTTGATGGATGGAAAAATAAAAACAAATTCGAGCAAGTGAAGCCTCTATAGGATTTCGACGTATGCCGCTCGACATTGTTGACGATGACAAGATCGCCGGGGCCGATGTCGTACTCCCGGTTTTTGAAATAAAACACGCCCTTGCCGGAAAGGCAGTAGCATATCTCTAACGCATCGTGCCAGTGCGGAATTTCCGGAATGGTCGGCAACGTCCATGGAACGAGAGAAATCCCCGTCTCCATACTCGGCAAATGCTTGTTTCGTATCGCCTCTACGGACTGAATAATGTCCACGCGTCATAGTCCCCTCTATTTCAAGTTTGGCGCAGCTTGCCGCAAATGAAAGAGATGCCGGTTTAGGCCGGCATCCCCAATAGCTTGATCAAGCTGTTTCAGACAACGCCCGAACGATCAAATTCACGCCTTCGCCGAGCGTTTGCGCCGCATGCGCCGACACTTTATCCGCATGCTTTATTACCGCATCCAGAAAATCGTCCAGTTGCTTGAGCGCCTGCTGCCGATGCCCTTGATTCCATTGATGCTCCGCCTGCCCGAGCCGGTTGTCGAGCTGGCTTTGGAGCGGAGCGGCAAGCTCTCCAAGCGCGGCATATTGATCTAGCAGCTTCCGCACCGCTTGGAATGTCCTTCCGACGTTCGATTCTGTTGACACAACCGCCCACGCCGTATGCTCTCCGTAAGAGGCGGTTATGAGAGACGCTCCGTCTCCGACCGCGGTTATGACGCCTCCCGCGATATGAGCGGCGTCGGGATTATCCGATGCGTAGGCAGGAAACGGCGTCACATCGTGAAGGCGGCCGTCCCCATACACCGTCGCGGTCACTGTCGCTTCTCGCTGTTCCCCCGGCGACATCAAGTAAATCTGGGAGTCGAACTGCAGCTTCCCGAGTTTCGCTGGATCGATTACGCGAACCGTTCGCGTAACGGGCTCCGCGGCATTGCCGACCGTATCCGCAACCCGGTACGTCATCTCGTATGTCCCCGGCACGCCTGCGTTCACCTCGCCCTCCACCTCGACTCGCCCGTTGACGCCCGAATCGAGAAGGTCTTTTGCTGTCGATCCCGGATCAGAAAAGACGGTGCCGACAAACAGCGACATTTCGCGTTTTCCATTCAACTGGAGAACGGGAGGCGTTTTGTCGATGCCGATGACGACTTGCTTTGATGTTTCAATATTGCCCGCCCGGTCGATGGAACGGTAGTCCAGCGTATGAACGCCTTCCCCCGTTAAATAAACGGATTCGTTGACGGTCGTCCAAGCTCCGCCGTTCAATTTGTACTGAGTGGAAGCAATACCGGACAACAGCTCATACGTGCTGAACGTTACCGTCACGTTCCGGTCGTTGAACGTTCCCGGGCCGCTCTTGCCGTTGATAAGTGCGAACGTTTCCGGCGGCACGAGGTCTTGCGCGCCGATGTAAGTGAGCGTATACGCACCCGTCGCTCCATGGAAGTACAACACGCCTCCCTCTTCGCTCACTTCGCCGTACGCTTCTTTTCCGCCGCCGGCAATATGCCACGTGCCGGCAGAAAGATCGGCAACGGCAAACTGCAGCGATTGTTGATTGCCGGGGACCGAAAATGTCAAAGCGCCTCTCTCCCGGTCGCCCGATTTGCTGAACAGGACGATAGAATCGGCGATAGCGGCGCCAACCATCCGGTCGGAGTCTATTGCACTCACTGCAAGCGGAGAAGAGTTATTGTCGTCCAATACCTGCAACACATTTAAAAAACGGTCGGTTTCCGACGGTGTTTGCGGGGAAATCTGCACTCTCCATGCCCCCGCCTCCACCGTATGTTGGCCAGGCGGGCGTGACGGCTCCTGCAAGTAGTTTGTTCCAAATACCTCGAACTCGCGTCCGGGTCCGCCTATTTTCTCGATCACCGTGTTGTTCGCCTGCGGCAGCAGCGTTTCGTTGACCAGTTTGCCGCCATATCCGTCTTCACTTCGCCTGATTGTCGTCGTATTGCCTGTCACGATCGGCTCCTCCATACTATGCAGCAGCCAGTACTTTTTAAAATTCGGATCGGAGGAGACCACCTTGTCGTACACGATCATCGCTGCCGGATGGCTGCTGTCTTTCAAATTTAGGAACAGGAACGAACGTTTGAACTGCTTCACTTTATCCGTGTATGCGGCGGTCAAATCGCCCTTGATGTAGCTGAAGTCCGGTGCGGCCGGATCCGGCCCGAACTGATGGTTGGCCACTTGACCGGTGTAATACGGTTTCCCGAGCAGTTCGGTCAGGTTTTCGACTTCCGGAGTCTTCATCTGCCCGCCGTCGTTTGCCCAACCGGCGTAAAACCGTTCCGCCGGATCGTAAACGAGCATTGCGTTATGCGCGATCGTCCGCTTGTAATAATTGTTGTCATGCTCGCTACCGTAAGCGCCATGCCTGCCCTGATACATGCCCGAGTCAATCGCAAGCGCACCTTTGTAGTACAGCTGGAAGCTGCCCATATCGAGATGCTGGTGATTCCCGAACTGATAGTTGCCGATCTTCATTTCCGCCACGACATCGGAAGCTCTCCCTTCAGGTCCGTCCATGCTCCAGCCGGTACGGGCGATCATTGTGCCGTACGGAAACCCGAAATAACGCGTAAGCGGAAGCTCGTCTACCGGGCTTGCGGGCACGTCCAGATCGGCAAACAAGATTTCCGTCACCAGGTTTGTAACCATCGCATACTGCCGCAGAAACTCGCCCTGCAAATACGGATCCTTATAGTACGACGCACCAAGCAACGGGACAACAGGCGAGTATTTCCAATAAGTGCCCGGGAGACTGTAGTTTTGCAACGTCGTGTCCCCGTCCCGCATCAGCTGTCCGTCCGGCCGGCGAAGGTAAAGACCACGGTACAGCACATCACGCTGCTCATCGATAAATACATCGGGGTATCCCAATCGGGCGAACATCCATTGCGCCCACAATTCCGGCATCAAACGTACGCTGAAACCGTACGAATCTCCTTGAGGATGCATGCCGGACAAGTACCAGAAGTTTCGTGCCGGAACGAATTCTGCAAAAAAACGGATGGCCGATACGTTGTACATTTCCGGTTCCTCGTCATAAATGGCGATACCTGCCGCCAGCAAATCTTTCATCAGTATATTTTCACTGGAGTGTCCCCTGATCGAGCTGCCTTTTACCGGCGGGTATCCCATTTCCATCTGTCCTGCCAATGATTTCAGTTTGGAGATAAAGGCCGTCTTCTCATCGCTAGTCAGCAGCGGGTAACACCAATCGTAGGTCACAGAAGCGGCGTGGATCGTATCTCCGATCAGCCGGAACGTGTCAATTCCCGCATAGACAACCGTATCCATAAAGTTGAGAATCGTCCGAATCGCCAACCGACCACTGGCGTCCTCGCCCGTCAGCAAATAGTTCATCGCATTGTATTCGATCGCATTTTTCAGAGCGGCCGAGTAATTCGACTGTCCGGCCGGAGGCTGGTCCAGCATACCTGGCTCCCGACCCAGTCCCAGATCGACAAGGCGCCAGTTTTGTCCGTCATCAGACACATAGATATGGAAATAAGACGTTCGAACATTCCCGCTGTGCCAAGCAACTCCGATATCGGTTACGGTCCGGAGTGACCCGATGTCATACGCGATCCACTCTTGAGGCCCTTCGGCCGACCACCTGGACTCCGGACCAAGATTTCCGTCGATCGTCTTGTTGCCGTCGTATTGCTGATCCTGACTGCTCCACGCGGCCCCTTGCACAGCCAGCTTCTCTGGAGCGCCGAAAGAATTGCGCGTGTAGATCTCAGTCTCCGTAATCGAGTTCCATTGGTTGACGGAATTCCCTCTTCCGAAAATTTTTACATATCGGGCGTTTTCCGGAGCAGGGAACTCATACCGTTCCAAGCCAAGCGTCTTTCCAGTGCTCCTCCCTGTATACTCCGGGATGTAGCTCAATTTGACCAGTGTACTCCATACGTGTTCGTACGCCGGGGTTTGGACTTTCGCCTGCAGCTGCGGAACGAGTTCCGGCGTTACATACAATCTTGGATGCACCGCCGGCGGCTTGGGCATATTTTGCTCCGTCACGTTTTCCTTTGAAGGCATCCGCAGATCAATCTCAGTAAAATTCCGATCCCTTACCGCTACCGGAAACGTTGTCGTGTAATAGCCCGCCTTCGCCGCCCGGGCCATATATCTGCCGTTCGGGACGCCCCGATCCAGAGTAAACGTCCCGTCAGTTGCAGATACGGCGGCAGCAAGCGATGCCGTGTATCCGACATCGTTATCGTCGTAAAGCGCAATATCGGCGTCGGCGATCGGCGCATTCGCATCGGGCAGGCGCACTTTACCGCTTACCGTATATCGCGGCGCGGCGGTATCCTGCACCAATGTTATAGCCGCGCTTCCGTTGCCGGCGCCTTCAACCTCGACAGCGGCCGTTCCATGCAAATAGCCATCTTTCATTGCCCTGACCGTATAAGCTCCATCATCCGCACTCCGGGCAAACACAAACTCCCCGGATTGTCCCGTCACAGCCTTGTCCAGCGGCGTCGTGAAACCGGTATCGGCAGCACGATACAGGTAGGCGTTTGCCCACGGGACCGGGGAGCCGTACACGGCATCGCTCACAGCACCTCGTATGAGGCTTACCTCCGATATGCTTGTCTCATCAAAGTAAAGGGTTCCTGTATTTGCCGAATCGCTATACAGTAGAACGCTTGCCGATACAGCATCTTCCGGGGCAGTCAGCGTTACTTTCATGCTCTGCCATAGTCCGGGCAAAGTCCCGGCTCCCGTTGATTTCTGTTCGAGCTGAAGGTTCGAAGCGTCAAAAAACCTTATATAAATCGCCCCCGTCCCGGTCTCGGTCCGTACCTTCACCTCAGCCGTATACTGCGTGCCCGGCATAACCGGAAACTTGTCGCTCTCCATACCGAAAGCGCCCCTCGAAGAGTTGTCGACAATTTTCAGGCTGTTCGCACCTGCGAAGTAGGTTTCCGTCGTGACGGTCATCTGTTGCTGGCTTCCGTAAGCCGCGTTCCACCCGGCCAGACCGGATTCGAACCCGCCGTTTGCGATCGGGACGGCGGCCGTCAGGCCGACATTATCGAAATAGGCGGTGCCTACGTTCAATTTGCTCGTAGCGAGTACGACGCTCACGTTCACAGCTCCGCCGGGCACATCGGAACTGATCTTCACATCGGTCCATTGGCTTTGCGGAGCGCTTAAACCAGAAAATGCGCTATGGATCCTCGTTCCAGCCGCATCGTAAAAATACAAATAGATCGAACCGGAACCGCCCACAAGATACAGCTTGGCAGTCGCCGTATACGTTTTGCCGGGTGATACCGGATATTTGTCGCTGATCATGGCGTAAGCTGCGTTATTTTCCATATCTTTTATTTTCAGACTGAATCCGCCTGCATATTTGATTTCGCTCGTCACCACCATATTCGCTATGTTTCCGTTGAGCATGCTCCAACCCGTAAGCCCCGAGTCGAATCCGCCGTTCAAAAACGAGATCGTTTGCGCACGGGTTTCCGTCGCATAAAGGGGCAGCATGCCGAATACGAGCGTATACAGGAGCAGCCAGCAGACGAGTTTTTTCATCGAATCTTCTCCTCTCTTTTCGGAACTTAAGTAAACTGATCCGGCTCTTCGAAGACAATCGAAATATCATGTATGCGCTTTCGCAAGTGTGTTCACAACTATCGCCAACCTTTCCGCAATGAATTTGCTTGAAACGGATGTAAGAATAATTAAATTCATTTCTAATTCCATAATAATCGCATTACAAAAAAAATCAATTGTAAATTAAACTTAAAATGCATTAACAGTTTATAATACTTAGGCACATCGCCTAAGGAAACCATTTAACGACTGGCATGAAATTAAAAAAAAACACTCAAATAGTTCACTTATAATTTATTTACTTATTGTTTTTCAGGTTTCATTGTGTATTATAGAATTAGAAGTGAATTATATAGTTGGTTACACTTAACACGGTCGGCAAAACTGGATGTTCCCAATCCGTTGCGGAAAGGATGTGATGCTTGTATTGTAGACGCTTTAAGATCTTATCCATTCAATTATGAAAAATGAACAAAATGGTCTGGAGGGGTTTAAGCAAATGACACAAACAAAAAACATGGGAAAAATCGGCATCGCGGCATTATTATTGGCCTCAACTGCAGTTGCAGGGTGCGCGGGCAAAAAAACCGGCGAGGAAGCGGTCCCGGAAAACAAGAAGAAAGATCCATACGAATTGCATCTTTATGCGCCTGGAGTAAGCGAGAAAGAATTCAACGAGCGATGGAAAAAAACGATTGGAGAAAAATTCCCGCATATTTCAATCAAGTTTACGACAAGCGGGAATGGGAATTCGATTGCCGATCTCGTCTCGCGCGGGGAAATTCCGGACTTGTACAGAATCGACATCCCGACGATCCGTACGAATTATTTGGACATGAACCTGGCCTATGATCTGCGCGATACGATCAAAAAGTACAAGTACGACATGAGCCGGTTCAACAAAGTGTTCACTCAGGAAATCGTCGATGTCATTGGAACAGGGGCGGTTTACGGCCTTCCGGTGCCGCCTTATTTTCCACAAGTGCTGTATTACAACAAGGATTTGTTCGACAAGTTCGGCGTCCAATATCCGACGGACGGCATGACCATCGATGAAGTGTACGAGCTTGCCAAGAAGATGAGCAGAACGGACGGAGGCACAGTATACCGCGGATTCAGCGCCAACACGATGGCGTTTATGCGCGACAATCCGTACTCCCATCCGATATTGGACCCGAAAGCGGACGGTTTGTCCGGGCAGGAAAGATGGAAGGGGCTGTTCGAGACGCTGAAGCGTTTCTATGAAATACCGAACAACCCAATCGCCAAAACCGTCGGGGAGGAAAACAACGCGTTCGCCAAAGGTAACGTCGCCATGCAGATCAACCAGCACAATATATATCTTGTCATTCCGGAGGAAGTGAACTGGGATCTCGTCTCAGCGCCGCTGTTGAACGGAGCGCCGAAGATGATGGGACTTAGGGGACCGGCATACTGGTCGATCACCAATCAGAGCAAGCATAAAGATGAGGCATTCGAGGTTATGATGGCGATGCTGTCTGACGAAGTGCAGATGCAGGATTCGAAGATAGGCATTCCGACTACTTTGAACAGCAAAGAGATTCAGGCCGTTTTGGGTAAAGAGCATCCTGTTTACAGCAATAAAAATATGAATGCGCTTAACAAGTTCCCGCCGATCCCGGCTTCACCGAAAAGGGATCCGAATCTGATGGACCTCCCGCTTGTGACGCAGCAAAATACGATGTCCGGCCAGTTCCAGAAAGTGGCGACAAACCAGACGGACATCAACAACGCTTTGCGCGAAGCAGACGAACTGCTGAAAAAAGCGCTTGCCGCAGAAAAGGAGAAAGCCGGGAAGTAAGCGAATTCAATTCGTCCGATCTGAGTCTCGACGTCTAGACAAGTCGGCGTCCCAAGCGGTCACCTATTCCGGGCACACTTCCGCCTTAACGAATCCCTTTGGACCGACCGGGACACTTGAAGAGGCGGGAAGTTTTCGATATGCTAAGTGACAGTAAGCATAGAGAGAGGTAGCTTCATGCCAAACAAACCAGGACGCAAAACGTCTCCGCTCCGCTTGAACGAGATGGTCGATTCGTTAAGGCAGGAAATGATGTCGGGAAAACTTCCTGCCGACAACTTTTTGCCCTCCGAAGCGGATCTGGCCAGACGGTTTCATTTGAGCAACAATACAGTTCGCAAAGGACTGGACGTGCTCGTGGACGAAGGATTGATCGAGAAAATTCCGAAGGTCGGAAACCGGGTCATCGATCCCGCAACGGGATCGAGCGTCGTCGTCCGATTCGTATACTATAATTCAATTGCCAAAGAAGCGGATATTCATATCCTGCTGGAACAATTCCACAGGCGCTACCCGCACATTCAGGTACAAGCGCTGCAATTGCCGCCGGGAAACGTTTACAACGTTTTTAAGCAGTATATAGATGCGAACATAGTGGATCTTTTTACGGTTAACGATGTCAACTTTCAGGCGCTGGCCGAGCTCGATCTGACTGAAATGCTCGACCCGCTGGACGACGATTCGCAGACGTATCCGTTTTTGCTGGATTCCTACTTCGTGAATGGAGAGCAGCTCGTCCGCCCGTTTACGTTTTCACCGGTTATATTGTGCTACAATCGGGATCATTTTGAACAGGCGCGTTTGCCGGAGCCCGACAGCAGCTGGTCGTGGGACGATTTGTTTCATGCGGCGAAGCAACTGTCCATCCCCCAGGAAAGATACGGAATTTTTTACGATGTTCAGGCCTCCAACCGTTGGCCGATCTTTATGATACAAAGCGATTTCGTATTCGACCGCGAGCGGCCCGATGAACTACGCAATCTGATCCGTACGAAGCTGGCGGACGGCCTCGATATTCCCGCAAAACTGCTCAAGCTGGAACATGTGTTTCCGTTATCGATAAGCGATGCCGAAGCGGGAGAATTGTTTGCGCAAGGCAAAATATCGATTTTGCTGACGACTTATTATAAACTGAACGAATTGCGGCAAGCGGATGTCGCTTACGAGATCGCCCCGATTCCGACTTTTCACAAACAAAGGACGCTGATGCTCTCGATCGGACTCGCCGTGAACCGCAAATCGAAAGTAAAAGGCGCCGCCAAAATATTGGCCGATTATTTGACGTCCTATGAAGCGCAACTGATTATCCGCCAACGAACGTTGAGCATTCCGGCAAACAAGCTGGCAGCGGAATGGAAGGGCGAAGAATCGATATACAGGCCGTCGCGATTCAGCATGTACAGGGAGATTATCCCTACATTTCGCACAATCGGGGAATTGGGACTGAAGACAAACGAGTTGCTCGAAGTATTAAAGGCAGCGAGGCTGTACTGGTCCGGTTTGAGCGACAAAGAGACGATGTGCCGCAATATCGCTCAGACATTGATGCTTGACGAGTCTCCCTCTAAAAACCAAGCTTGATCCCTCTGTCGAGGCCTTCTTGACGATGCGGCAGGATTCACTTCAAGTTACGGCCTGGCCTGATGCTCGTCCTGTCCCTGACAGGTACTTTCGTCGATGCGCTTCTACGCACGGATTTCGCCATACGCAGGCATCCTAGCTACGCGGGGGCTTGGCCCCTCCCGCGACCGGACTTTCACCGGCTAGAAGATACGTGCTTAGCTGGACTTGCTAAAATAAAAAATCCGCGTTTTACGCGGATTCCTAGGTATATAAGCGCTTATCTCTCTACAAAAGTCCGTTCAACCATCGTTCCGCCTCCTCGGCGTCGTACGGAGGGTACACGTCCGGGTGCAGCATATGGCCGAGCTTGCGCAGCCCTGCAACGAGAAGCGGCGACGGTCTGCAGTACAGCGATTCCTCCATGACGCGCACCCGGTCTTCGGCGACGGCGCGCAGCCGTTCCGAGCCGGGACGAGTCCGTATGCTTTCCGGCTTGACCAACTGCTCCCTGACGCCTACCCATGCGAGTAAAATATAGTCGGGATCGCGGCCGGCCACGTCGTCCCAATCGGTTTTGACCTTGGCTGCCGGGTTGTCTGCGAACACGTTGACCGCTCCGGCCAGGGCGCTGATCTCGGACAGCCAGTTCCCGCCGCCGGGCGAGAACACCGGCTTCGGCCACCATTCCCAATACAGGGAAGGCTTGTCCGTGCAGCGCCGGCTAAGCTCCGCGTAATGCGCCAGCATGTCCTCGTACTTGGCTTTGGCCGCCCGGGCTCGCTCTAATTCGCCCATCGCTTCTCCCACCTCGATCATGCAGTCGGAGATATCGGACAGCCTCTTCGGATTGAGCGTAATGAACGGCAGATTGCGCTCCTGCAAGCCCGCGATGTTTTTCTCCATCCCCGGAACCGTGAGAGACGCCAAAACCAGATCCGGACGCAGCGCCTCGACCGCCTCCATATCGATGTTCAAATCCGAGCCGAGCCTAGGTAGCCCGTTCACGCTGGCCGGCCAGTCGGTATATTTGTCCACCCCGACGATGAACCGGTCCAGTCCCATAAAGCCTAACAGCTCGGTATTGCTCGGGCTGAGCGATACGATTCTCATAGCACTTGCACTCCTTCCCCGAAAAGCTCCCTTATTTCACCAGATCCGGGTAAATGCCCTTGGCAATAGTCAGCAAGCCTTCCACGATACGAGGACCCGGGCGGTTCAGCGTGTCCTGATTGACCCCGACGAGCTGGTTGTTTTTGACCGCTTCGATTTTGTCCCATCCGTTGCGGCTCTTAATAATTTGATCCAGCGTCTGACCCGCTTTGTCTTTCGTACCGGTCGTGTAGAAGATGACTGCCGGGTTGTCCTGAATAATTTTCTCTTCATTGATCTTGTTGTAGCCCTTCGTGTCGGCCGCGATGTTGATTCCGCCGGCCAATGTCAGCACTTCGTCCATGAACTCGCCCTTGCCGACCGTGTAGCCCGGCGAGAACTCGATGTATACTTTCTTCTTCTGCTCCGGCTTGACGGCGCTGACGGCGGTCTTGATCCGGTCGATCTCTTTCTTCATCTTGTCCACGAGCTCTTGCGCTTCCTTTTGCTTGTCCGTCAATTGGCCGAGTACGAGCACGTTGGCAAAAATATCGTCGATCGATTTCGGCTCGAATTTGTAAAGCGGCAAGTTGAGCGAGCGGAGCTTGCCCAGCGCGTCTTCCTTGATCGAGATGCCCGTAATGACCAGATCGGCGTTGGCCGCGAGAACCGCTTCGACATTCGGTGCCGAAACACCGCCTACCTTCGTCTTCGTCTTCGCTTCCTCCGGATAGTTGTCGAAGTCGGATACGGCTACGATGCGGTCGCCGAGGCCCAAGGCAAACAAAATTTCGGTTTCGGCGGTCGACGTCGATACGATCCGCTGCGGCGCTTTTTGCAGCGTAATTTCGGTGCCGGTCGTATCCTTCATCTTGAGCGGGTATTTCGTAGCGGTTGCGTTGGCGGCATCCGCAGGTTTTACGGCAGGCTGACCAGCAGCGGGGGACGCTCCGTTCTTGGCAGTGGAATCTCCCGTGCTTCCGGCTCCGCAAGCGGCAATTGATAAACTGAGCAGTACAACTAGCAAAAGTGCGACAATCTTGTTCATGACCCTTTTCTTCCCTCTCCAGTTGATATGATGGGAAACGGCCTGATTGGTTGGAGAACCCGTACCGCTTGCACGCAACGTAAAAAGCCCCCCGTTCCGCTGGAAGGGGGGCTGGTATCCGGAATGATTCACGCACAGTCGCAGTCGAAGCCGCTTGCCCGCAGCAGCGCAGTTCCCGAAGCATGCAAGATGCACATGTAACGGGACACGCATACGGACGTTCCATGTGCATGGACGTCAAATCTCCAGATAGCCGATCCTTTTCCGCGAAGGATTTCGTTGGCTGCAGCGCTGTAGGCAGGTTTCCTGGCTTTCGGGCGAACGAGTTCCCCGCCTTCCCATTCCGCTTGCGGAACAGTGGCCTAATGAGGTTCTCCCCGATACACAGTGGCGGGACCGCGCCGGATTCGCACCGGCTTCCCTTTTACCCTCGCCGCTCACGCGGCAAGGCACCTACTGGCTGTTACGAGTTTTCAATTATTCAAGCTCGATTCACTTTGGCGATTATACCACAGCATTGGGCCTGGTGTCATTTGTCTTCCTTGATATATCTTACAGAGCGATCGCGATAGATTTCCAGATGGGTAGATGGACAACCAAAGAATAGCCCGTCGAAGCGGACTCCTTCTTTATGAATCCCATGCCTCCAGACCGCCGTCATTCTGCGTCGCGCGCCCCGTCTCGCGATATTTGCCCGGCGGCATCCCTTTGCATTCGCAAAAAGCCCGCGTAAAATAATGGATAGTCTGAAAGCCGGTTTCCCGCGCAATCTCCTTTAAGGGCATGTCGCTGGAAACGAGCAGCTCCGCCGCTTGCCGCAGCCTTTCGTTGCGGACATATTCGGTGTACGACATGCCGAGCGAGTCCGAGAACAGCCGGGAAAGATGGCGGCCCGATATATGCAAATATTCGGCCAAGTCTCGCAAACGCAGCCGTGCGGACAAGTTGTTGCGAATATAGAGCACCGCCCGCTTCACGTGCCTCTCGTTCGGGTTTAGCGGCATGTGCCGCCGTTCCTCGCTCTCCTCCTCCCCAAACTCGGACAGGAAGGATACGAGAAGCGCATGAATCGCGCTCGCAAGCGCCTCGCGCACAGCCTTTCCACTGGATGCCATGTCCAGCAAGGCACGCCAAAGGAGAACGGAGGGAGAGCCTTGACATTCCGCGATCGCGACCCGCCCGGACCGTTTCAGCCCTTCCAACCTGCGACATACAACGGGACCCGTCTTCGCCTCGACCGTCTCGAACGCGACATACAGCAAGTACATTCCTCCCCGGCTCCGTATCTGATGTTGAACTCCCGGACGGGAGCAGAACATAGTACCGGGGCGGAGCGGATATTCCAACCCGCCTTCCGCATAAGTCCCCTCTCCATCCACGACGTAGCACACTTCGAAAAACGAATGACGGTGTACCGGGTTGTCCCTATGAGCCGGCGTCACGCCCCAATAGTGAACCAAAAAAGCGATATCCGGGTTGCCGATTTCGGCGTCGAAGGCATCAAGCAGCCGTTTCGCCCCCACCCATCCGTCCGTCATCGCGCTGCCTCCGTTCCGCCCTATACCCGGCGGTTCCGCCTGGCCGTTCTGAGCATCTCATACAAGTCGGTTAAAAACTCGCCTCGTCTTACAAGTCCTTCGCCGTTATGCACCAGTCCCGCTATCGAAACCTTCAGACTTCTTGCCGCAGCCGCCTGCCAGCGGATCGCCATCCTGCGGCTCAGCAGAGGACGTTCTTCCCAGTAATCCTGCGGCAGCGCTTCCTCGCTGATCGTCCTGGGCGACATATCTTCTCCGGCCGGAACGTATCGGTCCGACACCGGAAGGCAAGGAAGCTTTTCGCCGCCGGGCAGCTGCCTAGCCGCGGTTATCCATCGGGAAGCCTCCTTGACGGCGAGCAGCGCATCGAGTCCGGCGGTATAATCATCCGTGATCATCCCTTTGGAGCCGAAATACTGTGCCGCCGCGTTCGATTCCATACCCGGCTTGTTATCCTTGAAATACGTAATCATCTGCTTGTCTTCGATTAGCCGATCCTGCAGATCATCGATCGGCAGCTCGCGCAGCTCCGCTCCCGTGGCGATGCTCAGATCGGCGGCAACACCGGCGGCAAATCCGATCTGCATCCAGTTCGGCTCCATCCGGATCGTCCCGAAGCCGATATGGGAGGCCGATACGGCTACCGGCACGAGCAACCGATCGATCCTTAGCGGCACGATGACACCGTAAGGAATTTGATAAATATGCTGCAAGCGGCCGACCGTCATTAGACCTTCCAGCGTCAAGTCCCGATTGACGCCTTTCCGCTTTTGCGTCGCATGGGAATCGATGCCGTAATCTCCGGTCGCGATGCTGTCATGATGAAGGTGAGCTCTACCCATCCCCGGGGCCAGCCTCGCGTCGTTTTCCGTGAACACGTATTCGCCGTGAATGCGCCTTGCCTCGCGGATGTACATTTGCGGCGGGAAATGATCGGTATCCTCGAATTCGTCGGCCGCATAGCCCCATTGGAGGGAATCTTCACGGAACCAATCCGGAAGCTCCTCGTCATGCTGCAAAAACCACAGCAGCCCCTGGGTGTACTCGCGGAGGCGCCGAACGAATCGCCGGCGCTCTTCCTTGCCACCGTCGGCGTAACCTTGGTTTTCCTCGGGAAGATCGGTCGAGCATAAGCAATAATGGTGGTTGTTCGTATCCGTTTTGCCGTTCGGAATGAGAATCGTATTGCAAGCCTCGCTAAATCCTCTTACTCTGCCTTCGGCCACGTCGCCGATCAAACTGACGTAGTCCTGTTTGTCATAGCTCGCGGGCTTGCGGAACGGGGCCTGGTTTTCACGGTTTTTCGTCAGACAGAGCCGGAAATTGTACGACTGGATCCTGTCGTCCGCCACCCCCGTACTTCCGGGCAGAAATTGCTTCGTTCTGAAATGTTGGTAAATGACTCCCGCATGCTCTTCATTCCACTCGTCCCGGGATTCCCTCCCGAGCGAATAGGGGACCCCTGCCATGGCCGCCAGATCTCCCTCATACGTCGCATCGATGAACACTTTCGCCTCATAGATGACGTCGAGCTCCCCGGCTATCGGGCGAACCGCAATCGACCGGAGCGAGCTTCCTTCGAGTTTCACCGAAACGAGTTCATGCGACAGGACGACTGTCAGACAAGGCTCGCCGTCCAACAGCTCCCTCAACATTTTCTTGGCCACGGACGGCTCGAACCTTACGCCTCTGCGGCAGTGTACGACTTGCTCCGAATCCGGAATCGTGATAACCCTTCAGCACTACCTTTTTCAGCTCCGTCTCCGGCGTATGGTCGCCTCCCCAACGGGAATTGCGGTCCATATTCGCTTCCACGGCCCTTTGAATGATCCGATCGATGGGCGGTTCTCATCGCCTCTAGTTCCCGATCGTTGAACACGCCCTTTACGAGCAAATACCCGTTCTCCTTGTAAAACTCCGCATCCTCCTGCTTGATCATGCCCGCTCCTCCTCTTGTGAAACATCATCGTTCCGTGTTCAAAATCATTGTATGAGAAAGAGGCGGGGCTGTATTTGCAGGACGTCGCCACAGTTTTGCACTATGAGGACATTACGTCCCAAATCTGCGCCGGAGCGGGTCAATTCACCAGCTGATAAGCGAACTGCACTTCCAATCCGTCGGCGGAAGAGGCGTTCAGCACCCGGACCTGCAGCTTTCTCGGGGTACCGATGCCGTCCACCGAGTACGGCGAGACCAGATTGGTCGTCTGCAAGGCGGAGGAAGCCGCGACGGCATTGCCTCCCGCGCTCGCCCCGTCGGCATCCAAACGAATATCGCACGTACCGGCAGCCAGCTTGCGGGTGACCTTCACGATGCGGATGCGTTGGCCGTCCAAGTACAGGAAGTTTTTAAGATCGTACAGGCCGTTCGCTGCCGGCCCCGTTATTTGCGCGGTCAGCCATCCGTCGATTTGATCGATGCCCTTATTGCCGGTAAAGCGCGTTTGGGCGGTTTGCGTCCCGGTTATTTGGTACGGTCCGGCCGTGTTGCCCTTCAGATCGTTGTCGCTCACGAGCACGTCCGCCGCTTCGCTGACGATACCGTAGTCCTGCCGCGAGACTCCGTCCGGCAGCGAACCGATCGCATTGCCGACAATTACGACTCTGGACGCGGCCGACCGGATGTTGATGCCGGCCCCGTTTCTCCAGGCGCTTCCTCCCCCGGTGTAGCCATTCGAGTACGCGACGCCCTGCAAGTCGAACTCGGTCGGGCTGATTACGGTTATTTTCCACTTGCCGTTCGCTTCCGTCGTTCCGGTGACGTTCTGAAGCGTAACCCGGTCGTCCGTCACCCAACGGTGCTCCGTGCCCGTCGTGACGCGAATGCCCCCGGCTCCGTTGGAAGCAATGGAAGCGATTGGCCGCGAGAAGGCGGTATGAGCGGTTCTGCCGTTGTTGCCGATCAGGCAGCCGGTCACGGTCACGCGCGAAGAGGCGATATCGATGCCGTTGCGGCCGCAGCCCCGGATGACGCAGCCGCCAAAAGTGGCTATGCCGGTAAAGCTGGATGCGATCCTGACATTGTCCTCCTCCCCGTCGCACGAGATATATGTATTGGCGAACTGCACCTGAGCGCCCGCGTCGAGCAGCACCGGGACGCCGTGGGCATTCTCGAACCCGCCGCCCTCGAAGTATAAAAATTTCGGTCCGCCCTGTCCCGTATTGTTTCTGAGCCATAAGCCGTGCCGGCCGAACAGGATCGCGGTCGCGATAAATTTGATCGAGCCCCCCAAGCCGTCGATCACGAGATTGTCCGTATTGACATTGGCCGTACCGGCCGCTATGGCACATTGCACGAACTCGACCGGGTCCGCCCGGGAAGCGTCGTTTACGCCGTTCAGCAAAATGACCTGCTCGCCGTTAAAGCCGGACCAGATGCAGTTCTGGAACCGGACCGTGTTGCACGCCCGGAGCGTAAGGCCGTTATAGCCGTTCTTGAATCTGGCGTTGTAGAAAGAAAGCATATAATTGCCCGTCTCGCCGAGACGCTGCGTGACGATCATGCTGCCGCCGGTCAATCCTTCTCCGCGCATCTGCAAGTTGCGGAATCCGCCGCCGCGGACGCCCGACAGCACAAATCCGTTGGCGACTCCCGTAGCTACGACGATCTGCGTGGCAAATCCGTCGCTATCGGTGCTGCCCGCCCCTTCGAAGACAATAGGGACGGACTGCACGGCGATCGTGCTCTCGATCCTTATGATGCCGGGACCCGCCTCGATAACTCCGCCCGAAGCGAGAGCGTCGACAGCGGCCTGCACGCGGGCGGAATCGTCCTCCGTTCCGAGCCCTTTCCATCCGAACCAGGCCAAGTCGAGTCTTGACGTCTGCTCCCGCTTCCAACGACCGGTCGCCACGCCGCTCACGGCAAATACGGTGCCGCCGTTGTCCCCCTCCGTACTGACGGCATCCCAATACAGCATGCCGCCTCCCCTGCCGGGAGTACCCTCATCGTAGCCGAGCAGGCTGACCTGCCGCCCGTCCTCTGCGCCGGGCGTGCTCCTCAGCTCGGCCACGCTTTTGACGGGACAGCATACGCCCGAACCGGAGCCCGTGCCGTTGCCGTTGCCATTGCCATTGCCATTGCCGTTGCCGTTGCCGTATGCGGCCTTCAACACGCTTCCTTCGACAGAACCGGAGTTCACCAGTCCTCCCGCCGCCATCGCGACGCCCGCTATGCCGATCGAGGACAGCAGCTTGCGTCTGCTGATCATGCCGTTACGTACGTTTGCATTCCATTCGTTGCCCTCGGTTGCTTCGACTTGCTCGCCATTCAAGCTCTCATAATCGTCTCCAGGCATAATCATCAACCTCCAGATGGATATGGATTTTCCATTGCATGCGTTCGCGGGTTTCACTCCCCGCCAAATCTTGCGCTTCCTGCGAAAGCGGTTACCCGCGAATGCCGTTAACCGCTTCAGCGGCGCTGCTCCTGCTCGATCTGCTTGTTGATTTGCTCTTCCATTTCCCGCAGCCCGGTATTGATATCCTTTTGCCCGCCGAGAAGCGTAATGAGCACGCTGTTGAACGTCGATTTCGCGGCACCGTCGTACTTCGTCTGCGGCGCCGGCTTGGCGATCGTATCTTTGAAAAAGGCGGAAATGTTTTTGCTCTCGAGCCCCGCGATCCCTTTGCCGAATTCCTTGCGCACCGCCTCGCTCTTCAGAATCGGGATCCGGCCCTGCCGGGCGAGCTCGATGGCTACCTCGTCGGACATCAGGTACGAGATGACCTGGAACGCGGCATCCTTGTTTTTGCCGGCCGGCGGGATCGTGTAGAAGGGAGCGTTCATCTGCGAGCCGGTTCCTTCTTTCCCTGCGAAGTGAGGAAACGACACTACGTCCCAATTCATCCCGGAAGCGGCCAGCTCGGTCATATAGTTCGGCCCCGTTCTCATGGCGAGCGTCTGGTTTTTCATAAAGGCGGTCTTCTCGTCGACCGGCGGCTGATTGCCCGGTATCGTGTAGAAAGCCGTCATTACCTTCACCCAATTGGCCCACTGCTCGCCGTTGACCGCCGCCTTGTTCGTTTTCGGGTCGACGAACGGCAGCGCCAGCTGATTTTTGTAGATGACATTAAGGAAGTTGTAGTGAAAGCCGTTGATCTGCACGTTCCCGTCCGTGCGGACAAGACGCTTGGTCAAATCGTACAGCTGCTCCCAGGTCATTCCGTCCTTCGGATAGTCGACGCCGACTCTGTCGAAAATGTCTTTGTTGTAGAAAAGCGCGTTGTTGTTCAGCTCGAACGGCATGACCAGAAACTGCTGCCCGTTGTCGGAATAAGACTTCACCACGTCGACGACGCCGTCCGCGAAGCGGCTCAGGTCGAACTTGTGCGTCTGGATCAGCGGCGTCAAATCGGACAGCAGCTGCAAATCTCTCAGCTTCCATAGTCCTCCGAGCGAATGGGACACGATATCCGGCACGACTCCGCCGGATACGACGTCCTCGATCATCGTTCCTTTGGCGCTTTTGATCACCAACAGATCGATTTGCGGAAACTTTTTGCGAATGAGCTGCTCCACCGTCTCCGCGGAAACGCCGGTATCCTCCTTGAACAAGGTTAAAGAAACCGGTCCCAACGCTTCCGGCGCGGACGGTTTATTGTCCTCCGCAGGCTTCGCGTCGGACGAGCCCGGGGTACTGCCGCTGCAGCCGATCATAAAAACGAGCAAAGCCGAAATGAAACCGCATGCCATTTTCTTTTTAACCGTCATCCGAATATCCCCCTATACTCATTTCGTATGTTTCTAAAGAGGCACCATTATATATCGCGACATAAGGTAACCGCTTCACCGCCGATGGTTCGGCCCGTACTTTCGATTCGACAATCCGTCGGCCTGTCGACCGGCAAACGCTTTCAATACTTGCTTGCGTACTTGCTTGCGTACTTGCTTGCGTACTTGCTTGCGTACTTGCTTGCGTACTTGCTTGCGTACTTGCTTGCGTAATTGATCGCGTTTATGATCAATTGGTTATTAAACCCTATAAACCTTTACACATCAATGGATTCCGAATGAATCATCGCACCACTCCCAACAATGCATGACATGTTTTTTAAACTATAACATTACAACTTGTTTAAAATTATATCGGCACTCTTTAGCTTTTTCAATACATTTTTGCAATCCCCTATCAAATCGAAGCCTCGATCAGTTGACCTGTAATTTAACAAAAACAAAGAAAATAAGCAAAAAACAGCGATAAATCCGCATAAAAACCGCATATAATAAAGAAAAACCGCTTTATCCTTCGATCATTCGGTTAAAATCGCATTTAATTTTTATGGCAAAAAAGAATGGCATGCTGTATACTTCAGTTTATCAAATAGGTTAACTTATTGTTAACATACATTTGAAAAACCTATCCCATATGGTCGAAAGGAGCAATTCCATGCAAGCTCGACATGCTGATGTAGTCATACTGGGGGCGACACCCGGAGGAATCGGAGCGGCGCTCGCCGCCGCCAGACGCGGCAGGAAAACGATTATGATCGAGGCAACGCCTTATGTCGGAGGATTGATGACAAGCGGGCTCGGCATGACCGACATCCACTCGCTCGATGCGGCCGGCTCGGTATTCCGCGAATACGCTTCCAATGTGCTGAACCATTATATCGAAACATACGGTCCGGAATCGGAGCAAGTCGTCCATTGCCGCCAAGGACTGCGCTTCGAGCCGTCCGTCGCCAAAACGATTTTCGCCCGGATGATGGGGGCCGAGTCCAATTTGGAAACAATCGTTTCCCATGAGCTCGTTTCCGTCGAAAAAGAAGGGGATTCCTTGACGTCGATTACCGTTCGTCCGATGGGCGGAGGCAGCGAAACCGTATACCGCGCGGACGTTTTTATCGATGCAACTTACGAAGGCGACCTTGCCGCCAAGGCCGGCGTTCCTTATTCGCTGGGAAGGGAATCGCGCGACGAATGGAACGAGGAGTACGCCGGCACGCTGTATCAGAACTTCCGGACGAAGGAAGTGCTGCCGGGGAGCACGGGCGACGGGGACGATCGCATCCAAGCGTACAACTTCCGCCTGTGTCTGACCAAAAACCGTAGCAACCAAGCGCCCTTCGTCAAACCGGCAAGCTACGACCGAAACGATTATGCCAGCCTGACCGAGGACGTGAGCGCCGGCAGAGTCAAAGGCTTCAGCGAGGTTTGCAATACGGTCATGATTCCGAACGGCAAAACGGACACGAACAACTATCATTACTGCTTATGCTCGACCGATCTGCCCGAAGAAAACCAGGATTATCCGGAAGGCAGCTGGGCCGTCCGGGATCGGATCGTGAAGCGTCACCGCGAATATATACAAGGCTTGCTCTGGTTTCTGCAAAATGACGAGGAGCTTCCGGAATGGTTTCGCGAAGATTCCCGCCAATGGGGGCATGCCGCGGACGAATTCGAGGATACCGATCATTTCCCGCCGCAAATTTATGTACGTGAAGCGAGACGGATTCACGGGGAATACGTGTTTACCGAAAACGACGCCCGCCGCGCTCCAGGCCTCGGCAGATCGCCGATCCATTACGACAGCATCGCGAGCGGAGACTACGGCATCGATTCGCACGCCACCCGCAAGCGCGAGCCGATCGGCCAGAACATCGCGTTGGAAGGCTTCATGGCGATCGGATTTTTGACGGAAATATACCAAATTCCGTACGGTTCCATCGTTCCGCAGCGGGTCGACCGTCTGCTCGTGCCGGTCGCCGTCTCGGCAACCCATATGGGACTCGGCACGATCCGGATGGAGCCGTGCTGGATGCAGATCGGATACGCCGCGGGCGTGGCGGCCGACGTGAGCCTTGCCACGAGACGGCACGTTCGCGACTTGTCCGTCGACCGTCTGCAAGACGAGCTGCTCGCGGACAAACAAGTCATTACGTATTTGAAGGATGAGCCGTGGGGCACCGAGACGAGCAAGGCGGTTCAATATTTCGGCGCCAGATCGTTTTTCCCGGGATACGAAGCCCATCCGGACGAAGACGTTACCGTTGCGCAAGCTTCGCAATGGATCGCGATAAGCCGATTGCTGCCCGGCGGCAAACAGCTGCCTTGCTTGCCCGCGACCGCGGCTATTTTGCCCGCAGGGGCAGATATGGGACCGAAGGCGCCCAAGCAAGAGCCTACACCCGAACAATATTGGACGGATCAACCCTATTTGACCGCAGCCATGGCGCGGAGATGGAGCCAAGTCGCGGCAAGAGTGATGAACGCGCCCCAGGGCGAATGGTTTGCCGGCGAGAAGGAGACGGTCACGCGCGGTCAGTTTCTGAACGCTCTGTATGGCTTCCTTCGAACGGCGAGACAACACTGACAGCCGAGCAACCGCCCTATTTCATATCCATTTACGAGGAGCGATTTCCATGAGCAGAAATATTCGGATCGGCATTATCGGCAGCGGCAGCAACGCCACCAGACATGCGGCCGCCTATATGAAAATGAATGACGTTGAACTGGTCGCCGTCGCGGATCTCGTTCCGGGCAAAGCGGCCGAGTTCATCGAGAAAAACGGACTGACGCAAGCATCGCCCTACGAGAGCCACGAACGGCTGCTGGAGCTGGACCTGGACGGCGTCAGCATCTGCACGCCGAATATCGCGCATCACCGGACGAGCGTCGACGCGCTGAACGCCGGCAAGCACGTGCTGACAGAGAAGCCGATGGCCGTTACGCTGGAGCAGGCGATCGAGATGGTCGAAGCGTCGAAACGGTCCTCCAAAATATTGACCGTCGGGTTCCAGCCCCGCTACGACCCGAACCATAAAGAAATCAAGCGGATCGTCCAGTCAGGAACGCTCGGCAAAGTGTACCACGTGCAAACGGGGGGAGGCCGCAGGCGCGGAATGCCGGGCAGAGGCTTCATCCGCAAAGACATATCCGGCTCCGGCGCCATCGCGGACATCGGCTGCTATTCGCTCGATTTGGCGATGGACGCCTTGGGCTATCCGAAGCCGCTGACCGTTTCGGCCTACTGCTCCAACTATTTCGGTACGAATCCGAAATACCATAAAGACGCCGACCGGTTCGACGTCGAGGATTTCGGCGAGGCGCTCATCCGCTTCGAAGGAGACGTCGTGCTCAATTTCAAAATTTCGTGGGCGATGCACATGGACACCCTCGGCCCGACGTTGTTCCTCGGCACCGAAGGCGGACTGAAAATCGAGCCGGAGCAAGGCATCAGCAAGCTGTCCTCGGGCGCGTGGGACAAAGGTCCGGGCTCGATCACGCTGTATCATGACGTTATGGGACATCCGACGGAAAGCGCTATACCGGTCAAGTCGCACACTTTGGATATTTTCTACGAGAAGGTTCGCGATTTCGTCGTCGCGATCAAGGACGGCAAGCCCGCTCCGATACCCGGCGAGCAAATTTTGCTGAACCAGGCCGTCATCGACGGCATACTCCGCTCGTCGGAGCTGAAACGGGAAGTCGTCATTGAGCTTCCGACATTTTCATAACCGGAGGGGTTAGACATGCCGCATTCGATCGGCGTCAGACTGACAAGAGGCATCGCGATGGGAAACGAACGGGAAACGTGGAGAGAATGGTTCGCGTGGATGGCGCAGAGCGGATTCCGGGTCGTGGACGTGCCGGAATTGACCGATGAGATGAAGCGGGACACCGAAGAGGCCGGTCTTGCGATCGGAACGTTCGATGTCGGGGCGCTTCAGGTCGCCCGCCTGTTCAGCAAGGACGAGCAGAAGCGTTACGAGGCGCTCGAGGGCGTCCGCCAATCGATTCAGGCCGCCGCCTCCCGCGGAGGCAAGCTTTGCTTCATGTGCTTGAAGCCCGAAGATCCGACGACGACCCGACAGGAATCTTTCGAGTTGTTCAAGGAAATGTTTCCCGGCCTGCTCGCATCCGCCGAGCAAGCCGGAGTCGCCCTCGTCCTGGAGGGGTGGCCCGGCAATGCGCCCTATTATCCGACGATCGGCTGTACGCCGGAAATGCTGCGGGCGATGTTCGAAGCCGTCCCCTCCCCTGCGCTACAGCTGAACTATGATCCGTCGCACCTAGTCCGGCTCGGGATCGACAGCATCCGGTTTTTGCGCGAATTTTCCGGCCGTATCGGCCACGTGCACGCCAAAGACTGCGTCATTTTGCCGGAGAACGTATATTTGTACGGCCGGCATCAGCCGCCGGTATTCGGTCATGCGATCAAATCGAGCGAGGGACCGTGGCGATATACGATTCCCGGCGAAGGGGAAGCGGACTGGGCCGCCATCGCGTTCGAGCTGGACTTGTCCGGCTACGGCGGCGCGGTCACGATCGAGCTGGAGGATCACCGGTACAAGGGCAGCGTGGAGGAGCACCGGCGCGGTTTGGTCAAATCGTTGCAACATTTGTCGCGCTTTTTCGCTTAAGCGACCGCCTATGGCTCTCACCTTATACGCACAACGTCGCTGAAGGCGTTTGGATCGCTGAAGGCGTTTGGATCGCTTAAGGTGTTTGGATCGCTTAAGGTGTTTGGATCGCTGAAGGCGTTTGGATCGCTGAAGGGAATGAGCTTTGCGGGCGTACGCTGCTCGGTTATGCGGCAATCCCGCAGGCGAACACTCGCGACGGACCGGCTCGGCCATGTACGCGGTTGTGCAGTAAGCATGACAAACTCGCTACTCGAACATGCGCGTCAAAATAGCGGAACTTCGTTCCGCTATCCCCACTTATTACCCGCGCTGCCCGAAAATAACGGAACTATTTTCCGTAATGCGGGCAAAGCTCGGCCATTCCGGCGCCGAAAATCGGAATAACGGAGCACATTTCCGTTATTCCGATTTTTTTCTTTTTCCGGAGTCGAATAAGGGAACTGCGTTCCGTTATTTTTTTACGGCCATGTGCGTCGGGGATTCAAATAAACAACAGCAGGCTAACGGCCATCACGGCCATACCGCCGATCACCCCGTATATGGACAAATGACCTTCGTCATATTTTTTCGCCGCCGGCAGCAGCTCATCCAATGAGATAAACACCATAATGCCCGCCACCGCGGCAAAGATGATGCCGAACATCATATCGGTCAAAAACGGCAGCAGCAGGAAATAGGCAACGATCGCGCCTACGGGCTCTGCCAGCCCCGACAGGAAGGAAAGCTTGAACGCCCTTTTCCGGCTCCCGGTCGCAAAATAAATCGGGACGGCTACGGCAATGCCTTCGGGAATATTGTGTATGGCGATCGCGACCGTAATGGCGATGCCGAGTCCGGGGTCCTGCAGCGTAGACACGAACGTGGCGATGCCTTCCGGGAAATTGTGGATGGCTATGGCTAGCGCCGTAAAGGTGCCCATCTTGAGCAGGGCCGGATCCTTGATCGCCGACGCGGGTTTGTTCATCTCCTCCACTTTCTTGATTTCGTGCGGATTGCCCTGGTCCGGAACGAACTTGTCGATAAGAGCGATCAACAAAATGCCGCCGAAGAAGCCCCCTACCGTCAACCAGCTTCCCAAAGCATTCCCGGCCGCCGCGACAAGCGCATCTTTCGCTTTCACAAAAATTTCGATCATCGATACATAAATCATGACTCCGGCGGAAAATCCGAGCGACCACGATAAAAATTTCGTATTCGTCGTCGAGGCGACAAACGAAATGACACTGCCTATCCCCGTCGCCAAACCCGCCGCCAAGGTTAGCCCGAAAGCAAGCCATAAATGATCGTGCATCAAACCGCATTCACCTCTGGATGTTTATTCGCGCAGAACGGCGCAGGAGCGCAAGCGAGCCGGCTTTGTCTATGTTTCCCATTTTCCCGCTCCTCCATTTGTTGCGGCCTTCCGCCCGCGCCGTCAAAGCTGCTTCAAATCAAGCAGAAACGTGTCGCCGGATACGGTTAAGATCCGTTTCGACTGCAGCTCGTGAAGCACTTCGAATACAAGCGTCTTCGGGACTCCCGCCCATTGCGACAGCTCGTTGTAATTCAGCTTGATCTGGATGCGGACGACCGTTCCGGTGCGGCTTCCGTAATCGTTGGCGAGTTTGGTCAAAGTTTTCACGACTCTTTGTCGGGCATCCATATAGGTCAAATCCTGAACCTGCTGATTCGTCTCGCGCAGCCGGGCGCTCAGCTGCTTGAGAACGCTCAGATTGATGTCGAAATGCTCTTTCAGCAGCTGTTGAAACGGCTTGGCCGCGAGCGAAATGACTTTGGTGTCTTCTATCGCCTGAGCCGTGGCCGATCTCGGCTTTCCGTCGAGCAGGGCCAGCTCGCCGAAGCTGTCGCCGTTCGTCAAAATCGTCATGATTTTGTCTTCGCCATGCTTGTTGGTCGTATAAATTTTGATCGCCCCGGATACGACGAGATAAAAGGTGGTGCCGATCTCGTTCTCGCGAAACAGGATGGTTCCCGCTTTAAACGTTCGGGTCGAGCATTTGTCCGCAATGCTTTGCAGTTGGCTGCTGTGCAAGCTGGAAAATAGCGAAGTGCCTTGAAGTAGGTCGATCATCGAGAGCCTCCCGGTTAACAATTGCTGTACTGCGGCATCGCGTAAGAATTCCATATTCAATATCGATTCGAGGTCATCATCCGTACAACTCATTCGACGGAACAGGCCCATTTTCCTTTCCTGTTGTTTCCTTTTTGCTATTCCGGTTAGCCGATCGTTTCCGCAAAACAAAAACAGCCCGGAGCCTATGCGCACCCCGGACCGCCTATATACCATTTATAATAATCCGATAAGTTCAGGAATCCGTTACGGCGACCCAGCGAGAGCCGTCTTGCGCGCTTTCCAGACATTTGTCCACAAACCTTACACCCTCGATCCCGTCTTGGATTCGCGGGTAATCCGCTTCCGACCCGGCAGCGACGCCGCCTTGCCGCAGAGCGGACAATTCCGAGCAGAAGGCGGAATAAATGTTGGCGAACGCCTCGTACAATCCTTCGGGATGACCTCCGGGCAGCCGGTTGAACGATTTCGCCCCCGGGTACATGGCGTCCCTTCCGCGCGACAGCAATTGAAGCGGCTTGCCCTTGAGCGACAGCCGCAGCTCGTCGGGACGCTCCTGCTCCCATTCGAGCGACCCTTTCGAGCCGAACAGCCTGACCTTCAAGCCGTTCTTGCAGCCCGCCGCCACCTGCGAGCACCAATATACCCCCGTCGCGCCGGTCGTGTATTTAACCAAAATGTTGGCGTTATTGTCGAGCTCCATCAACGTCCCGTACGATTGCATATCCGCGCAGAGCGAATCGATCTTCAGTCCGGTCATATACGATACGGTATGGGCGATATGGACTCCGATGTCCGCCACGCAACAGGACTTCCCTTGACTCGGATCCATACGCCACGACGGCTTGTCGGCGTTAAGCACCCACTCCTGCGGATATTCAGCCATCACCGTGACGATATCGCCCAGCTCCCCGTGCCGGACCAGCTCACGCGCCTGTTTGACCATCGGATATCCGGAATACGTATACGTCACGCAGAAAAGCAGGCCGTTCTGCCGTGCGATCCGCTCCAGCTCCTTCGCTTCGCTCTCCTCGATCGTCACCGGCTTGTCGCATACGACATGAAATCCGTGCTGCAGAAATGTTTTCGCGATTGCATAGTGCGAGCTGTTCGGCGTCACGATGGAGACGAAATCGATCCGGTCGTCCCGGGCCGCTTCCTTCTCCGCCATCTCCTCGTAAGTGGAATATACCCTGTCGGGCGATATTCCGAGCTTGCGCCCGGTAGCGGCAGACTTGGCCGCATCCCGCGAAAAGCAGCCGGCCGCGATCTCGCTCCGGCGGTCGAACGCCGCGGCCCTGCAATGAATGTCGCCGATCAAGGATCCTTCTCCGCCGCCTACCATGCCGAATTTCAGGATCGGTTGTTGCATACGCCTTCCCCCTCTGCGTTAGATTTGCGCAGCCGCGCAAGATTCCCGCTCGATCAGCTCGGTCGAGATGAGCATCTGCCGGGGAGGGTATTTCGATTTCTCCAACAGATCGGTCAACACCTTGACGGCGAGGCTGCCGAGCGCTTCCTTGTTTTGCTTGATGACCGTGACGGGCGGGTGCTCGTACGGAAACGATGCGAAATCGTCGAATACGATGACGGAGACGTCCTGCGGAATCCGTTTCTGAACGGATCGCAAATAATGCAGGACGGATATCCCGATGCTCGCATTGACGGCGAATATGGCGGTCGGCTCAATCCGGCTCAGCTTCGTCCAGCCTTCATCGTCCGGCTTATACCGTTCGGAGACGAGAACCTTGTCGTTCTCGATGTCCGCGAGCCCCGAATTTCTCAAGTGCGAGAAAAAGCCGTTCGCCCTGTCTTGCTCCCAGTGCGGCATGTTATGACGTCCGACCAGCGCAATCCGGGTATGCTTGAGATCGTCGAATAAATATTCGGCGGCCATCTTGCCCCCGCTGTAATGGTCGGAGCATACGTTGAAAATTTGCCGGGCGGAGCCGTCGACCTTCCGGTTGCCGACGAACACCATCGGAAAATGCATGTCCTGAAGCTTCCCGAACCCTTTCAGATTCGGAATCGACGAGATGACGACGACGCCTTCGACACCGGACTGCATGACCTTCTCGGCGATATCCTCGGATGTGTCGTTAATATTTTTTTGCATATGGCTTCCGATAAATACGACGTCGTACCCTTTATTCGTCGCATCCTCCGTTACCCCGATCAGCGTATCGCGAAAAAAATCTTTCTCGAAATCGGGATTATGGCTGACGTGCAAAATGCCGATGGAACGGTTTCTCAGCCATTTCCCGCCCTCCATCCCGCTAAGGTCGTAGCCGATGTTTTTGGCGATATTGCGAATTTTCACTTTCGTTTCCATGGATATTTTGGGACTGTCCGAGAGCGAGAGCGAGACGGTCGCCTTCGATACTCCCGCGATCTTGGCGATATCCTCGAATGTCGGCATAAGATAGGTTGACTCCTCTATTGGATGGTTACCTATATTTTACACGATCGTTGTTTACTAATCAAATAAACAAACCACATCGAATAGTGCCGATCGCTCTCTATGACAAGAAAAAATACTTCATGGAATCAGCGTTATCAAAGAAAAAACGATCAAAACAGTTGTTGATACTATTAATTAACAAATAGTGAACAACAAACTTATTCGTTCTGTCCCGTTATCGGATAATTCCCTTTGTAGCCAAGCCGGGCGGATATCTCCTTCCCCGCTTCGATCAGCATATTGCCGAAGTGAGGCAGCGATTGCACGGGGAGATTCCCTTTTAAAGTCGTCAGGCTGATCGCTCCGTATACGATACCGTCGCTCATGAACAACGGCACCCCGATGCAGCGGACGCCCATCTCCCCTTCCTCGTCATCGATCGCGTAGCCGGAGCCGCGTACTTGCCGCAAATGCTCGCGGAAAGCGGCCTCCGTGCCGATCGAGTTCGGAGTCAGCAAGAGCAGCCCTTTGGCGATCACGAGCTGCAGCTCCCGCTCCGGCAAATAAGCCGCGATCGCTTTCCCGACGGCGGACGTATTCATCCTTTTCCGCTCGCCCGCAAACGATTGGAAACGGACCATGCCGGCCCCTTCGATCTTTTCCAGGGTGACGAATTCTCCCTTGTCATAAATGCCCAAATGTACGGTGAAATTCGTTTCGTCCCGCAGTCGTTCCATATACGGAACAATTGTCGTCCCCGTATCGATACCCCGGATCGCCGACATGCCCAGGCTGTACAGCTTCAAACCGAGATGGTAGGTGCCGCCGGGGCTTTTGCGTATGAGGCCGTACGATTCCAGCGTGTTCAATATCGTATACACGCTCGTTCTCGGCAAGCCGAGCTCTTTGCTCAAATCGCCGAACGACGCCCCGTTATCCGAGGCCGCCGCCAAATATTCCATGATCGCGATCGATTTTTCCAAGGCAGGCACGGCATATTTCGGCCCCTCCGCAGTTTTCTCCATAATTTCCTCCGTAAACGGTCTTGGTTCTATCCGTGCTCCCGTGCAGGAAAGACGCTGAAGGAAGCTACCGGAGCAGCAGGGAAATTGAATTGAATTGAATCGAATCGAATCGCTACGATCCACGCTCCCGCACTCCCCTTATGCAAGCGTTTCCTCTTTCTTATCATGATAAGGGATGGGCGTAATGCAAGCAATATGATCGTCGCAAATAACGTATAACGTATGTATTGACAGACGTCAATGGTTGTAATATTCTGGGTATGAACAATATCTTGAATAAAGTTCAGTATACTGAATTGCATGGCATCCTCTAAGAATACTGGACTTGGAAAGGAGAACCGGCAGAAGAGGAAAAAAACGAATCTCGATTTTGTAAAGGCTTTCAAAAGGTCAGGTCAACCCGCTCGATTACGACCGCAAACGACAAAGGGCGCAAGTTTGAAGCGATTTGTTTCGGCACCGCGCACTCGACATTCGCATCGGATTCGTATCGCATCCAGTCTCGTATTGTACTGCATTCGCTCGGCTTTACATTCGCTTTTGCAACTCACAAATGCACGCACTTCGCATTCGTTCTCGCATTCACATCGGACTCACATTCTCACTATCAAACTTACTCGTACGTACGCTCGCAAACTAATATCTGCACTCGAGATAATTATTTCTTTTCGAGTATGGAAGCGTTGTCATTTAGTCGGTTCACTTCAGAAAGGGGTACCCGGATGATCAGAAAATGGACGATCGCGATTGCAAGCCTGACGCTGCTTCTCGTTTTGGCTGCCTGCGGTAGCGGAAACGGTACGGATAAGAAAGCAGCCGAGCCGGCAGGAGACGGCGGTGCGCCAAAGAAGGACGATATCGCGACCAGAATCGCGGAGGCGACTGCGAAGCCGGTCGTCATCAACGTGTTCGAAAACTCGTCCACTTATACCCAAGAACAGTTTATGGACCTTTATGGGAGTAAAATCCAGAAAAAATACCCGAACCTGTCCTTCAAGGCGTACTCCGCCAACAAGGCGAACGGCGGCGGGACTCTCCCCGAGCTGATCGCTCAGGGCGTCTCGATCGATCTGGTCAAAGTAAGCGGCGCTTCGTTCTATTCCCTCATGTCCGACAACAGGCTGGAAAACGACGTTTCCGATCTGATCAAATTGTACGGCTACGATGTGAACAAATTGTACCCCGCCATACTGGATCAAATGAAGCAGTTCGGCACAAACGGGCAAATGTACGGCATTCCGAACGCCACCGTCTCGACGGCGCTATTTTACAACAAAGACATTTTCGATAAATTCGGCGTCGCCTATCCGAAGGACGGCATGACGTGGGACGACGTATACGAATTGGCCCGCAAGCTGACGAGACAGGACGGCGGCGTCCAATACATGGGCTTCCAGGAAGGGTACGGGCATCTATTCCCGGTCAACCAGCTGTCCCAGGGCTACATCGATACGAAGACGAACAAGGCAACTCTCAATAACGACAATTGGAAAAAAATCATCGAGAACTTCGCGCGCTTTCACCGCATCGACGGCAATGCGTTCGTCCCGAGCTACGTCGACCCTTTCTGGAAGGACGGCAGAGTGGCCATGGTCGCGGCCCAAAGCGGCGGGTCCTGGGACTTCGCCAATACGACGACGATCAATTGGGATCTTGTCGAGCTGCCGCGATTCAAGGACGCCCCGAAGGCGGGACCCGGCCTGCAGCTTCCGTTCTACGCCATCTCCAGCACGAGCAAAAACCGCAACCAGGCGTTCCTCGCGGCCGCTTACATCGGTTCCGAGGAGTTCCAGAAGGAGTTCGCCAAGCTGGGCTACGTACCGCCGATCAAAATCGATAACTTGATGTCCGTGCTCGGCACCGGCGTTCCGAAGCTGGCCGGCAAAAATTTGAAAGCGGCCGTGCCGCTCGAAGCCGCCGCTTCCCCTTATCCGTTCAACTCGTATTTCAGCCAAGTGCCGGGATTTCTGAATACGGCCTACACGACAGTCGTAGGCGGACAGAAGGATGCGAACACCGCTCTGAGGGAAGCCGAAGAAGCCGCCAACAAAAAGATCGAGGAAGCGATCGCCGCGAAAAAATAAAGCAGTCGTTCCTCGTATAGTCGGGATGATCACGGCTCGATGCCGAGCTGATCCCCGGCCACGACGTTCGTAAGTCGTGGCCGGGCAGTCGCGGCTGTCGCGATGGCTTACGCGGCCGGGCAGCGCTCGGACAAATGGGTTGGCCTCATCCTTACTTCCTTCAGCGAGCCGGATTTCTACCGATTTTCATCCTTCCGCGCCACAAATAAGGTTGATTTCAGCACGATCTGCGCCGTTTTCCCGCTTCGGGCCGACGACAGTGCTGGTTTCAGCCTTATTTCTGTCTTCCCGCTTCTCCGGCGGACCAAGCCGGCCCAAGCAGTAACACTTTGGTTCACTCTATACACCTACGCTCTATTCACCTACGCTCCATTCGCCTGCGGCCGATTCACCGCTGCTCCTTCACCAATTCACATCCCACCTAGGTTCCATCCACTATTGTCGCATTATCTATTAACGCAGCGATTCCCCGACAATCCGATATCGGCCGCATGATCGATCGCTGTCATGCCTGGCTCCGACCTTCTGGACAAGCGCAGGTTGTCCTACCAGCGTCCTCTCCCGATCTCTTCCTTGACGGTTCTGGCTCCGATCGTACGCATATATTCGCTGGGGGCCATCTCCGTAATCCGTTTAAACTGTCTGGAGAAATAATGGTTGCTGCTGTATCCCAGCCGTTCGGAGATTTCGGAAATGCTGGCGGCCTCCTCGCGGATCATTCGCTTGGCTTGCTCGATCTTCAGACGATTGAAATATTCCATCACGCCGTTGCCGGTCTTTTCCTTGAATATCATTTTGAGCCGCGTTCGGCTGATGGCGAACTCCTCGCACAGCTGATCGAACGTGTAGTTATTCGCAACATGGCTCTGGAGAAACCGGATTATCGCCGAAACGACTTCGTCCCCTTGCTTCTCCCCGGCCACCGAAGACGGCTTCCCTTCGCCGCCCGCTTTTCCGCCCTTGCGGATCAGCTGGAGCAACAAAATCTCCAAATAGTTCCGGATCATCTGCTCCCCTCCGAAGGAAGCCCCCTCCCCTTCCCTTCTGCGGGGATACGTATTGCGCGGCGAATCGATGGGAGGATCGAAAGCTTTCAGCCCTTCCTGGACGATACGGAACAGCAGCTGTCGATCGTCCGCTTGGAGACGAAACGTTTTGTCCTCGAAAAAAGCCATGCACGGAGCCGTGCATTCGAACGAAAGGATGATCAGATTGGGGGCCGACCCGTTCACCGCTTTCCCGCCGTGCAGTACATTCGGCTTGTAAAAGATCATCTCGCCTTGTCGCAGCCGTTGATTCGCCGTGTCGGTAAATATTTCCACTTCGCCTTTATCCACATAAACGAATTCCCAAAAATCGTGACGTTCCCCGCTCGCATAAAAATATTTGGTCATCTCTCTGTAATAAAAGGTGACCAATTTGCGGATAGCCAGTTCCTCCCGGAGAACGAGTCTGGGACGTTCCATGGCAGCACCTCCTGACCAAAATGACATAACGTTGGACCTCCGCGACAACGACTCGGGTCCCGGCCTGCCCCTATTATATTTCATAGGCAATCCGATTAGAAAGATCGCGAAAAGGAGGCGTCGGCATGCAACGATAACGAAAAGCATCCTGTAAAGCTCCAATCGTCCCCATCGTCGTAAGCGCTTGCAACTTAATTCGAACAGGAGGCTGTCATGATGGAAAATGATAACGATCGGTCCAGGCAACAAAAGAAAATGAGCCGGAGAATGCTGTTGACGACCATGGGAATTGCAGGGGCCGCGCTCGTCTCCGGAGGTGCCGTGCATGCTTTGGGCGAGAGAGGAACGAACGAGGACGATTGCTGCGACTGCGACGAGATCGCTTTTGTCGTCAAGCCGTCGGCAACCGTTACGGAATATTCGGCCATTTTGAATACCGCTTTCCGGAACTACAGCACGATCCTGATCAAGAACGGAACTTATCCGGTCGACGTTACTTTGATGCAGAGCTTGAAGAGCGATACGTGCATATGGTTCGAGCCGGACGCCTGGCTGAAGGTGCTTCCGAATTCGCTGGACCGATACGAGCTGCTCGATTTGACGAACGTAGAAAATGTATACATCTACAACCCGAATCTGGAAGGCGACAAATACGAGCATACCGGCACGACCGGACAATGGGGGCACGGCATCAACATCGTGGATTCGACCAACGTCCGCATCTATAGCCCGAGATCGCGCAAGTTTTGGGGAGACGGGCTGTATATCAAAGGGTCCAAAGATATCGAAATCCATAACGGATTGTTCGACGACAACCGCAGGCAAGGAATCTCCATCATAAGCGGCGAGAATCTGTACCTGTATCGCCCGATCTGCTCGAACACGGGAGGCCAGGCGCCGGGGGCGGGCATCGATATCGAGAGCAACTTCGTCGGGGAATATTTGCGCAACGTGAACATTTACGAACCCCGCATGATCCGAAACGCGCTGACGCAAGTGCACGATCACGGCATCGTCATTTCGCTGAAGCGGCATTACAGCACGACGGTCAAAACCGACGTTTCCATCAACATCTACAATCCGGTATGCGAGGAGTGCAGCATGTCGATCGAAACGAGACAAGGCTCGCAGGGAACGATCAACATCGTGAAGCCGGTCATCCGTAACGCGCGCAAAAACGGGCTGTATTTGCTCAACTGCGACTCCGACGATCTCGACATCACGATCGAGCAGCCGAGCATTTACAATCCGAATCATTCGGGCACGCCCGGCATTTATTCGAACGGGATCGCGCTCGAGGCGACCGTGGCTCCTTCCGCCGGCTTTCTGGGGATGCGGAATATATCGATTATCAATCCCGTATTGCGAAACGAAGGCAACGATTGCTATGCCATCCGGGTCATCGGCGCGCACGAGCATACGCTGCAAAACTGCAAAATCGAATTTCCCGATATCGAAGGCATTTTCTCGCAAAGCTTCTCGGCCTATTACGGCGGCTTGTACTCGCCGATCGATTCTTCCTTCGTCTACCGCTTCGATGATCGGGACCATCCCCGCCCGATCGCAAACGGCGGCTCCGTCTCATACGATTTCAGGCAGACCGATGTCGTCTACCAAGGATCGGAAGCGACCGGCGGCATCGTCTATGTAAACGATCTGTTGCCGGCCACGGGCGTCGAGTTCAGATTGGAGAACCAGTCCCAGCTTAACCAACCTCTTCATATCCATTTCGGCACGAACGGCGGCTTCTCCGAGAAGGTCGTGCACCCCATCGGATCCGTCCCCGTGAAAGGGCTTATGCTTCCGACGAAGTTCTCGTGGGTCAAGCTTATAAAACTTTCCGCCACGGAGTTTGTCATCGTACAGAGCTCGGGGAACGTCACCGGGATCACTTAGTTGCCTCGCCGTTTTAACGAAGCTGACGACAAAGAAGAGCAAGGCACATGCCGATAGGCGGTCGCCTTGCTCTTTTCTTGCGATTCGGCGGGTACGCGCCGATCCCGCTTATTTCAGATGAGTGTCGAGGAACCGGATCATCGCGTTGTAGAAATCGATGCGGTTTTCTTCATTCGTAAATCCATGACCCTCGTTGTCTTTGACCATATATTCCACTTCGATGCCTCTTTGCTTGAGCGCTTCGACGATTTGATCGGATTCGGCTTTGTTGACCCGCGGATCGTTCGCGCCTTGGGCTACGAACAGCGGGGTGACGATTTTGTCGGCATGAAAGACGGGAGAAGCCGACTGCAGCAGCTCCTTGTCCTTCTCCGGATGCCCTACCCGTTCGTAAAACATGTTCCGGTACGATTCCCAATACGGAGGCAATGTTTGCAGCAGCGTAAAGATGTTGGATACGCCGACATAATCCACTGCGGCCGCGTACAGATCGGGCGTAAACGTAATGCCCGCCAATGCGGCATAGCCGCCGAAGGAAGCGCCGTAAATGCCTACCCGCTCCGGATCGGCGATACCTTGCTTGATCGCCCATTGTACCCCGTCGGTTATATCGTTCTGGATGCTCAAGCCCCACTGCTTGTTCCCCGCTTCGAGAAATTGCTTCCCATAGCCGGTAGAGGAACGGAAATTGATCTGGAGCACCGCGTAACCCCGGTTGGCCAGCAGCTGCACCTCCGGATTAAAGCCCCAGCTGTCGCGATACCAAGGGCCGCCGTGCGGGTTTACGATCAGCGGCAAGTTTTCGGCCGTTTTGTTTTTCGGCAGCGTCAAGTAGCCATGGATCGTCAGGCCGTCTCGGCTCTTGTACGAGATCGGATGCATGTCGGCCAGCTGCTCCGGCTTCAGCCAAGGACTCAAATTGGCCAGCTCGGTCATGTCGCCCGTAACGGAATCGTAATAATAGTACGTTCCGTAAGACTTATCGTTCGATACGCTTACGATGAACTTGGTCATGTCTTTGCTGTAGTCGTTGATGCCGACTTCGCTTTCGCTCGCATTCAGCTTGTTCAGCATGTCCCGGAATACCGTCTCCAGCTTGCCGTCGAAAAAGCGGTAGTGTACTTTGTCCGTCATATAAGCCGCATACAGCAATTTGTCCTGCTTCGAGTCGTAGAACGCTCCGGTAATGTCGACATTCGGGTCGGAAAACAATACTTGCTCGTTCGCCTTCAAGTCGAATTTCACCAGCTCGATCTTGTCTCTTCCTTTATTCGATAGCGCGTAGATGGACTGATTGTCCTTGGAGAAGGCGATCGGGGTAATTTGCTCCCCGGCTTCCAGCGAGATGAACGGCCGGAACGGTTCGTCTTCCTTATCGCGGTACAAAACTTTTCCGACCACGCCGTCCGATTCGACCGCGAGCCGGATAGCCCCTTCGTGATCGGCTACCCAGATTTGGATCGTTCCCGGATTTTTCGCCACCAGCTTCGTTTCGCCCGTTTTGACGTTCAGCTTGTATATATCGAAGACGGTCGCGTCCTCTTTGTTCATCATAATAAGCACTTCGTTCTCGACGTTCGTCAAATAGCTGATCAGTCCGACCCGCACGCCCGGGTAAGGCGTCAAATCCTTTTCCTCGCCGCCGCCGAAAGCGGAGGAATAAATGTGATAGTTCTCGTCGCCGCCGTTATCCTTCATGTACAGCACGCGTTCTCCCTTCCAGAAAAACGCGGCGATGTCGCGGTCTTTGGAGCTCGATACCCGTACAGGCTCTCCGCTCCCGTCCATTTTCTTGACGAATACGTTGGAGCGCCGTTCCCACTCGGCCGCATAGGAGATGTAGTTTCCGTCCGGAGAAAGCTCGTAGGCGAAGCTGCCCGGGTTTTTCATAAAGTCTTCCACCGACAGCGGGGCGACGCCCGCATTGTCGATGCTCGCGGACACCGCGTTCCTGTAGTTGTCGAGCATGACCGCCGCTTCAGCCAATGTAGCCGCGTTCTCTTCCCGCATGCTCCTGTCGGGATACCCGTTCACGATGCCCAGCCTGCTCGCGGTCCGGACGTAATCGTCCAGACTTTTCTCGACCGTTTCCTTGCCCATGGCCCGAACCAGAATGCGCGCGATTTCCCCCCGCTTGATCGGAGACTCCCGGTCGGCCAGTTCCCCTGCGCGAACCCACTGCCGAACCTTCTCCTGCCTCATTGCGTCCGATCCGTGCTCATATGTAAGGGCCGTCAGGGCATAGTCGATAAATTGCTTCGCGGACACGGCGGCATCGTGATCGGACCCCGCTTCGTAAATGCCTTTCTTCACCAATTTGTCCGAGCTGGCCTCATACCACGCTGCCGCATGATTCCCATTACTGTCGGCGGCACTGGCCGAAACAGGTACCGATACGAGCATGGCCGCCAATAGTACGGCCGATACGAACTTCTTCTTCAATGCTAACGCCTCCACTGTGATTAATGTATATATCAATATACACAGTATACACATGAAAAATACGAATGTCAAACCGTTCCCCGGGTATCGCGCCAAAATGGGAGAGCAGACGACAATGGGCAACCGCTCTGCTTCCGTACCGGGGAAATAGCGGATCTGTATGCCGTTATCGACTATATTACCCGATACTCTCCGGAAATAACGGAACTGCTTTCCGTTAAATAGTCGATTTCGGGGAGCAACGTCGCATTGCAAGCAGTATAACGGAGCCAAGTTCCGCTATTTTGCTTGCGAGCTATATGTACCGGCGAATAGCGTACTGTAGTTCCGCTATTGTATCGGCAAGGCCGCTCGCAAGATAAGGTTTGGCTAAATGAGCAGCTTCGGCGTATGTACAGAAGTAAGCCGGGCAGAAAATGGAGCGCTAATTACATGGCCAAGGTATCGGGCCTCGGCACAGTACGGCTGTTCAAAAAAGCTCAAGGTTCATTCGGATATTTTGGAAGGAGCACCGCTGCAGGAGCATTTCTGACGAAAAAAACATACCCCCTGCGTCCTCATCCGAGATGCGAGGCATCTCCAATGAATACGGCAAGGGGTATGGGAGAAAAAACTTTACTTTCCGTTAGCCGGCTCCAGCTCCGCTTTATAGGCCGAAGAAACATACGCGACGGCTTTCGCTTCCGTCAAGACTTCCGCGTATACAGTATCCGGCTTCGGGTCCTGTAGCGAATATCGGATTACGGCTCGTCCATCCTGCTCGAACCGGATGCTGTCGATATGGATGCCGTAGCCCGCGTTGGGCTTGACGCCGCGCGACAAGGTTACTTTGTTGATTTCATCGTTCACTTTCTCCAGAACAATGGAAACTTCCTCGACCGCTGCCTGAGCCCGGTCACGCTCCTCGGCCGCTACTCTCATCGCTTGGTGCACCCAGGTCGCCGCTTCGCCGCGGGTAAGCTCGGTTCCGGGCGAAAAGTTGCCGTCTTTGTCCAGCTCGGCAATTTTATAATGCAGCAAGCGCTGAACAGCCCCTTGGTTTTCCGGATTCAATTCTTTCTCGTCGCCGATCTCCTTGTAAATTTTGATCATCGGCAGATTTGCCTTTTTCTCCAACGCATGCATGAGCAGGGCGGCAAATTGCTCGCGGGTCACCGACGCGTTCGGATTTGCATCCTTCGGAATATCCAAACCGTTATAGTGGGCTATAATAAACGCCTCCGCGTACCAAGCGTCATCCGCCACGTTCGCATAAAGCCCCGAAGCTGTCGGCGGCTGGGCAAAACGCATCAAATCCAGATTGAAATCGAACGCCTTCACGATCATCTGTACGCTCTGCGCAAAGCTGACTTTTCCTTTCGGCGCGAAATGCTCGCCGTCGATCCCGTTCACGACCCCGCTCTGCTGCAGAGCGGCAACCGCCGGAAGCTGGCCCGCTTCTACGTCCGTGAAAGCGTAAGTAGTGCCGAATACCAAATTGCTGAACAATAGTGCCATGGAAGTAGCCGCAATCACTTTTTTCATCTAAATTCACTCCTCTGGTTCGTATACTCTGCTGTAGAGTTATTTTTTTAACGTTACTTACTGATCAAAAGTTGCAGTCGATTTGAAGAAAACGCTTCTTTCGTTTCGCCGCCATGAAAACAGACAGCAGCTGCCCCGGATTCCGGACAACTGCTGTCTGTTTCGTTTGCCTATTGCGACCACCCTCTTGCCTGCGCCAACGAGCCGAACGCCTCGATAACCCCGTCCGAGCAGCTAGCGGTACCCGCAGCACCGCTCAAGGCCAGGACACGCTCCTTCACTTCCGGGTGCGCATTGCCCGGACAGATGGCATGGGCTGTTATATGGGCTTCCATCATGCCCAGATCCATCCGTTCGTCCCCGGCGATCGCAACTTCATTCGGGTCGAGCCCTGTCAGCCGCAGCAGCTCCAGCACCGCCGTCTCTTTTCTCAGAAAAGCCGGATGCGTGTAAAACCGGTTTTCCTCCGCTATTACCTCGATTCTGAGGTCCGGATATCGGGACGCCTGCTCGCCCATGTAGGCCGCCATTCGCTCCGTCTCCTCATCTTGCACGGTCATCGAGAACCAGTAGCCGTTAAAGCTCATCTTCCCGCAGTCGAAACGCGCACAAACGTCGCGTATAAGCGGACGTAGAAAAGCGCGCACCGTCTCTGCCGACCTCTGTGCCATGATCGCGGTATACGGCTCGACGGGCGTCCGTTCGCCTGCTTGAAACGTGAAGATGCCCAGACCGGAGCCTGCAATCAAGTAAGATGGCGGCGGGGCATCCGGACTTGCGTCAATCAGATTGAACTGCGCCTGAGCGTCCCAGGTCGTACACGTCGCCCACATGCAGCCGCGCTCAGCCAATCGATGCAGGAAGGCGGAGAATGCGGGCGGCAGCTTGGCATACGGACGATACCCTCCTCCAAGAGCGGTACCGTCCAGATCGGTTATGAACAGCTTCGGAAACGGGCTACTCATGGGCGCGAATCGCCTCCCGCGATAGCTTCCGCTCCACGTTTCCGAGCAGGACCGGACTATATTCCTCCGGCGCCTCGTTACCGGAAATTTCGACGTTGCGGGCGGCAATCAATCGGATCGAATGCTTCATATGCCGGTGCATCGGGTAATCGTCGGTTCGCGTGATCCGATTGTTGCGAAAGGTGAAGCCGTCCACGGAGTGCCCGTACACGAGACCGATATCGAACGTGCGAAACTCGTTATGCTCGATCCGGATATTGCGATGGTAACAACCGCCGTAAGCTTCCGGCCGCTCGAGCTCCGGGTCGATATCGATGACCGCCCGCCCCCAGTCCGGACAGCAATAGTTGCTCGCGAGAAACAGATTGTCGCGAATCGTAACGTCGTTCACGGCGCCGGATTCGAACCAAGAGCTGGCGTCGCCGGATATTTTGACGGCCGCGCCCGGCGCGCTGATCGTGTTATGCTCGAGCAGTACTTTTCCCGGCGTCGTAATAAGGAAGCCGCGCGCGCGATTGGCCCGCGCCGTGCAATGGCGTACGGTCAAATCCGGATTCCAAGTCGCGTTCTCCACTACGTCGCCGACCTTCAGCTCCTTCGGCAAGCTTCCGCGGAACCGGATCAGTTGATAGTCGGAATTCAATACGTCCGCGCTTTCCACGACTGCTTCTCCGTAAGCGAGCAAGGAATCGCCGCGTACGGTGCGCATTAGGTCGCCGGCAACAGCCATTTCGACCCCTTTGGTCATCGGCTCCCGCAGCTTGACGACAATCGCCCGATCGGTAAGCTGCTCCGATATTTGCGCGTAAATGCCGTGCACGTTGCATGGATCGTCCAGTTGATTTTCGAACAGGCAATGCTCCATCAAGATCGAGCCGCGGCAATTCGTAAAATGGGTCGCATCGGCCGTCGCCGAGAACGGTCGGCCCGACCCGGGCCTCGGCTTCACGTCGAACTCCCGCAAAACGATGTCGGTGCTGCGCTGCGCGACCAAGCCCATGCCGGGAGCATGGTAAATCGCAACCTTTTCGACACGGATGTCCGAGCTGTTTTTTACGAAAATACCCGGATTTTCACGACGTCCGAAGCGCATGCCGATTACGTTTCCGGCAAGGGGCATATGACTCAGTTTCCCGGAGACGCGAACAAGGCCGGGGCCGATCTCATAAATACGCAGCTTTTTAAAAGAGCTCCAGCTCAACCGGTCTCCGCTCTGATAGGCATGAGCCATCGTAACCGGGTCAAGGTCGTGCAGTCCCCAGACCGGCAGCTTGGAGCCGCCGTATTCGAAAAACAGCATTCCATCCGCTGCGTCATAGGACGTCCCTTCGCGCAGTCTTATATCAAACGTCCCTTCGCCCGTATCCGCTACCGTCCCTTGCTCGAACATCGGCCGCTCCCAATCGATTGCAAACCGTTTCAGGACGATATGCTCGGCGTGATCGAGCAGGAACGGGATAATGGAGCCGTGAAAGATAAATTCGGAGCCTTGCCCGTCGATCGTCAAATCCGTATGATCACACAGGTGGAAGGCGATTCTGCGAGTACCGCCTTGATCATGGTTCGTCATGTACAGATGCCGCTCCACCGCCATCTCGGGGCGGAAATGGTATATCCCCTTCGGAAAAACCAACGTATTCGGGCCTTCCGCGGATCGGCAGGCGAGAAGCGCCTCGATCACCGCAAGCGTCGCATCCTGCTCCCCTCCCTGCTTCAATCCGTAGCTCTCCATGCCGATTCTCATGCGCTATGTTCCTCTCCTAACGTCAAGACCATGCCGTCGTATGCGCACTGAACGCCTGCCTCCTCCAGCAGCATGCGGGACAGCGGTTCATGCGGCTCCACCTGCTGGTGGGAGAAATGGGTCGCGAACAGCTGCGTCCGATCGTCGATACAGCCCAGCAGCCGCATACGGTCCAGCATCGTCTTCATATGGCCGACGCTCATATGCGTGCGCGCGCTCATCCGGCTGCCCAGCGTGCACTCCATAATGACGGCGTCGAGCCGGTGTGCCTCCAACGCATTCCAAACGCGGTCGCGGTACAGTCCCGTATCGCAAGCATACAAGAGCTTGCTTCGCCCATCGTCGATGATATAGTTCATAGCTTCCTCGATATGGGTCGCTTCGATCGCTTCCACCCGATAAGGCGGAACGGACAGGCTGTCGCCCGGCAGAAACGGAACGCGGCTTATTTCGGCTGAAGCGTCGTTCGAGCCGAATCGGTCCCATGTCGCCAGAACGGACGGCGGGGCGATAAGCGTCAATAGCGGCAAATCCGTCTGCTGCCGGAACCCCTTCGCCCGAAATTGCAAATTGACCGGTTGGAAATGGTCCGGATGATTATGCGTTACCAGCACGTGGCGCAGCTCCGTTAACGACATCCCCAGTTGAGCGCACGACGCGTATAAATCCGGTCCCGGGTCGATCAATGCATCCCGGTTGATCAGGATGGACTGCCTCTTGCGAATGTTGCGCCCCCGATGCTCCCTCGCGTGGTTGCACGTCAGGCAATCGCAAAACGGGAAAGGAATGCCCTCGGCAGCCGCCGTTCCCAAAAACGTGATGTTCATCGCGGTTCTTTCCTCCCCTGCCGACTGTCGCAATCGGTAATGCCAGAGCGCGATCGGGTTGCATGCAGCCCGTTCCGCGCCCGACTTGTAACCGTTATTTTTTGCCGGACTTCAGCTTTTCGACTTCCTTGTTGATCTCTTCCTCGGTTTCCCGAATGACGGTGTTGATATCTTTGCCGGCATACAGATCCAGCGACCGGTTGTACGCGATGCTTAGCGCCGTGCCGTCATACTCGGTCGGATATTTCGGATAGTTTTGTTTGTTATAGAAAGCGGCCTTCACGTTTTTCCCTTTCGTGTAAGGCAAGTCCGCGGAGAAAGCGTCCATCGTTTCCTTCGTCAGCAGGAAAGGCTGCTCGCCGTTGCGCGAAACGACGATTTGCGATTCCTGCGACAGCGCCGACTCCACGACCTTGAAGGCGGCATCCAGCACCTTGCTGCCCGGATTGATGAACAGTCCTCTGCCTCCGGCCGCCTGCGCCGTCTTCGGATACCCTTCGAATACCGGATAGGACGTCATGTCCCAGTTCATGCCCGGCACGGTCTGGAGACCTGCGGAGATCAGATTCGGCACCCCGATCATCGCCACATTTTGCGTCTTGTAGAAATCCTCGTTGTGCCATCTCGTAATTTTGTCTTTATCCTGGGGAAACCGGTTGCCCGGGATGGCGATCAGTTGGGCCAGCAGGTCGTAAGCCATTTTCCATTCCTTCGTCGATACGTTCGCTTTGCCGGTTTTCGGATCGAAATAGTCTCTCGTAATGCCGCCGGCCAGGAAGTGGATGCTGTTATGATCGAAGCCGATATACTGGATGTTCTGGTCCATCCGCGTCAGCCTTTTGGCCAAATCGAGCACCTCGTTGAACGTCACTCCGTCTTTCGGGTACGCCACCCCGAACTTGTCGAATATGTCCTTGTTGTAGAACATCCCGATAAAATTGGTGGAGTACGGCAGCGTAATGATGCCTCCCGTGTTGCTGAAGGTCCGAATGTACTCTACCGTCGACTGATCGTACTTGGAGAGGTCCAGTCCGTATTTTTTGATCATGGGCGCCATATCGTAGTTGAAGCCGAGTCCGGCTATGGCGGGCGCCGTCCCGAGATCGCTGATCACGATATCGGGCACTTCCCCGGCGGTGATCATTTCCTCCAGCTTGGCCGTCCCGTTTTTGCCCGGCTTGACGATTTCCAATTGAATATGCGGATATTTCTTCTTCAGAGGCTGGACCAGCACTTTGTCCCAATACTCGTCGGAAAACTCCTGCCAGTATGAGTAGGCGACTACTTTGGCCGGCGAAGACGATTCCGCATTTCCCTTCGACGCTCCGGGCGCGGCCCCCTCTCCGGAGCCGCCTCCGCAAGCCGAGAGCATGAGCGACGTCGCCACGAGCGGCAGCAGAGCAAGCGATCCTTTCTTCATCAAGCTCATTTGGAACCCCTCCGATTATGTTGTATTCGTTTACAAGAACGATGGACATTTCCTAACGACCATCCTATAGTTAAGCATAAAGCGTCCGTTTGGACGTGACAATGAACGATGTCGGCTAACAATGGTAAAATATTGTCCAATTTCATCAGGCTGCACGGCATTGGGGGAGGGGAGCTTTCATGGATCTCGTACAGGAAAAGAACAGCTATATATTCCGTTTTCAAGAGGGAGCCGTTCATCCGTCGCTCGGACTAAGCGCCGTCGGGTGGGAGAACAACTTCGACGGCTACAGCTTCGACGGCTTATCCCGAAGCGACAGCGGCGGGCCGTATTTGTTCCAATATACGTTGTCCGGTCTGGGCATGATTCGAATTGGCGAACGACTGCACCGGCTCGAGTCCGGGAAAGCTTTCCTGATCCGTTTCCACGGCGACTACCGGTACTATTTGCCGGAGGACAGCGACCATTACGAGTGTATGTTCATTTCCATGTATGGCGATGAAGTTGCAAAATGTTGGACTTCCGTTGAATACGTCCTGGGGTCGGTCTTCTATATGCCCGATTACTCGATTCCGATCCGAACGTTGAAATATATTCATCAGGAAGCCAATATGAAAAAGGTGACCGATGCCTTCAAAGCATCGACTATGGCCTATCAGTTCGTCATGGAGCTGTACCGGTTCTGCAAAGGCTACGATGTGCTGAAAAAATGGCCGGACCTCGTAACCGAAGCGGCCAAGCTGTTCCAGCAGGAGTACGACCGGATCGACGGGCTCGATAGCGTGGCCGCCCGGCTCGGCGTTACGAAGAGCTACTTGATCAAATTGTTTCACCGGACCGTGGGCAAGACGCCGATCGAATTTCTGACCAAAATCCGCATGGAGAAAGCCGTAGAGCTGCTGCGCAGCGCCGACCGGCCGTTGGAGGAAATCTCGCAGCAGCTCGGATATTCCGACGTGAGCTATTTCGTGAAAGTATTCCGCCGGTTTTTCGGCATGCCTCCGGGAAAGTTCAGGAAAAACCATTCGACCGACCATGTGTTGTTCGATTAGCAGTTGGCATTTGGCGAGCTTACAAAGAGCGGGGTTGTTAGGCGCATTCCCGGGTCCGAATACGAGGCCGACGCTCCGCGCATGACTGCTCCCCGAGCCCGTTGAAGCTTACGTGGCTGCATTGGACACGCTTGGAGCGGAGGCGGGGGGCTGCGGCAAAAAATGTAACAAAAAAGACTGCCGCACAGTCTCGACAGTCCAAACAATGAAGGTCTTCCCTCATTCCAGATAGCTTCCTCGCAGCGGTTCTATAACCGATTCACGCCGCCATACTGTAAACACGGGAGCAGGCCGATCGTTCCCGCGATCGGCCTGCGTTCGCTACTTGGCCGCCGAGTTCAGCTCCGCAACCTTTTTGTTGATCGATTCCTCCATATTCCGCAGCCCCGTATTCAGGTCGGTCTCGCCCGTAAACACTTTCAGCAGAGGCGTCCAATAGCTGGCCTGAGTTTGACCCGACAATCTGGAGAATGGGGCGGGAGCGGCCGATTGGGTCGGAATGACCACCTTCAGGTTTTTGCCCTTCAGCTCCGGCACGTCGGCCCCGAACACGTCGTTGACCGCTTTATTTTGCAGGGAAGAAATCGTCCCGGTACGCGAGAGCATCGTCTGGAACTCGTCGGACAATAAATATTCGATGACGCGGAATGCTTCTTTCGGATTTTTGGCGCTGGACGTAACCCCGATGTACGTTGCGGGCGATTGAGACCCTACCCCGGGCTTGGATGCGAACGAAGGCAGCGCGGCATAATCCATATTGAACAAATCCTTCGTAACGGTAGCCGAATAAAACGTCGTCGCTTCCATCGCGGTAATTCCTTTTACTCCGAACCGGTTCCAGTCCATAATCTCTTTGGCGGCGTCCGTGCCTACTTCATTGCCGGGGATTTGGTAGAATCGGGCAAAATTCCGGATCAAGTCGTTCCATTGCGTATTGTTGACGCTGGCCTGCTCCGTCTTCGGATCGATCCATCCGAGCGAGAGCTGGTTGTAGTCGATTACGTGCACCGAGAAATCCATCCCCCGGTATTGCACGCCGCTTTCCGTGCGGGTCATCTTGCGCGCAAGCTCGTATACTTCGTCCCACGTCATCCCGTCGCGCGGCGGCGCTACGCCGAACTTGTCGAACAAGTCCTTGTTATAGTGCAGGACGACGTTTCTCATCGCCAATGGCAGCCCCGTTACCCCTTTGTTGAACGTGTCGCGCATGACCTGAATCGGCCCCGGATACAGCCGGTTTTGGTCGAAGTTGAATTCCTTGATCAGCGCGGACATGTCATAGGCCAGTCCGAACTGCGCCACATCGCGCGGATAGGCTACCGGATCGGCATAAAAAATATCGATCGGCTGACCGGCCGACACGATATCGGCGGCATTTTTGTTTCCGTACACGTTGAAGCTGATATGCGGATATTTTTTCTGGATATGCTTTCCGTAAGCCTCCATAAACCCTTCCTCCGAAACGTAACGCCCCCCGTAAATATTCAAAACGACCGGCTGGAACGTCTCTTTCGGGGTGCTTGTCTCCTGCTTCTGCCCCGTCTTCGAGTCGCCGGCAGCGCCAGACTGCCCGCCGGATGAACAGGCCGACACCAGCGTAGCCGCCATGGCGACCGCCAGCAAATAACGCGAACCGTGTAACCGTCCTTTTCTCTTGCTCATTGTTCGTTCGTCTCCTTTTTATTTCGATTGCGATCGAATCTACTCCACTATACAGGAGAACGCTCAAAAACGACGGTCAATTATTGAGGTCGCAGAGACCACTTTTTAACGATTCGTGCTACAATACATACAAAACGGTTGCGAAGGAGACGCTTTATGGTACTCTCCCCCCGATTCGAAGACGCCTTGAATCATGATCTGTACGGAAAAAGCCGGCTGCCGCTTTTTATAATGGAGAAGCATATGCTTCATCATTATCCGCTTCATCACCACAATTTCGCCGAGCTGAGTCTGGTCGTCGACGGCACCGGAACGGAAATTTTGAACGGAACGCCCCACCGGTTCAAACGGGGTACGGTATCGCTGCTGCTGCCGCACCACATTCATGAAATTCGTCTGGACAACCCTCCCGTCCATAAATATAATTGCATGTTCGACATCCATTTGCTGTTCCTGAGCTCGTCCGACCAGGAATTCGGCAACTACTTGCTGCAGACCGGCCGGCAGCTTCCCTCCCACTATGACCTGAACGAAGAGCAGACCGTCTATATGATCGATTGGTTCGAATCGATGAAGCTGGAATACGAGAGCACGCGGTTTGCCAAAGAAACGTCTCTACGCTCCAAGCTGTTGGAGGCATTAGTATTTTTGACCCGCACGCTTTACGACTCTTCGGAACCGGGTGCCTCGACCGTTCAATCGCAGAGCAACGTATTGGAGCTGCTGGACTATATGCATCTGCACTATAACGAGGAACTGTCCTTGACGAATTTGGCCGATCACTACAATTGGAATGCGTCCTATGTGAGCCGCCTGTTCAAACAGCAGGTCGGACAAACGTTCATCCACTATCTCCACTCCTTGCGCGTCGGACGGGCGGCGAGTCTGCTCGCCACGACCGATATGGACATCGTCGACATCTCCGTCGAAGTAGGCTTCGACCATGCCAGAACGCTGCGTCGGGCGTTCAAGAAGCTGAAAGGAATGACGCCGAAGCAATATCGGGATAAAGTCCGGTCCGGCCAAGGTTGACGAATCCGCGTCAAAACAAAAGGAACCGCCGAGTTCGCGGTTCCGGATAGCTGCGTTTGGACGACCTCGGCATGACGGCAAGCTTGAATGAATATCTATGTTCAACAGCCCTGTCAAATAGCGGAACGCGGTTCCGTTATTATAAATATTTACAGGTCTTTTCCTAGAATAAAGGAACTATATTCCGTAAAATCTCCTATTTCGGCCTATACCTGCTTCTCATGGTCTACATAACGGAATTGTGTTCCGTTAAACCGTTCATAGCTTTATTATGAAAGCAAATAACGTACTTGTGTTCCGCTATTGCGCGCAGTCCGTATCTCCGCTCGCTCCGGCGATACAATCACGAAGCCCGACCGTGTAGTGCACCCCCGGCTCCAGGCGGAAACGGACCGAGCCGGACGGCCTCTGCCGGGTATACGGAATTTGTCGACCCGAGCCCTTTTCACGGACGATCGGCTCCGTTCCTTCCCCTTTTCCGAGCTCGCTCTCGACAGCAATGCTCGATACGCTCTCTCCATCGACATGCGTGTAGTACTCCGTTTGCTTCTGATCCAATAGCATGCCGCACCTCGCCGATTTTTAGAGTAGCAATTCGATTGCTCCCCAGTGTGTATACTTTATTTCCAATATAAAGTGTCGGCAGCGCTTTTCACATACCATGATTTGACTTGAACATATCCGTATTTACCACTTCCGACGAATAATCCCGTCAAGCGCGCTCCTGCAGCTTGACCAACCTTCTCTTCCCGAGCGAGAAGCTGACCATGGCCGCCGACAACCCGATCGCGACTACAAAGCTCGCCATCCACGGATGATAGAGGACCGTCGACGTCGCATTTGCCATCGCTCCGCCCGTTCCCGCTCCCGCCGCCAGTCCCAGATGAACGATCGAGGTGTTCAAGCTGAGGACTAGATTGGACGAATGAGGCGCCTGCTGAATAAAGTACGTTTGAATCGCCGGACCGGTCGCGAACATGCAGAACACATTCAGAGCGATCAATCCTAACCCGATCGGCAAAGATCCGGCATACACGGGCAATAAAGCCAATACCGCCGCTTGAACGATAATGCCGAACGTTATGATTCGGGAAGCCCCCCACCTATCTGCGCCGTAACCGCCCAACCGCGAGCCGATCGCCCCGAAAATTCCGAATACGAGCATGATCATGCCGATGTGGGAGGCGTTTAACAGAAGGACGTCTTTCATGAACGGCGTCAAATAAGTAAACAGGATCGAATTGCCCGATTCCCTGAAAAAGGTGAGCAAAAATCCGGTTACGACGACGACGCTGCCGAGCACCTTGAATTGCTGCCGGAACGAAACCGGCGCGTCCCCTTCCGTCTCCGGAAGCAGGCGAACGATCACGAACGCGACCAGCAGGCTGAACAAGCCCAGAATCAGAAAGATAGCTTGCCAGCTCAGCCAGCCGGCAACGGCTATCCCGATCGGAACGCCCAGCACCATCGCGCTGCTGAATCCGAGTATGATCGTGCCGATCGCGCCTCCCAGCTTCTCGGCCGGTACGAGCTTCGCAACCGCGCCGAGCGTTACGACAAGATAGACGCCCGAGCTTACCCCGAGTATGATTCGGGAAGCCATCAGAAGCGAAACCGTTGCGCTGCCGTACGAAACGAAGCAGCCCGCAATAAAAACCGCCAATGAGCCCAGCATCACTTTTTTGCGCCCAATACGGGAGGTAAGCGAGACCAGAATAGGGGTACCGATCGCAAAAGCAAGCGAATAAGCGGTAATCAATTGCCCGGCGAGAGCGATGGAAATTTGCAAGTCTTCGGCAATGACTGGCAAAATTCCGGAGACGACCAGCTCGGACGTCGCCGTCAGAAAAACTCCTAAAGCAAGAACATATATGGACAGTCGGTTCATTCGAATCAATCCTTTCGAGGTATTGGCGAGAGCTCTTGTTTGAATTATAGTTAGGTTACGATAATAATGTAAGAAGGCAAAGCTTTTGGATATTATCCAACTATTTTGACCTACTAACTATTAGTAAGGATGTGAGGATGCTTGGAACTAAACGAAGAAGCGCAAGGCTCGCAAGGCTTCCCCCACATCTGTTCGGTGCTGCAAATTCTTGGGGCGAAATGGGCATTCCTCATTATTGCCGAGCTGTCGAAGGGGCCGAAGCGGTTTAAACAGCTCCATAGAGATTTGGTCATCGTCAAGACGCAGTCATTGACGGATGCGCTGCGGCATTTGGAACAAAACGGGATTGTGCGACGGCAGGTCTTTCCTACGGTACCGGTAACGGTCGAATATTCATTGACCGATAAAGGAATGGATTTCAAAACCGCGCTCAAGGAAATGGAGAAGTGGGCCATGAGGTGGGACTCGCAATAAAGGCGGGTTGCGGGGATAGGAGCATAGTTCGACATGTACCGGAAATGGTATACTAGGAACGCTCTGCACTAGCGGACGCTTGATGCGATCGAAGGAGAAGAAGCGATTGAAGAAGAACATTACGATGAAAGATTTGGCCGCCTATCTTGAAATAGATCGCACGACCGTATCCAAGGCATTAACCGGCGCCCCCGGCGTGTCGCCCAAAACGATCGAGAAAGTACGGGAGGCAGCCGAGCGGCTCGGCTATAAAAAGGACAGCTTCGCAAGCAGTCTCCAGACCGGGAAAAATTCGGTGCTCGGTCTGCTGCTGGCCGATTTTCGGCGCGGCATATACGCTCCTCTGATCGAAGCGTTCCAGCATACCGCGATGAAGCATCAGTACAGCACGATCCTGTACTATGTCAATCGGGGGCAGGACGATTGGATAAGCGCGATCGAGATGCTCAAGCAGCAGCGTATCTCCGGAGCGACGTTCATTTCCGCCGCGGCCACGGCCGGCCTGAATGACTACTTGGACGATTTTCTCAAAAACGGGATTACCGTCAACACCCTCGAACGGAATTACGCCGACCGCCAAATAGACCTTGTCGCCTTGAATCATCGCCAGGCCGGCTATGATTTGACGAACCATCTGATCGCCCTCGGACACCGGAGCATCGTGTTTATGACCTTTGCGGATATCAAGGGGACGCCCGAGGGACGCCTTCAGGGCTACGACGAAGCAATGCGGAGCGCCGGTCTGCAGCCAATGGTAATCGCCGAAGACAAGCCGGTTTCCCACGCATCCGGGGACGAGATGCTGCTTGCATACGAACGGCTCAAGCTGGCCTGGGACCGGCTCGACAAGCCGACCGCATTTATCGGCGTCAACGACAATTTTGCGCTCGGCATGATGCATGCGCTGAAAGAAAAACATATTTCGGTCCCCGGGGAAGTATCCGTGGCCGGATTCGACGATCTGAACGCAGCGCTGGCCATTCCCCAGCTCACCACCATGCGCTCGCCCATGCGGCAATCGGGAGCGATGCTGGCGGAATTGCTGATCCGGCGCATCCAACAGAGCAATCTTCCCGCCTCGACGCACATGATGGATTACGATATCGTCGCCAGAAGCTCGACCGGCCCCGCTCCAATCGATTGACGGGAAGCATTCACCTCTCCCCGCTTGCGACACCATGCCCTCTGACCTTTTCGAACGGTCGGCCCCAGCGCCGATCGTTTTTTTCTTTTCCGTTGACAGAAGCCGATAAGCTGCTTTACAATGACGTTGTACATTTCACTCGAGTGAAAAAAGGGGAGATAACGTATGAAGACGAGTTTTGTATCCGTTTTATCGGCATTGGCTTTGTTCGGTCTTGCCGCATGCGGAACGTCAACGGACAGCAAAGGAACTGGTCAGCCCGCACAGCCTCAGCCGGAGCAGAAGAAGCCCATTACGCTCTATATTCAAAATATTTACTCCGGCAGCCCGTCCGCCGAAGAATTCAAAGAGCAGTATGGGAAGCTGATTCAGCAAAAGTTCCCGCACATCGAGCGCATCGAATATTTCAGCAACGCGACCCGTCCGCTCGACCAAGTCATGCTCGCCAAAGAGCGCATGGATATCGTCATTACGTCCCAAGCCACATTCCATACTACCTTTCTTCCCAACTCCCTGCAGACCGATCTGACCGAATTCATAACGAAAACTGGCTACAATACGGGCAGACTCGATCCGTCCTCCCTCGAACTGGTCAACAAACTCGGCGGCGGCAAGCCGTATGGGCTGCCGGTAGATGCGGGAGGCACCTACATGTTGTACAACAAAGATCTGTTCGATAAATTCGGAGTAGCGTACCCGCCGAACAAAATGACCTGGGACCAATTCGCCGATCTGAGCAAAAAGCTGAGCCGAACCGACAATGGCGTCATGTATCACGGCTCGGCGCTGGCGCCTGTCAATTTCCTGATCCGCAATCCGTACGCCTTGAACCATCTCGATCCGTCCACGGGCAAAGCGGACTTCTCCAATCCGACGTGGTCGCGGTTTTTGAGCCAGATCGCCGATCTGTACCGGATTCCCGGCAACGAGAAGACCGCCACCCACCTGACGACATCAGGCGTGCTGAACTTATTCACTAAAGACAGGGTAGCCGCGATGTATTCCCCGATCATCGCCAACGATCTCAGCTTGACGTTCACGTTCGAGGCGTTGAACTTCGACTTCACCCATTTTCCGACGATGCCGAACGCGCCGGGGAACGTGCAGACTTATCCGAACATATACGCCGTTTCGTCCACGAGCCCGCATAAGGAGGATGCGTTTGACGTCATCGCTTTCATGACCTCGGACGAGGTTCAATTGGCCAAATCCAAGCGCGGAGTATTCAGCACGCTCGGCAACAAAGAGATTCGGGCGGCGTTCGCCCAGGAAGCTCCCGAGTTTATCAGGAAGAAAAATCTGGCTATTTTCGCCGAACCGAATGTTTACGCCACTCCCACCAACATTTCGGAATACACGAGCACGGCCAACGGGGAGCTGAATACCGCGCTTACCGAAGTCATTGCGACGGGCAAAGATGTGAACACCGCCCTGAGGGAAGCGGCCGAGAAAGCGAATCAAAAAATCGAGCAGGCGAAAAGCGCCAAAAAATAAAAAGCGATTCCGAGGAAGGAAGTTCAGCCATGACCGTCTCTCAGCATTTGATGACAAGCTCCGTCCCCATACCCGACTGGTGGATAACAGATGCCGACTCCATCGAGCGGGAGCTCACGGAGCGGGTCGCCGTCGGCGAATCGACGCGATTATCCGTTTCTCCGGGGGGCCGCCACGTATACGCCGCTTATTACGGCTTGGCAGAGCCCGAGTGGAAAGGGACGGCCAATTTCAACTCCGCGCTCGGCGCGAAAAATCCGGACGCCTATTATAGTCGAAACAATCGGACCCGGCCCGTCCTGTGCATCATCGGCGGTATTCATGGCCATGAAATCGAGGGTATGGCAAGCGCTCTTTCCGTCATCCGCATTCTCGAGAGCGGACTCGATCTGGCGGGAAATCCGCAGCCGGAGCTCGCGACCAAGCTGAGCCGGCTTCGCGTCATCGTCATCCCGCTCGCCAACCCCGACGGCAGGGCGCGTGTGCCATACAGGGGCTGGAGCGGGATTCCCCAGGACGAGATGACCCGTTGGGGGCAAGGCACGCGCAGCAACGGGGAGCTGTACCGCTGGCAGCCATGCAAGGCGGTTCATCCGATGAAAGGCGATGTCGGCATCCTCGGGGGTTACTTCGACGACAACGGCGTCAACATGATGCACGACGATTGGGCGGAGCCGATGAGCGAGACGACCAAGGCGCTGCTGCGTCTCGTTGCCGCCGAAGGGCCGGACTGCCTGATCAATCTGCACAGCTACTCCAGCGCCCCCGGCGTTCTGCCGACGGCTTATGTGCCCGACAGCCAGCAGCGGCGGATCGACGCGTTTGCATCGAAGCTGTATGCGCGGCTAGCCGACCGGGGCCACAGCCATGGCAAGCAGCCCGCCGATTTGATCGGTGTCGGACTCGCCAGTGCGGAGGCGCCCTTGAACTTGCAAAGTCTGCTGTACCACGTAGGAGCGGATTTGCCTATTTTATTCGAAAGCCCGCATGGCGTGGTGAGCCCGACTGCCGCTCCATTCGGCTATGAAGCGATACTGGACGTTCACCATCAACTGTTCGAGCTGGCGGCGGAGGAGCTGTTGGCCGGCCGGATGGTAAAGGGTTGATCGGAATGAAGTGCAAAGGCCGGGTCCGCCGCGAGGCAGCCCCGGTCTTTTTTAACGACAAGACAGTTTAACTTCGCTAAAGCACTAAAGCGAAATGAGACTTCTTTACCGACAAAACAACGGCTCGGTCGCTCAGCTTCGAAAGACGTCGATAGACGTTTTTCCATATCGAGAAGAAACGCCTCCAATCGCGTTCGGTTATCCCATGCGCGGGGCAGTCATTGACCGTCCCCGCTTGAGTTCGATCGCAAGGAGAAACAAAGTGGAATGTGTGCTTGTATCTGTGAAGCGGTAGTTGGTTCGGTAGTGCGGGGTGCGGCGTGCGGGGTGCGGCGTGCGGGCTGCGGCGTGCGGGCTGCGGCATGCGGGGTGCGGGGTGCGGCGTGCGGGGTGCGGCGTGCGGCGTGCGGGGTGCGGCGTGCGGGCTGCGGGGTGCGGGGTGCGGGCTGCGGCGTGCGGCGTGCGGCGTGCGGGGTGCGGGGTGCGGGGTTCGGGGTTCGGGGTTCGGGGT
>NZ_VDCQ01000031.1 GCF_006265175.1 Paenibacillus hemerocallicola | reverse complement strand
TGCCCGCCTTGACCGCTTCCTTGCGGACGGTTCCCTTGATATGGCGGACGGTTGTTGTCATACCGGCGTTGTCCGTCTCCTCCTTGACCGCCTTGCGGACGTTCGACGCGCTCTCCGCCTTGTGGGCGTTCGCCACGATCGCCTTGCGGGCGCTCTCCGCGGTCTCCGCCTTGCGGACGTTCGACGCGATCCCCGCCTTGAGGACGTTCGCCGCGATCTCCGCCCTGAGGACGTTCGCCGCGATTGTCCTGTCCACCGGCACTCGGTCTAGGTGCAGGCTTGCTTCCTTGCGTATTCGAGGCTGCGCCAGTCGCGCTGCCTTCGCCAGCTGCCCGTTTCGCTGCTGCATTTGCTTTTACGTCACGGAAAAACTTTTCCACTTTATCAACCGCCTCATTTTCCATAACGCTCATATGGTTGTTTACCGGAACACTCAATCTTTTTAGAATCGTTATAATTTCCTTGCTGCTCATATTTAAAGATTTTGCATATTCATACACCCGCAATTTATCTTTGTCCTGATTACTCAATAGGTTCCACCTCCGGGGGTTTTACGAGACACGGCTTGATCAGCTGTGCCAATCCTGAATCCAGTACGGCCACAAGCACCCGCGCTTCCTTTCCGATCGCGGCCCCGAGTTCGTACCGGCTGAAATTTTCCGACAGAGCGACATTGTAATGCTGGCATTTATCCAGAAACTTTTTGCGGGTATTGTCGGAAGCGTCTTCCGACATCACGACCAGGCGAGCCTGTCCCGACCGGATTGCTTTGAGGACGCCTTCTTCACCGAATGCCAGCTTCCCCGCCCGCATGGCGAGTCCCAGATACGACAACGCTTTATTCGGCTTGCTCATCGGGTTTTCCGCAGCTTACCGATTTGAATTTATCCTGCACGGCCAAGAAAGACTGTTCGAGCTTGTCGTGCTGCTCCGGAGTTAGGCTCACCTTGAGAGCTCGCTCGAACGCTTTCGTTTTTCTCGCTTTCTTGAATGCTTCCGCATCCCCGCATATATAAGCGCCGCGCCCGTTCTTCTTGCCTGACGGATCGAGCTCGACTTCGCCTTCCGGCGTACGGACGACCCGCAGCATTTCCCGCTTCGACAGCGTCTTTTGACAAACGATACATTTGCGCTGCGGTACTTTTCTTACTTTCACGGCGATCCCCACCTGAAACAATGTAGTCGGCCCGGCAATATGACTCTGCTTCCCCCAAAGGAGAACTAGTCGATACTGACCGAGTCCTGAGGCAGTTCCTCTCCGGATGAGCGCGGTCTCCCAAGCTCTTGCTCGGCCTGCGATTCGCTCTTGATATCGATTTTCCAGCCGGTCAGCTTTGCGGCAAGGCGCGCGTTTTGCCCTTTGATGCCGATCGCAAGCGACAATTGATAATCCGGAACGATGACGCGTGCCATTTTCTCCGACTCGAATACATTTACTTCCAGCACTTTGGAAGGACTGAGCGCGTTGGCCACATACTCCTCGACACTCTCCGACCAACGTACGATATCGATTTTCTCCCCGCGCAGCTCGCCCACGATCGTTTGCACCCGGGTGCCCTTCGGTCCGACGCAGGAGCCTACCGGATCGACCTCGGCGTTGCGCGAATGGACCGCTATTTTCGAACGGAATCCGGCTTCCCTCGCTACGGAGCGTATTTCCACGACGCCGTCGTAAATTTCCGGCACTTCCAGCTCGAACAGACGCTTCAACAATCCGGGATGCGTTCGGGAGAGAATGATCTGAGGACCTTTCGTCGTGTTCTCCACCTTCGTAATATACGCCTTGATCCGGTCCTGGTGCTTGAACTTCTCGCCCTGCATGAGCTCGCTGAGCGGGAGAACGGCCTCCACCTTGCCGAGGTCCAAGTAAATGTTGCGCAAATCTTGACGCTGCACCGTGCCGGTCACGATATCTTCCTCGCGGTCGATAAACGCGTTGTATATCAGTCCGCGCTCCGCCTCCCGGATTCGCTGGGTGACGACCTGCTTTGCCGTTTGGGCGGCAATCCGGCCGAAGTCGCGGGGGGTCACTTCGATCTCCACGATGTCGTTCATCTGAAAGTTCGGATTGATTTCCCGGGCCGCATGCTGCGATATTTCCAGTCTGGGGTCGAGCACGTCGTCCACGACCGTCTTACGGGCATACACTTTGATAAGTCCGGTATGACGGTTGATGTCCACCCTCACGTTTTGCGCCGTGTTGAAATTGCGTTTATAGCTCGATATGAGGGCGGCTTCGATCGCATCGATCAAAACATCCTTCGCTATCCCTTTTTCCCGCTCGATATCCGACAACGCTTCGATAAATTCCATGTTCATGGTTTGGGAACTCCCCCTTTCAAGACTAAAAACGGCTAGAATAAAATGGCAAGTCGCGCGCTAGCGATTTTGCCGGCCGGAATCTCCGTAGTTTTTTTGGCGCTTTGAACGACAACAACCTCTTCATTATAGTCTAGCAGCCGTCCCTCGAATTCTTTCGCGCCGTCTACCGGTTCGTATGTCGTGACGAACACGTTCTTGCCCACGGCACGGACGTAGTCCTGCGGCTTCTTGAGCGGGCGTTCCGCACCGGGAGAAGACACTTCCAGAAAGTACGCTGTCGGGATCGGATCCTTCTCGTCCAGCCGATCGCTCAGAAACTCGCTGATCCGTCCGCAATCATCGATGTCGATTCCGCCCTCTTTATCTACAAAGACGCGAAGGAACCAGTTGCTGCCCTCCTTCACGTACTCGATGTCCACCAGCTCGAACCCTTCCCGCTCCAGAAAGGAAGCAAGCATTTCCTCCACGGCCGTTTTGATTTGTTGCGCCATGGTCGACCTCCTCTGCTACGTTTGCCGGGTAGCTTCCGATATGTGCGATAAAACGTAAAGAGTGGGTTTCCCCACTCTCCTGTCGCAACGTTCTATCCATCATCCTCATTATTGCCAAAAATGATTATACCATAACAGTTGTTTCCTTTCAACCGATTTCGCCTCATTTCTCTTGCAGGGTCGCGGGTTCTCCCCGTTTCTTGAAAAACCAAACGCAAAACAGACGGGAGCTCAAAAACGTCGCGAAAAGCGAGCACCAGGTCCAATACCACGTCCAATCCAAATAGTCGATCAGCTTGGTATACTTTTCGATCAACAATTCGACGGTTGTCATCCCCGTGCAGTATGCGCAGAAATAAGCCAGCTGTATGAGAATGCTCCGCTTCGACGGGTAGTGGGCGTTAAATACGGCGCATATCGCCGGATAAGCCAAAAATTCGAACGTCATGCTCGTCCGGTTGACGGAAGCCAATTCGCGGACCGGATATTCAAGCAAGCCGAACTCGACTACGACCAATCCCAATATCCAAGTAATCATCTGCTTGAACAAAAAAGCGGTATGGGCAATCCGAGCCCGCTCCTTCGGAATCGCGAAGAGAAGCAGTATAAGCGAAATCACCCATACGACGTACAAAATGATCCATTCGAGCTTCATGGCGGCATCCTCCTCTCCGAGCGCATCGCCGACGACTTGAAAAACCAGCGGGTATACACATTGGAGACCGCGAAAATGAGCGCGATGTCGAGGGCGCTCCAATACCAGGCATATCGACCGTATTCCAGCAGATCGGTATAATTCGACAGCAGCCCGTCGAGCATGGCTAACCCGAACGCCCATATCAGCAAGTACAACCCTCGCATTAATCGCGTACGCCGGGGTTCGAATATGAAATAGAGCGCGCAGCAAAGCGGATAAAAGAAAAATTCGGTCGTTACGCCCAAATCCGTCGCTCTCGGAAATTCCCGGACCGGAAACGCGATCCACCCCAATCGGACCTCCAGCAGAGCGCCAATCCATGAAAAAGCTTGGCACATTAAAAAAGCGATCCACCCTTCCCGGCGCTTATCCGCGGGGATCAAGAGGCAAGCCGTTAACCCGACCGCCCAAATCGATATCAGAACGAATCTTTCGAAAGAAAGCGCCATGGACTTCCCTTTCCGTATTCGGCAAGTTTTTCCCATCAGTTTTCCCTTGATATACCGGTCCGATTCGCTTGCTCGGAGAGAAATTTCACAACAAAAAACAGCCTCCGAAGAGGCTGTCGCTGCTTGCATGGCGGATTACTAAAATAAAGAGAGCTGATTCGATTCCGGAAGGCCGCGGAAGCAGCCCATGCCGCCGAGTATTTCTACGATTGTTTTCGTCGCTTTCGCTTTCGATTGGAAATCTTCGATCGACAAAAACGAACCTACTTCGCAAGCGGCCGCTATATTTCGCGCCGCGTTTTCGCCGACGCCCTGTATCGCGGAAAATGGCGGAATTAGCGATTTTTCGTCGATCTTGAAGCGAGTCGCATCGGAACGATACAGATCGATGCCTTTGAACGAGAAGCCGCGGGCCGTCATCTCGAGCGCCATTTCCAAAACGGATACCATCGCCTTTTCCTTTGGCGCCGCTTGAAACCCTTTGGCCTCGATTTCGATCAGCTTCGCTTTGATCGCCTCGTAGCCTTGACAGCACAGCTCGATATCGAAATCCTCCGAAGCCCGCACCGAGAAGTAAGTGGCATAGAAAGCGATCGGATGATACAGCTTGAAGTAGGCGGTGCGAACAGCGGAAATGACGTAAGCCGCGGCATGCGCCTTCGGGAACATATACTCGATTTTCAGACACGAGTCGATGTACCATTTCGGCACCTTGCAGTTTTTCATTTCTTCGATCCACTCGTCCGTAAGTCCTCTTCCTTTACGCACGCTTTCGGTTATTTTGAAAGCAAGCCCCGCGTCCATCCCGGCCTTGTAAATCAAATACAGCATAATGTCGTCGCGGCAGCCGATAACCGTTTTAATATTGCACGTGTTGTTCTTGATCAGCTCCTGCGCGTTCCCGAGCCATACGCCGGTTCCGTGGGAAAGCCCGGATATTTGCAGCAAATCGGCAAACGACGAAGGCTGCGTCTCCTGAAGCATTTGCCGGACGAACTTCGTTCCCATCTCCGGCACGCCGTAGGTCGCTACCGGGGAACGGATCTGCTCCGGCGTAACGCCCAGAGCGTCGGTCGAGCTGAATAAGCTCATCACTTTCGTATCGTTCATCGGAAGCGTCGTCGGATCGATCCCCGTCAAATCCTGCAGCATCCGCATCATCGTCGGATCGTCGTGTCCGAGTATATCGAGCTTGAGCAGGTTATCCTCGAAAGCATGGTAATCGAAATGCGTAGTCTTCCATTCCGCTTTCGTGTCGTCCGCCGGGTACTGCACCGGCGTCACGTCTTCCACCTCGATATATTCCGGAACGACCACGATGCCGCCCGGATGCTGCCCGGTGCTGCGTTTCACGCCGGTACAGCCCTGGGCCAGCCGGAGCACCTCAGCCGTGCGCCACTTCCTCCCGTGCTCTTCCTCGTACTTTTTCACATAGCCGAACGCCGTTTTCTCCGCGATCGTACCGATGGTGCCCGCCCGGAACACGCTTTTCTCGCCGAACATCACCTTCGTGAAATTGTGCGCTTCAGGCTGATATTCGCCCGAGAAGTTCAAATCGATATCGGGAACTTTATCGCCCTTGAAGCCGAGGAACGTTTCGAACGGAATGTCCTGACCTTCGCCCTTCAGCTTCGCCCCGCATTGCGGACAATCTTTCTCCGGGAGATCGAAGCCGCTCGGAACGCTTCCGTCGAGAAACCATTCGCTGTGCTTGCAAGATCTGCACGTGTAATGCGGCGGAAGCGGATTAACCTCCGATATGCCGAGAAACGTGGCGACGACGGACGAGCCTACGGAACCCCGCGAGCCTACCAAATAACCGTCCTCGTTCGACTTTTTCACGAGACGCGCCGAGATGAGATAGTTCGCCGAGAAGCCGTAGTTGATAATCGGCTTCAGCTCCTTCTCCAGCCGCGCCACGACAACCTCGGGAATTTCCTCTCCGTAAAGATCCTTCGCCGTCTGGTAGCACGTGTTGCGGATTTCCTCCTCCGCCCCGTCGATAATCGGCGTGAACAGATCCTTGGGGAACAAGTCGTATTGCTCGATCAGATCGGCGAATAAATTGGTGTTCGTGACGACTGCCTCGTATGCCTTCTGCTCGCCCAAGTGCGCGAATTCTTCCAGCATTTCGCGTGTCGTCCTGAAATGGACGTCCGGCTTCTTCATATCCTTTAACGGGCTGAAGCCGGTAATGCCGTGAATCGTAATGTCGCGGTGAATCTTTTCCCGCGGATGCAAATAGTGGACGTTGCCGGTGGCGATTACCCATTTGCCTTGCTTCTCGGCAATTTGTACGATTCGCCGGTTCGCTTCCTCGAGCTCGAGCCTGCTTCCGACTAGTCCCTTGTCGACCAAATGCATGTTCACCGGAATAGGCTGCACTTCCAGCACATCGTAAAACTCGGCAACCTGCTCGGCTTCTTCTACCGACTTGTTAAGAACAGCCTCGTAAAACTCGCCCTTCTCGCAGCCGGACGAAATAAGCAGCCCTTCCCGTAGCTCGATCAGCTTGCTCCTCGGGATGCAGGGAACTCTCTTGAAGTATTCGGTATGCGATAGCGAAACGAGCTTGAACAAGTTCTTTTTGCCGACCACGTTTTTCGCATAGATACAGCAGTGAAACGGACGCGTATTGGATAAATCTTTGCCGACCTCGTCGTTCAGCTCGCGAAGCGTCGTTTTTCCGCGATCCGCGGCGTCTTTCAGCATATGGAACAGCACTTGCCCAAGCGCAGCGGAGTCATCGACCGCGCGGTGATGATTGTCCAGCCCGACCTTGAATTTGTCGGACAACGTGTTCAGCCGATGGTTTTTCATCGTCGGATACTGGATGCGGGCAAGCTCCAACGTATCGAGCACCGGATTCGTCGGCACGGGCAGCCCCAGCCGTTTGCAGAATTCCTGGATAAAACCGATATCGAATCTGGCATTGTGGGCTACGAGCACGGCGTCGCCGACGAATTCGATAAACTTCGGCAGCACATCCTCCAGCTCGGGGGCTCCTACGACCATATCGTCCGTAATGTGCGTAAGCTGGCTGATATGATAAGGTATTTTTTCATGGGGATTGACGAATGTTTCGAATTTGTCGACGACTTTGCCGTCCTGCATTTTGACGCCGGCCAATTCGATGATCTTGTTATTGATAACCGAAAGACCGGTCGTTTCGATATCGAATACGATATAGGTCGCCTCCGCCAACAGCTCGTCCGTCTCGTTTATCACGACCGGTACGGAATCGTTGACCACGTTCGCTTCCATTCCGTATATCATTTTGATGCCGTGCTTCTTGGCCGCCTTGTTCGCCTCGGGGTATGCTTGCACGTTGCCGTGATCCGTTATGGCGATCGCCTTGTGGCCCCACTTGGCCGCAGTCTTGACATACACGTCGATCGGAGTTACGGCGTCCATCGTGCTGAGCGTAGAATGCAGATGAAGCTCGACGCGTTTCTCTTCAGCATCGTCTTTGCGCTCCGGCGGCGCGACAACCTCGGTGAGATCGCTCGGAATCATGACGAGCTCGGGCACCATCATGAAACGGTCGTATTCGACCTTGCCGCGTGCGCGGATCCATTTGCCGTCGGCCAGCAGATTCAATATTTTCAAGTCTTCTTTGTTGCGGGCGAACGCCTTCATCATGAGCGAATCGGAGAAATCGGTCAGCTTGAACTCGAACAGCGTGTTGCCGTTTTTCAGCTCTTTTTTGTCCAATCCGAAGATGAGACCTTGCACGGTCACTTTCTTCTCTTCCTCCAGCACATCCTTGAGCGGAACAGGCGGTTCCTTGATGTCGTAGCCGATCATCAGCTTCAGTTCACCCTCGGGCACATCCGGCGTCTCCGCCTCCTGATCGACCGATGTCATAATTTCCTGGATAACCGTTCGCTCTTCCTCGACGACGCGCTGCGCAAACTTCTCGAACTCCGCATTGCTGCTCTCGCTGACGGCAAGCCTGACATTATACTTTCGGTTGAAGTTCTCGTCAAAGAAGCGCTGGACCCAGCCGTCTACGTTTCTCTTCCGGGCCATTTCCAGGCCGATCCCATCGAGCATCCGCAGCGTCACGGTGCCGCCCGCCGCTACTTCGTATTTCGCTTTGCTCATCCACCCGTTTACGGATGTCGCTTCGCGCTGCACCCATTCCAGGAATAAGCCCCAGTACGTTTCTATGAGGGCATGATCGCTAACCTCTTCTGCATAGTTCAATACGATACCGATTTTGGATATATGCGCAAACTTGTCCTGAACGTTCTTATAGAACGACCGGTATATATCAAGCGGTACCAATGTCGATTTGTCAATGAAAAAAGTCCACTCCCGATTGCTCCGGCTGCACTCCACCCGCTCGATGTGCCCGTCGGCAAAATACGCTTCGACGACGTTGTTCGGCACGGCCGCCTGCGTTAGCAAAAGCTCGAACCGTTTCCTTCTGTCCGCCGTTTGGCTCATCCGGTTCCCCCCAATCCATCTTGCATTTGCGATATTCCCAGATTGCTAGAGTTGCGGCAAAAAAACGACCCCAAAAAGCGAAGTTAAGCTCGGCGGCTTATCCTGATCCCTTCTTGGGGTTCAAATGGGACGATTAGTAAGACTTTCCGAAGACGACCGTATGCTCGGCCTTCGAGCCGCATACGACGCAAGCCGACTTGCGCTCGGCGGGCTCGAACGGAATATTCCGGCTCGTAGCGCCGGTCTCTTCTTTTACCTGCTTTTCGCATGCTTCGGAGCCGCACCACCCGGTGAGCACGAACCCCCGCTGGGCGTCCAGGAAGCTTTTCATTTCATCGATCGTGTCGACGATTTTGAAATTGCTCTCGAGGAACGATTTGGCGTTGCTGTACATCGTTTGATGCACGTCGTCCAGCATCTTCCGCACTTCTTCGACGATGGCGTCAAGCTTTACGGGCCGCTTCTCGCCCGATACGCGGGACACGAGCACGGCTTGTCCGTTCTCCATATCCCGTGGCCCGAATTCGATGCGAACCGGTACCCCGCGCATTTCATACTCGTTGAATTTCCAGCCCGGGCTTTGATCCGGATTGTCGTCGATCTTGACCCGGATGCCCGCGCGTTTGAGCTCGAAAAACATTTCTTCGGCGCGCGGTACGACTTGGTCGCGGGTTTTCGGAGGACCGATCGGGATTACGACCGCTTGGGTCGGCGCTACCTTCGGCGGAAGGGCAAGTCCGCGATCGTCTCCATGCACCATGATCAGTGCGCCGATCAGACGGGTGCTTACGCCCCACGACGTCGTATGGACGAACTGCTGCTGATTGTCTCTGTCCAAATATTTGATATCGAACGCCTGCGCAAAATTGGTGCCCAAATAGTGGGACGTTCCCGCTTGAACCGCTTTGCCGTCCTTCATCATCGCCTCGATCGAATACGTATCGACCGCGCCGGCGAACTTCTCGGAAGGCGTCTTCTGTCCCATTATAACCGGAATGGCCAAGAAATTCTCGGCAAAATCGCGGTATACTTCGAGCATTTGCATCGTTTCCTTGCGGGCATCCGCCTCGTCCTCATGAGCCGTATGTCCTTCCTGCCACAAAAATTCCGTCGTGCGCAAGAAAGGCAGCGTGCGCTTCTCCCAACGGACAACGTTCGCCCACTGGTTGATCAATACGGGCAAATCGCGGTACGAGTTGATCCAATTGGAGTACATATGGCCGATCATCGTTTCCGACGTCGGACGAATCGCAAGACGCTCCTCCAGCTTCTCGCCTCCGGCTTCGGTTACCCAAGGCAGCTCGGGATTAAAGCCTTCGACATGCTCCTTTTCTTTCTGGAAAAAGCTTTCCGGAATAAAAAGAGGGAAGTAGGCGTTGCGGTGCCCGGTTTCCTTGAATCTGCGGTCAAGCTCCCGCTGAATATGCTCCCAAATCTCGTAGCCGTCCGGACGCAGCACCACGCAACCGCGCACCGGAGAATAGCTCATCAACTCCGCCTTGCTGATGGCATCTATGTACCAACGGGAAAAATCCTCGCTTTGAGGCGTAATTTCCTTAACAAACTGCTTTTCCTTGGACATAACGAATCCCCCAAAAGTGACGTATTTCTTCGTAGCTTATTCCGGGTACTTTCGGGGGAGCCCCCAAAAACACAGATCCCCCAAAAGTGACGTACTTCTTCGTAAGGCTCCCGAATATTGTCGCACAAACCGCAGACAGGACACAAGTCGCTTGTGTCCTGCCCGATAGAGCGTCAGCCTTTGATCAAGCGCAAAATGTCGTTATACGTGACGGCAATCATCAGCAGCATCAGCATCGCGAAGCCGACGAAATGCACCATGCTCTCGCGCCCCGGATCGACCGGTCTGCCTCTAACCGCTTCGAATGCGAGAAACACGAGCCTGCTGCCGTCCAGCGCCGGGAAGGGTAGCAGATTGAATATCCCCAAATACAGGCTCATGATGGCCGCCCAAAACGTATATTGAGGCAATCCCGCGCTTGCGTGCTCGCCCGTCACTTCCACGATACGGACCGGTCCGCCCAAGTCGTCCAGCTTGAAATTGCCGAGAATGAGCGTCTTGAAGCCGATCAGAATCTGCTTGGTCGCTTCGACCATATTGGTCCAGCCGCCCGAGAACGCCTCGCCGATCTTCGTGTTCCGTTTGTCCGAGGTCAACCTCACTCCGACTAACGCGACGTCTTCCTTAATCTCCGGCGTAACCTGGATCTGCATTTCCTTGCCGCCGCGTTGGATCGTCCAGTCCATTTTCTTGCTGGCCGAGGCGCGGATCAGTCCAGTCAGATCGCTGGGATTGTCGCCTATCGGCTGGCCGTTCACCCGGCTAATAATATCTCCGCCCTGCAAACCAGCCTTCTGCGCCGGCGAATCCGGCTCTACGCGATCGATCTTGACATTCACGGGCATCCCCGCCAAAAACAGGACGGTTACGAATAGAACGAACGCCAATATGAAATTCATAAACGGTCCGGCGAATATGGACAGCGCCCGCTGACCTACCGTTTTGCTGCCGAACTGCCGGTCCCATGGAGCGATCTGCGTTTCTTTCGACTTCGCGATCATGTACGCTTGCGGATGAACCGCATAAGTCAGCTTCTCGCCGTCCACATCGAGCGAGACCGATAATTCCCGTTCCAAATCGATCCGATCCACCGAGCCCTGCACGACATTCGTCCGTTGATCGAGCTGATCCAAATAGATGCGGTTGACCCGGCCCTGCTCAATAGATACGGCAATCGTCTGTCCCGGCTGGATCTGGACGATTTCCGGATCTTCCCCGGCCATCCGGACGAATCCGCCGATCGGGAGCAGCCGCAGCGTATAGCGGGTTTCCCCGCGAATAAACGAAAACAATTTCGGCCCGAAGCCGATAGCAAATTCGCGAACGAGAATGCCTGCCCGCTTCGCGAAATAATAATGTCCCCATTCGTGAATCGTGACGAGCACGAAAAACAGGAGCACGATTTGAAATATAACCTGAGGTGACAAAAGCATCTTCCTCCCGCGGCGCCAGCCGTTAGACTTCCAGCTTGTACTAAGATTAACATTATTCTTTACTATAATACAAGCTTGCCGCAAGGATCAGAACCTTAAGCTTGAAATCCGGAATATGTCCGTCGGCTTTCTTCGGAAATGTCATTTCCCGTATTGAGCGGCAACCCGCCGAGCCCAGCCGTCGGCTTCTTCGATCTGTTCCAGGGTAGGCACAGCCGCTGCCTCATGACGGCCAATCGCCGATTCGATGACGTCCTCGATGTCAAGAAAACCGATATCGCCCGCCACGAATCTCGATACGGCCACCTCATTCGCGGCATTAAAGACGGCCGTCATCGTGCCGCCTACTTTTCCGCAATCGAATGCCATCCGCAAACACGGAAAACGGTCGAAATCCATTTTGCGGAAATGAAGCTTCCCAAGCTCGGTCAAATCGAGGGAATGCACAGGAGAGACGAGCCGTTCGGGGTATGTAAGCGCATACTGGATCGGAACTCTCATATCCGGCAGTCCCATTTGCGCGATCATGCTCCTGTCGTCGAATTCGACGAACGAATGGATAATGCTCTCCGGATGAATGACGACATCGATCCGGTCGTACGGAAGCTCGAACAGCCAATGCGCTTCGATCACCTCCAGGCCCTTGTTGACCATCGTAGCCGAATCGATCGTTATTTTCGCTCCCATGGACCAGTTGGGATGGGCAAGCGCTTCTTTGACCGTAACGTCCTTCAGCTCTTCCCGGGTCCTGTCGCGAAACGATCCGCCCGATGCCGTCAGTACGATTTTGCGCAATGAAGATAACGATTCTCCGTTCAAGCATTGAAAGATGGCGGAATGCTCGCTGTCGACCGGCAGCAGCTTGACATTATTTCGTTTCGCCGCAGCGGAAACGAGGTGCCCTCCGCTGACCAGCGTCTCTTTGTTGGCCAGTCCGATATGTTTTCCTGCCTCAATCGCGGCAAGCGTCGGCTTTAGGCCCTGGCTGCCAACGATAGCGGTTACGACTATGTCGGCGTCGTTGTTCGCGGCGGTTTCGATCAATCCTTGCTCGCCATGCAACACGACTGTTCCCGACGGCAGATGCACTTTGATTTTATCCGCCAATTCCTTCGAAGCGACGGAAACCTGCTTGGGACGAAAACGGTTCGCCTGTTCGATCAGCAGCTCCCAGTTTTGCCCTGCCGTCAACGCCTCTACCTGAAAGCGATCGGGGTAGCGGGATATGACGTCCAACGTTTGCGTTCCGACGGATCCGGTACTGCCCAATAAGGAAACTCGTTTCAAATCGATTCCACCCCAATGAGAGAAGCCGGATTATTGCGGGATCAAGGACAGCAATTGGATGAACGGAAAAACGATCAGCCAGCTGTCGCAGCGGTCCAAGACGCCGCCGTGTCCCGGCAAAATGGTACCGGTATCTTTGATTTTACGGATCCGTTTATAAGCGGACTGAATTAAATCGCCCGATTGTCCTACTATCGCGATTACGATGCCAAGGCCGATTGCCCTGCTCCAGGATAGCAGCTCCGGCGCGTAGAAGGAGAAGCAAAGCGCAACGATGACCGACGCTCCAATACCGCCCAGCGCGCCCTCCACCGTTTTCTTCGGACTGATCGCCGGCCATAGCGGCCGTTTGCCGAACGCCCGTCCGCCAAAATACGCACCCGAATCGGTCGCCCAAATACATCCGAACGTCATTAATGTCCAATACGTTCCATGGACGCCTAGCCGGGTAGAGATCATGTAATGAAACCCTATGCCGATATATACGATGCCCAGAAACACGAGGGCCGCTTGATCGATCGTCACTTTGTTTTTGGAAATGACCGTCATCGCGAACAGCAAAAACAGGGCAAGCCAGATGGCCGATTCTCGCGGAATCGAGCTCCACTCGGGATAGCTTTCCCAAGGAAATGCAATATAGAGCGTAAACAAAAAACCGATCAGGGCGGTCAAACGCACGGGCGGATGACCGTTCATCCGGGTATATTCGTAATAACCTACGGCTGCCAGAGCCATAATCAAGGCGGCATAGTACAAGCCGCCCAATATGAGAAACAATATAAATCCGGCACCTGCTACGACTGCAGTCACGATACGTTGTTTCAAGCGATTTCCTCCGTCCGGGTCCGTGTTACAAGCCGCCGTATCTTCTCGCCCGGCGCTGGTATTCGCACACCGCCTGAACCAGATGCCGTTCCGTAAACTCCGGCCAATAAATATCCGTAAACCACAGCTCGGAATATGCCATTTGCCAAAGCAAAAAATTACTGATGCGAATTTCACCGCTTGTCCGAATGATCAAGTCGGGATCCGGCAGCGATTGCGTTAGCAGCCGGCTGGATATGAGCGCCTCGGAAATATCTTCTTTATTCAGCTCGCCGAGCCGTACTTGCTCGGCTATGTCGCGGACGGCGTTAACGATTTCGTTGCGGCTGCCGTAGTTTAACGCGAAATTCAGAATAAGGCCATTGTTGTGCTTCGTTCGTTCGATTGCCGCCTCGACCGCATCCAACGTGTGGGCGGGCAAACCTTCCTTCCAACCGGTCATACGGACTTGAACGTTTTTCTCGACAAGCTCGTCCAGCTCCAACGCCAAAAACTCTTGGGGCAGCTTCATCAGAAATTCGACTTCGTCCCGCGGCCGTTTCCAGTTTTCCGTGGAGAAGGCATACAAGGTCAATACCTTGACGCCCATATCGTCCGCACTTATCGTAGCCCGTTTGACCGCCTTCATTCCGGCATGATGTCCGGCGATGCGCGGAAGTCCGCGCCGCTTGGCCCATCTTCCGTTCCCGTCCATGATGATCGCGATATGCTCCGGTATGCGATCCGGATTAAGCTCGACGATCTCCTCCGGACTCCGCTCGGATCGAGTCCGTTTGAAAAGATGGAACATGATCTATTCCCCACCCTCATTCGAAGCGAACACAAAAATCCCCCTTCAAAATCGGGGGGCCGATTTGCCGCTGTCACACTTCCATTATTTCTTTTTCTTTACCTGCCAGCACTTTATCGATCTCGGCAATATATTTGTCGGTCGATTTCTGGATGTCTTCCTGATGACGACGGGATTCGTCCTCGGAAATGCTCGACTTCTCCAGCTTTTTGATATCATCGTTGGCATCGCGGCGAATGTTGCGGATGGCCACTTTCGCTTCCTCGCCATATTTTTTCGTCATTTTCACGAGCTCGCCCCGGCGCTCTTCCGTCAACGGCGGAATGCTGAGCCGAATGGCGCCACCGTCGTTCGACGGCGTCAATCCGAGCTCCGATTTCAGAATCGCTTTCTCGATCGCGCCGATGGAAGACTTGTCCCACGGTTGAATCATAATCGTGCGGGAATCGGGCGTGTTAATGTTTGCAAGCTGGTTCACGGGAGTCATGGAGCCGTAGTACTCGACTTGCACGCGATCTAGCAGCGCCGGAGTCGCACGACCCGCACGGAGGCTGGCGAGCTCCTTTTTCAACGAGCCGATCGCCTTTTCCATCCGATCTTCCGCACTTTTCTTAATGGATTGCGGCATTATTCTGCACTTCCTTTCACGATCGTTCCGATTTTCTCGCCCATTACGGCGCGTTTAATGTTTCCGCGTTCCGTAATCGAAAATACGAGCAGCGGGATATTGTTGTCCATGCATAGCGAGGATGCCGTCGAATCCATGACACCCAAGTTTTTGTTGAGCATTTCCATGTATGTCAGCGTCTCGAATTTGATGGCGTCCGCATCTTTGAACGGATCCGCGCTGTATACGCCATCCACCTTGTTTTTGGCCATAAGGATGACTTCCGCTTCGATCTCGGCCGCACGCAATGCCGCCGTCGTATCGGTGGAGAAGTATGGATTGCCTGTACCGGCTGCGAATATGACGACGCGACCTTTCTCGAGATGGCGAATCGCTCTGCGGCGAATATAAGGCTCGGCAACCTGCTGCATCGTAATGGATGTCTGTACCCTTGTCGGCACTTCGATCTGCTCGAGCGCGTCCTGCAGGGCCAACGAGTTCATCACGGTCGCAAGCATTCCCATGTAGTCCGCCGTGGCACGGTCGATCCCTTTCGCGCTTCCGGCGATGCCTCTCCAGATGTTGCCGCCTCCTACGACGATCGCGATTTCGATTTGCAAATCGTGAATGTCTTTGACTTGCGCGGCTATTTCCGAAATCATCTTGGAGTCGATGCCGTACCCTTGCTGGCCCGCCAACGCTTCCCCGCTTAACTTCAACACCACTCGTTTATATTTCGGTCGTTCCAATATGGTCTCCTCCTATGCTCGTTCCGCTAAAAAAGAAGGAACACCGCGTGTTCCTCGTATCGGGCAATTATGGGACAACCAATACCTGAGCTATCGGTATTGGTTGTCCGCGAACGACCTTATTGTTTGACTTGCGACATAACTTCTTCTACGAAATTGTCCTGCTTTTTCTCCAAACCTTCGCCAAGCTCGTAACGAACGAAACGGCGGATCGAAATTTTTTCCCCGATCGTAGCTACTTTTTCATTGAGCAGAGCGTTGATCGTTTTGTCTTGATCTTTGATGTACGCTTGCTCGAGCAAGCAATAATCTTCGTAATATTTGGCGAGACGGCCTTCTACCATTTTGTCGACGATATGTGCCGGTTTGCCTTCGTTCAGAGCTTGATTCCGCAAAATTTCGCGCTCTTTGTCAAGAGCCTCTTGCGGTACTTCTTCGCGGGCGACGTACAGCGGGTTGGTTGCCGCGATTTGCATCGCGATATCGCGAACGAACTCGCGGAACGAATCCGTTTTGCCTACGAAGTCGGTTTCGCAGTTTACTTCAACGAGCACGCCGATCCGTCCGCCGGCGTGGATGTAAGACTCTACTACGCCTTCGGTTGCGATGCGATCGCCTTTTTTCGCTGCAGCCGCCAACCCTTTTTCACGGAGAATTTCCGATGCTTTCGTCAAATCGCCGTTTGCTTCTTCCAACGCTTTTTTGCAATCGAGCATCCCTGCTCCGGTTTTTTCGCGCAATTCCTTTACTGCTTGTGCAGATACTGCCATACCGTCCAGACCTCCTTAAATGTATGCCCCGATAAGGAACGTTACCTTGCATGATTAAGCATTCTCTTTAAAAAAAGGGCGGCAAGAGGTTATATAACCTTCAAACCACCCTTTTGTCGTCAACCGTGCTTGTTACGCTGTCGTTTGCTCGCCTTGATGAGCTTCTACGACCGCATCGGCGATTTTGCCCGTCAACAGCTTCACGGCGCGAATCGCGTCGTCGTTGCCCGGAATCACGTAGTCGATCTCGTCCGGATCGCAGTTCGTGTCGACGATACCGACGATCGGAATACCCAGCTTGCGTGCTTCCGCAACCGCGATGCGTTCTTTGCGCGGGTCGATGACGAAGAGTGCGCTCGGCAATGCTTTCATATGTTTAATGCCGCCCAAGAACTTCTCGAGGCGTTCCATTTCTTTGCGGAGCAAAATGACTTCTTTTTTCGGGAGCAGATCGAACGTTCCGTCGCTTTCCATGCGATCCAGCTCGTGCAGGCGGTTAACCCGCTTTTGGATCGTTTGGAAGTTGGTCAGCGTACCGCCCAACCAGCGTTGGTTGATATAGTACATGCCGCAACGCTCTGCTTCTTCTTTGACGGAGTCTTGAGCTTGTTTTTTCGTTCCTACGAAGAGGATCGTGCCGTTTTGGTCGGCGACCGATTTAACGAAGTTGTAAGCTTCCTCGACTTTTTTGACCGTCTTTTGCAGGTCGATAATATAAATTCCGTTTCTTTCGGTGAAGATGTAACGATCCATTTTCGGGTTCCAGCGACGAGTTTGATGACCGAAGTGTACCCCAGCTTCGAGAAGCTGCTTCATGGAGATTACTGCCATCTTCACACACCTCCTTAAAATTGGTTTTTTTGGTTTCCTCCGCCGTTCGCATCTTCCGATGAGACTCCGTCCCTGTCGGGTTCCCGAAAAGTAGGACTCTTGGGCTTTCCGGAGCACCTTCAGCGGAATTGAATGGCGTGCGTGGTTTAACACCGTCAATTACTATACCATAACTGAAATGCGCTTTGCAACACAGTTTGCACGTTTCGACAGCATGGATCGAATACCGATCCGATGAAAGGCGTACTCGTTATCCAGTAGCCTCCCATTCCGGCCTGGGCTATCGGCCGTTTCTCCCTCTGGCATCGTCCGCTTCCGTTATTTGCACGCGCTCCACATTTTTAAGGTTGATCAGATCTCCTTGCTTGCCGAACCAGCCGTCGCGGTTCTGGGTAATGCTCATCGACACCTGCGTGAACGTGTCGGCTTGTACCTCCATGCTGTGCGTACCTCCGCCCATGAAAAAGAACTGTACGACGTATTTGGCCATCGCGATCGCCTCCTTTAGAAGCCGTTTCCGTTTATAAAGCATAAATCCCCCTTGATGAAGGGGGAACGAGCGGGTCCGATTAGGCACTGAAGCATCGGTCAAACTATTGAATCGTGATTTGCGCAATAATATCGTCCACGGTAGGTTGATCCTCGAACGAATACGAGCCGGCCCTGATACGCGTTGTCAGCTTCTTCTGGTACAGCGATGCAACAAGACCGCTCGTATCCGGCAGAAGATTGGCCTTGACGAACATGTCCGCAACCTGGGAAGCGTCCATCCGCTCGGAAATGTAGACGGTGCGCACCGTTTTGGCAGCAGGCTGCGAAGTACTTGCGCCCTGCACGGTAGGTGACGCCGTCTGCTTGGCGATTTTGTTCCGTTCTTCTTCGGCCGCCTTTTGCTTCAAGGTTTCGATATCCTTGTCCGAATAGATCGTCTGCGCCTTCGGAACGATTTTGTAATTCAGCTTGTCCGCCTGTGCCTGAAGCTGCTCCAATGCGGAAGCGGATTGCCCCGCATCCAACGTGCGCCCTTCCATCTCGTCCACCTTGAACATCAGCTGCAGCAATACCGCGCCTGCGATAAGACCGAGACCCAGCCCGTACAAAAAAAATTTGTTCTTAAACACGAGCCTGATCCTCCTGTTTCGCAAGCTGAATGATCAGCATCACTTCGCCCTTGTTCATCTCCAGCTTTTTGGCGATATATTCCGTCGATTTCCCTTGGTCGTACAGGTGAAATACGTTCGCATACCTTTCCCGGATGTTCATCGGTCCTCGTTCCGGTTGGCTGGAATGCGAGTCCGCCGGTAATGACGACGAAAGCTTGTCCCGCTCCGCGTCGTTCAACTCGACCATTTCCTGAACGATGGAACGCGAAGCCGACAAAATGGGTTGGCGCAACGATTCTTCCTTCAGCGATGGCAGGTCGTCCCTGCGCTTTTGCTCGGCCCGGATGAGCAAAGAAAGCTGATCGTTGACCGCGCGGTTTTGCTGCTCCAATGCTTCGATCCGCCCCTGCAGCTTAGAGGTATGGATGTCGTGCTCTTTCTTCATGTCGGATACGAGCCCGAGGAATTGCCGGTTTTCTTCTTCCAGCTCGGCTGAAAATTGTTCCATCGTATCCTCGATCTCTTTGATCACGTTCGTTTGCTTGGATGGCTGTTCCCGTTTCGGAACGAACTTCGCGTATACAACCAGGACAAGCCCTAACAAAACGATGTAAAGCCAAGGTTCCACGGTACTCATCCTTTATCTGAGTTGGGATTGTGTAGCGACGTTACAGAGAAAAATCTATATGTTGGCCTTTGTAAGGATGACCGGACTTGGCCGAACCGGACGTCTCGCCGGCGCCGCCCTGCGTTTTACCCTTCTTCCGCTCTTTCTTGCCTTGGTCGCCCTTCCCCGCCTGCCGTTCGTCCCGAACAACGGGTCCGTCAGGTTCGTCGATTTTCGTGCTTTGCTTGAGCTCTCTTTCTTTTTGCAGCATCATCTTGGCGGCTAATGCCTCTTGGTCGTAAACCGGCTTTTGCATCAAATGGTTTTGCGCATGACCGATTTCGCTTGTGCGAGGAATGGCGATTTGCATTTCAACCGATCTGAAACTCATGCCCTTCACCCCTATCCGATTGTGCATGCAAGAAGAACGATAACTATAATGCATTGGGAAAACTTCCCAATGACACTATACATTCGGAAGCATGGCGATGTCGCCTTCGGAATATACGAAATGGACCCTCGGAGAAGCGTCTTTTACAAAACGCGTATACCGGCCGATTACGATCTTGGTCCCGCCGTAAATGACGGATATGACCTCAACTTTGGCGCGATCGGTGTCTTCGAGCGTTTTTTCAATTTCCAATATACGTTCTTTGAATCCGGCTTGTTCTTCCAACGATTGTTTTTTCGTATGCGTCAGCTTGATTCGCATCGCGAGCTTCTCGGAGGACAAAGCTCCGGCCGCGGCCAGCTGATCAAGCAATACGAGCGCCTTATCCGTCTTGTCCAAGCCTTCCTGAACTTGCCTTAGCTGCTGACGAAGAGCGGTGAGCTCATTGCGAAGCTCGGGCAAGACGCCAACCTCGATCGCCGTCGGGGTGGACATCGTATTGCCGATCGTACGGGCGATTACTTTCTCGCCGGCTTGCACCGCACCGCCTACGATCAAACCTTTCGGACCGGTGCACATGACCGATTGGCCCGCCCGTACCTGGGAATGCAAAATGCTTTGCGACACGAGTACGTCTTGCCCGGCCTCGATCGTTGCGTCCTGGATGAAGGAGCTTTTCACGTTGACGCCCGCCCGAATGACGGCTTTATTGTGACCGAGTACGCCGGCGCTGATCTCGATCGAGCCCAACGCTTCGACTTCCGCCCCTTCGACGCCTCCCGTAATGCGAATATCGCCGGCCGCCTTCACTTTAAAGCCGGAGATGACATTCCCCCGGATGACGACCGTTCCCAGAAAATCGATATTTCCGATTTTGTAGTCGACATCGCCGTTCACCTCATAGACGGGGAAAACGTTTATTTTCTCGTTGTCGGTTTTGACGACCATACCGTCAATCGCGGCATAAAGCGCTTTCTGCTCGCCGTCGGCCACTACGTTTTTGCCGATTTTTAAGCGCGCTTCTTTCCCTTTGCGTCCGGGAATGACCTCGCCGGTGACCGTCTTTCCAGGAGCCCCGTCCTTCGCGGGAAGACGCTCCGCTATGAGCTGTCCTTTGCGGACATTGGTCAGCCGGGTAACTTCCTTAAAGTCGACAGTACCGTCCTCGAGCTCTGTCGGCTTCTTCATATGCGCATCCCTATCGTACAGGTTTCGAATCTCTCCGTCGATGCCGTCGCCGGGGAGGTCCCCGACCGCGACTACGGTTTTCGTCTGGATAAACGGTTTCGGCTCGCGGATGATCTGCTGGATCGTATCTTGTTGTATTCCGTGTCGCACGTTATTTTTATGAAGAAACGCGATGATGTCGTTAACCGTATAGGTGAAAGAGTCCGGAATCGTAACAATTTGGATGGAGGCTGAACATTTGTCCTCGGCCAGGCTCACACTCATGTAGTGCTCCAAAGGCAATTCATTGGACAAGCCGATCCCCCCTTCTTCACTTCCAGTTATTGCTGCATCAATTGATTTTTCCATCTGCCGAGCGATCCCCGGAGCCGCAATATCGCTTTCGAATGCAGCTGCGAAATGCGGGAGGGAGACAATGACATTACCTCCGCTATTTCGCTTAAAGACAGCTCCTCGTAATAAAACAGCGAGACGACGGTGCGTTCTTTCTCCGTAAGCTTGTCGATCGCTTTGGCCAACGATTCTTTCAGGAAAAAGTCGTTGACCTGGCTTTCCGGATTTTTCGCTTTTTCATCCACCATGAGCGATAGGCGCGTTTCCGACTCTTCTTCCTTGATCGGATCGTCGAACGAGCATACCGTAGTGACCGAAATCTCCTGCAGCATCTGTTGAAATTCCTTCTCGCTCACGTTCAAGTAATCGCTTATCTCGGAGTCGGTGACGGAACGCAAATAGTGCTGCTCCAGCAACTGATAAGCTTCCTCGATTTTTTTGGCCTTTTCCCTGACCGAACGGGGCACCCAATCGCCCTGCCGCAAGCCGTCGATCATCGCGCCGCGAATGCGCCAGGACGCATACGTTTCGAACTGGAGCCCTCGCTCGTAATCGAATTTCTCGATCGCATCGATCAGCCCCATTATACCATAACTGGATATATCGTCCCTAGAAACGTTTTTGGGCAACCCGATCAGAAGTCGGCCGACCACGTAATCGACCAGCGGCAAATGCTGCTCGATCAACGACTGTTTCGCCGAAAGCAAACCTTCACTTTTCCATTGTTTCCAAATCTCGATATTGGACAAGGGGGATTGCTTTGGTTGAGTCATGTACTAACAGCACTCCTTACTCTTCTTTCAATTGTCGCAACGCTTGCGCCAGTTGTTCCGGATCCGCATCAGGCACCGAAGCAAGCTTCTTCGGCTGGAGCGGAACGAACGGCTCGGTCGATTCGGGACCTTTCAATTGATTTTTCAGCAAATCGTTCAATTGGTCCTGATCGTCCGGGGTCGTCTCATTAACCGCATTTCCTACATCCTCGGCAGCATGCCCGACCGGATCGGATACGCCTTTCAAACCGACAAGCGTACCGAGAATCCAGCGCAGCGCAAATACGACGGCAAACAATATCAGAAAGCTGTACGCGCTGTTCAGCAGCGCCCGGACGATGAAATTGCTTCCGACCGACATGAGGAAAGTAAGCAAAAATCCGACAGTACCAAATAGGATGTTCCAACGAATGGATCCGATCATAGTTACAGTTCCTTGACTCCTTGTTGAACGGTTCGTAAAATCAGAATGCCGTTGCCCGAGTTGAATTCGATCGTTCTGCCCATATTTCCCCCGGTATCTTCGGCAACGACCGGAATGGATAATATCTTCAATTGCACTTTGCACGATTCCACGTTACGCGGACCGATCCGCATCGTATCGCTCGTCGATTGAAAAGCGAACATTTGTGCCCCCCCGGCCATTTTGGCCACCAATCGCGGTTGAGCCGCCCCCAGCAGGATCATCCGCTTCAACAACTCGGGGATCGCCGTATCGGCGTATTTCGCAATGTTCAGATTGCCTTCTTTGGCAATCTCCGAAGAAGGCAGCATCACATGCGCCATACCGGCCACTTTCGTTTTCGGATCGTACAAAGTAACGCCGACGCAAGAGCCGAGTCCTGTCGTTTTCAAGATGCCGGTCCCTATCGCCACGTTCAAATCGGCCATTCCCACCTTAATAAAAGGATCCTGGATCATTCGAGGGGCACTCCCAGGGCGCTAAAAATTTTGTCGAACGAATCCGGATCCGGCACGAGGAAGAAATGTCCTTCCACCGCATCGTTTCCTTCAAAAAATTTCGTGTCGATAAACAACGCCCTATCCCCCATTTCCCCGTATTGAATCAATCCGTAGCTGATTACGGCGCCGAGCATGTCGATCGCAAGCGAAGGCACGGAAGGAGACATGCTCAGTTTGGTGAAATCGGCAAGCGACGACAAGTAAGAGCCTGCCAATATGTTGCCGATTTCGTTTAGAGCGGACAGCTCCATCTCCGAATAAAACTCGTCGTTCTGAATTTCGATTCCGGCCAAATGCTTCAACAGCTGCTTGGCGGATTGTTTGGTCAATATAAAAAACATATTGCCCGGAGCATCGCCGGTTACCCTTAAAAAGATCGTCAGCACGATTTGCTCGGAACCGCCCAGTACTTCGATAATCTCTTCGAACGGCAGCATATTGACGAGAGGAACTTGCATGTCCACTGGTCGATTGAGCAGTTTGGACAACGCCGTCGCCGCATTTCCCGCACCGATATTTCCTACTTCCTTTAGCACATCCAGTTGAAAATCCGCGAAGTCGTGAAAGCTCGGCATCGTCATTCCCCAAACTGCTCTAGCTGCGCGATTTCGCTCTTGTTCAATACTTCTTCCAGGTTGAGCAGAACGAGAAGCCGGTCATCGCTCAGCTTGGCCAATCCGCGCAAATATTTGGCGCGGATGCCGCCGACGATTTCCGGAGGCTGCTCGATCGCGTCGCCGTCGACATCGACGACGTCATTGGCGCTATCGACGATCATGCCGACCTCCATATCTTTCACGGCGACGATAATGATGCGCGAATTATCGGTATATTCTTCTTCCGGCAAGCCGAACCGGCCGCGCAAATCGATAACCGGAACGACGACGCCGCGCAAATTGATGACGCCTTTGACGAAGGCGAACGTTTTCGGAACGCGCGTCAACGGCTGCATCCGTTCGATCGTCCGCACCTTCTCCACCTCTACGCCATATTGTTCATGAGCAAGGGAAAACACGATCACTTTGAGCTCTTCTCCCATGATGATTACCCCCTATTATTTTATAAGTGCGTTCGTATCGATAATGAGAGCCACTTGTCCGTCGCCGAGAATCGTCGCCCCGGAAACCGCGAATAAATTCGTCAAATATTTGCCCAACGTCTTCAGTACGATTTCCTGCTGACCGATAAACTCGTCCACCATCAGTCCGACCAGCTTGTCGCCTTTCCGGACGATGACGACTTCCGTCTCCGACTCGTTCTCTTCGGAGAAGTCCGGCACCTCGAACAAGGAGCTTAGCGACAGCAGCGGGATGATGCTATTGCGGAAATCCATCATTTTATTGCCGTGCACGCGGCGAATATGCTCTTTGCGAATGACCGACGTTTCCACGATGGAGGAAAGCGGAATCGCATATTTCTCGCTGCCGAGGCGGACCAGCATGGCCGATATGATCGATAGCGTGAGAGGCAGCTGTACGGAAAACTTCGTCCCGGCACCGAGCTTGGAGGTGACCTGCACATGTCCGCCGAGCGATTCGATCTTCGTCTTGACCACGTCCAGTCCGACGCCCCGTCCGGATACGTCGGAAATTTTCTCGGCCGTACTGAAGCCTGCGGCGAACAACAGCAAATACACTTCTTCATCGGTCAACGTTTTCGCCTGTTCCGGAGTGACGACGCCTCTTTTCAGCGCGGTCGCGAGCACTTTATCCCGATTGATCCCCTTGCCGTCGTCTTCGATCTCGATGAACACGTGATTGCCGCTGTGGAACGCGCGCAAGTAGACGTTCCCGGTCTCCGGCTTGCCCGCGGCCGTACGTTCCGGCAGCGTCTCCACGCCGTGGTCGACGGAATTCCGGAGCAAATGGACGAGCGGGTCCCCTATTTCGTCGATAACGGTCCGGTCCAGCTCGGTATCCGCTCCCGCAATGACCAGATCGACCTTTTTCTCGAGATTTTTGGCCAGATCGCGCACCATTCTCGGAAACCGGTTGAATACGTTGTCGATCGGCACCATCCGCAGCTTTAGCACGATATTTTGCAAGTCGCTGCTTACCCGCGCCATATGCTCAACCGTTTCGGTCAAATCGTTCCGGCGCACTTCGCTGGCCAATTGCTCCAAGCGAACCCGGTCTATCAGCAGCTCGCTGAACAAGTTCATCAAAACGTCAAGCCGCTCGATATCGACGCGGATCGTCCGCGAAGCGACAGCCGTCCCGCCTCCGGCCGGCGCCTTGGGAGACGCCGCTTCCGCTTTCGACGCCGCAGCCGGAGCGGCCTCCTGCTGCGCTGCGCCTGCTTCGGATGAGGCTGTTGCGGCCTGGGTCTTCTGCATTTTGCGCTTCAACCCGTCCGCATCCAGCTTCTCGACGCCGACCGATTCGATCTCGCTAATATTGCCGACCTGCTTCTCCAGCTCTTCCTTGCCCGTCTCCGATACGAAATAGACCGTAAACGTTTTGTCGAACTTCTCTTTCTCGATATCTTCGACAGACGGGTTCGATTTGACGACTTCCCCGTTCTGCTCCAAATAGTTGAAAACCATATAGGCGCGAGCCGCTTTCAGCACGCATGTATCCTGCACGCTGACCTGCAGACAGTAAACTCCAAGCCCCGCTTCCAGCGACTGCATCAGTACGGAATATTGGAATTCGTCCAGCTCCGCTTCGGACGAAACGGCTGCGGCTGCCGGCTTGCTTGCGTCGGGCGTTCCTTTCTCGTAATCGCCGGAGACGATCGATTTCAGAATGGCGATAATTTCGCGGACATCCGCTTTTCCGGTTCCGCCGTTAATAATGTCCTCCACCATCGCCTCGAGCGAATCCAGGCTTTTGAATATGGCGTCGAAAATAAACGGGTTCATCGCAAGCTTGTGATTGCGGACGAGGTCCAGCACGTTTTCCATTTCGTGCGTCAGCGAGGCGAGATCTTCGAAGCCCATTGTCGCCGACATGCCTTTCAATGTATGCGCCGAACGGAAAATGCTCTGAACGATGCCGATGTCTTCCGGGCTGGCCTCCAGCTTCAGCATATTGTCGTTCAGAGCTTGCAAATGCTCCTTGGATTCGTCGATAAACATACTTAGGTATTGATTCATTTCCATCCAACAACACCCCCTGTTTTACGTTTTCGAATTGGAATCTTTCGTAACCAAATCGGTCAGCCTAGCGGCGATTTGATGTAAAGGCAGCTGATGAGTAACGCAGTTCAATTCGACGGCGGCCCTTGGCATTCCGTATACGACGCACGTTTCGCTCGATTCCGCGATCGTGGAGAGCGCGCCTGCCTGCTTTAGCGCCAGCATTCCTTTGGCGCCGTCGCTTCCCATTCCGGTCATGAGCACGATATGGCGTTTCAGCTCGCGGTACGGCAGCAGCGAATCGAACAGCATATCGACCGACGGCCGGTGACCGCTGCGGGGCTCGTCCTTCGTCAGACGGATTTTGTAGCCGGCATCGTCTTTCTTGACGATCATATGCCATCCACCGGGAGCGATATAAGCGACCCCGTTGCGCAAGCGGTCGCCGTCAGTCGCTTCCACGACTTTGATTCGGGAAGTGGCATCCAGTCGCTGGGCCAAAGATTTCGTGAAATTCGGCGGCATATGCTGGACGATCAGCACCGGCGACGGAAATCGTTCGGGCAGCGACGATATGACTTGCTGAAGAGCCCGCGGCCCTCCGGTCGAGGTACCGATCGCCACCAATCGTTCGATGCGGCCGAGCGGCGGCATTTCCGTCAATTCCTTCGATTCGGGCGCAGTCGTCGAATTTGCGGCCGGATAAGAATATAGCGGCGGTCGCGGAGAGGATGATCGCGCGACTTTCGTATGTACGGCAATCGTCAATTTATCCAGCAGCAGCGCTTTTACCTTGAACAAATCGAGCGATATGGAGCCGGAAGGCTTGCGGACGAAGTCGACGGCTCCGAGTTCCAACGCGGCTATCGTTTCCTTCGCGCCTTCCTCGGTCAAGCTGCTGAGCATGACAACCGGTACGGGCTGCTCGGCCATAATGCGTTTCAGCGCTTCCAGACCGTTCATTTCGGGCATTTCGATATCGAGCGTAACGACGTCCGGCTGCAGCCGTTTCGTTTTGTCGACGGCTTCCAAACCGTTTTTGGCCGTATCGATCACTTCAAACCTTTCGTCCTCTTGGATCATGTCGGAAATGATCTTTCGCATGAAGACGGAATCGTCGACAACCAACACCTTGTGCCTGGCCATAACACTCACCTCATCCTGATGTTCGGTTTTTCGCTCCGCTTTCTTATTTCAACAATTTCATCATCTTGCTCAGAAACCCTTTTACCCCGCCGTTTTGCGGTACCGGGCCGGCAGGTCCGGAGACGTACCGGTCGACTAGGCGTTCGATACTTTTCGTTGCCGCGGCTGTCGGGAATGCGATCGTGAACGGGATCTGCTTCTTGACCGCCTTGCTGACATTGACATCGTCCTCCACAAAGCCCAGAGTCGGGATATCCAGATTCAGAAACTGCTTCGCCACGAGACTGATCTTATCGGCTGTCTGCTTGCCTTCGTATGGATCCGTCACTCTATTCACGACTAGCTGGAAGCGTACATGATCATGGCCCTGCGTGTGGACCATCTTGATGATGGCGTACGCATCCGTTATGGCCGTCGGCTCCGGAGTCGTAACGACGATCGTCTCCGTTGCGGCTATAATAAATTTCAAGGTTTCCTTGGAGAGCCCTGCGCCCGTATCGAAAATAATAAAATCGACATATCCGTTCAGTTGGTTCACTTGCTCGGCGAAATAATCGACCTCGGCTTCGGACAGCCGCATCAGGTCGTTAAAGCCCGAGCCTCCGGCAATAAACTCGAGATCGTTGTAACCTTTATGGATAATATCCCATATCGTTTTCTCCCGCTTCAGCAGATGGTACAGGCTGTATTTGGGGGAAATGCCCATAAGCAGGTCGATGTTGGCCAGTCCGATATCCGCGTCGAACACGAGAACCTTGTATCCCTGCTTTTGCAGCGTAAGCGCAAAATTCAAAGTGAAATTCGATTTGCCGACTCCGCCCTTTCCGCTGGTGACGGTGATGATCCGGGTATTCCGAGCATGCGGATCGGTTTGGGTCCGTACCAGATTTCGCAAGCTCTGCGCCTGATCGCTCATTGATCACGTTCCTCCAGAAGTAGATCGATCAATTTGTCTTCGTTCGTCTCGATAATATCCTCAGGCACGTTTTGTCCGTTCGTAATATAGGATAGCTGGAGCGGAAAATCAAATAACAAATTGATGATGGACCCGTAGGAGTGCGTCTCGTCCATTTTCGTGAACAATACTTTGTCGAGACGGAACTTGGCGAAATTTTCGGTGATCGCCTTCATGTCCTTATATTTGGACGTCAGGCTGAGCACGAGGAACGTCTCGCTTTTGCCTTTCGTATGAAGCAGGGAGTTGAGCTCGGATACGTACATTTGGTTGCGGAAATTCCGTCCCGCCGTATCCATGAAGATGACGTCGCAATCTTGCAGCTGTTGAAAAGCGCGCACAAGCTCCTGGGGCGAGAAAACGACTTCGAGCGGGACGTTCAAAATCGTCGCGTACGTCTTCAGCTGCTCGACAGCCGCAATCCGATACGTATCCGAAGTAATGAATCCGACCTTGCGGTTATATTTAAGCACCTGCTCCGCAGCCAGCTTCGCGATCGTGGTCGTCTTGCCGACGCCGGTAGGACCGACGAAATGGGCGATGCGGGTATCGCTTGCGATCCCTTTTTTGTTCGGGGTGTATAAAATTTCCTTCAGCTGTTTCTTGACCGCAAGATAGGCGAATTCGTCCGTTCCGGGCGACAGCTCGCTCTCGAATTCTTCCGTTGCTTTGCTCAGCAGCCGTTCGGTTACGTCCGGAGCAACGTCATGATCCAGCAGCATACGCTCGAATTTGCGAATCGGCTCCGGATACGTCGGCCCGCCCTGCGTTCCGGCAGACAGCTTGGCAACCATTTCTTTCATTTGTTTGATTTCATCCAGCAGCACATCTTCCTTGCCCCGGCTCCGTGCCTGCGGCTGGACGAGTGGCGGAACGACCGGCTCCTCCATCGTAGCGATCGAAGCCGGAGAAGAGGGAGCCGGTTTCGAGGCGTTCGCGATCGCTTCTTGCATATGTGAAACGAATGACGCTCCGGACGGCGCCGGTTGTTTGAAAGCCGCAGGCATTGCCGTCGGAGCGGGCTGGGCCTGTCCGGAATCCGTAGCGGCAATGACTTCGATCTTTTTTTTGCCGAACAAGCCGAGGAAGCCCCCCGAACGAATTTCCTTCGTATTTAAAATGACCGCATCCTTGCCCAGATCCGTACGGATTTTTTGCAGCGCATCCGGCATCGAATCGACAACGTATCGTTTCACCCTCATAAATTCACCACCCCTACGCTTTGAATTTCGGCTTGAGGTTCAAGCTCGCTATACGAAAGAACCGTTATATCCTGCATCGTCCGTTCCAATAATTGACGCAAATACATACGGATCGTAGGCGAAGCCAATATGACCGGCTGCTGCCCTTGCTGAATCAATTTGCTGACCTGCTCGGTTACTTTCTGATAAATCGTTTGGGACGAAACCGGGTCCATCGCCAAGTAAGAGCCATGCTCCGTCTGCTGCACGCTTTCGGCGATTTTCTTCTCGAGCGCCGGCCCGATCGTGACCACCTTGAGCGAATCTGACCCGTTCACGTATTGGTTCGTAATTTGTCTAGACAAAGCTTGCCGGACGTATTCGGTCAAAATATCGGGATCCTTCGTGTATGTGCCGTAATCGGCCAACGTCTCGAAAATGGTGACGAGATCGCGGATCGATATTTTTTCTTTAAGCAGCTTCGCAAGCACCTTCTGGATATCGCCGACGTTCAGCACGTTCGGGATCAGATCGTCGACGAGCGCCGGGTAGCTTTCCTTGACGTTTTCGACGAGCATTTTCGTTTCTTGACGGCCGAGCAGTTCGTGGGCGTGCCGCTTTACGACCTCGGTCAAATGCGTTGCCACTACCGACGGCGGATCGACGACGGTATATCCGGACAATTCGGCCCTTTCCTTCATGCTGTCGTCAATCCAAATGGCCGGAAGTCCGAAGGCGGGCTCGGAGGTGTCGATGCCCACGATCGAATCGTCCTCTATTCCCGGGCTCATCGCCAAATAATGATTGAGCAGCAATTCGCTTCTCGCTACCGTGTTGCCTTTAATTTTGATGACGTACTCATTCGGTCTTAGCTGGATATTGTCCCGGATCCGGATGACCGGCACGACCAGCCCGAGCTCGAGCGCGCACTGTCTGCGGATCAAAATAATCCGGTCAAGCAAATCGCCGCCCTGGTTCGTATCGGCGAGGGGAATCAAGCCGTATCCGAACTCGAACTCGATCGGGTCGATCTGAAGCAGCGTTACGACGCTTTCGGGACTGCGCACTTCCTCGATCTTCTGCTCCTCCACCATCTGTTCGGTTTCTTCCGCTTTGCGGTGCAGGTTCCGCTGCATCCGATACGCCGCCAGAGCCAGCAAGCCCGCGATCGGGGCCGTCGTGATGAGATGGATCGGGGTAAACAGCCCGAGAAACAGAATCGTCCCCGCCACGACATAGAGCAGCTTCGGATAGCTGAACAACTGGGCCGTCAAATCCGAAGCCAAGTTGCCTTCGGAAGCGGAGCGCGTAACGATAATGCCTGCCGCCGACGAAATGAGCAGCGCCGGTATTTGGCTGACCAGCCCGTCGCCGATTGTCAGGATCGAGAACGTTTGAAGCGATTCCGATAACGACATGCCATGGTACGTAGCTCCGATAATAAGGCCGCCGATCATATTGATGATCAGGATAATAATACCCGCGATCGCGTCCCCTTTGACGAATTTGCTCGCACCGTCCATCGCCCCGTAAAAGTCGGCTTCCCGCTCGATCTTCCTCCGTCTGTCCTTCGCTTCCTGCTCATTGATCAAGCCGGAATTCAAATCCGCGTCGATCGCCATCTGCTTGCCCGGCATCGCATCGAGCGTAAATCTTGCGCCGACCTCGGCTACCCGCTCCGAGCCTTTGGTGATGACGATAAACTGCACGATAACGAGAATCAGAAACACGACAAACCCGATTACGATATTCCCGCCGGCCACGAACGAGCCGAACGTCGCGACGACGCTTCCCGCTTCCGCTTCGCTCAAAATGAGCCGAGTCGTCGATACGTTCAGGGCGAGCCTGAACAACGTGGTGATGAGCAGCAGCGTCGGAAAAATCGAGAAATCGAGCGCTTCCTGCGTGTTCATCGCGATCAAAATAATGATGAGCGCCACGGAAATATTGACGATCAGCAAAAAGTCCAGAAGCATAATAGGGATAGGGACGACCATCATGAGTATGATCCCGATAATGCCTGTCAGTATGAATAGATCTCTCGTTCGCATGGATTCGCCCTCCTTTCCCGGATGACCTGAAGCCTACTTAATTGACGTTCGTCTTTCCTTTGAGCTTATATACGTATGCCAGCACCTCGGCCACCGCTTGGAACAGGTCTGCCGGTATCGTTTGTCCGATTTCGACCTGGTCGTACAGCGCACGGGCGAGCGGCTTGTTTTCCATTCTGACGATACCGTGTTCTTCCGCGACCTGCCGGATCTTCAAAGCGATATAATCCATTCCTTTGGCGACGACGACCGGGGCCTCGGTCTTCTTCGGATCGTATCGGATCGCGATTGCGAAGTGGGTCGGATTCGTAATGACGACATCCGCCTTGGGCACATCCTGCATCATTCGCTGCAACGCCATCCGGCGCTGCTTTTCGCGTATTTTGCCTTTGATGAGCGGATCGCCTTCGCTGTTCTTGTATTCCTGCTTGATTTCGTCCTTGGACATTCTCAAGTTTTTCTCGTACTCGTACTTTTGGTACATATAATCGAACAGCGCCAAAATTAGCAAAATAGCGGCTATTTGCACGCTCAGCATCAAGATCAGATGCGCCGTAAACGAAAACGTATGGATGATCGGCCATCTTCCCATTTCGATAAAATCGGACTTCGCATTCCAAATCGTAAAAAACACGACAAGTCCGATCACGGTCATTTTCAAAATCGACTTGAACAGCTCCACCAAAGAGCGAAGCTTGAACAGGTTGGCTATCCCCTTGATCGGATCGAGCTTGCTGAACGACATTTTGAGTGGCTCCATCGTGAGCAAAAAACCGATTTGCGAGTAGGAAGCCAAAATCGCCATCACAAGAGCCAAGCCGAATATGGGGGCAAGGAGCACGAAACCCTCGTAAATCAATTGAGCGAACAGGACCGACACGTTGTTCATCGTCATTTCCAAATTCAAATAGTCGTAAAAGGTGGAGACGAACATGCTTTCGATTTTGTCTCTCATTATACTTCCGTATCCGAATAAGAGAAGCGTGACGCCAAACAGGATAAATGCCGAGGGAAGCTCCATGCTTTTGGCGACTTGACCTTTATTGCGGGCTTCCTGCCGTTTTTTCGGAGTCGCTTTTTCCGTTTTCTCTCCTGCAAACAGCTGCAGGTCCAGCTGCAAGGCATATCGCGGCACGGTTATTCACTCCCCCACTCGCACTACCACGATCATCTCGGGCTTGTCCCGATCAATTTGACAAGCTGGTCCAATGCTTGAAAAAGCGAGCCGAACAAATCTTGAAACAAATAAATGAAACCCGGGAGAATCATAATCAACAATAAAAACCCTACTATAATTTTGATCGGAACGCCTACTACGAAAATATTGAATTGAGGCGCCGTTTTAGACAATATTCCGAGTCCTATGTCCGTCAAAAACAAAGCGACGACCAGAGGGGCGGACATTTGCAGAGCTATGGCAAAGACGTTCGCGAACGATCGGAGCAAAAATTCATGAACGACTCCGCGTTGTATGCCGGCGAACAGCTCATTGTTGATCGGAAGCCATTCGTAGCTTTTCATAAATCCGTCGATCATGTAATGATGTCCGTTAAAGCTCAGAAACAGCAGCATCGCCAAGATGAACTTGAAATTGCCGATCAGCGGACTTTGCGCGCCCGTCATCGGATCGATGACGTTGGCAATGCCAAGCCCCATCTGAATATCGATAAACGAACCGGCGATTTGAACCGCCGTAAAGAACAAGTAAGCGGTAAAGCCAAGCAATACCCCGACCAGCACTTCACGTATAATCGAGAGAACGAATATTCCGTCCATGGCAGTCGGTTGCTGCAATCCGATGGCGGCGAACGCCAGAAAAGCGATCATGGCCGATATCCCGATCTTCCATTGCGACGGGATCCCTCTGGTGGAGAATACGGGGGCGGCCAGCAGGAACGCGGTAATACGGCAAAAGATCAACAGCCAGTTAGGTAAATAAGGAATCCACATTTCCATAGGGACTCCCCTTACCCGATATATTTGTACAAATTATCCAGCAAATTGAACGTATAGTCGGCCAGCGTCTGCAAGATCCAAGGTCCGAACACGAGGATCGACAACATGACGACGACGATTTTCGGAACGAATGCCAGCGTTTGCTCCTGGATTTGCGTCGCGGCCTGGAATACGCTAATGATCAGCCCGACTACAAGCGCCAGCACGAGCATCGGCGCGCTTGCCTTCAATACGGTGTAGACCGCCTCCCCGGCAATGCGGATGACGAATTCGGAACTCATCGCCTCCACTCCTTTCCGTTTCCGTTTTGGCTCGAAATCGCTGACCTCGTCATACCGGCGGATGAAAACTGAGCAGCAGCGACTTCACGACCAAGTACCACCCGTCCACCAGTACGAACAGCAATATTTTGAACGGCAGCGAGATCATGACGGGAGGCAGCATCATCATCCCCATCGACATTAACGTACTGGCTACGATCATATCGATGACGAGAAACGGAATGAAAATCATAAAGCCCATTTGAAATGCCGATTTCAGCTCGCTGATTGCAAAAGCCGGCAGCAGTGCCGTAAGCGGCGTATCCTGGACGCCTGTCGGCTTTTCGGCCTTCGAATAGTTCAAAAACAGCATTAAGTCCTTTTCCCGCGTCTGCGCCATCATAAACTGCTTGAGCGGCAAAGCCGCTTTGTCAAGCGCTTCGGTTTGATTGATTTCGCCCTTTAAATAAGGCTGCACGGCCGTTTGATTCATTTGCGAAATGGTCGGCGACATGACGAATAAGGTCAAAAATAAAGCCAAGCCGATCAAAACTTGATTCGGCGGCATTTGCTGCGTACCGAGAGCCGTGCGGACGAAGCCGAGTACGATGACGATCCTCGTAAAACTCGTCATCAACACGAGTATCGACGGAGCCAGACTTAATATCGTAATCAGGAGAATGAGCGTAACCGTACTGGACGCTCCCGTACTTCCTTCCCCATTGCCGATATTGAGCTCGATTCCCGGTATGGGGTCTGCGGCGATAGCTTGTCCGGGACTCCACAGCAGGATCATAAGCAAAAGCGCGCCGAGCATAACGAAGTTACGTCTCATGGGTCGACCTTCCGATTAGCTTTGTCGTCGCTCCGCAGCATATCTTCGATCATTTGCTTCCGGCCCGTCACATGCTTCATCTTCGATTGGAACACATCCTGAAAAGAAGCGGTCGGTTGATCGTCATCCTCGTGCGGCTCCTGCCCGCGTTTTTTCATCCCGCCGAGCCATTCGCGGATACTTTGCCAGCCTTGGCCGACCGATGCGGATTCCGGAGCGAGAAAAGCGGTTATATAAGCGATTTCCTCGGGATCGTCGATTTTCTGGATCAGATTGACGCCATCGCCGACCCCGAGTATGTATATCGATTTGCCGATCTCGACGATCTGTACCGATTTGTTTGGCCCGAGCGGCAGACCGCCAAGCGTCTTGAAAACGGCACGCCCCGGGTTCCAGCTCCATTTTTTTTTGGCCAAAACCTTCATAATCAAGAAGAAGATGCCGATAATAAGAATAAGGAAAAAGATAACTTTAACCATCGCCACGAATACCGCCCCGGAGTTACCCGGCATGGCGGATACTCCATTACCGGCTTGAAATGCCCCTCCCTCCGCGTCCCCCTGTGCATACGCGGCTGTTGCGGCGTTCCACGGAGCCGACAGCGACAAGACGGCGGCAGCGGCGAGCAATATCGAATTGCGCAGCAATTTCAGACGTCCCCCCGCGCTTTCTTCCATTAGCCTAACGTTTTCTTGATCGCTTCGATAACGCGGTCCGCTTGAAACGGTTTGACGATAAAATCTTTGGCGCCGGCTTGGATCGCGTCGATAACCATCGCCTGCTGTCCCATAGCCGAACACATGATCACCTTTGCATTGGCATCGAATTTTTTAATTTCCTTCAACGCCGCGATTCCGTCCATCTCCGGCATCGTGATGTCCATCGTCACGAGATCGGGCTTCAATTCCTTATATTTCTCGACCGCCACGGATCCGTCTTGCGCTTCCCCGACTACCTCATAACCGTTTTTGCTCAATATTTCCTTGATCATCATTCTCATGAACGCTGCGTCGTCTACGATTAAGATTTTGTTAGCCATTGAACTGTCAGTCCTCCTAAGATTATTGTAATTTTTGAATGCGATCCATTTGGCTGATGATGTCGGTTACGCGCACACCGAAGTTTTCGTCGATTACGACGACCTCGCCTTTGGCAATCAGCTTGTTGTTAACCAAAATATCGACCGGTTCGCCGGCCAATTTGTCCAGCTCGATGATCGAGCCTTGGGAAAACTCCAAGATGTCTTTGATCAGCTTTTTGGTTCTCCCTAATTCTACGGTAACCTTGAGAGGAATATCCAGTAGCAAATTCAGATTTGTTTCATCCACATGTACGGACGGGCCGCCGAGATTGGAAAATTGAGCCGCCTGAACATTAACGTTGCGTCCGGGAATTCCCCCGTAGTTGGCAGGAGCATGAGGCGGCTGCTGGTACATAGGCTGCTCATACATGGGCTGCTGGTACATCGGTTGTTGGTACATCGGCTGTTGACCCATCGGCTGCTGGTACATAGGCTGCTGAGGAGGCATCATCGGAGGTTGATGGTGCATCGGCTGCTGCTGCTGATAAGGATCGTACTGCGTTGTCGGCAATTGCATCGGCGTCGGCGCATTGTTCGCGTATCCGGCCATAGGATCCGGTTGGGATACGGGCGAAGCCGAAAAGGAAGCCGGTGTCGCACTCTCGGGAACCGGCGGCGATAGTTCGGGCTCCGATTGCATGCCCGTTCCGCCCATCAAGATCGAAACCATATCTTTGGCGAAAGATACCGGCAGCAATTGCATTAACGTGGAGTCGATCAAATCCCCGATAATGAGTCGGAACGAGATTTTGACAAACACTTCTTCCCGCGGCAAATTGTCTTTCCCTTCGCCGTTCTGCAAATCCAAAATGTTGATGCCCGGCGGAGAAATGTTGACGAACCGATTGAAGATCGTCGACATGGACGTCGCGGACGAGCCCATCATCTGGTTCATCGCCTCTTGAACGGCACTGATGTGAATATCCGACATTTCCATATCTTCCGATACGTTGCCGGTGCCGCCCATCATCAGATCGGCGATTACTTGGGCATCTTTTGTTTTGATGACCAGCAGATTGATCCCGTCGAAGCCGTCCACATAATTGACATGGATGGCGACATGCGGCTTCGGAAATTCTTTTTCCAGCTCTACCCGGGCGATGACGGATACTTTCGGCGTCGTGATATCGACTTTTTTGCCTAGCAGGGTGGAGAGAGCGGTGGCTGCGCTGCCGAACGTTATATTTCCGATTTCCCCCAACGCATCCTGTTCGATCGGGCTCAAGTAATCGTCGACGTTGGGACTGCCGTTATCGGAGGATTCGGTGCTGCCGAAATCTTCGCTTGTTTGCCTGAGCAGCGCGTCGATTTCTTCCTGCGATAAATAATCTTTACTCGTCATTTTCTTCTACCCCTTCGCTGACAATCTCCGTAACTTGAACGGCGAGTTTGTCTTTAACCGTACCCGGACTTCCGATAAATTTGAGCTTATCCCCTACTTTGATGTGCAGCCCTTCGTCAACCGGCTTATTTAACGTGATGACGTCGCCTGCGGTCAAATTCAAAAATTCCTTAACGGTGATAACCGATTCTCCCAGCTCCGCTATAACCGGAAGCTTCGCCATGTATACGCGTTCCTGGAGCGCCGACACTTCCTCCGGCGCGCGGCTTTTGCGCTGGGACAAAAATTGGTGATGCACCGACAATCGCGGCATGATCGGTTCGATGACAACATGAGGAATACATAAGTTGATCATCCCCGTCGTATCGCCGATTTTGGCCGTAAGCGAGATGAGCGCGATCGTTTCGTTGGGAGAAACGATTTGCATGAATTGCGGATTTGTTTCCAGCGCTTCAAGTCTCGGCGTCAAATCGATGACCGTTTTCCAAGCCTCCTGCAAGCTCTCGAATGCCCGGCTGAATATACGCTCCATGACGATCGTTTCAATTTCCGTGAGCGCATTGATTTTCGCGGGCGAGCTTCCCGGCCCCCCAAGCAGCCGGTCCAACAAGGCGTAGGCGACGTTCGGGTGCACCTCGAGCACCATCCGGCCTTCGAGAGGTTCCGCCTCGAATATATTTAAAATCGTCATTTTCGGAATCGAACGTATAAATTCATCGTAAGGCAGCTGCTCCACCTGTATGACATTGATCTGCACGAACGTCCTGAGGAGCGCTGAAAAGTACGTTGTCAAATAGCGGGCGAAGTTTTCGTGAATCCGCGTCAAGCTGCGAAGATGATCCTTCGAAAAACGAACGGCGCGTTTGAAATCATACGCTTTTACTTTTTTCTGCGTCTCTTCCTTTTTGAGCTCTTCGGCGTCCATTTCACCCGAGGACAGCGCGGCGAGCAGAGCATCGATCTCATTTTGCGATAGTACGTCTACCAATTCCATCACCCCCTTATCCGCGGTATTCGCTTAGTTGTTCGTGATGTTAATGTCTGTGATGTCGACACGCACCAATTTACCTTTGGATAAGATCGGGTTGATTTTATTGATAAGCGTCGTGCTGATCAAATCTTGTCCCTTGGACCCGCTTGCCTGTTCGGCCGTCAAGTCGGCGAGAGTCTGAATAATGGTCGCTCTTACGCGAGTCGAGAGCAGTTCGAACTCTTCTTTTGCCTTCGTGTTTTCCAATAGAAAAGCGAAATTGACTTTCACATAATTTTTGCCGGCCAAATTGGTCGTAATATCTTTAATTTCCACGGTAGCGTCTTTCATTTGCTGAGCGGTCATCTTCTTAGGTTTCACGTTCTCGACAGAGTTGGCAGCTTGCTCGGACGGATCGGTCGGCTGGTTTTTACCCTCCAGATAATCCCACAGAATGAAGCTGGCGAGCGCGATCAAGGTAATGGCGATGAGGATCATAATTAACCATTGCAACATTTTGTTCTTGAACATGACTATGAACCCTCCGGGACATTATTCTTCACGGCTACCCTGATCGTTCCGACATTCTGCATGTACGCTTTAACCAAGCCAACCACTTCCGGCACCTTTTCGGTCACGATGAATTTTTTTCCGGTCGTCAGCGTAATGAGCGTATCCGGGGTTTCCTCGATCGTTTCGATCAACAATGCGTTAACGGTCAGCTTGCTGCCATTCAACCGTGTGACAGGTATCATGCTTTCCCTCCCGAAATCGTGCTTCGGTTACTTATGATCGCCAGGGGGAATCCCCTGGCGGTCGTTCAAACGGTTATCGTTTCAGGCCGAGCACTTCCTGCAATACTTCGTCGGATGTAGTGATGATTTTCGAATTGGCCTGGAAGCCGCGCTGCGCTACGATCATCTCGGTAAACTCGCCGGTCAAATCGACATTCGACATTTCCAGTTGACCGGAAATGATGGCTCCCGTACCTACCTCTGGATCATTGGCTGTCGAATATACGATGCCTTCAGCCGAGGCGTTCGGTGTAACCCGGTACATGTTGCCGCCCACTTTTTCCAAACCGGACGGGTTCGTCACCTTGACGACTGCGAGCTGCATTCCGTCAATCGGTTCTGTAGTGCCGTCGATGGTTACGCCGATAAACTGACCGCTTTGATCGATTGAAAATGCGGTGTACGTTGCCGTATCGATCGGTTCCAGAGGAGCGTCTATCCCCATAACGCGATAGCCGTCGGAAGTCACGACTTGACCGGCCGCATCAATCTTGAAGTTGCCGTCGCGGGTCAGAAAAACGCCGCCGTCTTCACCGGCTTGAACGGCGAAAAATCCGTCTCCGTCGATACGAACGTCCGTTACGACATTCGTGGTCATGGCGCTGCCGGGCGTATGCAGCGTATCGATGGCCGCTAGCGTAACGCCGAGACCGATCTGCTTGGCGTTAATGCCGCCGTTGCCGTCAGCCGGAGCCGTGACGCCGGCGACCGTTTGGCTCAAAATATCTTTGAACATGGCGCGGCTGCCTTTGAAGCCGATCGTATTGACGTTTGCAATGTTGTTTCCGATAACGTCCAGCTTCGTCTGGAAGCCTCTCATCCCGGATACGCCGGAATAAAGGGATCTGAGCATTCGCGTTCCTCCTAAAAGCTTTGCGCATGCAAAGCTTGCATCGCAAGCATTCTCTTTCTTATTCGGATTGCTTCAAGCGGTCCGCAATCCCGGGCTCCCTGTTAGGACCGGCCCTTCCGATCACGAAATGATGACGGCGCTGTCGATATGAGTGAATACGTTGTCTTTCATCGCCGCACCGTCCATGGCGGTTACGATCGTTTTGTTTTTCACATTGACGATCATCGCCATATTGTCCATCAAAATTAACGATTCCTTCGCGCCTTTGGCAGCCGCCTTCTCGATAGCCGTATGAATTTTGTCCATTTGCTCCGGCTTAAGCTCGATACCCCGCTGCTGCAGCCGCACACCGGCATGATGACTGACGCGCACGAGACTGTCGCGGAATACGTCGTGAAACGATTTCGTCCCAAGCGGCTGATGGACGCCGGGTTCGACGCGCTTCGCTGGGGCAACCGGCTGAATCGGGTTCGGATACAAATGCCCTACCGTCATTCGATCGGTCATGTTCACACCTACTAGCTTTTAATCTCGGTTATTTGATCGATCGGCACTTCCTTATCGCCGACGACGGCATATTGCTTGCTTTCCTTGATTTTGATCGAATCTACGACCCCGGACAGCGTTTGCGTCTCGCTGTTCGAATCCGTCTGCGTCCAGCCGATCGTCTTGCCGATCAAAGCCGAGCTGAATCCGATCGATTGGCGGAGCAGCTTCATTTCTCCGGCCATGTTCGTCAATTGCTCGACAGAGGTGAAAGTAGCCATTTGAGCGATGAACTCTTTATCCTGAAGCGGCTGCGTAGGATCCTGATTGGATAGCTGGGTAACGAGAATTTTCAGAAACTCGTCCTTCCCCAAATTGTTGTTGCCGGTTTTTTGCTTATCCACAGCGTTTTTGTAATAGAACGTTCCGTTCGATACGGCAACTGTAGCCATTCGAATACCTCCATTCAGCCAGCTGCATTAAGGTTCTATTGCGTAATATCGTGCTGGCATGTTTCGTCGTTGCGCAACAGCGCCTAAGCCGTAACGTCGAACGATTTATCGCCGCCTGGAGCTTTACCGGCCATTCTCTCCATCTCCGTCAAGAAATCTACAGGAGGCTGCTCGGAGTCCGTTGATTTCTCATTATTCCGGTCGGACTGCCGAGACTGCTGCTGCTGTCTGGAATCCTGAAACGTTCCGGAATATTGCGGCTCGTAATGGATGACCTCGAGACGATCGACCTGCAAGCCTTGGGATTGCAGTACGGATCTCAGCTGAGACAGCTGGCTTTCCAGCATTTCTTTGCCGTGAACGGAATCCGCCATAAATTGCGCGATAATTTGTCCGTTCTGCATCGAAACCTTCACGTCAACGTGTCCCAAATGCTCGGGCTGCAGCATAATCCGGACTTCCGACAAGCCGTTTGCCGTATGGACCTTCATATTTCTAAACACTTGAGCCATCTCGTCGGCAAACCGATCGGCATGGACGAACTGCTCCTTCGGTTGAACGGATTGATGAGCCGCCGCCGAATCGCGGAAGAGATGGTTCATCTGCAGCGGATTAGCGTTGCCTGCTTCCCCTACCGGTTCCGAATCACGAACGGTTTCGGTAGCTGCCGGTACATCGGTTGCTTGCACCGCGGCAATCTGCGGCTGAACGACCGACTTCGCCGCAAGCGCTTCAAGCCTTCCCTTCAAGTCGGTTCCCCGAGACATGATTTCCGCCGCGATTGCAAGCTGTTGTCCATTCGGGATATGTACCGCATTAACGGGCTGCTTTTGTCTTAACGATTGCTGTTCGATTGCGACTGGAGCCGCTGTTCCGGACAGGGTTCGAGCATCGGCAGACTGCGCTTGAATTTGAAATTGGGCAATACCGTTCGCCGATTTCGCTCCTTCATCTTTGATCATTGGAGCAATAAGCTGCTCAAATGCTTCCACGACTTGGGCGATCTCACGCTGCTCCGGGTTTTTATGCAACAAATCGGTCAGCTGCCGCAGCGTTCGCAGCAATTCGGCATGTTTGCCGCCAGACGCAGAGTCGGTTCCATTGGTCTGCAGCTCTACGGTATCCGTCGTGGATTCCAAATTGCCTTGAGGCTGATTCGGCTGTTGCCATTGTTGTACGATCGCTTGCGCAAGCTCCATCAATGCCATCATATCGTTTAACACATCCTGATGACGGTCCAGCTGCAAATCGTCATTCAAGCCTTCGAGCCATTGAGTCAACAAATCACCGGTTTGGCGGAAATTATCCGTTAATCCGGTTGGGTCGGAACTTTCCTGAGCGGACTCGGCAGGCGCCAGTTGCGAGAGCAGACCCGAGACAATAGCGTTAATAAACTGAGATTGGGACGCCGAGCCATCGGTTTGGCCTTCCGTATCCGTATGGATGCCGATACTGGCAAGCAATCTGGATAGCATATCGCCAAGCTGCGCATCAGAACCCGCCGAACCGTCGGCAACGAGCTTTGCCAATAAATCCGTTGCAAGCATGTTCGATTGCGCCGAGGCGGCCGAAGTATTGCTTCCGAGCATCGCCTGAATCAAACTGTTGGCGAAGGCTGCTTCTCCCGAAGCGGCGCTCGACCCGTTTGCGGCAACATTTCTCGGTACGAGCACGCCTAGCGGGGATCCCCCTCCGGCTTTCGCGGAACTAAGCAGCATAAAAGGTGCATTCATAGTTATCACCTCCTTTCAAGCCATTCGCTCGCCTTATTCGGCCAGCTTCGCTCCAAGCGCGGCTGCGGTTTGCTTGTTGGTGTCGGATATGGCCGCCAGCACTTTCGCGCGTCCGGCACTATCCATCGCCTTCAATATTTCGAGCACTCTCGCCTGACCGGTCGTATTCATCTCGACCAGAATCGCCGCCGCGCTTTTCGGAACCATCTGCGAGAACGTCTGCCCGAGATCGTCCTTCGTAATCGCCGGAGCCGCTTTCTGCTCCTGCTGCTTGTTAATGTCCAATCTTCCCTGCAACGCGGCAATTTGCAAATCTTTCGCCGGAACGATATCCTTCAGCTGGATCGAGGCTTCAGCCGCTACGGCCGGAGTCATCTTCTCCAATACTTTGCCGCGGTCGGCCGGCTTCATTTCGCTTAGAACGAGCACCCTTTCCTGCAGCGACAATGCTTCCAGTATCGGTGCCGATTTGCTCGGCATCATTCCCGCGTAGATGGAAGCCAGTTGCTGAACTTGCGCCCGGTATTCCTCATCGGTTTGCGACTTCGTCTTCAGCTTATCCTCAAGCTCGGTAACCTGCGTCTTCAAATCTTTGATCGTCTGGTCTTTTTGCTGGCTCTGGTTGACGGAGCTTTGCAGATCGGCCCTCGCCTGCGTCAGTTGGGCTTTCAGCTGCTCGATCGCCGCACCGTCCGTTTCCGGAGCCGGGCTATCCTTCGCACCGGCCGGCAGCGTCACTTTTTCTTTCGTTTTCGGATCGGGAAGAAATCTTTCCAGCACAGGTACTTTATTAGCCGCCTTCAGGACGCCGTTCATGACGTTGGAATCCAAGAGAGCGAACAATACGCCGAGCAGCACGAGCGTGAAAATGATCGGTGTCGCATAAAACAAAAACCGCTCGAACGATCCGTATGAAGTTTTTTCCGCGTCCGTATTCGCCATGTCGCCGAGCCCCCTTTCCCCGAGTATGCTAACTAACGATCGTCTGGACGCGGCGGTTTAGCGCGATTTCGTCAAGCTCTTCCTGTTCTTTTTTCATGACGATGGCGGTGAATTGCAATTGTGCTTTTTCTTTTGCCTTGGTCCATACCTTTTCTTCCATCATCTTGCCGGTCAGCACGTGCTGTTTATCCGTCACGTTCGCCTGCGCCCGATCGACGTCTTTGGTTTTCAGGCGAATCTGCTGCTCCAAGTGCTGTGAATAATGCTGAAGCAGCTGCATTTGCGAGATCGTCGTTCTATGAATCGAAGCGTATGCGAGCTCTTCCCCTACCCGAGCAAGCTCTTCCTCAAGCTCCGTCAACGCCTGCTGCTCCTGCTGTAGTTGCCCCACCGCCTCGGACAGCATCCACTCGGCTTGCTCCTTCTCGTTCGTCTTCAGATCGACCAGCTTTTGCAAAGGATATCGGAACCGCATGGACTTCAACCTCCGCCGAATTGTTGAATCAGTTGGTTATAAGCATCGTGGTAACCAATTTTCTCGCTCGTCTTCTGCCGCAGAAAATCCCAGATCGTCTGGATATGTTCGAGAGAAGTATCAATTTCATAATTCGAGCCTCTCTGGTACGCCCCGATATTGATCAGATCTTCCGAATCTTTATAAATGGACAACAACCGTTTCAATCGATCGGCTGCGTCCGTCTGTTGTTCGGGAACGATTTCTTTCATACATCTGCTGACGCTGGCGAGTACGTTGATCGCCGGGTAATGGCCTTTGTGCGCCAAACTGCGGTCCAGCACGATATGGCCGTCCAATATCCCTCTTACCGTATCGGCAATCGGCTCGTTCATATCGTCACCGTCGACCAGCACGGTATAAAACGCGGTAATCGAGCCTTTCGGCCCTGTGCCGGCTCTTTCGAGTAGCTTGGGCAAGCTCGCGAACACGGACGGCGTATATCCGCGGGTCGCGGGAGGTTCGCCAATAGCGAGCCCTACTTCCCGCAGCGCCATCGCATACCGCGTTACGGAATCCATCATGAGCATTACGTTCAAGCCGCGGTCCCGGAAATATTCGGCAATCGTGGTGGCGATCAAGGCGCCCTTCATCCGGATCAAGGCAGGCTGATCGGACGTGGCTACTATCACGACAGAGCGGGCCAAGCCTTCCGGACCGAGATCGCGTTCGATAAAATCCAGCACTTCCCGTCCGCGCTCGCCTATTAGTCCGATGACGTTGACGTCGGCCGAAGTATTCCGGGCAATCATGCCCATCAGCGTGCTTTTCCCTACCCCTGATCCGGCAAATATACCGACACGCTGACCTTTGCCCAAAGTAAGCAGACCGTCGATGCAACGAACGCCGACGCTGATCGGTTCATGCACCCGGGGACGTTTAAGCGGATTGTTGACCACGGCGTTCGTGGAATAATGCGCCATTCGGGTAGGCAAGTACGATCCGTCCAGCGGCTGTCCGAGTCCGTCCAGCACTTTACCCAGCAATTCGTGTCCGACCTGCACGGTCAACGGCTTTCCGGTACCGACGACATCGCATCCCGGCCCGATCGAATGAAGCTCCCCGAGAGGCATCAGAATGACCTTGTTGTTGCGAAATCCGACAACTTCGGCTTTCAGCGGCTGTGCCGACTTGAATGGGTAAATATAACAGACGTCGCCGACGCTGGCGTCGGGTCCTTCGGACTCTACCGTCAAGCCGATGACCTGGGTCACTTTGCCGTTTACCCGGATCGGGTCGATATGCCGCAAATAATCGATATATTTGAGCGCTTGCGGAGCATTATTCATCGTCGTAAGCTCCTTCGCTTCTCAAGGCTACTTGCTGCAATCCCTTTTTGATTTCATTCAACTGCGTATCGATCCTCGCATCTATGCTGCCGAAGGAAGAGCGGATGACGCATCCCTGGTCTTGCACGGTCGGGTCCGGAATGATCTGAAGTTCGGCCTGCGAATCGATGGACAGCATGAGCTCTTCCCTCGCATCCAGGACGAACTGAAAATGCTCGGCGGAAACGCACAACGTAATAATGCCTTGCTCCCGTCTGCGCATCAGCACCTTTTTGACCAGCTCGATGGACCATTCGGGCTCGATGGAAAGCTGCCTCGTAATGATTTTCTCGGCGATGGAGCAGCTAAGCTCGATCAGAAAAGGCTCGGACTCCTGAATCAATTGATGCTTGATTGCCACCGCGCTCTCGATGATGGCCTGCGCTTCGCCGAGCAGTTGCTCATATTGCTGCCGAACTTGCGCTTCTGCTTCATTCACCCCCTGCTGGTATCCGGCTTGATAGCCTTGCTCGCGGGCATTTGCTGCCGCATTTTCGTCGTCCGCTCTGCGCTTGCTCCACCAGCCTTCGATCTCGTCGGTCGCTTCCTGACGCAAACGTTTGGCGTCTTCCGTAGCTTGACCGACTACCGACTCGGCGTAGAATTCCGCATCCCGGATGATCTGCTCTTTAGCGGCAAGCGCCGCCGCGATGTCTTCGTGGACAGGCTCCGCGACGTTTTCGGAAATCTCCGCATTGGCTTGATGAAGCTCGGATTCGGAAATCGGCTCCGATTGTGCAACCTGTATAAGCTTTTTATCGTCTATAGGGATATAGTGCGTCGCTTTAATGACGTTAGACAATGATATCGTCTCCTCCGCCGCGAGCGATAATGATTTCCCCGGCCTCTTCCAAACGTCGGATCGTCGCTACGATGCGGGTTTGCGCCTCTTCGACGTCGCGCAGCCGGACGGGCCCCATATATTCCATTTCCTCTCGGAACGTTTCCGCCATCCGCTTGGACATATTCCGGAATATGACTTCGCGCACTTCTTCGCTCGCCACCTTGAGGGCAAGCTGCAAGTCCGCGTTCTCGATGTCCCGGATAATGCGTTGGATCGAACGGTTGTCGATATTGACGATATCTTCGAATACGAACATCCGTTTTTTGATTTCTTCGGCGAGCTCGGGATCCTGAATTTCGAGCGAATCGAGAATCGTCCGCTCCGTGCCGCGGTCGACGCCGTTCAATATTTGCACGATCGCTTCGATGCCGCCTGCCGACGTATAATCCTGAGTAACCGTCGATGACAGCTTCTGCTCGAGCACGCGTTCCACCTGATTGATCACCTCGGGGGAGGTGCTGTCCATCATGGCGATCCGTTTCGCTACGTCCGCCTGTTTATCCTGCGGCAGCGACGACAAAATAATCGAAGCCTGTTCGGGCTGCAAATAAGAGAGAATGAGGGCAATCGTCTGGGAATTCTCGTTCTGGATAAAGTTCAAAATTTGGGCCGGATCGGCCTTGCGGGCAAAATCGAAAGGCCTTACCTGCAGCGTAGCCGTCAGTCTGTTGATAATGTCCATCGCCTTGCTGGCGCCGAGCGCTTTTTCCAATATTTCTTTGGCGTATTGAATCCCGCCCTGCGAAATATATTCCTGCACCAGACAAATTTGATGGAATTCCGATAATATCGCATCCTTCTCGGCGTTATCCACTTTGCGCACATTGGCGATTTCAAGAGTTAATTGCTCGATTTCTTCCTCGCGCAAATGCTTGAAAATTTGGGCGGATACTTCCGGCCCGAGACTGATGAGCAGAATGGCGGCCTTTTGTCGCCCTGTCAATCCTTGCTGCACCGCTTTCGCCACAGAAGCCCCTCCTTATTCGTCTACTAACCAGGTGCGCAGCAAGTTCACAAATTCATCCGGCTTTCGCTTGGCCAGCCCTTCCAGCTGTTTGCGGACTTGGCTTTCGTTCGATACGTTCTCGATATCGATAGTCGGAAGCTCCACTTTTGTCGGTGGAGACAGCTCCTCCTCGACGAGCTCCAATTGCCTTTGCCTTCTGCGTCGGATCATAAAACCGCCAACGCCTGCAAGAACCATTGCCGCTACGCCGATTCCGCCCCACATCCAATAATTGATGCCCGCTTGCTCCATTCCCGGGGTAACCGCGAAAGGCTGGGCGAACAACGTTACTTTTCTGGCAATGTCCGCTTCGGTAAACGCCTGACCGCTGTCGGCCAATGTCGCGGAGACGATGCTAACGAGCGTTTTCTGGATGTTGTCCTTCATTTCCTGCGTCAACGAGTTCGGATCATCCTTGACCGGGGGCTCGATTCCGACACTTATCGACAAATCTTTTACAATAAAAGGACTGGATACGATCTCGTTCGTAATCCGGTTCACTTCGAAATTGACGATTCTGTTGTTTTCTTCCGACTCCGATTGCCCGCCGCCGTTTTGGCCGCCCTGGTAGGTCGGAACATCCGTATTTCCCGTTCCCGGCACTCCGCCGGTCGCGCCTCCCGTGCTGGTAGCCGACTTGCTGTTTTCCTGAAGGCTAATTTCGATCCCTCTGTTATCCACCGTGTTGACCGGAGTAACCAGGTTTTGCTTGCTCGTCTTCTGATCGAAGTTGAGAGTTGAAATTACGCTGACGACCACCTTGTCGGGGGCATACATTTTACCCAGCAAACTCATTATATTTTTTTGCAATTCGTTTTGAAACTGGTTTTTCACTTGAAATTGCTGTTGAATTTGCCCCGAAGTGCCCGCGATGGCTCCGTTCGTCTTGGAGTAAGGAAGCAGCTCGCCATTTTGGTTGGAAATCGTAATATTCTCGTATTTCAGCTTCGGTATCGTTTTGGCGACGAGATTGTACATCGTGTCGATTTGCGCTTGGTCGAACCTGTAGCCACTCTCGATATTCAATATGACCGATGCGGTCGATTCTTGGGGCTGCGTAGTAACGAACGCGGTTTCCTTCGGCACGGTGATGAGTACCTTGGAGCTCGCCACGCCGTTGATCTGATTGAACATTTGCTGAATCTCGCCCTGCATCGCATTGATCAGCTTCACGTTGAATTCGTTGTCCGACATCCCGAACGTGTTGCTTCCTTCAAATGCGCCGTATCCGAGAGAACCGTTCTTATTCAGGCCTTGCGATTCGACCTCGAGCTTGATCGAGGCGGCTTCGCTTGCCGGTACGGCGATCGACGTTCCGTCAGGGGTTAACTGATAAGGAATTTTCGAGTCGTCCAAATATTTTTTTATATTGGCGGCGTCGTTCGGCTGAAGGTTCCTGAACGCCGTGGCGAATTCCGTCTTGGATAAATTGATCGATGTCAAGATGACGACCGCTAGTAGAATCACGACCGTACCTATCACCATATATTTTTGATTTTTGCTTAGCTGTTTCCAATACAGAGTCGCCTTGTCTCTATACTGGACTAGTGTCTCATTCACTATGTCACCCCGCCCGGGAATCTGCTGCGACTAATACCGCGATTAGATCTGCGTCCTCATTACCTCCTGATAAGCCTCGATAACTTTATTGCGGATTTGTACGGTCATCTCCAGACTGAGAGAGAGCTTCTCGGCCGCAATCGTTAACTGATGCACGTCGGCGATTTCACCGGTCACGAATTTGTCGTTCAACGTATCGACCGCCGTGTGCTGCTTGTTCAAATTGTTCATGGCTCCATTGAGAAATGATCCGAAATCTTTGGCGATACTGGCCGCTCCTGCGTCCTTGGCTGAGCCCAAGTCGAGGGAAACGAGCGGTTTTTTGGGCAAAAACCCGATTTGATCGATCATGTTTCAAGACCCTCCGATGTGGTTATAAGAATATGTAGGGCAATTTATTTGCCGATTTCCAATGCTTTCGATATCATCGCTTTCGTGGCATTCAAAGCCGTGACGTTCGCCTCGTAGGAACGGGTGGCGGACATCATATCTACCATCTCTTTCAAAATATCGACGTTTGGCATTTCTACGTATCCGCGCTCGTCGGCGTCCGGATGGGTCGGATTGTACACTTGCTTGAACGGCGCTTCGTCTTCGAAAACGCGGGACACGCGTACGCCCTCGCCTGTCGAATCTCGCATCGATTGCTGCAAAATCCGGGAGAAGGAGGGCTGTTCTTTCGCTTCCATCGCAATCAATTTCCTCTGATAGGGAACCCAGCGGCCGTCTACCAGCTTTCCGCGGGTCGTGTCGGCGTTGGCGATGTTGGATGAAATAACGTCCATCCGGAACCGTTGGGCGGTTAAGGCCGAAGAGCTGATGTCGAAGCCGTTCGTCAGTTTCATGTATTATCTCCCCCCGTTCATCGCGGTTCGGTAATTTCTCAGATCATGACTGACTTGACCGACCAGCACGTTGTACCGGAGTTGGTTTTTCGCCAGGAGGGCCATCTCGTAGTCGATGTCGACGTTGTTCAAGTTGTTGTTCATCATCGTTGTTTCGTCCGCGACGACCTCCGGTGCGGTCGATGCAGAGACCTGTCCGATCGGAATATGCCGGAAATCCGTCCTGCGGCCTTGAATCGACTTTTTATTCAATTCCTTCGACAAAAGCTCCTCGAACTGCACATCGGACCTTTTGAAATAAGGAGTGTCTACGTTTGCGACGTTGTTCGATATCACTTTTTGTCGAAATGCCGCTGCATCAAGTGTCCGTTCCATCATTCCTAGGCTCGGAGTGTCCCACAAAGCCATTCCAAATACCCACTTTCGCTTAAAAAGTTATGTAACTGTATTCTTCACGATTAGCGCTATTCCTTCTAATTTCGAGGAATTGAGCAAAAAAAAATATTTGGGAGATGTCTTTTTTTGTAACATTACGGCCATATATATATTCCATCTATATAAGAAAGTTTACAATAAGCAAAAAGCCCTATCTTTTATTAAGACAGGGCTTCAACCGTTACGAAAGTCATTAGGCTCTTGCATTCGCGACGCTTTGCATAAGCTGGTCGTTCAATATTTTGATATAGGTCCCCTTCATGCCGAGCGATCTCGTTTCAATGACACCGGCGCTTTCCAGCTTTCGGAGCGCATTGACGATCACCGAACGGGTAATCCCTACCCGATCGGCGATTTTGCTCGCGACAAGCAGTCCTTCCTTCTCCTTCAGTTCCTCGATTATATGGTCGACGGCTTCCATCTCGCTGTACGACAACGAATTGACCGCAACTTGGACGACGGCTTTGCTCCGCGCGTCAAGCTCGATTTCCTCAGCATGCTCCCGTAAAATTTCCATGCCGATGATCGTCGTGCCGTATTCCGCCATAATCAAATCATCGTCGATGAACGAATCTCCGCTGCGCGTCAAAACAACCGTCCCAAGCCGGTCTCCGCCTCCGATAATCGGAATAATCGTAACCTGCGCCTGGGCGAAGAACGAATGTATTTTTTCCGTAAACATGTAGTAAGGGCTGTCCTGATCGCCATGAGAAGACGTTTCTTCGATTCTTTTCAAAATATTGTTGTAATCCTCGGGCAGTCGACGATTATCGACGATCATCTCATGGAGCGTTTCGGTTAAAAGCTCTCCCGTCGTCGCGTATCCCAAAATTTTGCCTTTGCGGCTGACGACGAAAATGTTCGCCGAGATCAGGTCGCGCAGCACCTCGGACATCTCCATGAAACTGACCGCGTTGCCGGCCGCCCTTTGCAGCAAACGGTTTAAACTCCTTGTTTTGCTTAGTAAAGTCATGATTCAAGCCTCCCGGTATTGAGAAAAGCTTCGAAGCGAAGCTTTCGATGAAGCGGCATTGCGTCCTATCTTTATCTTCATTGCCGAGCAATTCCGACCTACAAAATATATTGGCTCAAGTCACGGTTTTGGGCTATGCCGGCCACTTTCTCGCGCACGTATTCCGGCGTGATCAAAATGTGGTCAAGCGAAATGTCGGGCGCTTCGAAGGATAAATCCTCGAGCAGCTTCTCCAAAATCGTATGCAGTCTCCTCGCGCCGATATTGTCGGTATTCTGATTCACTTCCGCAGCGATCTTCGCAAGCTCCGAGATGGAGCCCTCGGAAAATTCGACACGAATGCCTTCCGTTTCCAATAACGCCGTATATTGCTTCGTCAACGCGTTCTGCGGCTCCGTCAGGATCAGCACGAAATCTTCCTGAGTCAAGTTGGTCAACTCCACCCGGATCGGAAAGCGTCCCTGCAGCTCGGGGATCAGATCGGAAGGCTTGGCGATATGGAACGCTCCCGCCGCGATAAACAGCACGTAATCCGTTTTGACCGGACCGTACTTGGTCATGATCGTCGAGCCTTCCACGATGGGCAAAATGTCCCGCTGCACGCCTTCACGCGACACATCGGGGCCGCCGCCGCGTCCGGAGCTTGCGATTTTATCGATTTCATCGATGAAAATAATGCCGGACTGCTCCGCACGCCGGATCGACTCCTGAACGACTTCGTCCATATCGAGCAGCTTCTGGGCTTCCTCTTGAATAAGTACCTGTCTCGCTTCTTTGACGGGCAGCTTGCGCTTCTTCGTCCGCTTCGGCATAAAACTGCCGAACATTTCCTGCATGTTCATCCCCATCTGCTCGTTGCCTTGACCGGCGAACATATCGAGCATGGAAGGAGCGGCGTCCTCGACTTCGATTTCGATCACTTGGTCTTCCAGCTCGCCCTTGCCAAGCTTCTCTTTCATTTCTTGCCGGCGCTGAATGACTCCCTGATCGGCCTCTTCCTTCTCGCCGTTCGATTGGTTCGAGCCGCTGAACAGCATCTCCAGAGGATTGCGCTGGGACTTCTGCGAGGCGGTTGACGGTACGAGAAGCGCAACGATACGCTCATTGGCCATTTGTTCGGCTTTATCCTTGAGCTTCTCCGTCTTTTCGCTTTTTACCATGCGGATGGCCGTTTCGACCAGATCGCGCACCATCGACTCGACATCGCGGCCGACATAACCGACCTCGGTAAATTTCGTCGCCTCGACTTTGACGAACGGCGCGTTGACGAGCTTCGCCAGCCGGCGGGCTATTTCCGTTTTGCCGACCCCGGTAGGTCCGATCATCAAAATATTTTTCGGCACGATCTCGTCCCGTATCGATTCGTTCAATAAACTGCGGCGATAACGATTGCGCAGGGCGATGGCGACCGATTTTTTCGCGGGCTTTTGTCCGACGATATATTTATCCAGCTCCGCTACGATTTGCCTAGGCGTCAGAGCGCGGTTATTCATGGTTTTCCCTCCCGGCAGCATACCCGATTATATCTCTTCGACAATGATATTCCGGTTTGTGAACACGCAAATATCGGCCGCCGTCTCCAGCGACGCTTTCGCAATATCGCTGGCCGCCAGCTGAGGCGCGAACCGTTTCAAAGCGCGGCCCGCGGCCAGCGCAAAGCTGCCCCCCGAACCGATTGCCAAAATTCCGTCGTCCGGCTCGATAATTTCACCGCTTCCGGAAATGAGCAGCAGGCTCTGCGAGTCCATGACGATCATCATCGCCTCCAGCCGACGCAGAACCCGGTCCGAACGCCAATCTTTGGCCAACTCTACCGCGGCTCTAAGCAGATTTCCTTGGTGCTCCTCCAGCTTCGCTTCGAATTTCTCGAATAACGTTACCGCATCGGCGACGGATCCGGCGAATCCCGCGATAACCTTTCCCCTGTACAGCCGCCGTACCTTCTTGGCATGCGACTTCATGACCATGCTGTTGCCGAACGTAACTTGCCCGTCACCGGCGATCGCTCCCTTGCCTTCGTGCCGAATGGCAAATATCGTCGTAGCGTGAAAATCGCCCACCAGCGTCCCCCCTCCATATCGCAAAATGATTCTGTATATCCCGAACGAGCGCGACGCCGCGTAATCCGCAGCCGCACATCCTGGGGCAATCAATAGGACCGACAAACAAGAAACAGCACCAAACGTTTCGTTCTGCTGCTGTTTCGCTATTCGGTAAATTGGTTGTGAAGCTATATTTCAAAAACTATCGATGACCCGAAAAACATTTCCATCGTATCATAGTCGATCTTCTAGTTACAAGTGAAATTGTGTACATTATATGAAAAATTCTGAATTGTTTCAAGGGCGCGCTCGGCAAGCAGCTCGTTTTTCCGTTTTTTATCGCGAATTTTTTGTTCAAGCGGCGGCAGCAGACCGAAATTGGCGTTCATCGGCTGAAAATGCTTCGGGTCGGCCGACGTGATGTAGTTCGCCATGCAGCCGAGCGTAGTCTCCTGCGGCAGTACGAGGCAAGCTTCGCCCTTGGCCATCCGGCCGGCGTTGATTCCCGCGATAAGTCCCGACGCGGCCGACTCCACATACCCTTCCACGCCTGTCATTTGTCCGGCAAAAAACAGGTTGTCACGCTGCTTGAATTGATACGTCGGGCGAAGCAGCTTTGGCGAGCTGATGAACGTGTTGCGGTGCATGACGCCATAACGGACGAATTCGGCGTTCTCAAGCCCGGGAATGAGCGACAATACGCGCTTCTGCTCCCCCCACTTCAGATGCGTCTGGAACCCGACCAGATTGAACAACGTACCGGCCGCATTGTCCTGACGAAGCTGTACGACCGCGAATGGCAGCTTGCCGGTATGCGGATTGACGAGCCCTACCGGCTTCATCGGACCGAACAGCATCGTTTGCTTGCCGCGCTTGGCCATAACCTCGATCGGCATGCATCCTTCGAAATAAATTTCTTTCTCGAACTCTTTGACCGGTGCGGTCTCGGCGCTTACCAGCGCATCATAGAAGGCGTTGTACTCTTCTTCGGTCATCGGGCAGTTCAAATAAGCCGCCTCCCCTTTGTCATATCGGGAAGCCAAGTACACCTTATCCATATCGATCGAATCTTTTTCCACAATAGGTGCGGCCGCGTCGTAAAAATATAAATATTCTTCGCCCGTCAGCCGCTTCAAAATATCGGACAGCGCCGGCGACGTCAACGGACCGGTCGCCACGACCGTTATTCCTTCCGGGAGTTCCGTCAGCTCCTCATTCCGCACCTCGATCAGAGGATGGTTGCGCAAAGTGGATGTAATCTCGCCTGAGAAGCCGTCCCGGTCGACGGCTAATGCACCGCCTGCCGGAACGGCATGTTTGTCCGCACATCTCATGATGAGCGAGTTCATCAGTCGCATCTCTTCCTTAAGGACGCCTACGGCGTTCGTCAAGCCGTTGGCGCGCAGCGAGTTGCTGCATACGAGCTCGGCGAATTTATCGGTTATATGAGCGGGCGTCTTGCGCACCGGCCGCATTTCGTAAAGGACGACCGGTACGCCTTGGCTTGCGATTTGCCACGCCGCTTCGCTGCCGGCCAGTCCGGCGCCGATTACGGTAACTTTAACTGCAGATGTCAATGTACTAGCCCTCCTGCTAATCGCGTCCCGCTGCTATGCTTGCCGCCGATATGCACCGGCTGCGGTCCGGGTTTAATCGGCGTCGCCCTCGGCATCCGCCTGCTGGTTTTCTTCCTTGTGGCCGCACTCCACGCATTGCAGGAAGGAGCCGGCCTTCGTGTTTTTCTCCACAAGCATCGAGCTGCAGTTCGGGCACGGTTTATCGGCCGGTTTATCCCAGGATACGAAATCGCAATCCGGATATTTGTCGCATCCATAGAAAATGCGCCCTTTCTTGCTGCGCCGCTCGACTACATGGCCTTCTTTGCACTTCGGGCAAGTTACCCCGATTTCCTTGACGATCGGCTTCGCATTCCGGCAGTCCGGGAACCCGGAGCAGGCCAAAAATTTGCCGAACCGGCCCATTTTGATCACCATATGCCTGCCGCATTTCTCGCAGAGCACGTCGGTTATTTCGTCCTGGATTTCAACTTCCTTCATTTCTTCTTCGGCCACTTCCAGCCGTTTCTCGAACGTCGTATAAAATTCGTCCAGTACCCGGACCCAGTCGACCTTGCCCTCTTCGACGAAGTCGAGCTCTTCTTCCATGTGCGCCGTAAATTCGACGTTCAATATTTCCGGGAAAAACTCCGCCATCAGCTGGATGACGAGGTCGCCCAGCTCCGTCGGCACGAATCTCTTCTCTTCCATGGCTACATAGCCGCGCTTCTGGATCGTCTCCAGCGTCGGAGCGTAGGTACTCGGCCTTCCGATTCCCATCTCCTCCATCATGCGGACCAGACGGGCCTCCGAATATCTCGGGGGCGGTTGGGTAAAATGCTGCTTCGGCTCGATCCCGTTGTTGTTCAGCTTGTCGCCCTGCTTCAGAACCGGCAAATATTTATCGTCTTCCGTCGTACCGTCGTCATTGCCTTCCACGTACACTTTCATGAATCCGGGGAATTTCACCTTCGAGCCGACGGCACGGAACGTGACATCGGATACGGAAATATCCACGGTCATCGTGTCGAGTACGGCCGAAGCCATTTGACTGGCGACGAAGCGCTCCCATACGAGCTTGTAGAGCCGGTGCTGGTCCCTGCTGAGGAACGGCTTGAGCTCCTCGGGGGTTTTCACTATCGCGGTCGGCCGGATGCCTTCATGGGCATCCTGCGCGTTCGCGTTTTTCTTCAAATAAACCCGCGGGGTCTCCGGATAATAAGCCGCTCCGTATGCGGATTCGATATAAGCCTTCGCTTCCTCCTGGGCAACCGGGGAAATCCGCGTCGAATCGGTACGCATATACGTTATCAGACCGACCGTACCTTCTTTCCCGAGATCGATCCCTTCGTACAACTGCTGGGCCACCTGCATCGTTTTGGCCGCGCGGAAGTTCAGCTTGCGCGCCGCTTCCTGCTGAAGGGAGCTCGTAATGAACGGCGGCGCCGGATTGCGCTGACGCTCCTTCTCCCTCACGTCGCCGACGATAAACGCCGATTCGCCGATCCGGTTCAAAATGTCCTGAACATCCGCTTCGCGGTTCAGCTCTCTCTTCTCGCCGTCCACACCGTAAAACTTCGCCTCGAACTCGGTACCGCTTACGGCCAGCTTAGCCGTAATGGACCAATACTCTTCCGGGACGAACGATTTGATCTCGTTCTCGCGATCGATAATGAGCTTTACGGCGACGGATTGCACCCGCCCTGCGGATAGCCCTTTCTTGACCTTCTTCCACAGCAGAGGGCTGATTTTGTAGCCGACAAGACGATCCAATATGCGGCGGGCCTGCTGAGCATTGACCAAGTCCATATCGATCGGTCTCGGCTGTTTGAACGCGTCCTTCACCGCTTGCTTCGTAATTTCGTTGAATACTACCCGGCACGGCTCGGTTTCGCTCAGTTCGAGGTAATGCGCCAAATGCCAGGCGATCGCCTCCCCTTCGCGATCGGGGTCAGCCGCGAGATAAATGTTTTTTACTTTGCGGCTTGCATCCTTGAGTTCTTTCAACACCGACCCTTTGCCCCGGATCGTTATATATTTCGGCTCGAAATGATTTTCGACTTCCACTCCGATCTGGCTCTTCGGAAGGTCCCGGATATGCCCCATGGACGCCTTGACGATAAACTTGCTGCCCAAATATTTGCCGATCGTTTTCGCTTTTGCGGGTGACTCCACAATGACCAAAGAATCCGCCATAGGCTCGCCGTCCTCCCCTCGATATTCCACTTCAATAGTATGCGTATGTTTACGCCGCTCGTAACGGGCGTCATAGCGTCATATAAGATGAACCGGCTAACGGTGCAATCTTTTTTTTCAAAATTAAATTTAACAGAACTGAATGCAAATGTCCAAATTCCATCCCCGAGAGCATGAGCAGCTCGTCAAAAGTAACCGGTACGGCCGCCATCAAACCGAGCAGCTTGCGCTCTTCTTCGGAGGCCGATATATCAGGCCGGGTACCGATTTCCCTCCTGCTTCCGCCAAACGGAACGAGTCCTCTGTATTCCTCCAATATATGTTCGACGGATGCGACCATCTTGGCTCCCTGCCGGATCAGCTCGAGCGTGCCCGAGCTTTTGGGCGATGTAACCGGGCCTGGAACGGCGAACACGTCTCTCGACTGCTCCAACGCCTGATCCGCCGTAATGAGGGAGCCGCTTCTGCTTGCCGCTTCCACGACGACAGTACCCAGGCTCAAGCCCGATATGATGCGATTGCGTTGCGGAAACAGTCCCGGCTTGAGCTGCGTTCCGAGCGGGTACTCCGTTACTAGAACTCCCTTCTCTTCAATCTCCGCATACAGGGAAGCGTTTTCAACCGGATAGACGGTATCCGGCCCGCAACCGAGCACAGCCGCGGTACTGCCCGCTCCCGTCAAGGCCCCCCGATGCGCGCAGCTGTCGATGCCCCTTGCCAGCCCCGAAGCGACACATACGCCGTTCGCCGACAAATCGCGCGCAAGCTCGAACGAGATCTTCCTGCCGTATACGGTTGGCGACCGGGTGCCTACCATCGCGATCGCCGGCAGCTCCAGCGTTTTCAAATCCCCTCGGTAATATAAGATCCAAGGCGGCTGGGCGATTTCCCGCAGCAGCGCGGGATAATCGGAGTCTAGCGCGGTCAGGAACGACGTACCGTGCCGTTCGTAAGCTTCAAGCCGCTGCTCGATATAAGCTTCGGTCAGCCTGGCACAGATCCCATGCGCGACATTCGGCTTCAGGCCGAATGCGACCAAGTCCCCGGGCTCCGCGCGCACCAATTCCGTGTAAGCCCCGGACACGCCGGAAGCAAGCCGATCGATCGTTTTCCATCCAACACCTTCCAACTCGTGCAATCCAAATAATACATTACGGTCGTTTAACAAGTAAAGCACCCCTTAGAAATTATTATTCCCCAAAAGCGACGCGACCCTTCGCTGATTATTCCTGGTACTTTGGGGGAACCCCCGGAAGATCAGCTCGCTAGTTGTGTAATCCTTCATTAAATCCCTGGTCCGCGCAATGTGAAGTAAACAGAACGGCTGTCTGTAACGTTAATCGGTAAACAGGCACTGGTACGGAACGATTCCGAATAGCCGGAAAACGAAAAAACCTTCCGTACCCGTATCCGGGATGCGGAAGGTTGCTTACCTTCGTCAATCGATTGTATAGGATTGAAATGCTCGATTTACTTCACTGTGCACTTTGCGAGCAGGCCTTTTTCTTCGAGTACGCTTACGAGCGTGGAGCCCATTTCGGAAGGAGTCGGGGCGACTTTCACGCCGCAAGCTTCCAGCGTAGCCACTTTCTCCGCCGCCGTTCCTTTGCCGCCCGAGATGATCGCGCCGGCATGGCCCATGCGTTTTCCCGGAGGCGCCGTTTGGCCGCCGATGAAGCCTACGACCGGCTTCGTCATGTTCGCTTTGATCCACTCGGCCGCTTCTTCTTCCGCGGTTCCGCCGATTTCGCCGATCATGATGACCGCATAAGTATCCGGATCTTCGTTGTACAGCTTCAGGATGTCGATGAACTCGGAGCCTTTAACCGGGTCTCCGCCGATCCCTACAGCCGTCGATTGGCCGATACCGCGCGTAGTCAGCTGATGAACCGCTTCATACGTAAGCGTACCGCTTCTCGATACGACGCCGACATGACCCGGCAAGTGGATATATCCGGGCATGATGCCGATTTTGCATTGTCCCGGAGTGATGACGCCCGGGCAGTTAGGTCCGATCAGTCGGGTTTTCTTGCCTTCCATATATCGGCTGACGCGAACCATGTCGAGTACCGGAATTCCCTCGGTAATACAGATGGCCAAATCCATTTCGGCATCGACAGCTTCCAGAATCGAATCCGCGGCAAAAGCCGGAGGAACGAAAATGAGCGAAACGGTTGCGCCTGTCGCTTTTTTCGCTTCGATGACCGTATTGTAAACCGGCAGCTTCACGGTCGAACCGTTTTCCAGAGAAAATTCGACTTCCGTACCGCCTTTGCCCGGGGTAACGCCGCCGACGAATTGGGAGCCGTATTCAAGGCCGCCTTTCGTGTGGAAGGTCCCTTGCGACCCGGTAATGCCCTGCGTAATAATTTTCGTATTTTTATCGATCAAAATACTCATCGAATGTCATCTCCTCTCGAATTACTTCACCAGCGAAACGATTTTTTGAGCGCCGTCCGCCATCGAGTCGGCCGCGACGATATTCAGTCCGGATTCGTTCAACTTTTTCTTGCCCAGATCTACGTTCGTACCTTCCAAACGCACGACCAGCGGACGATCCAAGCCGACTTGCTTGGCCGCTTCGATAACGCCGTCCGCGATAACGTCGCATTTCATGATTCCGCCGAAAATGTTGACGAAAATCCCTTTAACCTTCGGATCGGACAAAATGATTTTGAACGCCTCGGTTACTTTCTCGGCCGTGGCGCCGCCGCCTACGTCGAGGAAGTTGGCAGGCTCGCCGCCGTAATATTTGATGATGTCCATCGTGGACATGGCAAGACCGGCGCCGTTAACGAGACAACCGATGTTGCCGTCGAGCGCGATGTAGCTCAGGTCGAATTTGGACGCTTGGATTTCCTTCTCGTCTTCTTCGTCCAGATCGCGCAGCTCCAAAATATCTTTGTGGCGGTACAGCGCGTTCGAATCGAAGTTCAATTTGGCGTCAAGCGCCATGACGCTGCCGTCTCCGGTAACGACGAGCGGATTGATCTCGGCGATGGAGCAATCCTTGTCCACAAACGCAGTATAAAGAGCCGTCATGAACTGTACGGCCTTGTTTACAAGCGCGGTAGGAATGTTGATCGCATAAGCGAGCTTCCGGGCTTGGAACGGCTGCAGGCCGATAGCCGGATCGATCACTTCTTTGAAAATTTTCTCAGGCGTGTGGGCAGCGACTTCTTCGATTTCCGTGCCGCCTTCTTCGGATGCCATCATAACGACACGGCCCGTACCGCGGTCGACGACGACGCCGACATAATATTCCTTCTTGATGTCGCAGCCTTGCTCGATCAGGAGGCGCTTCACTTCCTTGCCTTCCGGACCGGTTTGATGAGTCACAAGCACCTTGCCAAGAATTTGCTCGGCGTATGTACGAACCTCGTCGAGATTTTTGGCGACCTTGACACCGCCTGCTTTACCACGGCCACCTGCGTGGATTTGCGCCTTCACGACGACTACCGGAGTGCCGAGCGATTTTGCCGCTTCGACGGCTTCGTCGACGGAAAACGCCACTTTGCCCTGAGGAACCGCTACACCATATTGTCTCAGGACCTCTTTCCCTTGATACTCATGGATATTCATTCTCGAATCCTCCTATCAAACTGTCTTGGGTGATGTTGTATACAAAAAAGGGCATAATGCCCTCTACCCACCGAACGTACTATACCGCCCGCGGTTTACCCAAAAATGCCTTATTTATTGTACCACGTTTTTTCGACAGTTTCCTGAAATTTTTGTGAACATTGTACGTTTTTTTGTTTTGGACCGCATAAAGACAATGGTCCGTCCCGAATCCGCACATGCTTGGGCGAACATGGAAATAGCGCAGGCTTTCGATAGGAAAGCTTGCGCTATCGCACAAGAACCGGCACGTAACGACTGCCTTACCCGTAAACCGGAGTCGTCGGCGTCATGACCCGCGGTTCGCGCTCCGCCTGCTTGATGAAGCGCATTTCGTTGCCGGTAAAGCCGCAAACGAGGCAGCCGATCGTCGGTTCTGGCTCTTCTACCGTAATCGGTTCCGTGACATTTTGTACGATGCCCGTAACGGCTTCTTTCATGAACGATTGATACGTTGTCGTCAGCAATCGAAACTTGGTTCGATTCGAACGGCAGTTCGGACAAAAATACGGTTTTTCCTGCATGTGCTTTTCACCTCGTTTCTTTTCTTTTCCATTATCCCCATCCGAAATCGTTTTTATTTCCATTTATCCGCTCAAGGAGGATTTTTGACGTCTTATGCCGAACATATCACGTATGGAAAATTAGGAAGCACCTATTTCCCGTTGCCCGTCGAGACGACTTTACGTCCTGATATCGGCGCTATCCCGGAGAGAGTAGGTGCTTTTTGGCATGTATGATAAAATGTACGGCGCATGTCTGCAAGGAATCGACGGTACGATCGTCGATGTGGAAATCGACATCAGCAACGGTCTGCCGTATTTTCAAATAGTCGGTCTCCCCGACTCTTCCGTCAAGGAATCGACGGAACGCGTCCGTTCCGCGCTCAAAAACTGCGGTGCCGCGTTTCCGATGGAACGGATCACGGTCAACCTGGCCCCGGCCGATGTGCGCAAGGAAGGCGCTTCCTTCGATCTGGCTATCGCCGTCGGAATTCTCAGTGCGAGCGGACAATTGGTCGTGCCGGGATTGGACCGCTGTCTGACGATCGGCGAGCTGTCGCTCGACGGACGCCTCCGCCCGGTTCGCGGCGTATTGTCGATGGTCGATGCGGCGAAGCGGCGCGGCATGACGAATGTACTGCTCCCTGCCGAGAACGTCGAGGAAGCTTCGTTGATCGAAGGGATGCGTATTGTGGGAATCCCCAGCATAAAAGAGCTGCTTCACAATAAGGGCGTCCCGATATTTGACGGCGCCGCCGTTTCGCGCGGTTTGCATAACGAGCGAATTTTGTCGAATTTCGAAGAATCCCATTTGGATGATTTTGTCGATGTTTGCGGCCAATTTCAAGCAAAGCGCGCCTTGACGATAGCGGCGGCCGGTCTCCACAATGTCCTGTTCATCGGCCCCCCGGGTTCGGGAAAAACGATGCTCATTCGCCGGCTTCCTTCCATTCTTCCGATTCTATCGAACGAGGAATCGCTCGAAGTAACGAAAATTTACAGCGCCGCGGGCCTTATTCCGGACCGCTCCAAACTGATCCGTCACAGACCGTTCCGCAATCCGCATCACACCGTATCGATGGGCGGCCTCGTAGGGGCGGGGATCTATCCTAAGCCGGGAGAAGTAAGCTTGGCCCATCGAGGCGTATTGTTTCTCGACGAACTGCCCGAGTTCCCCCGCAACGTGCTCGAGGTGCTTCGGCAGCCGATCGAGGACCGCCGCGTAACGATCGGCCGGGCGAAAGCCGTTGTTACGTTTCCTACCCATTTCATGCTCGCCGCTTCGATGAACCCTTGTCCTTGCGGATATTGGGGGTTCCCTACCCTGTCCGCTTCATGCACATGCAGTCCGCTCAAGGTGCAGCAATACCGGTCGAGAATATCCGGTCCGCTGCTCGATCGGATCGATCTGCAAGTCGAGGTTCCCCGCATCGACTATGACTCGATGAAGCAAACAAGCGGCAACGCCTCGTCCGGCGATCTGCGGCACTCGGTAATGAAGGCACTGAATCGCCAAGCCGCGCGCTACGCCGGGACCCACGTACGCTTTAACGGCGAATTGACCGGACGCATGCTGCGTGAGCATTGCCGGCTGCTGCCGGACGGGGAGAAGCTTTTGTCCGAAGCGTTCGAAGCTCTCGGCCTCAGTGTCCGCGCTCACGACCGTATTCTGAAGATCGCCCGTACGATCGCCGATTTGGACGAAAGTGATGTCATTGCCACCTCTCACCTGGCCGAGGCGCTTCAATACCGTTGTTTGGACCGGAGCCTTTGATGCTCCATTAAAAAGGGACTCTTTCCGACATTGATGCGAGTCGAATCGAGTCCCAATCCCTATAAATCCCATTTTTATTATTGGAATAAAAGGTTTAATATATCACAATTCAATAGGCAATACAACCAAAAAAAGCTTGTAATCTTCCATTTGTTCGTGTAATGTTTGATACGAAACGAAAATAGCGGGAGAGGAGGACAGTGCTATGGATAAAATGTGCATGCAAATGATGATGACGATGTGTATGGACGAAATGATGTGCAAAATGAACTCCATGAAGATGATGATGGAGTCCATGACGAGCATGAATATGATGGCCGATATGGACATGGATGCGATGATGTCCAAAATGCAGGAATGCGACGAGATGATGACGATGATGATGAAATCGATGCGCGAAATGAAACAAACCTCCATGTAATCATCGTTCATCTGCCAATGAACCGATGATTCTGCAGAGCAGTAAGCTGCATGCTCCGTTACCGTGAAGCGGTCAACCGCGCGAACTTCTAACTTGGCATTGGCAAAGCCGTCAACCGCATGCCAATGTTCCTTATTCCCCTCTTGCCTTAACTCCCGCAAGCCTTCAATTTTCTCGAAATATCCAGCCTGCGAATTTTCAGCTCCCATACTTGCTCTTTCAGTATTTCGCTTTTCTTGACATTTTTCGTGTCGCGAAGCTCGTCGTAGATTTCAAGCATGTTCCGGTTGATCGAATCGAACATTTTCCACAATTGCTCGCGTTGATTTTCCCGCAAATGCCGTTCGATATGAACGCCGTTTTGCTTCAGCTTATTTATAAGCTCCAGCTGCCATTCGCTATCGCCCAAGGCAACCGCATAGTTGTACAAGTCCAAATAATCATTAATCCACGCTTGGGCGATCGGGTTCGAAATCGTAGCGTTCATCGGCGGCATCTCCGTTCAATAGCTAATATACATAGTATTATACTCGGAATTATATGATTTGCAACTGTCTTTTTATTGACGTTCAGAAATCGTTTTCGATTCCGACGCGAACTACGTTTACTCGGACAACGTTATGCGCACAATAAGCTGGCATTGCCGCACATTACGTTTAGTAACGGAGGATACCATGCTGGAACGATTGGAAAGCGATTATAACTGCGCCAACGCCGGGGACGATCTGCACGAGCTGCTGCAGGAAGCCGAGCTGCTGCGGGGCCAGTCGAGCGGGTCCAAAGAGGATGAGGAACGGTTGAATCGGATCGAAAACCAAATTCACTTTATCCGCAACAAATGCTCGATTACGGGAGAAAGCTGATCGGCTTTCGGACAAAATGCCGTCAAAGACCCGGCCGGGCTTGACGGCATTTTCCATTTCATAATATCCTACGATGCATCGAAACTTGAATCGGGCAGTCGACTAATCGAGCGAATGTCCTCCCTCCAGGCACGGTACCCCGGAAACTGCGGCGCATAATGCTCATGATCGGCAATCATCTGTCGTTGATCAATGAGGAGGAACTCGGCTTTTTGGTGCGACAAATAGACAACCTCGTAAGCAAGCCATGCAAGCCATCGATTTTGCGTTTGCTCTCTGAACTTTTCGAGAATTTCTATGCCCGCCGCCCCGAACGATAGCAGCGCATTGCCCGCCAGCCGCCAGCCGAATGCAGCATCCGTTCGCAAACATCCGTCGCCATACTCCCGAAAAAGCTGTTCCAATTTACCGACAATATTTGTCGGCATACAAGCGGTCTTTCCTTCTTCCGCCAATTTCCCGATAGCTCTCACGATGTGGAGTTGAACGACCGTGGAACATTCTTTATCGATCCGTGCTGCCAATTCCGCTATAAACGCTTTTTCTTCCTCAGCGTCCAGCCTGCCTCCCAGACAAAGCCCGAGCAAGCCGTCGATCGTCCAGTATCGGATAATCTCATCCTCGTCCGCATTCCGTACAATACCGGTCAACAGAGGGTATAGTGCGGTACCGTCAATCTCATATAGGCCGATTAATGCTTTCGCGCAAACTTCACGTACGCCACGATATTTGCTGGAAAGGCCCGCAGTCGCATCACTTAAGCTGTTCTCACCGATTGCAAGGAGCGAACCGGCACAAGCGGACTTCATTAGAAAAGTATCGTCGCTTTCGATAGCAGCCAGCAATCTGCCGGGAGTATCCCCATCGTGAATCACTCCGGCAGCTTCGGCCGCGGCCACTCTTACGCAATTCTCCTCGTCGTGCAGACCGGCATAAATAATGGGTAGATGCGCAGATGTGCCGAACTTTTTCAATGCACGCATCGCTCGTTGGCGGACTACTAGATTCCGGTCTTGGGCGAGAACGATTGCCGCTTGAACGTCCCCCTCGATTCGCCCCTCCGCCATGTCGGTCAGCCCCTGGGAACGGTGGATCCAATCTTCGCTGTGAAGAAGGGCTGTCGAGGGCGGGGCCTTGACCATTCGCTCGATTCCGTTTACCGGCGATGTTATGACCGCAACCGGAGTAACACCTGCCGACACGTACGGCTCCCAGACCGGGTCAAACGGCTTTGGAGTACGTACGACTAGCTTAACCGACGTTCCTGCGCATGAGCGGAGCAGATTGTCCAGAGTAGACGTTTGTTTGCCTATCTCGGCCAACTGAACCCAAAGTTCGTCTACTATGCCTTCCGCGATCCATGTCTGCCAGTCCGTTCGGATGTAGCCGGTACCGGGAACGCTTTTCCCCCACCACGGCTGTACGTAATCCGGATTTTCCGCGTCGAGAATAATCGAGAGCTTCTTGCCATGAAGCTTCAGCTCGGCATGCAGCTCGCGAACGAAATCAGTTACGAACTTTCCCCTGCAAGCGTACCAATGCTCCGTTTGTTCATCGCTCAGACGTCCCTTGCGCAAATCGATGTCGGGGTATTTTTCCTGAAACAGACTGACAATAGGCTCGGCAAATCCAAATTCCTCCAAATAGCGCAACCCGCAATTTTCCACATACGTATAAAAATTGATGCCGTCATAGTCGTTCCGCACAATTTCTTCCACATAACGACGAATGACATATTGACGCGCTTCCGGAAAAGCAAATTCGAACGGTCCCGGACAACGCCGTTCCCCCCATCGGTCACGCATGCACCATTCCGGATGCTCGATGCGCCCCCGATCCTCGAACATATACGGACCTATGATGCCTATATCCGGCTGCACGCCGTAATCGAACAGGCCCGTATACATAATTATTTCCATCCCGTATCTCTTTCCAGCCGAAACGAGCGCCCGGGTAGTACCCGATTGTAACGTATGGCGTTTCCAAACTGCGGCATATTCGTATCCGAAGGGGGTTTCTTTGCCGAATTGCATCGTACGGTCCCATAATTCTTCGCCCGCGCCCCGCCAATACATTCTCTTTACATTATATGTCCGGGACATCCATTCGATCATCGCTTCGACTGCCGCCGGACTGTCTACCGGCTGCTTCTTGCTGGAAACGAGCTCATCGCCATAGCTGCAGTATACGTACATTTTCATGCATTCTCCTCTCGTCATGCGGAACTTATTTATTGTTGAGCCTGCTCTTCATATCTTCGATCGCTTTCTCCGTCAATTCCCCGGCCGTTCGTAAAGCGGTATTCACGTCCACGCTTCCTTGCGCGACCAAGTTCATTTGACCGAGTATATTCGGCAACGCCAAATGATCGTAATTCGATGCTCTTCCCGAAGTGGCGAATCTTGAAGGATTCATCGCTTGAATATTTTTTCCTTTCCATGCCGCGTCCTCCGCACCGAACGCTTTGCGAATTTCCTCATCGTTGGATAGAACCGAGATGGCTCCCAGCTTCGATCTTTTTAATTGAAATTCTTTCGATGCCAAAAACGCGATCACTTGAAACGCCTCGTCCTTTTGCTTGCTGAGAGCGGATACCCCAAACACCCCGGCGCTCGGCCTTCCGCTGACACCTTGAAGATCCGGGTAAAACGGAATGGTTGCCACATCCATATTGACAGACGGATTGAGCGAGAATACAGATGCCCCCGCGACGGTGGCAAACATTGCCGCCGCTTTATCTTTAAAGAAGAAATTGTTTTGCGCGGCCCCTTGAATCGTTTTGTCGTCAACCTCGTTGCCTGGAATTTTGTAGAAGCGGGTCAAATTATTCACATGTTTTTGCCAGTTTCCGTTCGAGCTGAATAATGCTTTGCCCGATTCCGTATCGACAAAATTCAGCGAGAGCTGATTATGAACGCTTAGTGCCTGAAAGGCGACCACCATACCCCGATAGCTTATCCCTCCTTCGTTTCGAGTCATTTTTTTGGCAAGCTCGTATGCTTCGTCCCAGCTCATCCCATCCTTCGGATATCCGACCCCGAATTTATCGAACAGGTCTTTGTTATACACGAGGCTGGGAATTGTCAAGTATATCGGAAGTCCGTACAGTTTGCCGCCGCCTATCGATCTCAAAGTCTCCATCATCTGAATGTTCAGTTTTCCGGTATCGTATTTGTATTTATGAATCAGCTCGGCGTGGTCGTACTGCAACCCGAAATCAATCATGTTTTGCTTTAACTGAAAATCTACGGACAATTGAATATCCAATTGAGCACCCGAAGCAATCACCTCCGATAGTTTGGCAGTGTCGACACGAATGAATTTCACGGTTATGTGGGGGAATTTCTCCTTGATAGCGTTCCCATAATCGAGCATAAACGGCTCTTCGCTGAATCCCGCGCCATAAAAAACAAGCTCGATCGGTTTCGGATTTGGTTCCTTGAAAGCAGATGGAGTCGACACCCCATCATTCGCCGAAAATCCGTCCGCTTCCTTGCTTCCGTTCGTCTGATTACGCGAACAAGCTGTCAGCGCAACAATAAACGTTACCGCCAGCGCCAACCTCACCATACTGTTTGCCATGAATAACCCTCCATTTTATTAAGCTGCTTCAAATGAATGCAAAACTTATGTGAACCGTATCCGTATTCCGGATACGGGAATTTTGACCACCAGCGTAAAAATAATAGATTAAATTTTATAGTATGGTATGACCACTTTAATATGCGTATACGAATTGCTCTTCAACGCTTATTGTAGAGGTTCGCCCCATTAGTTGACATACACTACACATTCATCTCTTTATACTTTATTTCGCCATTTCCCAATTTAAATAGAACTAAAAAAAGCCGCCCGGATTTATAATCCTGACAGCTTCTCACATGACAAGAGATTAATAGGCATACTCAAAAAGCGTGCTTCAAATGGTTCAATTTCGCAAACTCGCTTTCCGTCGTGAACAGCACCGTAATGACGTCAAATCTGACCTTTCGCTCCATTGCCCGGTAGCGGTATAAGTAGTACTGCGCGGTCTCCCGCACTTTTTTTTGCTTGCGGGCATCAACCGATTCTTCCGGACTGCCGAACGTCCCCGTATCCCTTCGCGAACGAACCTCCACGAACACGGTCACTCCGTCCTCATCAGCTATAAGATCAAGCTCGCCGCTCGGACAGCGCCAATTGCGCTCAATGATCCGATATCCCAGTGAAATCAAGTGATCGGCGGCGAATGCTTCCCCCAACTGTCCGAGCCTCCGCTTGCCTACCGCACTTTTCCGGCCGGTCATTCTCCACCGTTCCTTCTTGCTTTCGCCCGCGAATCGGTGCGGTATACGAAGCTTAATATTTCCGCGACGAGCTGATACAGCTCCGTCGGTATTTCCTGCTTCAGATCCAGCTTGGACAACACTTCGACAAGCGAAGGATCTTCCTGCAACGGTACGCCATGCTCCTTGGCCTTTTGCATAATCGTTTCGGCTATATGCCCTTTGCCTTTGGCCACGACGACGGGCGTTACATTTTGCTCGGGCGCATATCGCAGCGCAACCGCTCTTTTGATCTTATTGGTTCCGTCCTGTTTGCCGCTCATATCCGGACATCCACACCTTTATACGGCTTAATGTGGTAAGCCGAGGCTGCCGCCGTCCGCGCCGGCGATAATTCGCCGGCAGCGCCCCCCTCGTCAACACGCTTCTGCTCCGGAAACGGGGAGCATTTCAACGCCATGAACTGGTAGCCGTTATCCCGCAGCCCTTCCTCGATCTCGCCGCGGTATTGCTCCAATATGGCGGCGAGAAAAGGCATATCGTTATGCACCTGCAAGTGCACCCTCTTATCGTATACCTGTACGTCTACAAGCGTCAATCCGAGCGTTTGCATATTCAAATCGAACAGCAGCCGGCAATTCCGGGCATCAATCTCTCCTCGTTTGCCTTTGCGGGCTTGCACATGGACGGCAGCCGTGTGCTCGTCTCCGCCGCCTTGACGAACCGGCAAAAACATCGTAACGTGCGTCAGTACGGCCCCTCGATCGGGGGACAGCAGCAGCTGCTGGCCGGTTATTTGCTGCAACGTCTGCTGGGCATGCTCCCGCAACGGTTCGGGTACGGCGTCGGAAGCGCTCAACTGCAGCAAAATGCTCTTGAGGCTGTCCGCCGCCTCATGACGGACAAGATCCGGCACGACCGGCAATCCTTGCTCCGGAGCGGCGGCCATATGCAGCGCCGACGAAGCAACGGCGTTTGACGGCGAATTTGCTCTAGGGTCCGCCCCCCTATCGATGGCACGGGATATTTGATGCTCGTTATCCATGCCGACAGCTTTAAACAAGCGTGAAATCCAGTTTTCCGGCGTGTCGGCCTTAGTCCGGCCTTGTGCATGGGTATCGTTCTCTTGCATACCCGCCTGCTTGACGGCCGGGTTTGCCCGTTCCGCAGTCTCGAAAGATTTGCCGGGCTGGGAATGGGAAGCTGTGGATTCCGCCTCTTTTCCTGCACCCGAAGCAGGCAAATCCGTCCGGGGAGCCTCCGGTCGGCGAGCTCCTTCTAACGTACGATCCGCTTGCTTGCTATTCGTCTCCGACGGGATCGGTTCACCCGGTTGCCTTTGCGGTTGTGCCGCATGTTCAAGCTTCGTGGCAGGCTGTTCCGTCAGCACCCGGCCTTCCGCCCTATTCGGCTCTCCGGCCTCCGCAGAGCCTTCCTCTGCAGGAACGCCGGGATGATTCCCGCCTGATTCACTCGCAGCTTGTATTTGCCCGTTAGAGACAGGTATGGGCTGTTTCGTCGCTGCATCGGGTGCCGGCTTTCCCGCAGTCTCCGGCCGTGGGGGTTCCGCAGCTCTCGCTTGTCCGGTTGCAGGCTCTTGTCGAGTCTGAGTATCGGGAGCTATCGACACTCCGGCGGTTTCTCTCACTAGCTGGATCGCCTGCCTCAGCTTACCGACGAGCTCTCGGACCTCCACGGAGTCTTTGCCGGGAAGTTGCGTCATAGTCCTTACTGCCTCATCCGCTTTCGCCTCCAGCCCATCCAGCTGGCCGAGGAGCGGCTGTCCGAACAGTGCCTGGCGCAAGCCGTTCACCGACTCGCGGGTCATCGGCAAGTTTCGCTTATGTGCTATTACAGCCGATTCCATCCATTCATTCGCCGGAACTTCTACCGGCTGTTGTTCCATCATCTTCCCGAAGCGCTGCAAATTCCCTTTGGTCAGCTCGATGTCTGATTGCTGCAGCTGCTTTGCCAATTGACGGATTTCCGGTTGGTCATTCATGCCGAAGCTTTTCAGCAGATCTCCAAGCGCCGCGTCCGTCAAAGGGATTTTTGCGCCGTCGACAGGCTTTAGCACGATTTGGCTTCCGTTCGATTCCGGCTGAACCCGGAACTCGGTCACCTGACCTTGCCGAAGCGGAGTTTCGAGCTTTGCCCGCAGCTGGACGCCGCCGATATTGACAAGCGCGTCCTGCTCGCCGAGCAGCTGAAGCACCATTCCTTTGACGATTTGCCCAACCTTCAGCTCCAGCGTCTTCGCTTCCGTCTGTTGCGCTCCGCCGAGCAAATTGCTCATCATTTGACCGATCTGCATGCTCATTCGGCCCCCACCTCCGCTTCGATCTTTACTATGTATATCGGCCGAAAGCTCATTTTTTTGCAATGCATTATTCGAGTCAGTGTCGCCAAATTAGAAAAGCTCCAACTGCTCGTTCAATATCCCGCTTAAAAACGTCCGCCGATGCAAAGGACAAGCGCCATATTTGAGAATCGCTTCTCGGTGCGTTTTGGTGGCATATCCTTTGTGGGAAGCGAGTCCATATTCCGGGAAGTCGAGATCCCATTGCAAGCATAAACGGTCCCGGGTTACCTTCGCCATGATGGAAGCCGCGGCGATCGATTGGCTTAGCGCGTCTCCGTGAATAACCGCCAACTGCCGGATCGGACTGTCGACCTTCTCCGCGTCGACCAATAAATAGTCCGGCGTCACCGTCTCGGACAGCTTGGCCAGCGCTTGCTTCATCGCCAATCTGGCGGCCTGCTTAATATTGATCGAGTCGACGGTGGCCGCATCGACTCGCCCTATGCCGATACCGAGGGCGCAATCGCTGATGATGCCGTACAGCTCCTCGCGTTTCTTCTCGCTCAGTTTTTTCGAATCGTCGATGCCTTCGATCTCGATGCCTTCCGGCAGTACGACGGCTGCAGCGACTACATCGCCGAAGAGGCAGCCCCGTCCGACTTCATCGATCCCAGCAACAGCCCGAAATCCGTTGCTCCATAAATCGCGTTCATAATCCAACACTATGCATTTCCCCCATGATTGTCCTCAGTCTTTTTATTGTACCGGGAATCCGGATAATAGGGAAGACGGCAGACGGCAGAAAAACGCAAGCTTTGACACTTCCCGCGTCCGCCGTTTGGACCTTAAACAAAAAAACACCCGTCGGCCGGCTCGTTCAGCCGTCGAGAGTGTTTCCGTCAAACCGATAGTTGCCGCTCCGGTCTTTCCAAGCTTAACCGGCCCAGCTTGCCGCCCCGCAAGTCGCGCAGCACGACCATGGACGCTTTCTCCAAATTGACGGTGCCTCCGCTCTGCAGACAGCCCCGTTTCTTGCCGATCCGCTCCATGACGTCCACAATTTCATCCGGCTGAGGATCCTCGCCGGGCAGTTGCTCGAGCTCGTACCGTTCTTTCAATTCCTGGGGGTACGTCTCGCTCATATAGCGTATGGCATGGTACGCCACATCTTCCACATTCACAATCTGATCATTGATCGAGCCGATCGCGGCGAGCCGGAAGCCTACTTGCGAATCTTCAAACTTCGGCCACAATATACCCGGCGTATCCAGCAGCTCCAGGCCTCCGCTGGATTTGATCCACTGCTGGCCTTTCGTCACACCCGGCCTGTCGCCTGTCGCCGCCACATGCTTGCCCGCGAGACGATTGATCAGCGTCGATTTCCCTACATTTGGAATGCCCACGATGAGCGCCCGTACCGAACGGGGATTCATCCCTTTTCGCAGCTGGGCCTCTATTTTGTCGCGCAGCACATGCTTGGCCCTCTCCGGAATGCTGCGGACGCCTTCTCCCGTCACGGAATCGATCGGAACCGCTTCGATCCCCGTCTCCGCGAAATAGGCGATCCACTCCCGCGTTACGTTCGGATCGGCCAAATCGGCTTTATTCAACAAAACGATGCGCGGCTTGTTCAGCAATATGTCATCGATCATCGGGTTGCGGCTCGACAGCGGCACACGGGCATCCAGCAGCTCGAAGGCGACATCGATCAGCTTGAGCTTTTCTTGAATTTGCCGTTTGGCCCTCGTCATATGACCGGGAAACCATTGAATCGTCGTCATGCCGTCACCTCCCGCGTTTCCCTTAATGAATCCACTGCATGTCCACGATAGGCCAGAAGACGATATCCGCCCGTCCGACGACTTTGTCGAACGCTACCGGTCCGATCATCCGGCTGTCGGTACTGTCCGAACGATTATCGCCCATTACGAATACGGAGCCTTCCGGCACTTTCGTTTCCGGAAAATTCAAATCGTTGTAAGGTTTTCCAGACTGTTTGGCTTGCTCCACCACTTCCTTCAGGTAGGGCTCGTCCAGCAGCTGGCCGTTTATATATACTTCATCGCCCTGGACCTTCACGGTCTCGCCCGGCAGCGCGACAACGCGCTTGATGAAGTCTTTGTCCTGTGTCGCATGGAACACGACGACTTCGCCTCGTTTCGGCGTGCGAATGTCGTACAAAATCTTATTGACGATCAGCCGTTCCCCCGTATGGAAGTTCGGTTTCATCGAAGGGCCGTCAACGATATAGGACCCGAATAGGAAGTAGCGGATCAAAAACGCGAGCACAAACGCGATTAAAAGCGCTTTGGTCCATTCCCATACTTCGTTCTTCGCTTTGACCGCTGCCGTCGATGGCGGAGCATCGGACAATACGATGTCGTTCTCCTTGGGCTGCGAATGTTCGGACAACTTCTCGCTCATAGCATCTCCCTCCCATTCCCGGATTATTTCGATTACGGTTACGACGAAGAGCGACCGCAAATTGCCGTTAAAACAACAAAAGCTTCGGATCGAAGCCTTTCCACATGGCAGCATTCGTGTTCGGGTTGTCGGTTTTCGGTAAACGAAAAGGGACTTGTTTGTGGCAAGCCCCCGTCCTGATTAACGAATCTCTTTAATTCTAGCCGCTTTACCGCGCAGTTCGCGCAGATAGTAGAGCTTCGCACGGCGAACTTTACCCCGGCGAGCCACCTCGATCTTTTCCAGCTTCGGCGAATGCAGCGGGAACGTTCTTTCCACGCCTACGCCGTACGAAACTTTGCGAACCGTAAACGTTTCGCTGATACCGCCGCCGCGGCGCTTAATAACAACGCCTTCGAACAGCTGAATCCGCTCGCGCGATCCCTCGATAACTTTTACGTGTACCTTCAGCGTATCGCCCGGACGAAAGCTCGGCAAACCTGCACGAAGCTGTTCTTGCGTAATTTGACGTACGAGATTCATAGGTTGACTCCCTCCTTCCACTCAGATGTTCGTACTCGCTCCGAAAACCTTCGTCGGTTTTCATCATGGCTCGCAGAGGACCACCGAACTAAGAAAAACACACAACAAAAGTCATATTACCATAGCCGCCCGCATAAAGCAAGGAATCTCCCGGTAAATTCATGATTTATCCAAAAAATCGCATGCGGATATACTATCCGGCAGGCAAGCTTCGATTCGCTATTTTCAATAGGCTCAACCCGGACCTTCGTCTGTTTCCCGGTCCCGCATGCGCCGGAGCCAATCCCGTTCCTTGGGAGTCAAATCGGCCTTATCCAGCAAATCGGGGCGACGCCGCAGCGTGCGCAGCAGCGACTGCTCCCGGCGCCATTTGGCGATGTTCTCGTGATGGCCGGATATAAGCACATCGGGAATGGTCCAATCACGGAATTGGGCCGGCCTTGTGTAATGCGGATACTCCAGCAGGCCCGTGCTGAACGAATCCGTTACAGCGGATTGTTCATTGCCGAGTACGCCGGGGAGCAGCCGCACGACGCTATCGATGACAACCATCGCGGGAAGCTCTCCGCCTGTCAACACGTAATCGCCGATCGACAGCTCGTCCGTGATCAAATGCTCGCGTATGCGCTCGTCGTAGCCTTCATAATGGCCGCACACAAACATAAGATGTCTTTCGCCCGCCAACTCCTCCGCCTTACGCTGCGTAAACGTCTCGCCCTGTGGACACATGAGGATCACTCTCGGCCGAATGTCGCTTCCGCTCGTCAAATCCTCTACGGCCGCGAAAATCGGCTCGGGCTTGAGCACCATCCCGCCGCCGCCCCCGAACGGGTAATCGTCTACCGTATTATGTTTGTTGTTGGCATAATCGCGAAAATTGACCGTCCGGAAGGTTACGAGTCCTTTTTCCCGCGCCTTTCCCAATATGCTCGAGCCGAATACCCCATCGAACATGGGCGGAAAGAGGGTAAGCACGTCGATTTGCATCAGTCGATCAAACCTTCCATGATATGTACGCGAACCTGTTTGGCTTCTACGTCAACGTTCAGGATGACGTCATCGATAACCGGGAGCAGGACGGGCTTGCCCTTCGGCCGCTCCACGACCCAGACGTGGTTCGCCCCGGGAGCGAGTATTTCCCCGATCGTCCCCAGTTCTTCCCCTTCGTCCGTAATGACGCGGCAGCCTACGATCTGATGGTAATAGTATTCGCCTTCGTCCAACGGCTTGCGCTCCTCGTCGGACACCTTGATCATCCAACCCTTGTAGGGGAGAATATCGTTGATATTATCGTACCCTTTGAATTTGACGATATATACATTCTTATGCAAACGCGCGCTTTCTACCTGTACCCGGAGCTCGCTTGTCCCGTTCTGCGCATCGGTCAGGACGAGCTTGCTGCCTATGCCGAATCTCTCCTCCGGGAAATCGGTTTGCGGCACGACCTTCACTTCTCCGCGTATGCCGTGCGTATTGACCACCTTGCCGACATTATACAGTTTACCGCTCATGCCTACCTCCATAATCCGGTTTTTCCCGCGCTCTGACACGCCGGATGGACCTGTTTTGCAGCGATGGCGACGGGAACGGATGACGAATCCCGCCGGATCGGGAAAAGGGTTAGGCACATGACCTAACCCTTGCTTTCGCAGTTTGCGCTGCCGATCGGATCGCTATGCATGGAAGCATAACGATCCGATCGAGCGCAGCCTGAGTGCCGTCCATATCGACCGTCAGGAGACGATCTCCACGGACACCCGCTTGTTATGTTTCACGGCCGCCGATGTGACGACAGTGCGCAAAGCTTTGGCGATGCGTCCCTGCTTGCCGATCACCTTGCCCATATCGGAAGAATGAACGGAAAGCCGGTACACGATCTCGTCTTTCCCCTCGACTTCGCTCACTACGACATCTTCAGGATGATCAACCAACGCCTTGGCGAGAACGGTGATCAAATCTTTCATAGCAACCTCCAATTCAACAGATTACTTCTGTTGTCTGAATTGGTGAAACTTGGTCATGATGCCGGCTTTGCTGAACAGGTTGCGAACCGTGTCGGACGCTTGCGCGCCGTCTTTCAGCCATTTCAACGCTTTCTCCTCGTCGATCGCGACGGAAGCGGGCGTCGTCAACGGATTGTACGTGCCGATTTCTTCAATGAAACGGCCGTCGCGCGGAGAACGGGAATCCGATACGACCACGCGGTAAAAAGGAGCTTTGTGAGCGCCCATACGTTTCAAACGAATGCGAACTGCCATTGTGTTTTCACCTCCCTTAAAGGTCCCCAAAAAGTGGAGCCGAGCTTCGATGCTTATTCCAAGTACTTTTTGGGGAGCCCCGGATCTATTCCCCCAAAAGTGAAGTTAACCTTTGGAGTGTATTCCTATTACTTCCCCCCGTTATCCGAACGGGAATTTGAAGCCGCCGCCTTTGCCAAGCTTCTTCATGTTTTTCATGCCCTTCGGACCGCCCGGGCCCATCATCGACGAAAATTGCTTCATCATTTTGCGCATATCGTCGAACTGCTTGATGAGCCGGTTCACGTCCTGTATCGATGTGCCGCTGCCCGCCGCGATCCGCTTGCGCCGGCTCGCATTCAACAGCTCGGGCTTGACCTTCTCTTCCTTCGTCATCGACTTGACGATGGCGACGACGCGCCCCATCTGCTTGTCGTCGACTTTGAGATCCTTCATGCCCTTCATCTTGTTCGCTCCGGGCAGCATGTCGAGCAGTTGGTCGATCGGTCCGAGCTTCTTGACCTGTTCCATCTGTTCGAGGAAATCTTCGAACGTGAATTCGGCGTTGCGCATTTTGCGCTCCATCTCCGCCGCTTTCTCCGCATCGATGCTCGATTGCGCCTTCTCGATGAGCGACAGCATATCGCCCATTCCGAGTATGCGGGAAGCCATCCGTTCCGGATGGAACGGCTCGAGCGAATCCACCTTCTCGCCCATGGAGGCGAACTTGATCGGGCAGCCTGTGATGGCCTTGACCGACAGCGCCGCACCGCCGCGCATATCGCCGTCCAGCCTGGACAAAATGACTCCCGTCAGCTCCAGCTGGGAATGAAAGCTCTCGGCTACATTGACCGCTTCCTGTCCCGTCATCGCATCGATGACGAGAAGCGTCTCGTCGGGATCGACGGAAGCCGTAATTTGCTTCAGCTCTTCCATCAGCTGCTCGTCGGTTTGCAGCCGGCCTGCCGTATCGATAATCACGTAGTCGTTGCCGTTATCCTTCGCATGCTGCAGACCGCCTTTGGCGATATCGACAGGGCTTGTCTTGTCTCCGAGCGTAAAAACCGGAGCTTTGATCTGTTCTCCGAGCACCTGCAGCTGCTTGATCGCCGCGGGACGGTATATATCGGCGGCTACGAGCAGCGGACGGTGGTTTTGCTTCTGCAAAAGCTTCGCCAGCTTGCTGGATGCCGTCGTTTTCCCCGCGCCCTGCAAACCGACCATGAGGATGACGGTCGGCGGCTTGTTCGCCTTGGCGAGCTTGCTCTGCGTACCGCCCATCAGCGCGGCCAGCTCTTTGTTGACGATATCGATGACGACCATGCCGGGCGTGAAGCTTTTGAGCACCTCTTGGCCGATCGCCTTCTCCTTCACCTTGGCGATGAAATCCTTGACGACTTTAAAGTTAACGTCCGCCTCCAGCAGCGCAAGACGCACCTCGCGCATCGCTTCGTTTACGTCGTCCTCGGTCAGCTTGCCTTTGCCGCGAAGCTTGCTGAGCACGTTTTGCAAACGGCCGGTCAATCCTTCGAATGCCATGGTCATCCCCCCGTTTCTTCGGTGGAGTCGGTAATGCGACAAACAATCGTTCAATCTATATTGTACAGCTTTCTCACTATCTCTTTCAATTCGTCCATCTCCGCCGGCGGCTCGCTGCTGAAGATCGCCTCGATCCGGTCCGCGAACCGTCTGCGTTCTTCATGCTTGGCCACTAGCCGAAGCTTCGTTTCATACTCCTCGAGCGCCGTTTCCGCCCGCTTGATATGCTCATAGACCGCCTGGCGGCTTATCTCGAACTCCGCGGCAATTTCGCCCAGCGAGTAATCATCGTGGAAATACAGCCCAAGAAACGTGCGCTGCTTGTCGGTGAGCAGCTGCCCATAAATATCGAACAGCATATTGATGCGGTTCGTCTTGCTGAGAGGCTCTTCACCCGTCACCCGCGCCACACCTCCTGTAAAGGAAAAACACTTTACAACGACAACAGAATTAATCATAACGATTGTAGAGACCATTGTCAAGCATTTTACCTTGTCAGTCGAATAAGTTGCCTATCATATGGAAAGGAGCCGTTACGCGATAGGAGTCCCGTCAGGTACGCGGGCTTCGGGCTGCAGCAGCACGACGTCGCCTTCCTCCGGCACGCCGCCGAGCACGAGCACCTCGGAGACGAAGCCCGCAATCCGTTTCGGAGGAAAATTGACTACGGCGGCAACCTGGCGGCCGATCAACGACTCCGGCGCATACCGTTTCGTAATTTGGGCGCTTGTCCGCTTCACGCCGAGCGGACCGAAATCGATCGTCAGCTTGATGGCCGGTTTGCGGGCTTCCGGGAAAGCTTCGGCTACCAGCACCGTACCGACCCGGATATCCAATTCGGCAAATTGTTCGTATGTTGACATGATGAACCGCTCCTTCTTCTTCTAAAGTATCCGTATGCGAAACAGCATGCCCCATTCCGCGGCACCTTGTCAACGGCATGATCGGCTACAATCATTTTATCCGCTCCGCCCGTTATTTCTCTAACGGTCGATAACGTTTCGTTCCTTCAGCGTCTGCACGATCTGGTCGAAGCTGATTCCGTACAGCCGGGCGATATCTTTGGCAAAACTCATTTCATTCGGAGGGCCGGGCTTGATTTTATACGTCCGTCTCGCCTTTTGTCCGGGCCGGCTCTCCTCGTCCCGTTCTCTCTCCACACCGGCAACCATGCTAATGACCAGATCGTCCCCGGGCAGTTCGGCATTGATCTGATCCACCCCGGCGGCCAATTCCAGCAGATGGGTCGCATACACCGCCCTGCAGCCGAGAACCTTCATCGCCTTGACGATATCGCGCGCCACATAGAGACTATCCCTCGAGCTTGTGCTGGACAACGATTCGTTCAATAAGATCAGGCTGTGTCTCGTCGCGTTCATAAAGATGCCGTGCAGACGCCGTGACTCCTCCCCGAGCCGGCCGTTGTCGATATTCGGCTTCTCCTCTTCGCTGAAATGGGTATAGAGACCATCGACAGGACTCAGGACGGCACGGCTTCCGGGAACGAAAAGTCCGGCCTGGCACAAAATCTGGGCTACGCCGATAGCCCGCGTATACGTGGTCTTCCCGCCCTGGTTCGGGCCTGTCAAAATAAACACTCTTCCGTCGGAACCGAACTCGACATCGTTGGCGACTATCGTACGATGCAGCTCTATGCCGGGATGCTGTCTGGTCAATCCCAAAGCCAAATTGACATCGATCATATTGTGTATCCGGCATATCCGTTCCTCGACGGGAGCGAGCTCGGGCTTGCACATCGTTAACCCGGCCGATTCCAGCAATTTGCAAAACTTGGCGGCGCCTACGTAATAGCCGATTTCCATTTCCAATTCCGTAATCGCGGGAATGTTCACCTCGATAAATCGTTTCATGGCGTTTCCGATGGGCAGCAAGGCGTCGTTGAACACTTCCTCCAAGCTTTTCAACAACGCCGTGTCCAGTGCGGAATGGTTAAGCTTCTTAATGTTTTGGAACGGGGAAATTCCTTCGTACGGCTCCTCCACCGACTTCATTCCGAATAAGCTGGACAGCAGAGAGCTTTTCCTGTTCTTGAATGGCTTGCTGTCCAACGATAAAATGATCGCCTCGGCCGGCTTGAGCTCATGGTCCAGATTGACGCCGATCGTTACGCTGGATATGCCTTGCAGCTTCAACCGGTAGTCCGGGAGCGCAGCCGCCAATGCCCGGTAGCCGTCTTCTTCGGCGATGGACTCGATGCTTGCGAACAAACGGCGCAAGCCTTCCGATTTTACCGTTTGCTTAAATTTGCTCGACATCGTCTTCAAGGTGGCCACGTTTTGCACGTATACTTCCAAAGCTTCCATTTGCCATGCAATTTTCCGCAATGGCTCCGCTCCCGTAATCACTTTGGAACGATAATGAATATCAAGCTTATGGATATCCGGCAAAACGCGCTCGAGATCCACACTCAGCTCGGCAATATGCATAACGTCGTCCAAGATGTCGAGCCGATATCGGATAACGTCAGGATCATCGCACAAGCCCAGAAGCAGCCTCTTGATGTCCGGATAGTACTTGTGATTGAAGCTCAGCTCCTGAAAAATCCGTTCAAGCCCCAGGTCCGTAACGGCTTGGTCCTCGATACGGATAACGTCCTTATAGTCGTTTCTCGATGTTTCGGAGGGCCACAGCAAGCTTGCGGCTTTATCTTTAACCATGACACGATACCTGCCTTTATCATTTGGTTAAATAATGACCTTATCGGCCGGAGCAAGAAAAACGCCCCCTCGCCCGGAGTCAGACTGGATGTCCTTCTCCGATCGGGGAGCGATAATGAATCGAATCCGCTTATGCCTCCTCGGCCTCTTCTTCCTTCTGAACCAGCCCGGCAAACAGCGCGTGAACGAACTGCTCCGAATCGAAATCCTGGAGGTCGTCCATCTTCTCCCCGAGTCCGACCAACTTGACCGGAATATTGAGCTCGTTGCGGATGGCGATGACGATTCCGCCCTTGGCCGTGCTGTCCAGCTTCGACAATACGAGTCCGGTTACCCCGGTTTTCTCCCCGAACAGCTTCGCCTGCGTGAGCGCGTTCTGGCCGGTTGTCGCATCGATAACAAGCAGCGTCTCGTGGGGTGCGTCAGGGATTTCCCGGCGGATGACGCGATAAATTTTGTTCAGCTCTTCCATCAGGTTCGCTTTGTTTTGCAGCCGGCCTGCCGTATCGCACAGCAGTACGTCGACTCCGCGCGTCTTCGCCGCTTGGATGGCGTCGAACATGACGGCCGCCGGATCGGACCCTTCCGAATGCTTGATCACGTCGACGCCGGCACGCTGTCCCCACACTTCAAGCTGATCGATCGCCGCGGCGCGGAACGTGTCTCCCGCTGCCAGCAGCACTTTTTTCCCTTGCGAGTTGAACCGGTGGGCGAGCTTGCCGATCGTAGTCGTTTTGCCCACGCCATTGACCCCGACGAACAAATAGACCGTCATGCCGTTCTCGTTCATGTGCAAGCTGTTGTCTTCGGCTGCTCCATGCAGCATGCCGACCAGCTTCTCGGAGAGCACCGGCTGCAGGTCGGCCGGATTTTCGATTTTGCGCTTGCGCACTTCCGTCCGCAGCTGTTCGATCAGTTCCAGCACCGTATTCACGCCGACGTCTGCGCCGATCAATATTTCCTCGAGCTCCTCGTAGAAGTCGTCATCGATCTTCTTGCGACGGAGAATGAGCTCCTCTACCTTCTCCACGAATGCGGAGCGGGTTTTGCTCAAGCCTTCCTTGAATTTGTTCGTGACTGTCTCCGCCTTGGCGGAAATACTGTCGCGCAGCTTTTTGAAAAAACTCATAGTCTCTCTCCGTCCGTCTCATGTTTTTATATATGCGGCTTCCCTAAGCGGTCATCGGGTTGTCGTCGTCCAGACGGACGGATACCAGCTTCGATACGCCGCCCTCTTCCATCGTTACGCCATAGAGCACGTCCGCGGATTCCATCGTCCCTTTGCGATGCGTGACGACGATAAACTGCGTCTGCTCGGAAAATTCCCGCAAATAGTCCGCGAACCGGGTCACGTTCGCCTCGTCCAATGCCGCTTCGACCTCGTCGAGAACGCAGAACGGCACCGGCTTGACCCGAAGGATGGCGAATAGCAGCGCCATCGCCGTCAAGGCGCGCTCGCCGCCGCTCAGCAGCTGGAGGTTCTGCAGCTTTTTGCCCGGCGGCTGGGCTACGATTTCGATGCCCGTGTCCAGCAGCCGATCCGGCTCGGACAGGATCAGGTCGGCGCGGCCGCCGCCGAACAGCTTGACGAATACGACGACAAACTGGGAGCGGATCGCGTCGAACGTCGTTTTGAACCGTTTGGACATTTCTTCGTCCATCTCGCGAATAACCATATACAGCGCCGTCTTCGCCTCGACGAGATCGTTTTTCTGGTCGGACAAAAACTGGTACCGCTCGTTCACCCGCTGGTATTCCTCGATCGCTCCCAAGTTGACGTCGCCGAGCGCGGATATTTGCCGCTTCAGGTCTCTTACTTCGTTCTGGGTCGCCGGTACGTCTTCGGGAACCGGGTAGCGCTCCTTGGCGAGCTCGTAGCTAAGCTCGTAGTCTTCCGCCAGCTTCTTCAGCAGGTTTTCGAGCTCGACGTCGAGACGATTGACGCGGACTTCGGTTTGCCGGAGCTGATCCTCGACCTGCTTGAGCTGGGTGCGCTGCTCCTTGGTCAAGCTCTCGCCTTCCTCCAGCTTCTGCACCCATTTGGCCCGCTCCGCCCGTTTATAATCCATCTGCTCGGACGCTTCCCGTTTTTTCAACCGCAAATGGTTGAGCTGTTCGATCTGCTTGACCGACTCCGTCTCGTTCGCTTCCATGTCCGCGAGAAGCTGCTGAAGAAGCCGTTTGTTGCCGCTGCGTTCCCGCTCGGTTGCGGACAAGTCGTCGTCGAACCGGCGAAGCTGTTCCTCGAGCGATTGCTTCTCCTGGCTGACCGAAGCCGTCTTCACTTTAAGCGACGTCAATTGAACCTGCAGCTCTTCCTTCGCGGATTCCTTCGCCTTGCGCTTCAGTTCGGCGTCCCGGATCGCCTGCGTAAGCTCGGTCTCTTCCCGCTGCAGCTCGGCGAGCGTCTGTTCGGCGGCAAGCTTCTTCTGCTTGAATTCGTTCCGCTCTATCGCCAACGCTTCGCGGTCCTGAGAGTAAAGCGTCGTCTGCTCTTCGGCGTTTTTGCCTTCGCTATCCAGCTGGCTTAATTGCGAACGGATTTGCTGTTCTTCGATTCGCTGCTGCTCGCCCAATTGCCGCAGCTCGTCCAGCGAGCGGCTGCCGTCCGAAAGCTCCCGCTTGATCCGTTCCAGCTTCTTGCGAAGCTCGCCAAGCTGAATGTCCGAAGCGCGAATCTCCTTGTCCATCTCGTCGATTTGACGATTCCGTCCCAGCAGGCTGGACGTTTTCTTCTGCAGGCTGCCGCCCGTCATTGATCCTCCCGGATTGACGACATCGCCCTCCAGCGTAACGACGCGATACCGATATTGGCATTTTGCCGCGATCCGGTTCGCTTCCTCCAGCTTCTCGGCGATGATGACGTTGCCCAGCATGCTGGACATAATATTGTCGTACTTGTCGTCGAAACGGACGAGATTGACGGCAATGCCGACAAAGCCGCTCAGCTCGGACAAGCTTTTCTTCTCGTGCTCCGGAATCGATCGGCCCCGGATGACGTCCAAAGGCAAAAACGTAGCTCTTCCCGCTTGCCTGCGCTTCAAGAAGGCGATCGCCTCGCGGCCCGATGCCTCATTCTCGACGACAATGTTTTGCAGCGCTCCGCCGAGCGCCGTTTCGATCGCGAGCTCCACCTCGGCGGGAACCTTGACAAGCTCCGCTACTGCCCCGTGAATCCCTTTCAAGCCGTCGGACCGGTTCTTCGCCTTAAGCACTTCCTTGACGCCGAGTGCAAAACCGTCATAATCGTTCTGCATCTCCCGCATCGTATCGCGCCTGGAGACGAGCGCATCCAGCTTCTGCTCCCATTTGCGCACCGCGTCTTGTACTTGACTCAGCAGCTCCTGCTTCGTCTTGAGCTCCTGGCCGAGCGTCACATTACGGTCGCGGCTTTCTTGAAGCTCCTTGGCCAGCTTCCCGGCCCTCTCCTGCAGCTCCTGCCGCTTGCGTACGATTTGCCCGTGCTGGCCGGACCATTTGGAGTATTCCTCCTCCATCCGCTCCAGGCGGCGGCTAAGCGAATCAAGGTTTTGCTCGGAATAGCGGATTTCATTTCTCGATTGGGCAATCCGGTTCAGCGTCTCGAGAAAATCCGCCTTCAGGCTTTCTTCTTCCTCGCTGCTGACGCCGCCGGCCACGCCGAGCAGCCGCTCCTCTTCAGCCGTCAGCTTCGTTCTCAACTGCTCGACCTGCTGCTCGAGGGTCGTATATTTTTCGCGGAAAGCGGCCGTTTCGGACTGCTTCTCGGCGAGTCTTCGTTCTTGCGCCTCGAGCGTCTGCTCCAACTGGACGCGGTTGGCCAGCAAATTTTTGCCGCGTTCCTTCAATACCTCGCCTTGACCTTCGCTTTTCTCGAACTCCTCGCTTAACCGGAGCACCGTCTCGTGCAGACGATCGATTTCCTCCTCCAGCCTGCGCGCTTCCATCCGCTCCTTCTCCAGCAAGGCGTCATGGCTGCTGACGATCGTGGACAGCTCCAGCTCTTCCTTCTGCAGCGATGCCAGCTTGTTGCTCGCTTCCGTCCAAGACTTGTGAATTTGCTCGATCTGATAGACGTACATCGAGATTTCGCCCGACTTGAGCTGCTCCTTCAGCTGCTTGTAACGGACCGCTTTCTCCGACTGTTCGCGCAGCGGCTCGATCTGATCCTCGAGCTCCGATACGAGATCGTGAATGCGCAGCAGGTTTTGCTCCGTCTCCGCGAGTTTTTTCTCCGCTTCCCTTTTGCGGGACTTGTATTTGACGATGCCCGATGCTTCCTCGAAGATGCCGCGCCGGTCTTCCGATTTCGTGCTGAGAATTTCCTCGATCCGGCCTTGTCCGATAATCGAGTACGCTTCCTTGCCGATGCCGGTATCCATGAACAGCTCGGTTATATCTTTCAGCCTGCAGGCTTGCTTGTTAATAAAATATTCGCTGTCCCCGCTCCGGTGAATGCGGCGGGTTACGGTCACCTCGTTGAAATCGAGAGAAAGCGACTCGTCCGAGTTGTCGAGCGTGAGCGATACTTCCCCGTAATTGACCGCCTTCCGCGCGTCGCTTCCGGCGAATATAATGTCCTCCATCTTGCCTCCGCGCAGCGAGCGTGCGCTTTGCTCGCCCAGCACCCAGCGGATCGAGTCGGAGATATTGCTTTTGCCGCTCCCGTTCGGCCCGACAACGGCGGTGATGCCCTGAACGAATTCCAGCTCCGTCCTGTCGGCAAACGATTTGAACCCGGCCAGCTCCAAACGTTTCAAAAACATGGCTTCACCTCAAAACTTTTGGAGTAAACATTGCTAGTTAAGCCTATACGGAAATTTTCAGTGAAAATAAAAGGAGTTACTACGCCACGCAAAGCTTGTTCGAATTCTCCTATATGGGTGAACGAACCGTTCGATGGAACGAATCGCGATTGGTCGGGCAAATCCGTTTGAGTTATCAATCATCCAGCTCCTCGTATGTAAGCAACCGCTCTGCATGAAGAGCACATCCTAATTTATTGTAGCATATATGGTCCATCGAGAACATTCCCGGGGCACGCACAGCCTATTCCGCGTTGACAACGGAACTTTATTTGTTTGGCATCTACGAAAAAGCGTTTCATCCCTCTCGCCAACCAAAAGAAAAAGCGGCTTCCGCCGCTTTCTCTCCGCCGGCTTTCACCGGCATTCCCTGTAATCCGTTACGCCTTCGGCATCGCATGGAACCGGGCAAGCGCCTGCGAAGCCGCTTGCTGCTCCGCGTCCTTCTTCGAGCGTCCGGAACCGGTGCCGAGCATGCGCTCGTCCAGCCATACCTCGGACACGAACTCCCGGTCATGCGCCGGACCCCGCTCCTCGACGATCCGGTACTCTACCGTACCTAGCCCGCGCTGCTGAGTAAATTCCTGCAGCTTCGTCTTGAAGTCGCCGGCCTGCAGCATCGCGTCTTTCGCCAAATACGGGAACATATGCATGTGCAGAAACGATTTCACGGCTTCCAAGCCTTGATCCAAGTACAACGCGCCGACGAACGATTCGAATACGTCCGCCAGCAGGGCAGGTCTCGTCCGTCCGCCCGTCAGCTCTTCTCCTTTGCCCAGAAAAACGTACGAACCGAAGTCGAGCCTCTCGGCAAATTGGACCAAGGAGGGCTCGCATACGATCGAAGCCCGATGCTTGGTCAATTCGCCCTCCGGCCGATCGGGATACGTCCGGAATAAATATTCCGACACCGTCAACTGCAGGACGGCGTCTCCCAGAAACTCCAGCCTCTCATTGTCCTGAGATACGGTAGAGCGCTGTTCGTTGACGTAGGACGAATGGGTGAACGCTTGCTTTAACAGATGAGGCTCCTGGAACGCGATTCCGAGTTCCGCTTGCAGCTTTTTCAATGATTTCAACGAAATCCACCGCCCATCGTTTCGATCCGATAGTAGGATTCGCCCACGCATGCCGTTTGTATTCGAAAAATCCCCGCATTAACCGATTGGACCGAAGACAAAACGGTTATGGCAATCGCAATACGGAGAAGCTTATTCCGCGAAGCGCTTCAAAATGATCGTCGCATTGTGACCGCCAAAGCCGAATGAATTGGACATGGCGATCTGTACATCCGCATCTCTAGGAACGTTCGGCACGTAGTCGAGATCACATTCCGGATCTTGATTGTCCAAGTTGATCGTCGGGGCAATCCTGCCTCGTTCAAGCGTCAAACCGGTAATGACCGCCTCTACGCCGCCGGCCGCGCCGAGCAGATGCCCGGTCATCGATTTGGTCGAGCTGACCGCCACTTTATAGGCATGGTCGCCGAGCGCCTTCTTGATCGCCGTCGTCTCCGATTTGTCGCCAACCGGCGTGGAAGTGCCATGCGCATTGATATAGTCGATCTCCGGCGGCTCGATGCCCGCGTCCCGGATCGCCCGCGACATGCAGCGCGCCGCGCCTTCCGGATCAGGGTCGGTCATATGGTGCGCGTCTCCGGACATCCCATAACCGATTACTTCGGCATAGATGTGGGCTCCGCGCTTGCGGGCATGCTCCAGCTCCTCGAGCACGAGGATCCCGGCTCCTTCTCCCATGACGAAACCGTCGCGCTCCGTATCGAACGGACGGCTCGCCTTCTCCGGCTCTTCGTTGCGCGTCGACATCGCTCTCAAGGCGCAGAAGCCGGCCATGCCCGTCGGACGGATCGTCGCCTCGGCGCCGCCGCAAATCATCACGTCGGCGTCATCGCGCTGAATCAGCTTGTACGAATCGCCGATCGAGTGCGTGCCCGTAGCGCAAGCGGTAACCGCCGTACTGTTCGGGCCTTTCGCGCCGAACAGCATGGAGATTTGTCCGGACGCCATATTGGCGATCATCATCGGGATGAAGAACGGGCTTACCCGCTTCGGTCCCTTCTCCAGCAATATTTTATGCTGCTCTTCCCATGTTCCGAGTCCGCCGATTCCCGAGCCTACATATACGCCGCAGCGCTCGGGGTCCGTGTTCTCGCCGATTTCGAGCTTTGCGTCCTTTACGGCAAACTGGCTGGCCGCCACGGCGAATTGGACGAACCGGTCCATGCGCCGGGCTTCTTTCTTATCCATATAATCTTCCGGATTGAAATCGTGGATTTCTGCGGCGATATGGGTCGTATACTCGCTCGTGTCAAACGACTCGATAATCGAGACGCCGGATTTGCCTGCCATCAGGTTATTCCAAAATGTCTCCAGATCGTGCCCCAAGGAAGACATGACACCCATTCCGGTTATGACGACTCTTCGTTTCATCAGTTCCCACCTCTTCGACATCACGACGATTGTATACTGCTTTATCGGAAGCTTCGGCCATGCGCCGAAGACATCGTTTGCATATTTAATGAGGAGAAGTCCCGTTCCTGACATGAAAACGGGACTTTAAACGCTTGTTTAGGTATGAGACTTTATGTATTCTACTACCTCTCCTACGCTTGTAATCTTCTCAGCATCTTCGTCGGAAATTTCCAGATCGAACTCGTCTTCCAACTCCATAACCAATTCGACTACGTCGAGGGAATCTGCACCCAAATCGTCTTTAAAAGATGCTTCGAGGGCGACTTCAGACTCTTCAACCCCGAGGCGATCGACCACAATGCGCTTCACGCGGTCAAAAATATCGGACATCCCGTTCACCTCCTCCTTGGTATTATACGAGAAACGAAAGCAAAATGCCATACCTGTCCGACAGCTCGCCGCACAGGCCAAGGATCTGCGGCATTCGACGGTTTTCCCTTACATATACATGCCGCCGTCGACATGGATCGTCTGCCCCGTCATGTAGGCGGAATCGTCCGACGCCAGAAACCGGACGACCCGGGCAATATCCTCCGGTTGTCCCAGCCGGGCGAACGGGATTTGCTGCAGCATCGATTCGCGCTGCTCGGCCGTCAGCTTGTCGGTCATATCGGTTTCGATAAACCCCGGCGCGACCGCATTGACCGCGATGTTGCGGGAGGCCAATTCCCTCGCGGCCGATTTGGTCAATCCGATCACTCCCGCTTTGGCCGCGACATAGTTCGCTTGCCCGGCATTGCCAAGCACGCCGACGACGGAAGAAATGTTGATGATTTTGCCTGCACGCTGCTTCATCATCGGACGCGTAACCGCCTTGATGCAGTTGAATACGCCCTTCAGGTTCGTATCGATAACTTGGTCGAATTCTTCCTCTTTCATGCGCATGATCAGATTGTCGCGCGTAATGCCCGCGTTGTTGACCATGATGTCGATCTTCTGAAACCGCTCGAGCGTCTGCTTGACCATCTCCTCCACTTCGGAGGAAGAAGCTACGTTGGCCTTTACTTTGAAAGAACGGCGGCCCAATCCTTCGATATGGCGCACGACTTCCTCGGCGGCCTGCTCGCTGCCCGCGTAATTGACGACGACATCGGCTCCTGCTTCGGCCAAGCCAATCGCTATCGCCCGGCCGATCCCACGTGATGCTCCGGTTACGAGCGCCACTTTTCCTTCCAGCATCGCTATCCCTCCTTCAAGATGACGATCGAACGGCTTGCAGCTCAGCGGCGAATTTCTCCAAAGCTTCGCGGCTGTTGATCGATACGGCCTGCACCTGCTTGTCCACTTTTTTGATCAATCCGGCCAAAACCGTGCCCGAGCCGATCTCGACGAACGTGTCGACGCCTTGCGCGATCATCCATGCGACGCTGTCTTCCCACAGTACGGGAGAGACGACCTGATCGACGAGCAGACTGCGGATTTGTTCCGCTTGAAGCACCGAATCGGCCGTTACGTTGGCAACGACTGGAATGCTGGCGTCCTTCATCTCCAGCCTTGCAAGCGTGCCCGCCAGCTTGTCCGCCGCCGGCTTCATCAAGGACGAGTGGAACGGCCCGCTCACTTCCAGCGGAATGACCCGCTTCGCCCCGGCTTCCTTGCCGCGCTCTACGACCGCCTGCACGCCCTCGGCGCTTCCCGAGACGACAATTTGTCCCGGACAGTTCACATTGGCCATCTCGACGACACCGATCTCCTCCGACACGGACCTGCACAGCTCGGCCAATCGTTCGCGTTCTGCGCCTAGCACCGCCGCCATGCCGCCTTTGCCGCTCGGTACAGCCTGTTCCATGAACTCGCCGCGAGCCCGGACCGTCCGAACCGCATCCTCGAAGCTCATTACGTCCGCGGCGACCAGCGCGCAATATTCGCCCAAGGAGTGGCCGGCTACGAAATCGGGCTGAATGTCCAGTTGTTTCACCGCTTCCAGTATCGCGATGCTGGTCGCAAGCAGTGCCGGCTGCGTATTCGTCGTCTTCTTCAACTCTTCATCGGGACCATGAAAAATAATGTCGGACAGCTTGAAGCCGAGCGCTTCGTCCGCTTGCTCGAAACGGCTCTTGGCGCCCGCATGGCTCTCGTACAAATCCTTTCCCATACCGACGGCTTGCGCGCCTTGTCCGGGAAACACAAACGCGATTCGTTTCATCAGTCGTTCCCCTTTCCATCATGAGACTTAGAATGGAGCCTTGCCATTACCACACCAATACGGATGCGCCCCAGGTCAGTCCGCCGCCGAAGCCGACGAACAGCAGCTGGTCGCCTTCCTTGATCCGGTCCTCGCGCACCGCTTCGGCAAGCGCGATCGGTATGGAGGCCGCCGAAACGTTGCCGTATTTATTCAAGTTGATCATGCATTTCTCTTCCGGCAGCTCCAGTCGCTCGAGAGCCGATTGAATGATGCGGATGTTGGCCTGATGCGGGATGAGCAGATCGATTTCGCTCTTGTCGACCCCCGCCTTGCGCAGCGCTTCTTCGGCTGCGGAGCCCATGATTTTGACGGCGAACTTGAACACTTCCTTGCCCGCCATGTAGATGTATTGCATTTTCGAGTCCAGCACTTCCTGGCTGACCGGATTGCGCGAGCCGCCCCCGCATGCCTTCAGCAATTCTCCGCCGGAGCCGTCGGCTCCGAGCTCGAACGACCGGAATCCGCGCCCTTCCGCAACTTCGCCCAATACGACCGCTCCCGCTCCGTCACCGAACAGGATACACGTATTGCGGTCCGTATAGTCGGTAATTCTAGACAAGCATTCCGCCCCGACGACGAGCGCGTTTTTGTACATGCCGCTGGCGATCAGCGCCGATGCGTTGGCCAGCCCGTATATGAAACCGGAGCATGCCGCGGACAAATCGAATGCGGCCGCCTTTTTCGCTCCGAGCCGGCTTTGCAAAATACAGGCCGTCGAAGGAAACGACATATCCGGCGTTACCGTCGCGACGATAATCAAATCGAGGTTTTCCGCCGCTACGCCGGCATTCCCCAGCGCCTCGAGAGCGGCTTCGTAAGCCAGATCGGAGGTGGCCTGCTCTTTGGAAGCGATCCGCCGTTCGCGAATGCCCGTCCGGCTGACGATCCATTCGTCGTTCGTCTCCACCAGCTGCTCCAGTTCCCGATTCGTCAACACCCGCTCCGGCACATACATGCCGGTTCCAATAATGCCTACAGGTACTCCATTCATGTTATCCATCTCGCTTCCCGCTGGTTTCCGTAGAAATCGCCTCGACCAGACGATTCTCAATGGCAATACGCGCTTGCCTTACGGCGTTTTTGATCGCATTGGCATCCGAAGAGCCATGACTTTTCAAGACGAGTCCATTGATGCCTAGCAGAGGCGCGGCTCCATGCTCGCTATAATCCATCTTCTTCTTGAAAGCGGACAATCCTGGTTTCAGGACGGCCGCGGCCAGCTTGCTCATGAACGAGCGGGTAAATTCCGTTTTCAATGCGGAGAAAACCGCACCCGCCGTACCTTCCATCGCCTTCAGCAAAATGTTGCCGGCAAATCCTTCGCACACGAGCACGTCGCAGCTGCCGTGCAGCAAGTCCCTTGCCTCCACGTTGCCTACGAAATGGATAGGGGCCCGTTCAAGCAAAGGATAGGCGGCTTTCGTCAATTCATTCCCTTTGGCCGCTTCCGTCCCTACGTTGAGCAAGCCGACGCGCGGCTTCGCCAGTCCGTGCACCTTGTTCCGAAAGATGCTGCCCATGATAGCGTACTGCAGCAAATTATCCGCCGAAGCATCCATATTCGCGCCGAGATCCAGCGCCAGCACGCCGCTGCCGTCCATAGTCGGAAGCATGGGCGCCAGAGCGGGCCGTTCAATCCCATCGATCCGACCGACGATCAGTAATCCCGTTGCCATCAAAGCGCCGGTATTGCCCGCCGAGATCATCGCAGCGGCAGCGCCTTCCTTTACCATCCGACCGGCGACGACCATGGAGGCGTCCTTTTTCCTGCGCACGGCGCGCACCGGTTCGTCATCGGCTGCAATGATGTCGGCCGTATGGTGCACGGTTACATTGCCCGGTTTGGAGCCGGCAGGCATGTGGCTCGCGATTTGGCTCTCGTCTCCGACCAGTACGATCTCCACATCGTTCCATTCTTTTGCCGCCAGCAGCGCACCTTCAACCGTCACGGCGGACCCTCGGTCCCCGCCCATGGCATCAATCGCGATTCGCATGCAGCTCTTCCCCTCTTTCGTTCAATTCGCTCGGAGACCGGTAGATCATGAAGTTTCCGTGAAACACCGTCTCTTCCCCGACGTACGTGAACACTTCGACCTTCGCTTTCCCCTTTTGTCCGGACACGGTGCGGACATACGCTTTCGCGATGCATTTCTCGCCCAGCTTCACCGACCGGATAAACCGGATGTCCGCCGATGCGGTCAATGCCATTTCATTGTTGATCACGGCGATCGCAAGCGAATTCGCCTGTGAGAAGACATGGTGGCCGCGGGCTATTTTCGTCCGGGAAAACACATGCTCCTCCTTGATTTCGAACATCGATATTCCGCTCTTGTCCAGCTGCAGGTCTATAACGTCTCCGATTACCTCGTGAAGGGGCAAAGACCGCACTTGATCGTATGTCCGCTCGGCCATCAGCTTCAGCCGTTCCCGAAGCTCCGGAATGCCTAGCTCCAGCCGGTCGAGACGAATCGTTTGGATGCTTACCTTGAACATGCGGGTAAGCTCCTCGTCCGTGACGAACGGATTCCGTTCAAGCTCCTTGGCCAACTGCTGCTGGCGTTGACGTTTTGGCATTCGTTCGATGACGGGCACCCACTTTCGGATCTTCGTGCGTTTCGCTCGTTTCGCTATATGAATCGACGTATCGATTATTACCAGGTACTAAACGTTAGTATAAATTATTCCGGTTGAAAAAGAAAGTATTTCTACTCCGCGAACGATCCCCTCGAAAGCGGCGATCTCCGATGGACATTATCCGAAAAGTTCTCCGAAAAAAGAAAAAAGCACCTCATCGAAATGAAGTGCTCTTGCAAGCATCCGTTATTACTGCTTGACGATCTCTCTGCCCTTGTAAGTTCCGCACACTTTGCAAACGCGGTGAGCGAGCTTGAATTCTCCGCAATTTTCGCATTTTACCATGCCCGGTACGGACAATTTAAAGTGAGTACGGCGTTTGTCGCGGGTCGCTTTAGAAGTTCTTCGAAAAGGAACTGCCATATTCCCACCTCCTTCACAAATCTTATGACTACTCTTTCCCTTTGTCTAGCAATTGCTGTAACACGGCCAATCGCGGATCGATTCGCGCTTCCGGTAGGGCCGCGGGATCGATATTCAGATTCGCCCCCGTCTCCGGATTCAAGCCTTTGCATTCTGGAGTGCATACCGGAATGTAAGGCAAGCCGAGCAGGACGCTCTCTTCGACGTACGGCGTCAGGTCGACGACGTCTTCGTTGATCACGTGCAAATCGTCTTCATCGGCGTCCGAACGTCCTTTGTCTCGCGTGAATCTTTCCCTGAACGGAATAGACAGCCGCTGGCCGTACTGGGTAAGACAGCGCGAGCAAACGAATTCGGCGAGCAGGGTCATCGTTCCGGATACATCCACAATGCCGGAATCGGTCATGGCCCGCACATCGACGCGAAGCGGTTCGACACGCGTTACATCGCTCTCCCCTTGAAACAAATGCCCGACATCCATGTCTTCGGCATGCCGGACCTGTCCCGAATGGGAAGCCAAATCCCGAATGTTTAAATGCATGTTAATCACTCCAAACAAACATAGACTATTATATCGATTCTGTTCCTGCTTTGTCAACATTTTCACTGCATGATATAGTATATGGGGTAAGGATTTGCCCGCGAAGCAGTAATGAGAGACAATTACGGACAAGGAGTTCTTCCATTGAAAACGGTCGGAATTATTGTCGAATACAATCCTCTGCATAACGGCCACGTTTATCATTTCCAACAAAGCAAGATTGTATCAGAGGCGGATGCCGTCGTCGCCGTCATGAGCGGCAGCTTCCTCCAGCGGGGCGAACCCGCTCTCGTGAACAAATGGGCGCGCACCGAAATGGCGCTCGCGATGGGAGCCGATCTCGTGATCGAGCTGCCCGTCGCTTATTCGACGCAGCCTGCCGAATGGTTCGCTTTCGGCGCCGTATCGGCTCTCGAAGCTACGGGTGTCGTCGACGCCTTCTGCTTCGGCAGCGAGAGCGGCGATCTTGAACGGCTGCAGTCGACGGCGAGACGGCTTCATGCCGAGGACCGCTCCAGCTTGCCGCAGGACTTATCGGAGACCGGATCGGGAGATGCCGGCTCTGGTTCTACCGCTTTTCGCGACACGATTCGGGCCCGGTTAAAAAGCGGGGCCAGCTACCCGTCCGCTTATGCGGCGGCAGCCGGATCGCTGCTGGAGGAGCGTGATCACGAATGGCTGGCCCAGCCGAACAATACGTTGGGCCTTCATTATTTGCTTGCCTTGGAGCGGCTGAAAGGCAAGATGCGCCCCTGCACGATACGCCGCCATAAAGCCGGCTATAGTCAAACGGATATTTCCGACGAGCGCATCGCCAGCGCTACGGCGCTCCGCAAGCTGCTTGCCGAGGACACGGATGCAAATGCAAACGCCTTGCGTCCTTTCGTACCGGAATACACCTGGAGCATCCTGCGCCGGGAATTGGCCGCCGGACGCGCACCGGTGAACTGGGAATCGTTTTTCCGGACGCTATTCGCGCGCATTGCCGTCACCGGCACGGCCGAGCTGTCCGAGTACGGCGAGGTGACCGAAGGATTGGAGCACCGTATCAAACGTGCGATAGGCACCGTGAATCCGGACGGGGGCCAGCCGTTCGAGCAGCTGATGCATGCTTTAAAGACGAAACGATATACGCGTACCAAGCTGCAGCGAACGATGACGCGCATTTTGCTGAATCACCGCAAAGACGCGCTGTCGATCGGGCTGCTGCGCCGGGGCGTCCCGTATTTGCGCGTACTCGGCTTCTCCCCTCGCGGACAAATGCTGCTGAAGACGATGCGAAAAACGGCCGCAGTCCCTGTCGTCACGAGGACGGCTTCCTGCCGTCATCCGTTCCTGGACCTCGACATTCAGGCAGCCGCCGTCCATGCTTTGGCGTACCGTTCGCCATCCCAGCAAGATCTGTCTCGCGATTATTCCCAACCGCCGCTCCGTCTGGGAGACGAGCAAGATCAGGGCGTATGATCTATGTTTTCGGCTGCAATCCTGCCAAATAGCGAACGGCGTCATCCAGCGTGGCGACGGGAACCACTTTCATCTTCGTACCGATCTTGCCCGCCTGATCCGCCGCGTCGGATGCGTTCGGCACGTCGGCGGCAAGGCTGCACTCCCCTTTTTTGCGGTCCACGGGCGCGAAGAAAATATCGGCCTTCTCCCGGTCCGCGGCGACGATTTTTTGACGGATGCCTCCGATTGAGCATACGGTGCCCTTCGCGTCGATGGTGCCCGTACCGGCGATCCGGTATCCTTTGGACAAGTCCCCCGGCGTGAGCTGGTTATAAATTTCCAGCGAAAACAACAATCCGGCTGAAGGTCCGCCTATTTCGCCGGCATCGATCGTTACTTTTTTGTCCCCTTGCTCCGGTGCGATCTCGAGCAGCTCCGCCGTCGAGATGCCGAAGCCGATACGCGGCACGGAGGTGTCCGTTCCGGCCGCAGTGCCGGTGCGCCCCTTCTCCTTGTCCACTACGTTCAAATCTTGCAGCGTTACGGCCACTTTTTTCTCCGTCTTGCCCCGCGTGACGGTTACCTCGATCGACTCCCCGGCTTTGCGCTCCTTCAGCTCGTTCAAAATATCCTCGTGCTTGACGATCGTTTTGGAGCCGACCTTCACGATTTTATCGCCCGGTTGGAGAATGCCGTCGGCCGGGTACCCTTCCATCGTCTGCATGACGAGAACGCCCTGCGAATCGATTTTGTACGTTATGCCCGCCTGCTTGTAGGCCGCTTGTATGGCGCTGCTCTGCGAATCCAGCATGACGTATTCCTGCCGGGTCGAATATTCTTTCTCCGAGCTTCCCCGCAGCACCTCTTCTTTTTTGCGGATTTCCGTGTTCGGGCTCAGTTTGGCGGTCAAATAGCTGAATATGCTGGAGCGGCCCATCGTTACCGTTGTCAGCATAAATGCGCCTTTCTCTTCCTCGTCGCCGCTCGCTACTCGGACCATCGGTTTAATCGCCTCTGCCGTCCCGGGCTTGTAAATGTAATAGGGTACCGGAATGAAATAGAAGGCGTAAACGATCGTAAGCGTAATGAGGAATGAGGATAGGAAGCCGCGAGTCCACTTCAGTTTGTTGCGTTCTCTTTGTCGATAGTCGATCAAGGTATGACTCTCCTTCCATGCTCCTTCTCCGCGCTATGCCGTCAGGCTTGGTCTAAAGGGCGGCCGCTTCGCGTAAACATGTAGCACCCATCCAATTGGAGGCGATACTGATGCGAATCGGGATGTTTCACGCGAGAAGCCGCGAATATACGGTAACGCTCGCGATGCTGACGGCTATCTTGGTGCTCTCGATCCTGTTTTTTCCGGAACGCGCTTTTCAATCCTCGCTAGGAGGGTTGACGATATGGTGGACCATCGTGTTCCCGTCGATGCTTCCGTTTTTGATGCTGAGCGAAATGATGAGCGGCTTCGGAGCGGTCCGGGGCCTCGGAACGATGCTGGAGCCGCTGATGCGCTTCATGTTCCGCCTTCCCGGCCATGGCGGCTGGGCCATCGCGATCGGTGCGGTTACCGGCATGCCTGCGGGTGCCGAAGCGGCCGGCAAGCTTCGCCGGGAAAACCTCGTCAGCCGGGAAGAGGGAGAACGCCTTCTCGCGCTCTCCCATGTGGCAAGCCCTTTTTTTATACTGACGGTAATCGGAGCCGGATTTCTTCATAATGTCGCAACCGGAGTCGTCATTGCTATCGTTCATTATGTTTCGGCGATAGGCACCGTATTGCTGCTCCGTTTTTTTTGGCGCGGCACGGACAGCGCAACGTTAGCTCCGACACCGCTGCTCGCGAATAGGAAGGCAAAGGACGCCCGCAAGCCGATCATCGTCCGGGCATTGTCCGATATGCATCATGCCCGTCTGGAGGATGGGCGCTCGTTCGGCAAGCTGCTCGGCGATTCGGTATCCGGCGCGATTCAGAGCTTAATGATGATCGGCGGGACGATGATCGTATTTTCCGTCATGCTGGGCGTCATGGATACGGTCGGAATCGCTCGGCTATTGTCGGAAGCCGTTGCAATGGCCGTACCGAACATGCCCTCACCGGTCGAATCGATAAAAAGCGGTCTTTCCGGCCTGCTCGAGGTTCATGTCGGCACTTACCTGTTAGGGCAACCCCGCTTGCCCGCTTCAGTGACAGCCGCATTGATCGGGGCCGCGCTTGCTTGGAGCGGACTGGCCGTCCATTTGCAAGTGCAGACCGCCATACGCCATACCGACCTGCGTTACCGGTATTTCCTGCTTTCCCGTATCGTGCACGCCGGATTATCGTTCGTCCTTACGCTTTTGCTCTGGCGCCCGTTGACCGGCTGGTTTCATGGCTCGTTACCGAGCTTTCTGTCCGACCCGGCCTCTCGTTCGCCCCATAATGGCCTTACTTCATGGAGCGTTTGGACCGTTGTTCCCCATCGGCTCATCGAACTGGCCGTCCTGCTTGCCATCGCGATCGGTTTATCGCTAATCGTGTCGGTCTTCCTGCGCTTAGGCAAAGCGAAATGAAATCAACCTCCGGTGCCGCACCTGATTCATCGAGAACGGTCTTCCGCGTATTTGATTCGCAGCGCCGCTTCGACCTCTTGCGGCACCAGATCCGAAATGGGACCGTTGTAACGCGCAATCTCCTTGACAATGCTGGAGCTCAAATACGAATATTGCGGATTGGTCATCATGAAGAAGGTTTCCACTTTATCGTTCAGCTTATGATTGAGCGAAGCCATTTGCATTTCCGATTCGAAATCCGATATGGCCCGCAGCCCTTTAACGATCACATGCGCCTTTTTCTCGGATACGTAGTTGATCAGCAAATCGCCGAAGCTGTCCACTTCGACGTTCGGAACGCCGCGCGTCACTTCCTTCAGCAAGTTTGTCCGCTCCTCTACGCTGAAAAGCGGATTTTTCTTGCTGTTGTTCAGTACCGCCACGATGACTTTGTCAAACACGTTGGCAGCGCGGTGGATAATGTCCAAATGCCCGAACGTCACCGGGTCGAAGCTCCCCGGATAGACGGCGATCGTATAATCGTGCTTGGTGTCGCCCATTGCAATCATCCCCTTATCGGTCAGTTTCGCGTACGTCTATAAATGGAAACGGCCGTTTCCCCATACTCGGTATGCTTGATACGAACCGCGTCTCCGATCTGATCGTCGAACACATTGGCCGAGTCGTGCTCGACCACAATCGTGGCGGCGCTCTCGAGCATTTCCTGCTCCAGCATCGTTTGGATCAATTGGACGATTGCCGTCACCTTGTACGGCGGATCGAGAAAGACGAGATGGAATCTGGCCTCCCGCTTGCCCAGCGCTTTGAGCGCCCGCAGCGCATCATTGCGGTATACCTCCGCCTTCTCCTCCAGACGGGCCGCCTGCAGATTCGCATGCACGACCTCTATGCTTTTTTTGTCAGCGTCCACGAAGACGGCTTTGTCCATCCCCCTGCTCAATGCCTCGATGCCGAGCCCGCCGGTACCCGCGTACAGATCAAGTACGATGCCTCCGTGGAAATACGGTCCGATCATGCTGAAGATCGCTTCCTTGACCTTGTCCGTCGTCGGCCGCGTCCCCATTCCCGGCACCGCTTTTAACGGCCTGCCCTTGGCCGATCCCGAAATGACTCTCACGCTTCCACCCCAAACTTGTGCGATATGTATGTCTCCATACGGTCGGAACCCGAGGGCCGCATAACCGACGGATTTGTTGTTGCTATCGTAACATATTCAGCAAATAAACCACAAAAATTTTGCCGGGTCACGTATATCTTTTTCCGAAACGGGAATATTGAAGATATCGACATCCAAAAAGTGTCGTAGACAACCGCGGAGAAGACTTACGTTTCCCCATAAGCTCTTCGTCCGGTTTCTCCTCTCCCATGAGGGGGTTCGCGCAAGCGGCCCCCGAGACTATGATCCGCTACCCCTTGTGGGGAGCGGTTTTTTTGTTGTTTTCATTTCGACATCTACACTCATATTTTTCGATTGGGTACCGATTGGGTACCTAATTTGACTTGAATCTAAGACTGCTTTCTTCGCAAAACGCAATCATTTAATCGGAGAGTGATCGCATGCAGAACAGTTAAACTTAAATATATACGCGGCGAATTTTGTAATTATTCAATGCGCATTATAGTGCGTGTTATAATAAAAAACAGAAAGGAGGTCAGGGAGTGGGGAAACAGCGAACGGTGCGAGAGGTCATCAAAGCATTAAAGAAAGCCGGGTTCGTCGAGTCACCGAATCACGGCAACGGCACAAGCCACCGGCGCTACATAAGCTCAACAGACCCCACGAAATACGCTGACATCAGCGTTCACGGCTTGGGAGACACAATTGCAAAAGGAACGCTGAAAAGCATCGAGCGCCAGTCCGGGGTTAACTTATACCCCCGGCTATCTCTCCCCCTTACTTCTTAAAAGGAGCGTGAAAGAATGGTATTTCAAACCCACTATCTGTACCCGGTCGTCATTGAGCAGACCGAGAGTAATCTGAGCATGTACTTTCCCGACTTCCCCGGAGCTGCCGTAACAGCCGTCGATCTGGTTGAAGGGCTGGCAAGAGCGAAAGAACTGCTCGCCTTCCGGATCGTCGAGCTTGAAGAGACTGGACAGCCCCTTCCAGATCCGTCTGCGCCGGAGAAGATCGAACTTGAGGAGGCCAGCGACCGCATCGTTTTTCTGGAAGTGTTCATTCCGCCGTACCGTGATGCAGCCGCAAATAAGGCCGTTACAAAGAACTGCACGCTGCCGAAGTGGCTGCGAGATGAAGGAGACAAAGCGGGGCTGAACTTCTCGCTCATCCTGCAAAATGGACTGAAGGATGCGCTTGGGCTGGCAAAGCACGATCATTCGAATAATGAACGAGCTGCGCAGTAATAGGATCTGGCACTAGGCGAGCTTGTAAAACCAATCGCTGTACAATTGCTCATCGTGGCCACCTGCTCATTGAACGAACAAATCAAGTACGACGCTCACGAAATCGCAGGATCTAAACGTCAAATTCGAATGCATGGACTTCGAGCAAGTGCTTCAGGTCCGAGGTTGAATAATAAAAGGGATGCCGCCTCCCCACCACAGAGACAACGGCTTCCCTAACCACCAACCCGAACGGGTGGCACCAGTATTATAGCAGGATGTCCTCTCGATCGGCAATACAAGGAGGATGCTTATGGGTTTGGAAAAAGTAGTGACAGATTACATTAAAATGTTTCGCCATCATATTGAGCCGATCGCGATGCGGGCGATCTATGTTCAGCCCAGACGGGCTCGGTACTGGCGGACGAGGATCGGCCAGACGAGCAGCTCATCGGCGAGCTGCGGTCGCTGCATACGGCTTACTGTGTTGTATATGACGAGTGGTTTGGATTGACGGATCGAGGACGATCTGGCCGACATTCTTCATAAAAATAAAAATCCCCCGTCAGCCGAAGCCAGGGGGGGATTTATTAGTGGGGGAGGAACTGTACGTTACATT
>NZ_VDCQ01000030.1:85056-100180 GCF_006265175.1 Paenibacillus hemerocallicola | reverse complement strand
TCGTTTCTCTTAAAGGGTGTCCACTTTTTATTCTACATGCACTGGTTCCGTTAGTTCTGCCTTTTTTTGAAAAAAAGGCTGCAAACGGTGAAATAGCGGAGCGCGGTTCCTTTATTTTGCGGTCGACGTCGGGTTTCGAGTTAATAACGGAAGCTCATTCCTCTATTCCTCGTCCTGTGCGGATAGCGGGCTCGTACGCGTGTGTTGGACTCGAAAAAAACTTCTGATCGAAGCGTTCCGATAAAGTGCATTCGTTTTAGCGTCAGCTTTCTTGCCTCAGAATTTCTCAGTCCGATATATCGGAGCATGGTTTCGAGGCTGCGCCGCTTCGGTGAACGTAGAAAAAAAGGGCTGCCCCGAGGACAACTCCCCGAAACAACCGCATTCGTCAAACGACTTCCGTTATTTAGCTCCCGTGTCGCCGCCGCCCGTGATGACGACCTCCGCGGCATTTACTTGCACCGGGTACGACTCCATGACGGGACCGGTAATGACGACCTCCAGGCTTTGCCCCGACTTCAGATCGGCCAAGGACGCCTTGTTCTTCTTCCCGTCGGCCATCGCAAACATCTTCGCGTCCTTGGGTATGCTTACGCTCGCTCTGTCGTACTGCGTACCGTTCTCCTTCGTTACTTCCATGAGGATCTGCCGGCCTTCCCCCTGCTTGTAATCGTCCACTGCTATAACAGCACCCCGTATGGTCGCAGTTTGACCGTTGCCGTTGCCATTGCCTTTGTCTTCGCCGTTTCCGCAGCCTTGAACCATGAGCAAGCTGCCGAGCAGCAGAAGCGCAGCCGCTATCGTTTTCATATAACTCCTCCTCCTTGTTCGCCAAGCTGTAAATTCAGAGGCTGTTGAAAAAGTCTGCAAAGATAGGAAGCGCCGGAGACAAGAGGTGGGGAAATGCGCTCCACATCCGTTAAAATCGTGTTGTTTTTAAGATTTTTGCGGTTTCAACACGATATTAAAGTCAACCGCTTCGCTTTCCAACATTTCCCCCGCCTCACTTTGTATTGCAAATCTCTCTTTTTGACTTTTTCAACAACCAGAAATTCATCACATAAATAGACGATGTCAACACCGCGAATGTTGCATCCAGCCCGTAATCGCGTATCCATGCGAGATCTGTCCAGCTTGTCCGACTCGGTTGACCTGAGTCCCGTTTACCGCTAGCATAGAAGAAAACAGGACGATAGGAGCATGCCCGATGGGAGAAACCCGAAAACGCATCGCGATCGATATGGACGAGGTTATGGCGGACACGCTCGGCAAAATGCTCGAATGCTACAATCGGGATTACAGCGACACGCTCACGATCGAGCATTTGCACGGGAAGAAGCTGCGGCATGTCGCCAAATGCGGCGGCGAAGTGTCCAAATACTTCGACGATCCTTTGTTTCTGCGGGATTTGAAGGTGCTGCCGGACAGCCGGGAAGTGATCCGCGAGCTGCAGGGCCGGTATGAAATTTTTATCGCCTCGGCCGCCATGGAGGTTCCGGCTTCGTTTGCGGCCAAGTACGAATGGCTCAAAGAGCATTTCGACTTCATCCCGAGCACGCATATCGTGTTCTGCGGAGACAAGAGCATCATTAACGCCGACTACCTGATCGACGATCACGCCTACCAGTTCGAGCGCTTCCGGGGACAGGGCATCCTGTATACCGCCTGCCATAACGTCGAGGAAACCCGCTACCCGCGCGTCAACAATTGGCGCGAAGTGGCGGAGATGTTCCTGAAGTGAACTGCCGCGTCGGGTGTGCCGCTTGCTGCGTCGTCGTCTCCATCTCGTCACCGATCCCCGGAATGCCGGACGGCAAGCCGGCAGGTATACGTTGCATGCAGCTTACGATCGACAACAAGTGCAGCCTGTTCGGCAAGCCCGAGCGTCCCGCCGTGTGCGGCAGCCTGATGCCCTCGGAGGAAATGTGCGGAGCTTCCGACGAGGAAGCGTACGCTTATTTGGAAGCTCTCGAGCGGCTGACCAGGCCTTAGGCTTTCATGAACCAAAAAGGCTCAGGCAAAAAACAAATTTGCCCGGGCCTTTTTAGCTTTCCACAAATTGCCGTCATCATTCGTCGTTCCGATTCTGCTCCCGCACTACTGCAGGACGACCTGATGCTGGTACTTCTCGTAATCGGCGCGCTTGCATTCGAGCGTCAGCTTCGTACCGTTCTCTTCATAGCTGGTGGACAAAATATGGGCGTTCTCGTTAAAGTAGGAAATCAAGCGCCCTTGATCGAACGGAATCAGCATCTCGCACTGCACGTAATCGTCGAAAATCCGGTCGCGTATCCGCCCGATCAGCTCGTCGATGCCGATTTTTTGCTTGGCGGACACGTACACGCGGTCTTGCTCGTTTGCAGGCCATTCGTCCCGGCCGCCGGTCAGCTCCGCCTTGTTGTAAGCATAGACGACCGGAATATGGTTTGCGCCCAGCTCCCTCAACGTTTCGTTCGTAACGGCAATCAATTGCTCGTACTCCGGGTTCGAATAATCGACGACGTGAACGAGCAGATCCGATTCCGCCACCTCCTCCAAGGTCGACCGGAACGCCTTGATCAGATGATGGGGCAAATTGCGGACGAACCCTACCGTATCCGTCAGCAGAAACGATTTGTTGTCGGGCAAGCGGATGCTCCGGACCGACGTCTCGAGCGTGGCGAACAGCATATCCTTGGCCAGCACTAGCTTGTGCGAGTCCGGATGGTACGTTTCCATCAGCGCGTTCATCATGCTCGATTTTCCGGCGTTCGTATAGCCGACCAGGCCAACGACCGGAACTTTGTTTTTGTGTCTCTGTTTCCGCTGTATTTGGCGTCCGGCTACGAGCGTCTCCAGCTCCTTGTTAAGCGCCGTAATTTTCTCTTCGATTCTTCTCCGGTCCAGCTCCAGCTTCTTCTCGCCGGTCCCTTTGTTTTTCGTGCCGACCCCGCCGCTCTGCCTGCCCAACGACTCGCGAAGACCGATCAGACGGGGCAGCATATATTGCAGCTGGGCAACCTCCACCTGCAGCTGGGCTTCCTTCGTCCGGGCACGCTCCGCAAATATTTCCAGAATCAGGATTGTGCGGTCGATCACCTTGCACTGCAAGGACGACTCCAGGTTGCGGATTTGCGAAGGGGACAGCTCGTCGTTGAAGATGACGACGTTCGCTTCAAGCTCCTCCCTTACCGCCTTCAATTCCTGGATTTTGCCCGTTCCGATGTAATGGGTCGAATTGACCCGGCTAGCCTTCTGCGTCAGTTCGCCGACGACCTCCACCTCGCACGCCGCCGCCAAATTGCGCAGCTCCTCCATGGAATACGCAAAATCTTGCTGGTTGTTCAAATTGACACCCACGATTATCGCTCGTTGTTCCATCTATTTATCATCCTCTCGTTATCGGGTCTATGCTTAAAAAGCAAAAAAACACAGACGACTGGGCCGTTGCCTGTGTTATCGGTCGAAGAGGACGCAAGGAGGATCCGCAAGGAAACGATGCTCCTCGCTTGCCGGATCGCGGGTCTTCCATAAGGAAAGAAGGAACGGATCGACGCCTGGCCCAAACGAGGATCTACCATCGCTTGCCGTAAGGCTATATCCGTTGCCATCATCCGATATGAACTTGTATCTTTTTAAAGGTGTACAACAAAAACGTCTCCGAGTGGGGTTACCTATAAAAAGACAGACCTATCCTGAGTCCTCTGCACACAGGCAGAGCCTTTGGCACTATTGATTAGCCGCGCAAAGTTCTAACTCGGATAAAGTCTACCACGTGTAACCCTCCGTTCCTTTAAGTACATCGATCTTATCACAATTCGCGTGACCGAATCAACTGGCAAGATCGGTTATAGCGATCATTCCGCATGTCCCGGCAGGCGGCCGGAGCTGCGTATTCCCGCATCATTCCCGCTCCGGCTACCAGACGGTACATTCTTTCAACCGGAGGTTCAAGATGTTCAGCGGTATGGCGCCTCGTGAATTTTTGCAGGGTGAGCCTGTCCGGAGGAAGCCCGGACGAGGAGGAAACGGCCGCAAACCGCGCATGGATCAGGGGAACGGAATAATATCCGCTCCCCCTATTTCTTTGCCGCATTCCAACGGAACGGCACCGTATCGAAGAACAGGTTCGGATTCGTAGGCACGTTATGCATCCAGAACGTGAAGTGCAGATGCGGGCCGGTGGAGAAGCCGGTCGTGCCGACAAGGCCGATAATATCGCCTTTCTTCACCCGGTCTCCCGTCTTCACGCGAAGCTCGGACAAGTGCGCGTATTGCGAGAACAAGCCCATGCCGTGGTCGAGGTAGATCGCGTTGCCGGTCAAATACAGACTGTCCGCCAAGGCTACGATACCATCATTCGTCGCTTTGATCGGAGTCCCTTCCTTGGCGGCGAGATCGATCGCCGTGTGGGAGCTGTCCAGCTTGCCGTTGACGTAACGGGTATACCCGTAAGGCGTCGTCAGGATGCCTTGGATCGGTTGGATAAAGGCGGATGTATATAAAAATTCCGGCTCCGACTTGCTGCGTGCCGCATCGATTTTTTTCTGATCGGCCTGTATGCGGTCCGTGTCCTGGCGCATGCTCTCCATCTGCTGCGATACTTGCAAATATTGCGTCTGGAACTTCTTTTCCTTGACCGTCAGAACGACATCCCCGATCGGATATTCGCCGGGCTTCGCCTGCATCGGAATCGGGATATAGGTGTAATAACCGGATCCGAACGGCTGCAGCTTGTACGTTTTCCCTTGCCAAGCCACATCGCCCGGCTTATTGTGCCGAACGAGTACGGCGTCTCCGACGGACGCCTGGTCCGGCAGCAGCGCCCACGCGGATCGCATCGCCAGCTTCGCCTGCTCGGGCGTCTCGTACAACGCCGCTTCCCGAACGGCTTGCTCCTCGCGCCTCTTCTCCGTCTGCACCGCCTCGCGCACGTCCGCCGTTACATCCGCGCGCCACGTCTCGCCGCCGTCCGTCGTAACCAGAAGCGGGATCGGCAGACCGGAGCCGCTTCCGAGCAGCGCCCAACCGAACCGGTCGGTAAGAAACTGCGATTGCTTCACCGAATAAGGCTTCGTCTCGTAGACGACCGTCGCCGGATTCGGCTGCTCGGCAGGCGCCAAGCTCCATTCTCCGCGATCCGCCGGTTCGCCGCCGGCTCCGCTGCCGGACAGAGCTTGTACGGCCGGCTCCGTCGACGAATCCTGCCATATCGCGCCTCCGTCGTTCGTAACCTTGGTCGCGCCGTCCGAATACCGCAGCCACCCATGCTCGAAATCGGTCATGCGAAACTCGACCGCCTCCGGAGCCGGTTTCTTGACCGGCAGCGACTCGATCACGGTATCCGTGGAAGGAGCCTGTGCGGGACGCTGTTCGTAGACGAGTACGGCCAAGCAGGCCGCGAGCGATACCGACAGCGCGATCCATAGCCCGCGCTTGCGGGGACGCGGCGCCATGGCGCCTCGTGCCTTCGATTTATTACGGGGATGCATGGTGTTGTCCTCCTAAGAAGTGCTTCTCGATTACGACTCTCCTTATATAGTAATCAAGAGTTCCCTCTTTTTCCAGACTCCGCGCCATAATTCCCCGCAGCAGGCCGAATTCTTCGGAAAACTCGCCGCTTCATCGGGCCGATCCGGCAGACCGACTTCCCCGCAGCTTAAACCCCGTATTTTTGCCGCAGCATACAAGCGGTTAAGGCTGCCGTCCAATGGTAATCCCGAATGGAATCGACTTTGACGCGAATATCGTACCGTTCATTGACGGGGCCCTTGCGATCGCAAGCGACTGGCGGGCGTTCGTCTTTGGCATCGTAATATTCGAACGTAACCCCGTACTGCCTGTAATACTTATCGACCAGCCCGATGCTCCGGTCCGTCAGCCGGTCGGCTTCCTCTTCCCGCCCTTGAAGCCTCAATCCCTTAATAATCAAATAATTGAGATTGATCCACGTCGGCCCCCTCCACATGTCGGTTCCCCAAAGCGGATCGGAAACCGCCAAGCTCGGCACCGGGTATGCCGTTCCGAAATGCTCCGGATCGCGCAGCAGCCCCACCAGACATTCCGTCCGCGCCGCAGGAAGCTCCTTCAGCAACAAGGGCAAGAAGCCGCTGACCGCCTTCACTCTGGAGAATTTTCCATCCATATGCTTATCGTAGAAAAAACCGTCCCGTTCGTCCCAAAGCTCCGAGACGATCCGGGAGCCCAGCTCTCTCGCCCGCTCGGACCAATAAGCGGCCTTTTCCTTCAATCCCAGCTCCACAGCCATTTGAGCCACATAGTCCATTTCCAGTGCCATAAACGTCGAAAAATCGACCGCATCCAGCGTCAATGCCTCGTCGAAGCGGCTGGAATTGTCCATTCCGGATTCCCCCGAACGGCAGTTGACGTTGCCTTCTATATGCCATTCCAGCAGTCCGTTGCCGTTAACGTCCCTGTTGCGCATATCCCATTCCAAATAGTTCTCCAAAATCGGCAGGGCATAAGCAAGCTTGTCGACCGCTTCCTGCTTCCTGTAGTTTTCCCAGACTCCCCAAGCCAGGACAGGCGGCTGCGTAATAACGCTGAGACGGCCCCCGACGGAGATTTGGTGGGCAATCATGCCGTCTTCCTTCTGCGTATCGAGCATGGTCTTCAAGCATTGCCAGGATATATCGGGGGACACGTCGTTCATCGCCAACGAATGAAACACCGTATCCCACAGCCACATATGCCTATGGGGGACCCGATCCGGCGTAGACCACATTTGCTTCATCCCGCCTTCAGGCGACAGCGTGTTCACCTTCATTACGCTGATGCATTTGCCGAGCAGCCGCTGATGGCCCGCATCGGGCAGCGCCGGGGCTTCGTCAAATATCCGCAAGCGCCGCCGCAAAATCGAGTCCACGTCGGCCGCTATGCCGATGCCCGCCGAAGCACGATCCGCAGCCTCGGCGATCGTGGAGCCGAAGCAAACGGCAAAACGTTCGCCGCTTATGCGCAGTACAACGGAATCGCCCTCCTTGGCGTCCCGGGTGACCCGCAAGCCGTCCGGCAGCTCATCCGAGTCCGTTCCGTCTTCATATTGCAGTTGCAGTCCGGCCCCTTCAGGCAACCGGCCGACAAGCGTATGCCACGCCGCATAGGTTGCCGTGAAAGGTCCGGAAGGCGCGGCAATCCTGCAAGCATCGCCGGTCGCATACACGACTTCGGCTTCGGCTTCGAGCTTCACGCTCAACCTTCGCCGTATCGGTGTATGAAACAGCAGCGAGAAATCGCTCCCCCATGTTGCGACAAACCCCGAAGCGGAGTTCGTCTCGCCATCCATGCCGGAGAAGCCGAACAAGCCTCCTTCCCCTACGATATTGGGCAGCTTGGCATTCTGCTCCACTGCTCGTCACATCCTATCTTTTTTTGTATGTATTCAGCGCCAACCGTTCGGGCTACTAACACTATAATGGATTCGTTCCGCCCTGTTCTACCTAACTTTCTTAGAGAAATTTATGTTTTTTTGCGATCGGCTTTTATGGATGGACCCGATCGTCCGGTGAAATTGCCGGAGCATGGGTTGGATCGCCACGGTTGACAAGTCGAAAAAGCATCTATATTATGAATATTAATTCATTATACAGTATATTTATTCATTTTTTTTAATGGAGGGATTGCTTCATGAACCATCTGCTTTCCTTGCAGGAGCTAAACCGCAGCGACCTGACTTGGATCGTCCAGCAAGCTCTGGCGGTCAAGCGGGAGTCGTGGCGCTACTATAACGCCTGCGAACGGAAAGGACTGCTCATGCTTTTCCAGAAGACGTCCACCCGGACGAACCTGTCGTTCCAGTCTGCCATCAACCAGTTGGGCGGATACGCCGTGCCGATGGACTGGGATTCCAGCAATTTCTCGATTTCCCCTATCCGTTACGAATCGCGCTACGCGTCGCGCAACTCCGATCTGATTATGGCCAGGCTGAAGAACCACGCCGATCTCGCGGAGCTGGCCGCATACTCGCAAGTGCCCGTCATCAACGGCTGCTGCGACAAGTACCATCCATGCCAAGCGCTGGCCGATCTGATGACCATTTACGAAACGGCCGGCTCCTTCTCCGGCGTCACCCTTACTTACGTCGGCATTCACAACAACGTGGCCAACTCGCTGATCGCCGGCTGCATGACGCTGGGAGTCCGGCTGCTGCTCGTCACTCCGATCGTCAACGAATCGTCATGGGACGAATGCCTGATGCGGCAAGCTTACGGCAGCGGGCTCGTCGAAAGGCTCGACACGTTGGCGGAGGCCATTCCGCGTTCCGATTTCGTGTATACGGACACGTGGATCGACATGGAATTTTTCCGGGACCCGCTCTACCGGGAGGAGAAGCAACGCCGAATCGATATGATGATGCCGTTTCAAGTAAACCGGGAGCAGTTGAAGGGCCGCACTCCCTATTTGATGCACGACATGCCGATTCACCCCGGCTATGAAATCGAAGAGGCGTTGATCGAATCGGAGCAATCGGTCATTTACCGCCAGGCGGAGAATCGGATGCACGTCCAGAAGGCGCTCATCCTGCATTTGCTGGAGACAGGCTGAAGCAAGCCCCGACCTGTGACGTTCCCTTCGAATGTTATTTCCCGGCAAAGAAAGTCGCGCTTCCCGCGAACGCTTCGCGAGGCGTGACGTTCCGAAAGGTCACCAAAACGCCCGTTCACCCATATGCTGTAGGCAAACATCCAATTTAAAGGAGTTTGACCAGCATGACTAACGGATTTTACGCTGAAGCCGGACCTTCGCGATGGATCGGCACCGGCCGGCTGCACGGCAGCGTTTATGGGCTTATCCCCGTACCGGACAGCCGCCAATGGGCACCGGTAACGGTCGTAGTCGGCTTGCCGATCCACGCGGCCGGCTTCTCCGCAGCGCAATTCGCCGCTCGCGGCGGTGCCGCACTGCCGCTTGCTCGTGCCGTCTTCCTGTATCCCGTACTCGTCAAAACCGCCCGCGGCAACCTGTGGGGCTATATCGACGACCGGGGCCGAATGGCCGTTCCTCCGCAGTACGAATATGCGCTCGATTTTCAGGACAACGGACTGGCCATCGTACAGCGAAGCGACAAGCAGGGCGTCATCGACACGGCCGGCCGATACGTAGTCCCTCCGATCTATAATTCGATCTCCGGATTCTCGGAAGGACTCGCTACCGTCATCGACGATCAGGGCTTCAGGGTGATCGACGATATGGGACATATTTTGACTCCGAAGGCTTATGATTACATCGGCACTTACAAAAGCGGAAGAGCCGTATTTTCCATCATCGATGCCGACGGTCACAGCCGATACGGATATTTGGACTTTCGGGGGAAAGAGGCTATCCCCGCCAGGTACGAGGAAGCGGGCGAATTTACGGACGGCAAAGCGGTCGTAAAGGTGAAGGATCGGGAATACGCCTTGATCGACACGAACGGCAACGCGCTCGCCGTCTATCCTTACGCATTTGTCGGCAGCCCCGGAGACGGCCTTCTGGCGTTTCAGCAGGAAGCTTCCGGGAAGTACGGGTATATCGATGAGGCGGGGAAAATCGTCATCGCCCCCCGTTTTACCGGCGCCTTGCCTTTCGGGGGCGGCAGAGCGGTCGTCAACATGGCCGAGGATTTCCGCAATCGGTACGGACTGATCGATAAGAAAGGCGCGTTCCTGATCCAGCCCGAGTACAACGACATCAATCCGCTCGGGGAAGACCGGTTCGCGGTCGGCAAAGCGATTGACCCGGCTCAGCCTTATATCGGCTCCGTCTATGCTCTCGCGGACGGCGGAGGCCGCATCTTGACCGACTTCAAGTTCGCCGGAATTTCCGAATACGCCCGCGGCTATGCATCGGTTTCGGATAAGCGCGCCACGTATTGGATCGACCGGAACGGTCGTCCCGTCGGCGGCCTCCCCATGTTGGAGGGCAGCGGAACGATGACGTTCGTAGGGAATCTGATCAGCGCCAACGTCGACCAGAGACAGTCTTACTACGACCTCTCGGGCAACGCCGTCTGGAAGCCGAATACGACGATACCGCTGAAGCCGCCTTACCGGGTACGGGAGCTGAAATATAAGCCCAACAAAGACTATCTCGTCTATTACCCGCAAGTAGAGGGCATGCTGGACCCGGAAGCCGAGCGGAACGTGAACGGAAAGCTGAAAACATTGTCAGCCGTAAAGCCCGTTCCTCCGCACACCCAATTGGATGCTAGCTATACCGGAGACTTCGCCGTCGCCTTTTATCGCGACCACCTGCTCGTGCTCGAGCTGGACGGATACAACTACCCGTTCGGAGCCGCCCATGGCATGCCTTCCAGAGAATACGTCCACATCAATCTCGTCATCGGCGAAACGTATGCGTTGAAGGATTTGTTCAAGCCGGGAAGCCCTTATGTTAAGCGCATTAGCGACATCATCCGCAAGCAGATCGCGACCGATCCGCAATATTCGTACGTATTCCCGGGCAGCTTCAAGGAAATTAGTCCGACGCAGCAGTTCTACGTGACCGAGGACGCTCTGCACATCGTGTTTCCGCCTTACGAAATCGCGCCTTACGCCGTCGGCTTCCCGACCTTCACGATCCCGTATTCCGAGCTGGCGGGCATCCTCGACACGGACGGCCGGTTTTGGAAATCGTTTCATTGAAGATTCCTAGGCATCGCGGCGACACTTCCTGAACCAGTGTTCACTATTTAGTGAACCTCATTTCAAATCGACTCTATTCCGTTAATATTGCTCGGCCAGGATCGAAATAGTGCTGTTTTCAACGTTACTGACCCGTTAATCCCTGGGAAATGCGGCCGAATCCAGCCATTCGACGGAAATAGTGTTCAAACCGACCTCATTGCGCCAATTGCTTGCTGTATGGGCGAACTCGGCGAATAGCGAAGCACATTTCATGCATGATCGGTGAAGACCAGCTTCCGAGACCGCAAATCCTTAAAATAGCGGAAGTGGCGTACGTTATGGACCCGAATACCCGTGTCGACAGCAAAATAGCGGAAAACCATTCCTCTATACCGCCGTTCACGATCATTTTCACCCTGAAAGATCGAAATAGCGGAAGCCTGTGCCGTTATATTCTGGAGTGTAACGGAATTCGGGGACAATAAAGGAACACAGTTCCTCTATTTACGGCAACGTGTTGGACCCGCTTCATCGAAAGGCCTCCAGGCTGTATGCGGATTATGCTCGTCGTATAGTAGAATAAAGCAAAAATCGCCTTGCTCGTGCGGAGCAAGGCGATCCTTATGAATTATGAAATTGGACGGCCGGTTATTCCGGCCGGCCCCTAATCGGCGAAATAATCGGCGAGGCCTGCCGCGATCGCAGCGGCCGCTTTCTTCTGGTAGTCGTCCTTGCGGACGGTCGCCTCGTCCCGCGAATCGGTCAAAAATCCGAGCTCGAGCAGGACGGAAGGCCGATTATTCTCCCTCAGCACATGGTAATCGCCGTACGAGATGCCGTTGCTCTTCAGGCCGAGCCCCTTCGCGAGCCGCGCTTCGATGCTGCGGGCGAGCGGACGGTCCTTTGCCTCGGAGTAATAGTACGTCAGCGTGCCGGACACTTTTTTGGGAGAAGCATTGTAATGAATGCTTACGAATGCGTCCGCCTTCTTCTTGTTGCTCGCTTCCGCCCTGCCTTCCAGCTCGGGCTGCTCCTTATCGCTTGTCCGGGTCAAATATACCTGCGCCCCGGCTCGGCGAAGCTCGTCCGCCACATATTGCGCGGTCGTCATGTTGATCGTCTTCTCCACCGTTTTGTGCGTCGACCCGATAACGCCCGGATCGGCGCCTCCGTGTCCGGGATCGATGACGATAAGCTTCCCGCGCAGCCCGCCTCCGGCTCGCTCGCTCGCGATCTGCACGCTGCCCGTCTCGTCCAAATACCGTCCCGACACCCAGCCGATTTCGACTCCGGGGGCCCGGACCTGAACCCAGCCGTTGTCCCGCTTCAGAATCGTGACTCGCGTCCCCTTGGACAGCACTCCCGTCGCTTCGTTGTCGGCCCCTGGACCGCTGCGCACGTACAGCGTGTCCGCCAGAACGGTAGCCTCCTTGCCGGACTGCTCCTTTGCGGCGGCCGTTTTGTCCGCGGCGGCTTTGCCGGTGGCCGCTTTGTCGTTCTCCACAACGGCGGCGGCTACCTTGCCCGGCTGCACCTTCGTCGTACTTCCACCGGATGCGCTTTCGCCCGGCGTCTTGGAGGAGCCGCTCAGCTTTTTCAAATAATGTCCGGCGACCCAGCCCTTTTTCTTGCCCGCCTCTATTTTGACCCAACCGTATGCCTCATCGGAAACGTTGATGATCTCGCCTTTCTTCAAGGAACCGACTATGTCCGACCGGCTCGCCGGTTCGCCGCGGATGTTCAGCACATCGGCGACTACTTGGGCCTTGTACGTTTCAGCGGCGCTCGCTTTATCCGTCATGTGCCAGAAGCTGCCGAGCATGACGCCGCAAATCAGAACCGCTTTGCGCGCAATTGGTTTCATATTAGCCCTCTTGGTCTTTCCCAAAAAATAGTCATGCTTTAATTTACCATTTCCGACATGCGGAAAACAAATGCCGTCAGAACCGTTTTTCTTATCCGAAAAGGCAAAATCGAGTCGAATTCCGCCGCAAAAAAATTGTTGAAATGTCTCGAAAAACAGTAAACTCGCAAGGTCGACCCGCCGTCTAATGGATATGGAAATGAAACGCACCATGGTTTTGCGGGGAGAGGAAGAACATGAGGAGAAAGAAGCTGCTCCGACTAACGGTTGTCACCTTGGTCATGCTGCTGTGCTTGGGCATTTATTCGAGCGAAACCGCGCTGCTTACCGATGAGCGCCAGATGACCGTCATCGCACAAGACATGTCCGCCGCGCCGGACGCTCCCCCTGTTGTGATGGAGAAGAGCGAACCTGCCAAGGATGCCGTTCCGGTGAAGAAGCCGCCGGTCGGGGAAACCGCAGCGCTCAAGCCCGATGCCGGAACGACTCCGGTCCGGACGGATCAGGGCGGCAAAGCCGCGGAAGATCCGGTCAAGAACGCCGTGCACAAACCGGCTGACGGTCAAGGTCCGGCGGCTCGCAAGCAGGGGGTCAAACGCGTCGCGCTGACATTCGACGACGGCCCCGACAAAAAGTATACGCCGCTTATTCTGGACGTGCTGAAAAAGCGGGAAGTGAAAGCGACCTTTTTCGTCGTAGGCATTCAAGTCGCGAAGTACGGGGACGTACTCAAGCGGATCTCAGAGGAGGGCCATGCTATCGGCAATCATACATGGGATCATGCGGATTTGACGAAACGGACGGCCGAGCAGGTCGCCGAGCAAATCGACAAAACCGATACCGCGATCCGGAAAGCGCTCGGCACCGGAACGGCTTTGTTCCGCCCGCCTTACGGAGCCGCCGACGAGCAGGTGAAGACTTCGTCCGCCGCCGCTCATCAGCACCTCGTCCTATGGACGGTCGACACCCGCGACTGGGCGGGCACCTCGTCCGCAGAGATGCTCGACAAAGTCAAAAAGCAGACGAAGCCGGATGGCATCATTCTCATGCACTGCTTCGGAGGCAAAAACGGCAAGCTCGACAATACCGTCGAAGCGCTGCCGCAGGTGATCGATTATTTGAAGGGAGAAGGCTACACGTTCGTCACCGTGAACGAGCTGATGGCCGAGCAGGCATAACAATAGCGAAGCGCGACGCTCCCGCGGGCGGAACAAGCAGATCCGCTATCTGCCCGCTAGACCGTCAACCGTGAGCTATCGGGCATTGGGCGTCCAGCTGCTTGTGCGGGCACTCTTTTTCCCCTTCCGCCCCTTCTTGATAAAAGAAATTCGGAGTAGCGACCCGGTCCTCATAGTGCTTATGGAAAATCGGCGTCGTCGCGGGGGATACCGGCGGAATGAGCCAAGTCCAGTCCCCCGTTACGGGCCGGCCGTTCCGGGTTTCCCTGTCCTCGAACCTCATAAACTGCCGAGCCGCCGTATGATGGTCGACGATCATGACGCCGTTCTCCTTATAGGAATGAAGGACGGCCACATTCAGCTCCACCAACGCTTTATCGCGCCACAAGTACGATTCCCGGGACGTATCGAGCCCCATCAGGGAAGCTATCCGGGGCAGCAAATTGTACCGGTGCTCGTCCGCCAAGTTTCTCGCCCCGATCTCCGTTCCCATATACCAGCCGTTGAACGGCGCGGCCGTATAAGAGAGTCCTCCGATCTCGAGCCGCATGTTGGACACGATCGGTACCGCATACCATTTCAGCCGCAAATCGGCCAACCCCGGCAGCTCCGGATGGGTCAGCGGCACCTCCATGACGATCTCCGGAGGAATCGGAAACAGGCGCGGCGTCCGATCCCCGATCTGCACGACAAGCGGCAGCACGTCGAAAGGGGTCCCTTCCCCCCGCCAGCCGAGCCGCATGCACAGCTTCGTAAACGTCACCGAATCGGGATCGCCGACAACGCCTTGCACCGTCTCGTAGCCGGCATACCGGATCAATTGGTAGTTCAGAATCAGCACCCTCCGCTGCGGCTCGGCCACCGGACGGAAGACGGTAAGCGCCGGACGTATTTTTCCGCCGTTCGTGGCATTCGCGATATGGCCGATCAACGCCCCCGCGATGTCCTCCTCCGTCTCCAAGCCGCGGGCGTCCCATACCTCCAGCGTCTCCCAGAACAACCGGCCGATGCACCGGTTGCTGTTGCGCCAGGCCATCCTCGCGCCGTGCCGCAGCTCCTCCTCCGTATGCCCATAGCAGCCTTGCTCGGCTATCGCCCTCTTCACTTCAACCAATCGCCGTTCCGTTTCCTCCGCGCTTCTGCCGAGCTCCGCATAGCACACCCGAATGAACCGCTCCGCCTCTTCCCGTAACGCCAGATGCTCCGACATAGTCGCTCGTTCTCCGTTTCGCTTATGATGCTTGTAGTAACCTTGCCGGGATACTGGAAAACCCGTTTTGATCGATTGATTTCCGACAACTGTAAACCATCCTGTTATTTCGTGTGAAATTACGATTTGTCGCGTTTTTACTGGAAAAACTACATGATAATGTTGCAAATCGCCGAATTCGAACTTCTCGAACGAAATTAGCTGCATGTTTTCCATCTCGCATCTTAAATTTGGGCTGCAGCCGCCGACATTTGCTGTACATTTTGAA